>NZ_JBXWNG010000007.1:0-168124 GCF_059610245.1 Ruegeria sp. YTSA075 | reverse complement strand
GCTTTGAAGTCACCAAAATACTTGGTGATTGCTGCGGTCAGCGTCGTCTTGCCGTGGTCAACATGCCCAATCGTGCCAATGTTGACGTGCGGTTTTGTACGCTCAAACTTTTCCTTTGCCATTCCTCAGGCGCCCTTTTGCATTTTGGGGGACCCTTGGTCCCGTGGTTACATCTGCGCGCGCGAGATATTTGGTTCAGGGGGGAAAATCAAGCGCATCCTTGGGGAAAAGCCAGGCTCAGGCCGGATTTTGCACCAGTTCGCTTGAGTCAAGCGGTTGGATCAGCTCTGGCCGCTTGTCAAACCAGCCATTGTTGTTGTGTTCCTCGGCCAGCCATTCTTCGACACGGTCAGCAACTTTGAGGGCCAGACCACTCATTTGCTCTTCTTTGGTTCGGGTGCGCCCTGAACCGGCAAAGGCGCTTTCACCAGTCGTGTCTTCCAGCACTTGGAACTGTTTGGCCTTGGCCAGAAACTCTTTCTTTTTTACGTCATAAACGTTTACCAAAACAATCGCAGTGCTTTTGGGATTATAAATGACGGGAACACCGGGAGGGGCCAGCATATAGCCTTCGAGGCTGATGCCGATGTCATATTCTTGCGCCCCTTCATAGCGCCCCAGCCGGATGTTAACCGCGTTCTGGATAGCATCTTCCCATTCCTTCGGGGTCGCATCGCGCGAGACGGGGCCCTGCTTCGCCTTTTCGGCAAAGGCATAGTTCACCCGCAGCTTGAATTCACCCAGCGACTCGGGTTCTTCGTAAACCTGAGTCTGCGTACAGGCGCCCATCAGGGCCAATCCGGTGATCAGTGTCAGAATGCGCAACATGTCTCGTCTCGATAGGCCTGTTTTTCTTTTGACTTAGCGCACCAATACAGGCTGTGCCAAGCCGCATCGGCAGAATTTCACCCGTGCGGGCCCTTTGATCACGAGAATTTATAGTCGCGCGGGAACCCGTAGGGCGGCTTTTTGCCAACACTGGCGCGTTTGGCCAGCCATTGGGACATATCCGCCTCGTGTCGGGTCTTGTCGCCGCCCATGGACCATTTGAGGCCTTCCTCCCAGTTGAAGGTGGTGATGTCGGACAGGCCGCCATCCAGTTCCAACGTCCCCTGACGCCCGCGCGCCATGTTGTACTTCTGCAGACGCACACCTTTGCCGCGTGTCATCTCGGGCAGGTCTTCGGTCGGAAAGACAAGAAACTTGCCGTTCTGGGACACCACGGCCACGTGGTCGCCTGCGATTGGCTTACAGATCATCGCCGTCTCGTCATCCTTGACGTTCAGCACCTGTTTACCGTTTCGAGTTTGGGCCAGCACGTCATCCTCGGGCACCATGAACCCGTTGCCAGCGTCCGAGGCCACCAGCAGCTTGCGCCCTGGCTTGTGGATCAAGATGTCGATGATCTGCGCTTCGTTCGGCAGGTCGACCATCAGGCGCAGCGGTTCGCCCATACCCCGTCCACCCGGCAAGTTCGCTGCGCTAACCGTGTAGAACCGCCCGTTTGACGCAAACACCAGCAGTCGGTCGGTGGTCTCAGCGTGGAAAATGAACCGAGGGCCATCGCCGTCCTTGAACTTCAATTCGCGGTTGAGGTCGATATGGCCCGTCATTGCGCGAATCCAGCCCATCTGAGAGCAGACGACCGTGATCGGCTCCTTGTCGATCATCGCCTCCAGCGGGACTTCCTCAACCTGCCCCGCTTCGGCAAACTGGGTCCGGCGGGCACCACCTTCGTAGTCTTTGCCGAAGGTTTTCTTGGTCTCTTTCAGCTGTTCGGCGATCTTGGCCCATTGCAGGCCTTCATCTGCCAGCAGGTCTTCGAGATTGGCGCGTTCCAGCATCAACTCGTCACGCTCGCGGACCAGTTCCATCTCTTCCAGACGGCGCAAAGAGCGCAGGCGCATGTTGAGGATCGCGTCTACCTGAACCTCAGACAGCTCGCCCTCACCCGGTTTGGGCGTGACGTAATCCGATTCGTCTGTGGCGCGGACGTGATCTATGCCCCAATCCTCGCGCATCAGCGCCGCTTTGGGGTCGTCGTCATAACGGATGATATCGATCACGCGGTCGAGGTTCAGGAACGCGACGATAAAGCCTTCCAATACCTCCAAACGGTGGTCGATCTTGCCCAAACGGTGGCGCGAGCGGCGCAGCAGTACCTCTTGTCGGTGATCGAGGAAGGCGCGCAGCACCTCCTTCATCGAGCAGACCTTGGGTGTGACCCCGTCGATCAATACGTTCATGTTCAGGCTGAACCGCACCTCAAGGTCAGAGTTGCGATAGAGCATGCCCATCAGCACCTCGGGATCCACGTTTTTGGAACGCGGCTCAAGGATCAGGCGGATATCATCGGCAGATTCGTCGCGGACATCGGCAAGGATCGGGATTTTCTTGGTCTGGATCAGTTCCGCGATCTTCTCGATCAGCTTGGATTTCTGAACTTGATAGGGGATTTCGGTGACGACAATCTGCCATTGGCCACGGCCCAGATCCTCGACCTCAAATTTACAACGCAAACGGAAGGACCCGCGCCCGGTGCGATAGGCTTGCGCTATGTTCTCGGGCGGCTCAACGATCACACCGCCAGTCGGGAAATCCGGACCGGGCACATAGTTCAAAAGCGTATCGTCGCGCGCATCCGGCGTTTTGATCAGATGTAAACAGGCGTCGCACAGCTCGGAAATATTATGCGGCGGGATATTGGTCGCCATGCCGACCGCGATACCGCTGGCACCGTTGGCCAGCAGGTTCGGAAACTGCGCGGGCAACACGATCGGCTCGGTCAGCGTGCCATCATAATTGTCGCGGAAATCAACGGCGTCTTCGTTTAGACCCTCAAGCAGCGCCTCGGCCACGATGGTCATGCGCGCCTCAGTGTAACGTGAGGCCGCCGGGTTATCGCCGTCGATATTGCCAAAGTTCCCCTGCCCGTCGACCAGCGGGTAGCGCACGTTGAAATCCTGTGCCAGGCGTGCCATCGCGTCATAAATCGCAGCGTCACCATGCGGGTGGTAGTTACCCATCACGTCGCCCGAAATCTTCGCCGATTTCCTGAAACCTCCAGCTGCACTGAGTCGCAGCTCGCGCATGGCATAGAGGATTCGCCTATGAACCGGCTTCAGCCCGTCCCGTGCATCCGGCAAAGCCCGGTGCATGATGGTGGACAGCGCATAGGTTAGGTAGCGTTCACCGATTGCACGGCGCAGAGGTTCTGCCACCTCGCCCCCAGTCTCAGGGGTCTCCATATTGGGGTCGTCGATCGTGTCATTCATAGATGATGTGATACGACGCAAGCGCGGCTGGGTAAAGCAAGCATGGCCCATTTTGCTGGGGACAAGTCGTGCTTTTTGCAACAGGGGGAGGCAAGCCTGTGTTTTCCCCCGATTTTCGACTCATCCATCAAAATATGTTACCATTCCGACAATAAATGAATGCTGCCTTTTTGTTGTTGTAACGATTGATTTTGGGGGATGCGCCATGACGCGCCTTATTCTTATTACATTTGCCGCACTCGGCTGGACCTTTTACGTGATGAGCGGAGGCCCGGATTTCGAACCGCGCGGCCTGCGCGCCGACAATCCGCAACGTATGGCCGAAGCTTTCAAGCCCACCTCCAAGCCCGTGGCCGCTGCTCCGGTGGAGGAATTAGTGACTCAGGTCAGCTTCGAAACCGCCCCGTCGGATCGACCTGCACCAACGCTTGAGCCACTTGCGGAGCCCGAGCCAGCCCTGGCCGAAGAAGAAACCAAGGCCATGCTGGCACAGGTGGCCGCTGGCCTGCAGACCAACCCGTCTTTGTTCGAAGATCAGACGGTGTCGCTTGCGCTCGCATCGCTTGAAGACGGTGTTACCTCACTTCAAGAGGTGACCACAGATGCCGATCCTGAAACCGTGGGCGTGCCTGCTTTAACCACACCGGAGAAGGACATCCGAGAGATTTCGGGCACCCGCGTGAACATGCGCGATGGGCCTGGTACGATCTATCCGATCATCGGCAAAGCCCGGATCGGCCAGCAGGTCGAAGTTCTGAGCGACTCGGGCACCGGCTGGCTGCGCCTGCGCGTGCTGCCCGGGCAACAGGTCGGATGGATTTCGGCATCGCTTATCCAAAAAACATCAAACTGAGGGTCAGCGTCATTGTCCTGCCCCAATGCTGACCATAGCTATTGGGCAAAGGTTGGTGTGGGATACTTATGCAAAAATCGATTCTCATCACAGGTTGTTCTTCGGGTATCGGGCTTGATGCGGCACACGGCATGCGTGCGCAGGGCTGGCGGGTGTTTGCCTCGTGCCGACAGCAGCGTGATTGTGACCGGTTGCGCGCTCAAGGGTTTGAAAGCCCGCGAATCGACTATGCGGTTGCGGACAGTATCAAGGCCGGATTGACCGAAGTTCTGCAGGCCACCGGTGGCACGCTGGATGCCTTGTTCAACAATGGCGCCCATGGCCTGCCCGGTGCGGTCGAAGATGTACCCACAGACGGGTTGCGCCACATCTTTGAAGCCAATTTCTTTGGCTGGCACGAGCTGACGCGGCAGGTCATTCCCGTCATGCGAGAACAAGGGCATGGCCGGATTGTTCAATGTTCATCTGTACTTGGGTTGGTGGCATTTCCATGGCGGGGCGCCTATGTGGCGACGAAATATGCCATCGAAGGGCTTAGCGACACGATGCGTCTGGAGCTCAAGGACACCAATATCCGCGTGATCCTCATCGAACCGGGCCCGATCACGTCAAAGCTGCGTGAAAAGGCCATCCCGTTATTCGAAAGGTTCATTGATTGGGAAAGCTCGGCCCTGCGCGAGAAATATGAGCATTCGCTGCTGAAGCGATTGTATGAAAGCTCGGGGCCCGACAAGTTCGAACTGCCCGCCTCGGCAGTCACGGCCAAGCTGGTCCATGCGGTCGAGGCGCGAAGACCTAAAGCGCGGTACTATGTCACCACACCCACCTATATTGCCGGTTATCTGC
The DNA here is from genome assembly GCF_059610245.1 of Ruegeria sp. YTSA075. Classification (NCBI taxonomy): domain Bacteria; kingdom Pseudomonadati; phylum Pseudomonadota; class Alphaproteobacteria; order Rhodobacterales; family Roseobacteraceae; genus Ruegeria; species Ruegeria sp. YTSA075. Next base: position 163,150 of record NZ_JBXWNG010000007.1, on the reverse strand, counting down.
GCCGGATATTGCCCACAAAGGCGATTGACCGCATTCTATCTGACATCTGAGACGAAATTACCGGTTCGCTTTTTCGGGTATCGGGGCTAGATCAGGCCAAACGAAACAAAAAACGCAGACGGTGAATCCTCATGGACCTTTTGATGGTCGTTTTGCTTCTGGCAATGGCGTCAGTGGTGGTCGTGTTGGCGATCGGCATTTCCAACTTCGGCAAAGGCGGCATGGCGGCTGCGAAGAAAAGCAACAAGATGATGCAGCTGCGCATCCTGTTTCAGTTCATTGCCGTATTGCTGATCCTGCTCTACGTCTATCTCAGAGGACAGGGGGCGTCTTAAATGGTTGTACTGAACAAAATCTACACACGAACCGGAGATGACGGAAAAACCGCCCTCGGCAATGGTGAGCGGGTCGCGAAATACTCTGGCCGGGTGGCCGCCTATGGCACTGTAGATGAGTTGAACTCCTTCGTGGGCGTAGCACGCACAGAGGCCGGTGGTGAAACCGATGCGGCCTTGGCACGCATTCAGAACGATCTGTTCGATCTGGGGGCCGATTTCTGCCGCCCTGACATGGAAAAAGATGCCGAGGCAGACTACCCACCCCTACGCATCGCCCCGGCTCAGATCGACCGTCTTGAGGCCGAGATTGATGCGATGAACACAGACCTTGAACCACTGCGCAGTTTCATCCTGCCGGGCGGCTCACGTCTGGCCGCTCATCTGCACGTCTGCCGCACCGTGTCCCGTCGGGCCGAACGCCTTGCGGTCGAGCTGACAAATATGGAGCCGGTGAACGAGGTCGCCGTCAAATACCTCAACCGTCTCAGCGACTGGTTTTTTGTGGCGGCGCGCTGTGCCAACAACAACGGCAAAGACGACGTCTTGTGGGTTCCGGGCGCGAACCGCTGACAAGCGGCGCGGTGTCCAGTGGACACCCTGGCGACCGGAAGGGCGGAGCCCCGGACCGAAGGGCGAGTACGAACTGTTGACTGATGCGTCCGCAAATCAGCCGCGTCTATCCGCAACAAAGTTTCGCGCCGTGGCGTCAAAAAAATCAAAACGCGACGTCCCAAGCTTATGACGTGACGATTTTGCCCTGTTGTCGCCCGAGATGAGACGTTATTCAGTCGTCCGAGAGCATTGGTGGAGTCGCATTGCGGCTTGCCGTTTTTGTGAGGAGAAAGCGCAAAATGAAGGTACTCGTGCCTGTCAAGCGCGTGATTGACTATAATGTGAAGGTCCGCGTCAAAGCGGACGGTAGCGGTGTTGATCTCGCCAATGTCAAAATGTCGATGAACCCGTTCGACGAGATCGCCGTGGAAGAGGCGATCCGACTGAAAGAAGCGGGCAAGGCTGATGAGGTCGTCGCCGTTTCGATCGGCGTCAAGCAGGCGCAGGAAACCCTGCGGACCGCTCTGGCTATGGGTGCCGACCGTGCAATTCTGGTTGTTGCCGCAGATGATGTGCACACCGATATCGAGCCATTGGCCGTTGCGAAGATCTTGGCCAAAGTGGTCGAGGAAGAGCAGCCCGGTCTGGTTCTAGCGGGCAAGCAGGCCATCGACAACGACATGAACGCCACGGGTCAGATGTTGTCAGCCCTGCTGGGCTGGAGCCAAGGCACCTTTGCGTCGGAAGTAGACATCGAAGGCGACAGCGCCAAGATCACCCGCGAGGTGGATGGCGGCCTGCAGACCATCAACGTCAAGATGCCGACCATCGTGACCGTTGACCTGCGCCTGAACGAACCGCGCTATGCATCGCTGCCCAACATCATGAAGGCGAAGAAAAAGCCGCTGGATGAGAAAACGGCCGCCGACTACGGGGTCGATGTCACGCCGCGTCTGGAAATCGTCAAAACCGAAGAGCCGCCGGCACGTGCTGCTGGTATCGTTGTGGGCTCGGTCGACGAGCTGGTCGAGAAACTCAAAGAAGCGGGGGCTGTGTAATGGCTGTTCTTCTTCTGGCAGAAGTTAACAATGGTGAGCTGTCGATGGACGCCACTGCCAAGGCCGTCAACGCGGCGAAAGCGCTGGGTGACGTGACCGTTCTGGCCGCAGGTGGGTCTGCCGCTGCTGCAGGTGAGGCCGCCGCCAAAATCGACGGTGTGTCCAAGGTTCTGGTGGCTGAAGACGAATCGCTGGGTCACCGCCTGGCGGAATCGACCGCAGCGCTGATCGTGTCGCTGGCCGATGGCTACGAGCATATCGTCGCCCCTGCGACCACCGACGCCAAGAACGTAATGCCGCGCGTTGCTGCGCTGCTGGACGTGATGGTGATTTCGGATGCGTCGGGCGTGGTTGACGGCTCGACCTTCGAACGTCCGATCTACGCGGGCAACGCGATCCAGACTGTAAAGTCGAACGACGCCAAGAAAGTCGTCACTCTGCGGACTGCAAGCTTCGACGCGGCAGGCGAAGGTGGCTCGGCTCCGGTTGAGACCATCTCGGTTCCGGGTTCCGAAGGCCTGTCCTCGTGGGTTGAAGACAAGGTTGCCGAAAGCGACCGCCCCGAGCTGACCTCGGCTGGCGTTGTTGTCTCGGGCGGCCGTGGTGTCGGCTCGGAAGAGGACTTTGCACTGATCGAGAAACTGGCCGACAAGCTGGGCGCCGCTGTTGGCGCGTCGCGCGCCGCCGTGGACTCTGGCTACGCTCCGAACGACTGGCAGGTGGGTCAGACCGGTAAGGTGGTTGCCCCGGACCTTTATGTCGCTGTTGGCATCTCGGGTGCGATCCAGCACTTGGCGGGGATGAAAGACTCAAAGGTCATCGTTGCAATCAACAAAGACGAAGAAGCGCCGATCTTCCAGGTTGCCGACTTCGGTCTGGTTGCCGACCTGTTCCAGGCGGTGCCTGAGCTAACCGAAAAACTCGGCTGATCTAACAGACTGGTTTTTTAGAAGACCGTCGAAAGGCCCGCCAACAGGCGGGCCTTAGTCGTTCAGATCTCTGAGATCCGGCAAGATTGCATCCGCAATGGCGCGATGTGCGGCGGGGCCAATCATGTGTTCGGCCATCGGCTGTTGCAACGTGCCAAACAGCATATCCTCAAGCGTCTCAGACGCGCCCGATACGGCGGCCTCGGCTTCGACCACTTTCGCTGCAAATGGCCTGAGTTGACCCACCATCGCATCGCTGATCTGTATCATGGCATCCTCGAAAGGCTGTACCCGACCCACTTTGAGGTTCAGCAGAAGAACCGGAATTTGGATGTTTTGCAGCAGGGTTTTCATCGCCTTCACCCAACCTTCTTGCAGCTCCTGCGCGACAATCTCGAATCGGGCATCCTGATTGGCTTGAAGCCGGTTCAGCAAATGGCGTACAAAATTGATCTCGGTAAAATCAATCTCAGGATACAACGCCAAAAGGTCTGACGTAGGCGCAAGAAAGCGGTCATTGCGGCGAGGGTGCACGCGGTAGAATTGATTCGATTGGCCATGAACCTCGGGCAGTTGCAGAACACATACCTGGCCGCCATTGATCAGCTTCAGCAAACCGTCGTCGGCTAGAATGGCATCGACACCCGAAAACAGGCTGCCCAGGTTGACGCATGTCTTCCGCATCTTGTCTTGAAGAACAGCAGGATACGGTTGCTCGACAAATCGCCCAAAGGTTTCATCCATGCCGACACAGGCCACATAGGGGCCATCCAGCGCCTTGGCAGGACCGCGAAACCACAGTTTCGACCCAGAATACTGACATAATTCGCCCCCGGCCACGCCGGAGCCTGCCTGATGATAGCTCATCTCACTCACCCATTTTTCACCCGACTGCCATCTTGAAGCCCCAGATGTTGAGATTTTCCTAATGTGCGCATTTGAAGCGAATTGCGGCCACCCCTGCCCCTTGCCGCCCACCCCGTACTGCCGATACTGTCGCCCGTAACGCGCAGGGCAAAGGCAGCAGAACATGGATGTAAAATCAGTCGGAGTTATAGGCGCAGGTCAAATGGGCAACGGTATTGCCCATGTGCTGGCATTGGCGGATTATGATGTCCTGCTGAACGATGTCAGTCAGGATGCGCTGGACCGGGCGGTCAGCACAATCCAGGGCAACCTGGCGCGTCAGGCCTCACGCGGGAAGATCAGCGACGAGGCGATGCAGGCTGCGCTACAGCGGATCACGACAACGCTGGAACTGCCGCGGCTGGGCCAGACCGATCTGGTCATTGAGGCCGCAACCGAGCGCGAGACGATCAAACAGGCCATTTTCGAAGACCTGCAACCGCATCTGCTGCCACATACGATCCTCACGTCGAACACCTCGTCGATCTCAATCACGCGGCTGGCCAGCCGGACAGATCGGCCAGAGCGGTTCATGGGGTTTCACTTCATGAACCCGGTTCCTGTGATGCAACTGGTCGAATTGATCAGAGGGATCGCAACCGACGAGCCGACCTATGCCGCCTGCAAGACAGTGGTGGACCGTCTGGGCAAAACCGCCGCAAGCGCCGAGGATTTCCCTGCCTTTATCGTCAACCGCATCCTGATGCCCATGATCAATGAGGCGGTGTACACGCTATACGAAGGCGTGGGGAACGTTCAGTCCATTGACCAATCCATGAAGCTGGGCGCGAACCATCCGATGGGACCTTTGGAATTGGCGGATTTCATCGGGTTGGATACCTGCCTGGCGATCATGAATGTGCTGCATGACGGGTTGGCGGATACCAAGTATCGCCCCTGCCCCTTGCTGACAAAATATGTCGAAGCCGGATGGTTGGGTCGCAAGACGGATCGCGGATTTTATGACTATCGCGGTGAGGTTCCCGTACCCACACGCTGAGGGGGCCAGCCCCCTCGCCCGGATGATATCCGGGCTTACCCCCGGGATATTTCTGGCCAGATGAAGAGTGGATCAGGGTTTATCTAATATGCCCAAGGACATGGTGCGATCCCTGAGCCACGCCATGAACCCGCGCGGATCGCGTTCCAGAAGCTGCATATCGTCGTCAGAGATCGGTTCGCCGATGACCGGGGATTGCGGCTTGTTGCAGGAACGGACGATCTCATGCAGCAACAATCCCTGGCGCAGGATCGGCGACAGTTTATTGGCGATCTGATAGGCCCGTGAGTTCCGACCCGGGAAATAGATCGGAACAACCGTCGCACCCGAGCGGCGGATCATTTTGGCGGTAAAAACGTTCCACTCGCGCTCAATCGCCGGGCCGAACCAATCGTCAGACGACATCACGACGCCAGAGGGGAACAGCGCGACAACGCCACCATCCTTGAGGTGGTCCATCGCCTTGCTGCGCATTTCCAGCATTTTTGCCTGCGCTTCGGGGTCATGCGGAAAAGGCACCGGAATCATAAATGACGTTGCGGCCTCGTCCAGGCCCGTCAGAACCGAACGTGTCAGGATGCGGTAGTCACTGCGAACACGCCCGATCAATTCTGCAAAAATCATACCATCCACCATGCCATGCGGGTGATTGGCAACGACAACAACAGGACCGGTTTTGGGAATACGCGCGATTTGGTCTTCGGGCGTTGTAAGGGTGATACCCATGGTCTTGAGCGCTCCGCTCCAGAACCGCTGTCCACGATACATCTCGTTTTTTTTCTCGAATTTGTTGACCATCCTCAGAATGGTCAGCTTGCCGGTGCACCATTCGATGGCGCGAATGGCGGTCGCGGTCCAGGCATCGTCGAACGAGTTCGCATAGGTCAGCGTTCTGCGATCATAGATCTCGCCCTGATCCTCGGCCCTGTTTACAATCGGGCCTGTCTTGGTCTCGTGCGTTGTTTCCGCCAATTCCTGGTCTTCCCGTTCTTCCTGTCCCGGTGGGGCGACTTAGAACCCTTCTCCGAACTTGTCATTCACAAGCGCTTCCAAGGCTTCTGCCAATGCCTCAGCATCCGGCCCCGAAGTCTGAACGTCAATAGTCGTTCCGCGTGAGGCTGCCAACATCAAAAGGCCCATGATGCTGTCGCCGGATGCAGAAAGGCCATCCTTTGAGACTTCGGCATTGGCATCAAACCCCTCGACAACCTCGACCAGTTTGGCAGAGGCACGGGCGTGAAGGCCTTTTTCGTTAATGATTTTCAAGCTTCGGTTGGTCATTTCAATCTGTCCGGTCTTAGTCCAATGTCACATTTTGCGCATTGATGTATTTGCGTCCAGCCTCCATTGCCTGACGTACTGCGTCGGCCACCGGCAGGTGGCGGCTTTTGGCCAATTTGATCAGCATGGGCAGGTTCGCGCCATACAAGATTCGGCGATCCTGGGGCGCACAGGCCTTGAGGCTGAGGTTCGAGGGGCTGCCGCCGAACAAATCGGTCACGATGACAACGCCATCGCCCAGATCAACCTCATTCGCTGCGCGGCATATTTCGGCCTGTTTCTCTTCGCGGTCATGATCGGCTTCGATCGCAATCGCCGCCAAACCCGGTTGCGCGCCTACCACATGCTGCATGGCGGCCAGATATTCCTGAGCCAAACCGCCATGCGCTACGATTACAATCCCGATCAATCCGGCCTCACATTCAACGCGCGTCGTTCCATTTCGCGGTGTCTAATTGCCACCTGCTGGCCCTGTTCTGCAAGGGCCTTTGCAACCGCTTCGGCCATTGCCACCGATCTGTGTTGCCCCCCGGTGCAACCAAACGCCACCGACAGGTGCGCTTTACCCTCGGCGCGAAACGCCGGTAGCAGCAAACTTAGCAGATCGATGATCCGGTCAAAAAACGGCGCATAGTTCATATCCGACTGGACATAGTGCGCGACATCCGGGTTTCGACCATCTGCCGACCGCAATTCAGGTCGCCAATAGGGGTTTGCCAGAAACCGGCAGTCGAAGACCATATCCAATCCACGCGGCAAACCGCGTTTGTAGGAAAACGATTCAATCGAGACCGCGAGATGGCGACCGTCTTTGGGAGCGAACCAGCGCTCAACCTCTTCGCGCAGCTGGTGTACGTTTAACCCGCTGGTATCGATCAGGGTATCCGCGATCTCTCGGATAGGGGCCAACAGCTCTTTTTCGCGGCGAACGCCGGTTTCGGGGCCTGCACCCTTGGCAACCGGATGGCGCCTGCGCGTTTCTGAAAAGCGCCTCAGCAACACATCATCGCTGCAATCCAGATAGAGGACTGTCAAATCCACTTGAGGCATGCGGCCCAGCTTCTCGGCAAGTTCGATAAAACCAATGGTCGAAAAATCCCGGTTGCGCGCGTCGATACCAAGGGCCATGGGCCGGTCAGCCTCTGCCCCTTCCATTAAACGCGCCAGCAACCCCATAGGCAGGTTGTCGATTGCCTCAAAGCCCAGATCCTCGAGCACATGGATCGCGGTCGAGCGACCCGCGCCTGACGGCCCTGTCACCAGAACGGTTCGCTTTTGCGATGTCATTTCGTCGGCCATTCCGGGTCTACGCGTCCGAATCTAAGAAGTTGCAGCAAGGCTGGTGCCAAATTGGGCACAGCAGCGCCCCGAAGCAAGGGCACAGTGCCCCTAAGCAGCGGCACCGTGATCAGATCAGGCAGGCGCGCCGTCTCTTGCTGATCCAGATCCACTACGAAATGCAGTGCAACAGACGGCGTATTCTGCGCCCGCAGCAAGCCGACCCCGCGGGCTTCGATCAAACCGGCAATCTCAGGTTTGGGTGAGGCCATGATACAATCTCGTGCCATCCCAAGATCAACTCGATCATCGGCAACCAATACTGCGCCCTGTGTCATCATCTGCAGCGCCAAAGAAGATTTGCCCGCACCAGAGGCCCCGACGATCAGAAGTCCCTTGTCGGCAACGGCAACACAGCTGGCATGAACGCAGGCACTGTCCCGGTCTTCCGCATCTTTCAGGGATGGGATCTTCATTGGATCAGACAGGTAGCCCTACGACAAAGCGCGCGCCTAGCGGGTCCGAGGTGACATCCGCCTCGGTCGGGCGGATGTTTTCAGCCCAGATCACGCCGCCATGTGCCTCGACAATCTGCTTTGAGATCGCAAGACCAAGGCCGGAATTGTTGCCAAAATGCTCGGCCGGGCGCTGCGAATAGAACCGTTTGAAGACCTTTGTCAGGGCCTGTTCGGGGATCCCCGGCCCTGTATCTTCGACCACCACGAGAACACGATTATCGCGCTTGCGCACCCAGACGCGGATGGCGTCGCTTTCCTCGCAGAATGAAATCGCGTTGGTGATGAGGTTGACGAAAACCTGCGCCAGACGCGCCTCGAGCCCGTTCACCACAATCGGATCGGCAGGCAGGTCAGTGATGTAATCGATACCCTGTGCACGGGCATCCTCGCCCAGAAACTGGCCAATATTGCCCAGCAGCTTCAGCAGATCGAACGGCTGTTCTTCCTCTTTGACCAGTTCGGCATCCAGACGCGACGCGTTCGAGATATCGCTGACCAAGCGATCCAGCCGCTTTACGTCATGTTCAATCACGCCCAGCAGCTTCTCGCGCTGATCGTCGCGTTTGACCATACGCAGGGTTCCGACGGCGGATTGCAGGCTGGCCAGCGGGTTCTTGATCTCATGCGCGACATCCGCCGCGAATTGTTCATTCGCATCAATGCGATTGTACAGCGCGGTCACCATGCCCCGCAGCGCGCGGCTCAGCCGGCCAATTTCATCCGGTCGGGCGCTGAGGTCCGGAATGCGAATACGCCCCGGATTGACGCCAGTGCCCCGGTCCTTACCCATTTCGGCCGCCGAGGCGAGATCTGCCAGCGGGTTGGCAATGGTCGAGGCCAGAACAAGGCTCAGGCCAATCGAGACAAGCAGCGCAACAACAAACATCTGAAGGATGCGTTCCTGTTCACGCCGGGCCAGCGCATCGATCTCACCCGCAGGGCCGGACATTGCGACGGCGCCCGCCGGGACACCTTCATACAGGATCGGCGCGGCGGCCACGATCACCGTATCCCCGGCATCATCCTGTACTGCCTGAACCTGGGTTTGCCCCATGAGTGCTTGCGGAATGATTGACTGCACCTGTTGCGCCAGTGTTGGGGCCTCGGTGCCGGACGACCAGTTGAATATGCGCGACAATCCCGTCCAAACCGCATTCAAGGCGTCGCTAATGACAGTCCCGCCAGTCCGCATCTCGGTGTCGGGCCGCAATAGAACGGGAAGGTCCGACGCTTGCGGCGCCCCCCGCGTCCAGCCGATCAGCGTACCGCTGGCATCGTAGACAAAAACCTCGCCCCCTTCGGGCAAGCTGAGACCACCCAACGTATCCTTGACGTCAAGCTGACTGGTATCCTGCGTCGATTGCGCCACACCCTGGCGTAGCTGTGTTTCGAACACATTGCTGACCAGTTGGGCGTCACCCATCAGGTTCCGCGCCGTCTGCTGCACCTGTTCGAAGCGCGAATCATCCAGATAAAGCAGACCTGTGACCAGGATCACGAGAGCAATCAGGTTGAAGGTGATGATCTTGCGGGCCAGAGGTGACCCGCGCAGAGAAAACAGGTTCCTGCGGGAGCGCTTCTCTCGTAACTCCGCAGACTCGGGATCCTGGGGGATAACCCAGTCATCCCCAAGAACGACATCACCGTCGCGCGTTTCATTGGCTTGCTCGGTGTCGCGCACGGGACCCCATTACCCCTTGTAGATGGCCGCGCCTATTCTTCGTTGTATCTGTACCCGATACCATACAAAGTTTCGATTGCCGAAAACTCAGAATCTGCCGCGCGCATTTTCTTGCGCAGACGCTTGATATGGCTGTCGATGGTACGGTCATCCACATAGACCTGATCATCGTAAGCCACATCCATCAACTGATCCCGGCTTTTGACAAAGCCCGGACGCTGTGCAAGTGCCTGCAGCAACAGGAATTCGGTCACGGTCAACGAAACATCGGTGCCCTTCCAACTGACCGCATGGCGCAAGGGATCCATCCGTAGCTCTCCACGCTCCATAACCTTGGTGTCGCCGGTGGTCGCAACTGTTGCGTCGCCGCTGGTGGCTTCTTGCCGACGCAGCAAAGCGCGAATGCGCTCAACCAGCAGACGCTGAGAGAATGGCTTTTTGACATAGTCATCGGCCCCCATACGCAGGCCAAGAACCTCATCAATCTCGTCATCTTTCGAGGTCAGAAAGATCACCGGCATTTGCGTCTTCTGGCGCAGCCGCTGCAACAGGTCCATCCCGTCCATACGCGGCATTTTGATATCCAGAACGGCCATATCCGGCAGTTTCTTGTTGAACGCGTCCAGCGCGGCCTGTCCATCATTGTAGGTTTCAACCTCGAAACCTTCGGCTTCGAGCGTCATGGATACGGACGTCAGAATGTTTCTATCGTCATCCACCAGTGCAATCTTTGACATCGGGCTTACCCCTATTCCTGCTCACATACGCAATAATACGCTTTTTTGTAAGGTATTGTTGGCGTTTTTGCTGATCCGAATCAATCCGTAACCGTGAATCGTGCCATTGTTGCGGCAGCTATGCGGCAAAAATGCCTTGCTGCCCGCAAAATGCTGCCCAGTTTTCCGACAGGAAATTTTTGGTGGCGCTAAACCTGGTCTTGGTTGCGCTAACTGCGCCAAACCGTCCTGTTCACGCCCCAAAGGACCATGATAAGACCCGCCCATCGGCCGGTTTTCCCCGGCAAACTGCCCCAATGGCGCACCCGACCCAACAAGTCGCAGCGCCGCCACAGGAGAAGACACGCATGACATCTGGACGGGTTAACCCGCAATTCCGCCTCGAAGATCAGGGGATCGAGGGCCTGGGCAATGTCTATTATAATTTCATGGAACCAGCGCTGATCGAAGAGGCGCTGAAGCGTGGCGAAGGCACGCTGGGCAATGGCGGTGCCTTTCTGGTCACCACCGGCAAGTTCACTGGCCGCTCCCCCAAGGACAAGCACGTTGTCAAAACCGACAGCGTTGCCGACAGCATCTGGTGGGAAAACAACGCCGCGATGAGCCCAGAGGGGTTCGATGCGCTTTATAAAGATATGCTCGAGCATATGAAAGGCCGCGACTATTTCGTGCAGGACCTCGTGGGCGGAGCTGATCCCACCTATTCAATCAATGTGCGCATGGTCACCGAATTGGCCTGGCATAACCTGTTCATCCGCCACCTGCTGCGCCGTCCGGATCGAGAGGACCTGGACGAGTTCATCGCGGATTTCACCGTCATCAACTGCCCCAGCTTTCAGGCCGACCCGGCAAAGCACAACTGCCGCAGCGAGACGGTCATTGCGTTGAACTTCGACCGCAAGCTGATCCTGATCGGCGGCACCGAGTACGCGGGTGAGAATAAAAAGTCCGTCTTCACCCTGCTGAATTACATGCTGCCCGAAAAAGGCGTTATGCCGATGCACTGCTCGGCCAACCACGCAGTGGGCAACCCTGTCGACACCGCCGTCTTCTTCGGCCTGTCCGGCACCGGCAAGACAACGCTGTCCGCCGACCCTGCGCGCGTTCTGATCGGTGACGACGAACATGGCTGGTCGGATCGTGGTACCTTCAACTTCGAAGGTGGCTGTTATGCCAAGACGATCAACCTGAACGCCGAGGCCGAGCCCGAGATCTACGCGACGACCAGCAAGTTCGGCACGGTCATCGAAAACATGATCTTCGACCCCGAAACCAAGGAACTGGATTTCGACGACGACTCGCTGACCGCGAACATGCGCTGTGCCTACCCGCTCGAGTATATCTCGAACGCCTCCAGCAGCGCTTTGGGTGGGCATCCGAAGAACATCATTATGCTGACCTGCGATGCGTTTGGCGTTCTGCCTCCGATCGCACGATTGACACCGGCGCAGGCGATGTATCACTTCCTGTCTGGCTTCACCTCGAAGGTTGCCGGGACCGAGCGTGGCGTGACCGAGCCGCAGCCGACCTTCTCGACCTGCTTTGGCGCACCCTTCATGCCGCGCCGCCCCGAGGCCTATGGCAATCTGCTGCGCGACAAGATCGCCCAGCACGGTGCAACTTGCTGGCTGGTCAACACCGGTTGGACTGGCGGCGCCTACGGTGTGGGCAGCCGGATGCCGATCAAGGCGACCCGTGCACTACTGACTGCAGCCCTCGAAGGTTCTTTGGCAGATGCCGAGTTCCGCAAGGATGCCAATTTCGGCTTTGACGTGCCCGTCTCAGTCCCTGGCGTTCCCGAAGTTCTACTGGACCCGCGCCGTACATGGGACGATCAGGCAGCCTTTGACAAACAAGCCGAGAAATTGGTGCAGATGTTTGCCGAGAATTTCGAGCAATACATCCCCTTCATAGACGACGACATCAAATCCGTCGCAATCGGCTAAACAGACAGGGGCGCTTGCGCCCCTTCTTTTCTGCGTCGTCAATATAGTGCTTTGGCCTTCAACAGTTACGCCACGACACCATTCTCAACAATTTTATTGTTTTGACGCTCAGATTGAGATAGGCACATTGCCCATTACCAACACCTCCGATGCAACCGCGTCGGATTCAAAACAGAAAGCACCACAGGGTTTCTCGCGCCTGCATACTCACCTCTGCAGATCAGGCCACCCAACCAAAAGAGTAAACCACTTACACGGGGATACGTGCCAGCGCGCGACGTGTTGAACACCCAAATTCAACCCGTTTCGCAACACCAGGACTGGACGGTGTCAGGCACGAAGCAAGACAGGTAAAATATGACAGAAATTTCGAAACTGACCGAACTGCGCAAGTTGATGCAGAGCATGGAGCGTACACTGGGGCTGGAAAAACTATCGCCGGTCGAACGCGACATCTACTACGCGGCCGAGGAACTATCGAAAGCAGATCAAGAGGTTCGGACGTTCGGCTTGATCGAACACACACTGGTCCAAAGCGTTTCGCGTCCGACTTTTTTTCGTGCGCTGAAATCGTTGGTTGAAAAAGGCTATTTATCACAAAGCGGCAACGCCAACCGCGGGCGGTATGTCGTTCATGCGCCCAGATAAGCTGCGCCTCCTGCGCGTCATCGGTTGATCCCGGTGCGCAGGTGGACCACCGAAACATTCTTTGCCTCGTTGGCGTATGTGGTCGCATCACTCCTCACCTTTGAGGTTTTGATGCCGTTGCAGAACATGTTCTTCCCAGAATATCCCAGCCGGGCAAGCCTGTTGTTTCTTCCGCACGGAGTGCGCGTGCTATCCGCTTGGCTGTTGGGTTGGCGGGCGATCTTTGCCTTGTTGCCGGGGGTCATTGTGGTTTTTGCAATACTGGGGGGGGCGGATCTGTTCCTGCCCAGCCGCCTGATGGCCATTGCCATTGCGGTCACAACTGTACCGACGGTGTTCTACCTTCTGAAATGGGTGGGTTGGGATTTGTTCCCAAGGGCTGACCGAAAACCCTGCTGGATTTGTGTTATGGCCGTTGGGGTGATCACCTCATTTCTGGTCTCTGGCCTGACCAACATGGCCTTTGGCAGCGCAACAGTTGAATATATTGCCTTTTTGATCGGCGATATCTCGGGCCTGTTTTTCCTGATGCTGGGATTGTATTTCGCATTCCGTTTTGCGGACAAACGGACCTGACCCGCTAGCCGAACAAACCGCGCCTCACAAGGTTCAGCCCGGCGAACAAAAGCACCAACAGCGTGATCTTTCTAAATCTGGTTTGATCAATGCGATCCTGCAATCGCATGCCCAGCCATAGCCCTGCAAGGGCTGGAAGGACCAACACCGCCGAAAACGGTGCTGTGTCCCGGTTCAGAATGCCCGATCCGATATGCGCCGCGACCAAGGCAACCGCGCCCAAGCCATAGATTACTCCCTGAACCCTCAACTGTTCCTGCTTTGGTGTGTTCAAGGCCGTCAGATAGGCCACCGTCGGCGGCCCCCAGACCCCGGACATCCCACCGACGAAACCTGCAAAAGCGCCTATCGCGGCCTCAACGCGGGCAGAGGCGGATGCCAGTGTGAACGTAACTCCAAAGACCTGGATCAACGCGAAAGCTGTCACAGGAAGACCGATCAGCAGCAAAAACGTGGCTGTCGGCACAAACGCCACCAACTGGGCGCCGATCAGTAGGAACACCAAACCGACGCCCAAAAAAACGCGGAATCGCCGGATCGAGTCATAGGCGGCTCGAACCCCTTCGCGCAGCGCTTGCACACCGTTGGTCACCAGCGTGGGCAAGATCAACCCGGCAACTGCAATTTCGGGCGGCAAGATGATGCTAAGGCCCGAGACCAATACCATAGGCATTGCAAACCCGACCATGCCTTTGACCCATCCTGCCAGACACGCAATTGTCGCAGCCAAGACAAGATCAAAAGGGGAGAGCGTGGAAAACAACGTCATGGCTTCTAGATATCACCGCAGAAAATCTCTGCACTGCAAAAATGAAGGCGTAACTTTCGAACTTTTTCGTAACGTAATTGGTATTTTTGTTGCGCTGCACGTGCAGCATGATATGACCAGACGACTCAAGACAGGACGCGATTCATGGCCCATGACGGACAGGATGTAACCCAGATGAACACCAGCACGACTTTGCCAGACCTTCTGAGCCTGACCAGCAAAGCTGTACCCGCTGTTGAGGCAGTCTTTAAAAAAGCACGCGTTTCAGTGCGGGGCATGGTGACATCCGATGGGCGCGTCTCCGGTGCGTTGATCGAAGCCAACCAAACCGCCGCCCATGGGCTGGCATGGCTGGCCACCTATCATCAGTCACTGCAACAGATGCAGCGTTGGGCCGAAGCACTGGAGGCCGCAGGTAAGTTCGGCGAGATCGAACAGCTTTTGCATCAAATCGCCTTTGGTGAATACTTGCATCAGGTGGCCGGTGGTATCCCCATGAACCAGAGCGAGGTTGTGCGCCTTCAGGATCTCGGCCTTGGTTGGGACGCGTTGTCCGGGTTCCAATGCACCGAAGTGCAGACGCTCATGTCGCAGGCCAACACACAAGCCGCGCGTACACGTTTGGTCGAGCTGATGGAGGCACAGGCCGGTGCCGCCATGTTCGGGGCATCAGGCCTGGATGAAGAGCTTGAGATGATCCGCGATCAGTTCCGCCGTTACGCGGTCGAAAAGGTCGAACCCAACGCCCATGACTGGCACCTGAAAGACGAACTGATCCCAATCGAGATCATTGAAGAACTGGCCGAAATGGGCGTGTTCGGCCTGACCATCCCCGAAGAATTCGGCGGCTTTGGTCTGTCCAAAGCCTCGATGTGCGTGGTTTCGGAAGAGTTGTCGCGCGGCTATATCGGCGTCGGCTCGCTGGGTACGCGGTCTGAAATTGCGGCTGAGCTGATCCTGGCTGGCGGCACGGACGAACAAAAAGCCAATTGGCTGCCCAAGCTGGCCAGCGCTGAGATTCTGCCGACCGCGGTGTTTACAGAACCCAATACCGGATCGGACCTTGGCAGCCTGCGCACCAGGGCAGTCAAAGATGAAAACGGCGACTACCAGATCACCGGTAACAAAACCTGGATCACCCATGCGGCCCGCACCCATGTCATGACCCTGCTGGCCCGTACCAACCCGGACAGCACCGACCACCGTGGCTTGTCGATGTTCCTGGCCGAAAAGACCCCGGGCACCGATGAAAACCCATTCCCTACCCCCGGCATGACCGGTGGCGAGATCGAAGTTCTGGGTTATCGCGGAATGAAGGAATACGAGCTGGGTTTTGACGGATTCCTTGTGAAAGGTGAAAACCTGCTGGGCGGCGAAGAGGGCAAAGGCTTCAAACAACTGATGGAGACTTTCGAGTCCGCCCGCATCCAAACCGCCGCACGCGCGATTGGCGTGGCGCAATGCGCGCTGGATATCGCCTTGCAATACGCACAGGATCGCAAACAGTTCGGTAAATCGCTGATCAACTTCCCTCGCGTCTCGGGCAAACTGGCGATGATGGCGGTCGAGATCATGATCGCGCGTCAGCTGACTTATTTCTCGGCCTGGGAAAAGGACCACGGCCATCGCTGCGATCTTGAGGCCGGTATGGCCAAATTGCTGGGGGCCCGCGTTGCTTGGGCGGCGGCCGATAACGGGCTGCAAATTCATGGTGGCAACGGCTTTGCGCTGGAATACAAGATCAGCCGCGTTCTGTGTGACGCACGCATTCTGAATATCTTCGAAGGGGCTGCCGAAATTCAGGCACAGGTCATCGCACGACGTCTGCTCGGATGATCGAACAAGGCAGCCTTGTTTCCCCAACTGACCCGGTCTTAGCGCCGGGTCTTTTCTTGCGCCAGTTGTTGTAACCAACGCAGTCCAATTCCCTGATCCCGTCGTGTTGGCAAACCTGCGGCCAAACTTCCCCTATGAAATCCGTTGGTACCCGCTTATTGGCACAAGACGAAACTGTACAATTGCTGGCACCTGACATGACACGAATACTGGTTCTCTGGGCTATGTTGACAGCCCTGATCCTAAGCGGCTGCGCGGTGCCGCAGCCAACCGTCAATCAGGACGATATCGACGCGTTGGCAAAAACCATTCAATCCCTCGGGCCAGAGGTTGATCCGGTCGAGGCACAAACCGCCGCATCGATCTCGTACACCTATTCTCAGCAACTTGCCCGAGAATGGAATATAACCGACCCGGCGATCATACATAACGCCAAGGTCGCCAATGGCTTTCGGGAATACGGGCTGTGCAATGACTGGGCACAGGCCATGACCCGACGATTGCGGCGGGAAGGGTTTCGAACGCTCGAACTGCACTGGGCCACATCACCACCGACACCCTTCCGGATCATTCACCATTCCGCCCTTATCAGTGCCAAAGGCGATTCGATGTATGACGGCATAATCCTTGATCCGTGGCGCAATAGCGGGGCCTTGTTCTGGGGGCCTGTTCGGGAAGATACCCGGTACAACTGGCGCCCAAGGATGGAGGTGCGCACGCAATTGCTAAACGGTGAGCTTGCGTTTTGAGGTCAGGATCCTGTCTGGCATTTTGAGATCGTGTCGACCACCACGGGCAACATCCGGGCCGCCACCAATTTCGACCCTTCCGCCGTCAGGTGCGTATAGTCGACATACAGGCTTTTGTCTTTGTGCTCTGGACCTGCAATCTCAGCGATTTCGGTATAGGGAATATCGGCCTGATCAAACAGCGCCGGAAACTCAGCGCGCGCGCGCGTCATCACCTGCTCTCGTCCGGGCACATACCAGTCGCGCGTGATCTGAGCGATTTCCTGATCTGCCGCGCTGAGGTTTTCGACGTCCTCAAAGACGACCTCGGGCTGCAGGAAGACATGGTAGCAGAACCCATGATAGGCACCAAAAGTCTCGATCAGCTTGTAATTGCGCAAAAATCCACGACGCGCGGTCTCGGCTAGCTCGGCTGAGAAATCGCGCTCCAACGCGGTCACGTCGCCGGTCAGATTGTAGTTGGGGGCTTCATAGCGCTGATACAGCCCCTGTGTGAATTTCGACGCCAGCTTGAACGTATAGGAATACTTGGCCGGGGCCCGCAGGAATGCATAGGCCGCAAAGAACGGCTCGCGGTCGTTTAGAGCATCCACCATCCGGGCTGAGGAATAGCCATAGCTCTGGATCGGATTTGTAACGCCTACATTGTAGAAATCATTGTGGCCGTCCAGAAAAACAATCAGGTCGGGCTCGTACTCATAGAGCGTCTCGTAGATATACAGCACATGCTGAAAGCTATGATAGGCGGCAACACCGGCGTTGATCACCTCGATCTTCACACCGGGCATGTCATCCTTCAGCTGCTCGCGGAGTGTTTGTTCAAGAAAGTAGGACACCGTTTCACTATTGGTGAGCGTCGGATGATCTGGATACACGCGCCCTTGCGATCCGATGGCATAGGCGGTGGAGCCTCCCATCAGAAAGATGCGATAGGTGCTATTTGGCTTAGGCAGATCGACAACGGAGTCATACCTGAACCCCTGATCCGAATGAATGCGCTGCCCGCCCGTATCGAATTGACGTTGGTAGTCGGGGTTAAGTTCATGCCCTCGGATCGAGGAGTAAAGATGACGCTCGGCCTTGCCACCGAGCGCATTGTCAAACAGGTGGACAACCGCGACGTAAGACAGCAATTCAACCAGCAGGAACAAAAACACCAGATAAACCAGGACGATCACGACTTTGACGATGGGCCGCGTTCGCTTTTTGGTTTCGGTGTCGCTGACCTGTGACATGAAACAAACTCTACTTTTGGAACGACCAGTTCAAAGGGCATCGCCCTTCAGCATAAGGTGTAATGCTGACTAAGTCCCGGGTTTAGCTTGGCTCCACTATGTCGATTTGTGACCTTGGGTCAACTATGGCCTGAATACGACCAGAAGCCTTCAACTTCCTTGACGATGCCGGATCGACACGCCTAAAGGCAAAGCGTTCCAAGGTTGTAGGAAACTGATATGATCCGCCTTGCCTTTGCGTTACCGTTCATCGGGCTCTTGCAATGTGACCGGGATGAAACCGTGTCTGCCTATGGTGCGGCAGACCAGACATGGAAGTTGCAGGAGATTGATGGCCAATTATTTGAGGCCAGCGCGCTGCTAAGGTTTCCCGCAGACGGGCAGATTGACGGAAATGCCCCCTGCAACAGCTATCAAGCGACAATCAGCGCGCCATATCCCTGGTTCGAGATTGAAAATCTCAGCGCGACGCGAGCGGCCTGCGCATCGCTCGAACTTGAAGGCACTTATTTTGCCGCGTTGATGGCGATGACTCAATCCGAGGTGTCGGGGAACGTGCTGATCCTGCGCAACGATGCCGGGCACGAGATGGTGTTCAAAGCCGTCGAGTAAGTTGATCTACAAACCGCGCCCGTGCCTGAGGCAATGGCGTATGACCCAACGCAGGGGCGACGCGGTTTTCCAAAAAATAGCCCGTGGTCTTTAAGCCGGTTGCAACCTCAACATCCGGCGCATCGCCTTCGCCGCGCAGGCAAAGTGGCAATGGCAGCAACCGATCTGCCCAATCACCTGCGCCCTCTGTGCTGACCGCCCGCCCCGTTTTGGGTGAGACAAAGGCCAACCCCTCCGTCGCGCCGGTGACGGCGCAGGCTGACAGGTCCAGACCAAAGCCCAGCTCCTCAAGCAGCGCCAACTCCCACTGCAGATAGGCCAAAGGCCAAATGTCATCCTGTCCCAACAGGTCCATCAATTGTTCGGTCTGCTTGTAGATCGCCGGATACGGCTCTCGCTCTGGCAGACAGAAGGACAGCAGCGATACAACCGCGTTCAAACCTGACAAGGCCAACCGCCCCGAAAACGCCGCCGCTGCACGGGACCGCAGGGGTTCAACCTGAAACGTGCCGATATGCTCCTCCAACCGCGCGCGCCACAGCACATCCAGCTGCGCGCCCGGCTGGAGGATCGGCGCAATCTTCCGGCTGGTCCCACCGCGCACAACCCCGGCATGGCGACCGTGGGCTTCAGTGAAAACCTCGACAATCGCAGATGTTTCGCCGTGTCGGCGAGAAGTCAGAAGTATGCCGTGATCGCGCCAGTCCAAGGCTGTATCCGTTCGGTAGTCTTGTCTATTCGCAGAAAATCTCATGCCCGCTGAACACACAAGGCAGAAACTGGCCTAGGGGATTTACGAGGTCGAACAATCGAGTTGCGCGCTATCAACGCACTGGCTAATGTTCGCACAATGTTCTTAGAAAGGAATTCAATCCATGTCTCTTAACTACGTAATGATCGGCTCAAACGACGTTGCCAAAGCCCGCAAATTTTACGACACAACAATGGCCGGAATTGGTGGCAAAGTCGTAGCTGAATACATGCCATACGCTGTCTGCTACCAACTGCGCGACGGCGGACGAATATGGGTTTCGCTGCCACATGATCAAAAGACTGCAACACCGGGCAACGGCAACATGGTTGGCCTGATGTGCGAAAGCAAAGATGAGGTGTGCAAAGTCCATGCAATCGCGATGGCCAATGGCGGCACCAACGAAGGCGACCCGGGACCGCGCCCGCAGTATGGCCCTGACTTTTTTGGCGCATATGCCCGCGATCTGGACGGCAACAAGATGAGCTTTGTCTATTTTGCAGACTCAGACTGAATGCGTTTATGTTCAGGCGCAGGACTGGATACCGAACTCGCTTAAGTTCTTACTCCAACCCCTCTTCCCCTAACAGATGCCGCCCTTGCCTATCCTCGACCTCAATCACCCAAAGATCGGGGTCGAAGCTGCGTTGTTTGGTGAGGGTGGCGTCCACATCGCCCTCGGGCCCTGAGGATAGCTCAATCCATTTCCGCTCACCGCTCATAAGGTCAAAGCTGCGTTGATAGGCGATGGCCTGCCCGTCGAGCGTGTTCATCTTGACCAGCACCGCGCCTGCAGTGTTGTCCCCATGGGCCACAACAAAAGCGGGGATATCCTGTAGCCGCAGCCGCGCCATATAGGCATGCACCCAAAATTCGGCCGTCAAGCGGGTCATGCGTTACCGTCTTTGAAGTCCAGCCCCATTTCCGAATAGCGCTCGGATTCCTCCAGCCAGTTGGGCCGGACCTTCACTTGCAGGAACAGGTGGATCTTGCGGTCCAGGAACTCTTCCAGCTCGGCCCGAGCGGCCTGACTGACGGCCTTGATCGTCTCGCCCTTCTTGCCCAGAACGATGCCCTTGTGACCGTCGCGCATGACATAGATGACCTGATCGATTCTGGCCGAGCCGTCCTTGCGTTCTTCCCAGGTCTCGGTCTCGACCGTCAGTTGGTAGGGCAGTTCCTGATGCAAGCGCAGGGTCAGCTTTTCGCGCGTCATTTCCGCCGCGATCATGCGCAGGGGCAGATCGGCGATCTGATCTTCGGGGTAAAGCCACGGGCCTTCGGGCAGTTCCGAGGCCAGCCATTTGCGGAGGTCTTCGACACCGTGGCCTTTCTCGGCCGAGATCATGAAGGTTTCGGCAAACGGGTAACGCGCATTCAGGTCGCTGGTGAGCGCCAGCAGCTTCTCGGAGGGCACCTTGTCGATCTTGTTGAAGGCAAGCGCGATGGTGCGGCCCTGTCCGATCTCTTCCAAACCTTCAAGGATGCGTTCGACCCCTTCGGTGATGCCGCGATGGGCCTCAACCATCAGGACAACCACATCCGCATCCGCAGCCCCGCCCCAAGCGGCGGCGACCATAGCGCGGTCCAGGCGGCGGCGGGGTTTGAACAGGCCGGGCGTATCGACAAAAACCAGTTGCGCGTCGCCCTCCATCGCCACGCCACGGATGCGGGCGCGGGTGGTCTGCACCTTATGCGTCACGATCGAGACCTTGGCCCCGACCATGCGGTTCAAAAGGGTGGATTTGCCTGCGTTTGGCTCTCCGATCAGGGCGATAAATCCGGCGCGTGTGGTCATGGGTGCTGCGATCCTGTTTGCAAGTGCGCACCCCTATAGCAGAATGGCGCGGCGGGCCAGAGGGATTTCTCGCATTGCGGGTGGGCGGCGTAGTTCTGGAGCGTTCGAGGAGTCGGATGTTTCAATGTCATTTGATTAAGCATTGGAAAACCCGGCCAAGCGGGTTTGTCCGGCAGGTTGATCTTAATCTTGCCCTTGTATGCTCAAGGCCAGCACATGGTTTGGGTAGGTTTGATCCCCGATACGGAAATCCGTGATACCAACCTGCCGGAACCCTTTGGACAGGTAGAAATCAATTGCGGGTTTATTCTCGGAATTGGTTGTCAGCCAGATCCCATTCCGGCCTCGATCCCGAGCATATTCGATCGCAACATCCAACAATGCGGAACCTATGCCTTTGCAGTGATGGCGGGGCTGGACGTAAAACGTCAGGACCTCAAGATCGGAAAGCCCGTCAACAGGTGCAACGCGTTGCTCTGCCAGCCGAATATAACCGTCAATCCCGTCGCTGTTTTCCGAGACCATCAGCAAACCGCCGCCCTTTTCAAGCGGAGCCTCGAACCGGGCAGCAGTGAATTCGGACAGGACAAACTCGGCGAAAACTGCGTTTAGCCCTGCCGCAGGTAAGTACTGATCCAGACTTCAATCGACAATGCCGCAAGGCTGGCAGCGTCCGCTTTCTGTGCAGGTCTGATCTTCATGTCCCGAATTCGACGAAACAGCTCAACTCAACTGACCCAACAGAGATTTCGCAGCAGCCTGCTCGGCCTGGCGTTTGGAGCCTGCGGTCGCCTGCGCCTCAGTACCATCTTGCAGACGGGCGGCGATGGTAAAGATGGGGGCGTGGTCGGGGCCGGTGCGTTTGACCTCGACATAAGCCGGGGGTTTCTGACCGCGGGCTTGCGCCCATTCCTGCAGCGCGGTTTTTGCGTCGCGGGCGTCGGCTTCGACCTTGTGAATGCGGTCGCCCCACAGAGCTATGATGACGTCCCACGCCGCCTCAAAACCGGCATCACGATAAATGGCAGCGATGACCGCCTCCATCGCATCGCCCAACAGTGCCTGTTTGCGGCGCCCCCCCGACAGCATCTCGGACCGGCCCAGTTTCAAGACGGCTCCCAGATCAATCTGGCGAGCGACATCAGCACAGGCCTCTTTGCGAACCAACGCGTTGAAGCGCGGTGCCAACTGGCCTTCGGTGGCTTTCTTGTCCGCCTCTAGCAAGGCAGTCGCCATAACCAGGCCCAGTACGCGGTCCCCCAGAAACTCCAACCGCTGGTTATCGGGTCTCGTGGCCGAAGACACTGATCCATGGGTCAACGCGCGCACCAGCAGTTCGGGATTGGTGAATTCGTATCCCAAACGCTGCTGGAATGCTCTTATCTCGGAGGAAAGCTTCAATTCACCGCCTTAAAGAACCGATCCCCGCGCCAGGTCCAGAAGAACAACATGGACCGCCCGGCGGACGAGAACATGATCCGGTCGGCACGGCCGATCAGGTTTTCGTATGGCACAAAGCCAACACCACCGGCAGATTGCGGCAAGCGGCTATCGGCCGAGTTGTCGCGGTTGTCCCCCATAAAGAAATAGTGACCTTCGGGCACGGTATAGATGCCGGTATTGTCTGACCCCTGATTGCCAATGTTCAGCACATCATAGGACACGCCATTGGGCAAAGTTTCGATCAGGCGCGATTTTTCGCAGGTGCCGCCATTTCCAACCGGCCCGTTTTCACAGCGCGGGCGCAGACGTTGCGGGCCCTGTGGTTCAGCGATTTCGGTGAACACGCCGTCTTGCTGCTGCGGCACCGGCGTGCCGTTCAGGATGATCTGGCCTTCGCGCACCTGAATGCGATCACCCGGCAATCCGATCAGACGTTTGATATAGTCCCGCCCCGTGACCGGGTGGCGGAACACGATGACATCACCGCGCTCGGGCTCTCCGCCCCAGATACGCGTGTTGTCGTCGCCGGGCAGCCAGCCACAGATATCTTCGGCATCGATGTTGACGAAGGTCAAGCTGGGACAGGAGGCATAGGAGTAGCCATAGGCCATCTTGTTCACGAACAGGAAATCCCCGATCAGCAGGGTCTGCTTCATCGAGCCGGAGGGAATCCAGAACGGCTGAAAGAACAGGGTGCGGAAAACGCCCGCGATCAAAAGGGCATAGACGATGGTTTTGATCGTCTCCCACACGGGGTTACCTGTTTTGGCGTCTTCGGCCATGCTGCTCTCCGGTCATTACGTCGTTGGGATGCTACATGCGGGGCGACTGGGGCCAAGTCAAGGCCGCAGCCGTGTCTGCAAGCGGTCTGGCCTCGATCACCACAAAAGCCTGCGCCCAGGGGTGATCATCCGTCAGAGTGACATGGATGATCGCCTCATGCCCCTCGGGCGTCATTTCCTTGAGCCGTTCGGCCGCCCAGCCGGTGACATGCATGATCGGCTGGCCGGTTTTCAGGTTGGTAACAGCCATATCTTTCCAAGAGATGCCCATGCGCAGACCAGTGCCCAAGGCCTTGGAACAGGCCTCTTTCGCGGCCCAACGTTTGGCATAGGTGCCAGCGGTGTCAGCACGGCGTTCGGCCTTGCGCTGTTCGGTCTCGGTGAAGACCCGGTTGCGAAACCGGTCGCCAAAGCGATCCAGCGTGCCTTGGATGCGGTCGATGTTTGCGAGATCTGTGCCGATGCCGAGGATCATTGCAACCGCACCGTCAGAATCTTGTAGCTCGCCACTCCAAAGAACCCGGCAAATGCCAGATCAAACCAGCGGCGGGCCCGGCGGTAACCTTGGACCATACGGCTTGTGGAAAAGAGAAAGGCATATCCGATAAAAATTAGTAGTGATCCGGCATAGAGAAGCGCGAAAAACCCTAGCAGCATCAGCAAGCTGGCGTCGCTCGGCGCGACGATGGCGAAGATAGAACCCCAGCTGAGGATTGCCTTGGGATTGGTCAGGTGGATCGCAGCGCCCTTGGCAAATATTGTCGACAAAGAACCTGTGACAGGTTGGCCCAAAGCGACCTCATCCGCGGCCATTGCCCGGCGCAGGGCTTTAAAGGCGAGCCAGCCCAGATAGGCCACGCCGACATACCGGATAATTTCGAAAACCCAGACATTGGCCAGCATGATCGCCGACAGCCCCAGCGCCGCTGCGATCCCCCAGGCTGCAGAACCTACACAAATGCCCAGCGCGAAGGCCAAACCGGCGCGGCGGCCTTCATTCATCGCGGTTCCTGCGATGCCCATGGTTGCAGGCCCCGGAGAGCCCCCGGCCATGATCCAGGCAAACCAGATCGCAATGAAGCCGGACGTAATCACGCGCGCGCCTCGTCCATCAGGCGGCGCATCTGCTGGATGGCAGGCGTGAGGCCCAGGAAAATCGACTCGCCAATCAGGAAGTGACCGATATTCAGTTCTTTCACCTCGGGAAAGGCAGCAACCGGTTGAACGGTGTCGTAGGTGAGCCCGTGGCCTGCGTGCACCTCAAGCCCCAACGAATGCGCGAAACCCGACATTTCGCGCAGCGCCTCAAGCTCGCGCGCAGCATCTTCCAGCCGGCCTTCGGCATGGGCATCGCAATAGGCGCCGGTGTGCAGTTCGATAACCTCAGCCCCGATGCGATGCGCGGCTTCAATCTGGCGTTGATCTGCGGCAATGAAGATCGACACCCGACATCCCACATCACGCAACGGCGCAATAAAATGCGCCAGTTTGTTTTCTTCACGCGCCACTTCAAGCCCGCCTTCAGTGGTGCGTTCCTCGCGTTTTTCGGGCACGATACAAACAGCATGCGGCTTATGGCGCAGGGCGATTTTCTGCATCTCGTCCGTTGCGGCCATTTCAAAGTTCAGTGGGACCGAAAGAACCTCCATCAGCCCGTCAATATCTGCGTCCGAGATATGGCGACGGTCTTCGCGCAAATGGGCGGTGATGCCATCGGCCCCAGCCTCTTCGGCCAGCTTGGCAGCACGCAGAGGATCCGGATAGGCCCCGCCACGTGCATTACGTACGGTGGCGACATGGTCGATGTTTACACCCAGGCGCAATTGGTTGTCAGACATCGTTCGATTCCTTTTTCAATGTTTGGCCCGAGCCTAGGGTCTTTGAGGTCAGGGCGTCAGCCGATTCTTCTGCCCGCCGTTTGATTTCTTCGAATTTCGCTTTGATCTTGTCGCGGCGGCGTTGCTGATACGTCCGGATCAGCGGCAGGCTGAGGTAGTAACAAATGGCCCCGGCCAAAAGGCCGGGCAGAATGCCCCCAACGAGGTAAGGATAAAACACCTCATGGTAAAACACGCCAAGCCCATGCCAGTCGGCAACCCGATCGGTGAAAATCGATAGAAAGTTGTTTTTGAGATCGCCCAGCGCGCTGGCGAACTTTCGCATCAGGCCGTGTTCGACACCTTCATCGAATTCAGTGCCCAGAATGAAATGACCCGCTTGCAGGCAGATCACCCCGATAGGGACATAAGTCAGCGGATTCCCAAAGAACGTCCCGCTGAGCGCCGCAAGGATATTGCCATTGATCAGCCGTGCACAAAGCGCAGCAACAACAAAGTGCATCCCGTAAAACGGCGTGAAGGCCGCAAAAACCCCGGCGCCGATGCCACGCGCGATTCGATCAGGCGAATCCGGAAGCCGCCGCACACGATGCTTGACGTAGTGAAAGGCGCGGGTCCAGCCACCGCGCGGATAGACGAACTCCGATGCGATCTGGATGGGCGAGCGTCGATCTCGGCGCTTGAAAACCACTCCTGATCACCCCTACTCAGCCAGCCGCAACAACTGGTTTTGCCTGTTCCCTGTGCCGTTCTACGGCGGCGACATGGCTTTCAGCCTCAAGCATCAGCATGAGTGAATGCAACTGTTCCAGGTCACGCAACTCAACATTGATCAGCAACCGGTAAAAATCTGGTTTCCGATCAACAAACTCCAGGTTCGAGATATTGGCCTTTTTCTCGCCAATCAATGTGCAAATGCGCCCCAGTACCCCGGCATCATTGCCGATGGTCAAATCAAGCGTCGCGCCATAGGCGGCGGGGTGGGTGCCGGAATGCCAATGCAGATCGACCCAGCGCTCTGGCTCGCTTTCGAAATCCGACAATCGATTGCAATCGATTGCGTGCACCTCAACGCCTTTACCGCGATAGGTGATGCCAACAATGCGCTCACCCGGCAGCGGCTGACAACAAGGTGCACGGTCGAATTTCTGCCCCGGCTCCAGGCCAATCACCGCGCGGCGCATCGGGATCGCATCGCCCTCATCCTTGGTCAGTTCGGGATAAACGGCCTCGACCACGTCATGGGCGGTCAGTTCCGCACTGCCCAATCTCGCCAACA
The DNA here is from genome assembly GCF_059610245.1 of Ruegeria sp. YTSA075. NCBI lineage: Bacteria > Pseudomonadati > Pseudomonadota > Alphaproteobacteria > Rhodobacterales > Roseobacteraceae > Ruegeria > Ruegeria sp. YTSA075. The sequence continues at coordinate 136,610 of NZ_JBXWNG010000007.1, read as the reverse complement.
GTTCATCCCGATCCTTCAGGCGCAAGTGCCGTGCCGCAGTGTCCAACGCCTTGTCGGTCGCTTTGCGACCTACATGTTCAAAACCCGAGCGTGCCAGCTCTTTACCCAACCGAATAAAGCGCTCGCGATCAACCTCGCGCAGCGCACGCCGGATCGCGGTGCGCGCCTTGCCTGTTACCGCGATCTCAAGCCATGTGACCTGCGGCGTCTGTCCATCTGCGGTGATGATATCCACCGACTGCCCGTTCTTGAGCCGGGTCCATAGCGGCACGCGAATACCATCTACCTTTGCTCCGACGCAGGCGTGGCCAATGCGTGTGTGGATGGCATAGGCGAAATCAATCGGTGTCGCCCCGCGCGGTAGTTTCACCACATCGCCCTTGGGCGTGAAACAGAAGACCTGGTCGGAGTACATTTCCAGCTTAACGGCTTCGAGGAAATCTTCGTGGTCTTCTTCGTTGTCGAACTGTTCAGTCAGGTTCGAAATCCATTTGGCCGGGTCCACGGCAAATGGGTTTTCCGTGCGCACACCATCCCGATACGACCAATGCGCTGCAACCCCGGTTTCGGCCACATCGTGCATCTGACGGGTGCGGATCTGCACTTCGACCCGCTTACCATCGCGGCCCGACACGGTGGTGTGGATCGAACGATAGCCGTTCGATTTCGGCTGACTGATATAGTCCTTAAACCGCCCCGGGACCGCACGCCAACGCTGATGGATGGCTCCAAGCGTGCGATAGCAGTCTTCCTCGGTCATCGTGATGATGCGGAACCCGTAGATGTCGGACAGGCGCGAGAAACCCTGGTCTTTCTCCTGCATCTTGCGCCAGATCGAATAGGGTTTCTTGGCGCGGCCAAAGACCTCGGCTTCGATCTCTGCCTTTTCCAACTCATGCCGCATATCACCGGTGATCCGGTGGATGACATCGCCGGTTTCGCGTTGCAGGGTGATAAAGCGGCGAATGATCGATTGGCGGCCTTCGGGATTGAGGACACGGAAGGCAAGGTCTTCCAACTCCTCGCGCATCCACTGCATCCCCATCCGGCCTGCAAGTGGCGCGTAGATATCCATCGTCTCGCGCGCCTTGATCACCTGCTTTTCGGGGCGCATCGCCTTGATCGTGCGCATGTTGTGCAGACGGTCGGCGAGTTTGACCAAGATGACCCGCAGGTCCTTGGACATCGCCATGAACAGCTTGCGGAAATTCTCAGCCTGTTTGGTTTCGCGGCTGGAAAGCTGCAGGTTGGTCAGCTTGGTGACACCATCGACCAGCTTGGCGACCTCATCCCCGAACAGCTCGGCCACTTTACCATAGCTCGCCTTGGTGTCTTCGATCGTGTCGTGCAGCAAGGCAGTAATGATCGTCGCATCATCCAGACGCTGTTCGGTCAGAATGGCGGCAACGGCAACGGGATGGGTAAAATAGGGCTCGCCAGAATGGCGGAACTGCCCCTCATGCATCTGCTGGCCAAACTCATAGGCCCGTTCGATGCGTTCGGCATTTGTCTTGGGATTGTAATTGCGGACCAGCGCAATCAGGTCTTCTGCTGAAATCATCCGGTCCGCACCTTTACCGCTGGGGTTACCCCTGGCCTTGCGCCTCCATCAGAGCACGCAGGAGCTTTTCTTCGGACATGTCATCATCGGCGGGCTTGTCCGTTTCGGCGCCCATCAGCAATGCCATCTGATCTTCTTCGGGCTCATCAACCTCGATCTGGGTCTGGTTGGCTTCGATCAGACGCTCACGCAGTTCATCCGCGCTCTGGGTTTCGTCGGCGATCTCGCGCAGCGACACGACAGGGTTCTTGTCGTTGTCACGGTCAACTGTGATCGGACCGCCGGCAGAAATTTCGCGCGCCCGGTGGGCCGCCAGCATCACCAGTTCGAACCGGTTCGGAACCTTGTCTACGCAGTCTTCAACCGTCACGCGGGCCATTGGGCGCTCTCCGTTACTGAGTCCATGTCAGGAAGAGGTTTATCTAAGGCCGATTGTACGTCTTGACAAGCAAGAAATGCGGCCCCTGCACCAATCACAGTGGCGTGACCTCAGCCACGTCTGTAGCAGGTAAGGTAGCCAGCATCTGCTTCACCGTCTTGTTCAGCACCGGATGCCGCCAGTCCGGCGCAATATCGGCCATGGGAACCAACACAAACGCCCGGTCCTGAAGACGCGGATGCGGCAGGATCAGTTCGTCCGGGGCCGCCTGCGCCTGCAGTTCCGGATCAAGATCGCGCCAATGATCGAAAGTGGCACGGTCGGGCAATACGTGATCCTCATAGCAGATCAGATCCAGATCGAGGGTTCGCATACTCCAGCGTTGCGCGCGTTCGCGACCGAATTCATGTTCGACGGCATGCAAATCCTGCAACAACTCCTCAGGTGCCTTCGCCGTTTCAATCAGTGCGGCCGCATTCACATAGTCCGGCCCGGCACCTGCGGGAAAACAAGGGGTGGAAAAAAACCGGCTGACGTCGCGAATCACCAAGCCCTTCCCCGAAAGCGCAGAAAGCGCCTGCCGTAAGGTCAAGTGCGGCTCAGTTGGTCCCAAACTGAGATTTGCCCCCAAGGCAACGATGGTTTTTGGCACAGAATCACTCATATAGGGCCGTATATTCGGTCAACTGCATACTTGCGATGCCCAACAAAAGCCCTAATTATAGGGGCACCAAAGCGCGACATTTTTACACCCACTCACACTTCACTCACCGCGCTGTATTATACCGGAAGGGACTATTTATGTTTTATAAAGACGAACGGCTAGCGCTGTTCATCGACGGCTCCAATCTTTATGCGGCCGCCAAAGCGCTTGGGTTTGACATCGACTACAAGTTGCTACGCCAGGAATTTATGCGCAGAGGCAAACTGCTTCGGGCTTTCTACTACACAGCGCTTTTGGAAAATGACGAGTATTCTCCGATCCGACCGCTGGTGGACTGGCTACACTATAACGGCTTCACCATGGTGACCAAACCGGCCAAGGAATACACTGACAGCATGGGGCGTCGGAAGGTCAAAGGAAACATGGATATCGAACTCACCGTCGATGCCATGGAACTGGCCCCCCGCGTTGACCATATCGTGTTGTTCTCGGGCGACGGAGATTTCCGTCCGTTGATCGCCAGCCTGCAGCGACAGGGCGTGCGCGTTTCGGTCGTCTCGACCATCCGTAGCCAGCCGCCGATGATCTCTGACGAACTGCGCCGTCAGGCCGATAACTTCATCGAACTGGAAGACCTCCGCGATGTGATCGGGCGGCCCCCGCGCGAAATGCCCGTTGAACCGCGCAGCGTCGCAGTCGCTAGCGGAACCTGATCGAAATTTGGCCAATAAAGGCCAGGAAGGTCGCGCGGCCAGGGCTCACTGATCTGGCCGCGCTTCATTAACTATAGCTTGGTGCTCAAACACTGGCTGGCTAACACCGATTCATGTCACATGGATGACAGATCTGGCGGCTGGACCAATGCCGGGAAAAGCCTTACCTGTGCCGTAAGGAGACACCGACATGACCAAGCCACCACTGACATTGTATCTGGTCGCCCCTCGCGGATTTTGCGCGGGCGTAGACCGGGCCATCAAGATCGTCGAAATGGCGCTGGAAAAATGGGGGGCGCCTGTCTACGTGCGCCACGAAATCGTTCACAACAAATTTGTCGTCGATGGCTTGCGTGACAAAGGCGCTGTATTTGTGGCCGAGCTGGACGAGTGCCCCGATGATCGGCCTGTGATCTTCTCAGCTCATGGCGTTCCAAAATCTGTCCCGGCTGAGGCATCCAGGCGCGAGATGCTGTTTGTAGATGCGACCTGCCCGCTGGTGTCAAAGGTGCATATCGAGGCGCAACGCCATTTCGATGCCGGTCTGCAGATGGTGATGATCGGCCATAAAGGACACCCGGAAACGATTGGCACCATGGGGCAATTGCCCGAAGGCGAAGTGCTGTTGGTCGAAACGGTCGAAGATGTCGCTGATATCGAGGTACGAGACCCGGACAAGCTGGCGTTCGTGACCCAGACCACCCTGTCGATTGACGACACGAAAGACGTGATCGCCGCCTTGCAAGACCGCTTTCCAGCCATCGTAGGGCCGCACAAGGAAGACATCTGCTACGCCACCACCAACCGGCAAGAAGCTGTCAAAGCCGTGGCGCCGAAGTCAGACGCCCTGCTGGTGGTCGGCGCGCCGAACTCATCAAATTCGAAACGTCTGGTCGAGGTCGCCTCGCGCGCCGGATGCAGCTATGCGCAGCTGGTTCAACGCGCACCCGATATCGACTGGCGCGCGCTAGAGGGTATCTCCAGCGTGGCCATCACAGCCGGAGCCTCGGCCCCCGAGCAACTGGTGAACGAGGTGGTCGACGCCTTCCGTGAACGGTATGACGTGACGGTTGAGCTGGCCGAAAACGCCGTGGAAAACGTGGAATTCAAAGTGCCTCGCGTCCTAAGGCAGCCCACATGAATGGCGTACCAAGGACCGCGCTGTATTTAGGTCTGGCCGGGCTGATCCCGTTTATCTGGGGTGCTTTGACTTATCTGAACAGCGACCTGAACGCTTGGGGTTCGCGCCAATTTGGGACCCGCTTCGTCGGGCCATACATCCAGCTGTTTTACGGCTCGGTGATCCTGAGTTTCATGTCTGGGGTGCTTTGGGGGTTTGCGACCAAAGCCTCAGGTAGCCGAGCAACAGTGGGGTATACCCTGTCGGTTCTGCCCGCGCTCTGGGCCTTTTTCATGACAGGTGGCGGGCCGGTGAATGCGGGCAATAACCTGATTGCTGGCTTTGCGGGGCTCTTGGTTTTGGACGCCATCTTCTGGTATTGGGGCCTGGCCCCCAACTGGTGGATGCGACTACGCATTTTGCTGACCGCGATTGTATTGCTCTGCCTGGCAGTTGGAGTTTACCTGTGAGCGACCGCAACACCATATCCGTCTATAACGCTCAGGCGGCGCGCTACGCCGAGTTGACCAACAAAGACAATACAGGCGATCCTCAACTCAGCCGGTTCATTCACGCCGTGCCCACCGGTGGCAAAGTGCTGGATTTCGGGTGTGGGCCGGGCGCATCCTCTGCAATCATGGCCAAGGCCGGATTACAAGTCGACGCAATGGATGCGTCGGAAGAAATGATAAAACTGGCCTCAGAACACCCCGGTGTATCAGCCCGGCAAGCCACATTTTCCGATCTTACAGTCACAGGCATCTATGATGGCATCTGGGCCAATTTCAGCTTGCTGCATGCCACGCGCGCAGATTTCCTAAAACACCTCAGCGCCATTCACCACGCGTTGAAACCCGGTGGCGTGTTCTTTGTCGCCATGAAACTGGGCGAAGGTGAAGGCCCCGACCGATTGGGGCGTTACTACAGTTACTACTCCGAGGACGAATTGAAGACTTATCTGGAAAACGCAGGCTTTACCATTACCGACCAAAGGCTTGGCAGCGGCACTGGCCTGGAGGGCTCTGTCTCGGACTACATCGCGCTGGCGACCCATGCCTGACCTGTTTGCCTACACAGATGGTGCCTGTTCAGGCAATCCCGGCCCCGGCGGCTGGGGCGTACTGCTGCGCGCGATGGAGGGTGAGAAGGTCCTGAAAGAGCGTGAGTTGAATGGCGGCGAGGCCGAGACCACGAACAATCGCATGGAATTGCTGGCCGCGATCAGCGCCTTGGAAACGCTGGAGCGCGCATCTCGGATCACTATTGTGACCGACAGCGCCTATGTGAAAAACGGCGTCACCGGCTGGATTTTCGGGTGGAAGCGGAACGGCTGGAAAACTTCGAACAAAAAGCCCGTCAAGAATGTCGACCTATGGCAACGTCTGGATGACGCACAAGCGCGCCACGATGTGACCTGGGAATGGGTCAAAGGCCATGCGGGCCACCCCGAGAACGAAAAAGCCGATGAACTGGCCCGCGCTGGCATGGCCCCTTTCAAACCCAAAAAGGCACAGGCGTGAACGGGCTTGCACTGCTCGACTATGCCTCGGTCCTGATCTTTGCATTGACCGGTGCGCTTGTCGCCAGCCGGGCACAGCTTGATCTTGTGGGGTTTGCGTTCATGGCCTGCCTGACGGCGGTCGGCGGTGGAACTGTACGGGACGTGCTGCTGAATCGGCATCCTGTCTTCTGGATTGGTCAACCCGATTATATCCTGATCGCAGTCAGCGCCGCCGTTCTGGTGTTTTTCACCGCTCATCTGGTTGAAAGCAGATACAATTGGCTCGTCTGGCTTGACAGTTTTGCCCTATCCATCGCCGTGGCCGCCGGAACAGGCGCCGCGCTTTCACTGGGCCAATCCGGGATCATCGTGGTGTTGATGGGTGTTACAACAGGATGTCTGGGCGGCCTGATGCGCGATGTGGTCTGCAATGAGGTACCTCTGGTACTGAAACAAGGTGAGCTATATGTCTCCTGTGCCTTTGCAGGCGCATTAAGCGGGGTTATTGCGACCAAGTTCGGGCTGGAAAGCCTGTTGGTTCTTGGGCTATGCGCACTCGTTTGCTGGGTTCTCAGGGCCGGGTCTTTGCTGTTTGGCTGGCAACTGCCGGTTTACAAGGCCCGACCACCGCGACAATAGTCTCGATATCGGCGCACCACCTGCAAGCTACTTGCAGTCTGAGAAACCTTGGAGATCGAAGACAGATGAAAGCATATGCGATTTTGACGGGTCTAACCGTCCTGACCGCCTGCGCTGAGCAATATATGCCCGTCAGCTTTGTCGCCCGAGGGGATCAGATCATTGCGACCGGCACCATTGATCACACCACGCTGGATGCTTTTGAAGAGGTGGTCGCGCAGAACCCTCAAGCCAAAACGCTGGTGTTGCAGCAAATCGAAGGATCCGTCGATGACGATGCCAACGTCATCTTCAGCCGCGTTGTTCATGAGAATGGGATGAATACACTGGTGCCCTCTGACGGGCTGGTCGCATCAGGCGGGACCGATCTGTTTCTGGCCGGGAACACCCGCATTCTGCAACCGGGGGCCTGCGTCGGTGTCCACAGCTGGAGCGGTGGGGGTATCATTGCCACAGAGTTGCCCGAGGATGATCCCGAGCATGACCGCTATCTCGATTACTTCGAAGACATCGGCGTGGATGAGGAATTCTACTGGTACACACTCAACGCCGCCCCTGCTGAAGACATGCACTGGATGACCGCGGCCGAGGCTGACCAGTTTGACTTGACCAATGGCGCCGCACCCCGTTTGGGCTCAGCAACGGTGTGCAACGAACGCTAAGACGCATCTGATGTTTGCTTGGACAGCTAAGCGCCAACGGAGCTTGCTATCGACGACGAATTGCCTGCCAAATCCAGATCACCAGCAACGCCCCCAGCACAGCCCCGACAAAGCCAGATAGCCAGCCCATCATCGTCGCCAGGGCCCGCAGCAGGAAGCCGCCAACCAGCGCACCGACAATACCAATCAGCATCGTTGTGGGGATATCGGATTCGATCCGCATCAAACGGGTCGCTAGAAAGCCCGCAGCGGCACCGATGATGATCAGGGCGATAACGGGCATGTTATTTCCTCCAATGGGTCGGCACGATGATCAGCGCACCGACCGACGACAGCACCGCGTCCAGCCCAGGAGGGCCAAAGCTGATCCCGAACATGATGCGTACAAAGTAGAACAGAAACGCCCCACCGACGCAGATGATGATAGATTGCAAATAGCCATTGTGAGTAAAGCCGGTTTTTTCGGACAGGTATCCAACGATCCCGGCGATCACCACAGTACCCATCAAGACCATGAACATGAATGCGCTACTCCGATACCAATCGCGTGCCGTGTGGGATCGGCCAGCCCCGCAGGAAGGTTTCCCGATCCTGCCCACCTTTGCCAGCCCTTTGCAAGCGCAGCAGTTCGACCGCGCCCTGCCCGCACGCCACCAGCAGATCATCGTTCAAAACTTCACCGGGCGCGCCCTGCCCCTCTGCCAGACGCGAGGCCAGTAGCTTGATCCGTTCCCCCTCCATCTCGGTCCAGGCACCGGGAAATGGCGACAGGCCGCGTATCTGGCGATCAACCTCGGCAGCGCTGCGCAACCAGTCGATCCGCGCCTCGGCTTTGTCGATCTTCGAGGCATAGGTGACGCCTTCGTCGGGCTGCGGCTCGGGGGTCAGATCAGACAGGCGGTTCAGCGCTTCAACGATCAGCTCCGCACCCATAACTGACAGGCGGTCGTGCAGCTGGGCCGTTGTTTCTTCGGTCTTGATCGGAGTTGCTTGCCGAAGCAGGACGGGACCTGTATCCAACCCGGCCTCCATCTGCATGATACAGACGCCGGTTTCCTTATCCCCCTCCATGATCGCGCGGTGGATAGGCGCGGCTCCGCGCCAGCGCGGCAGTAAACTGGCATGGATGTTCAAACAGCCCTGATCCGGCGCATCCAGAATAGCCTGTGGCAGGATCAGACCATAGGCAACCACGACCGCCACATCTGCATTCAGTGCCGCAAAAGCGGACTGTTCTTCGGCTGACTTCAGAGACACCGGATGGCGCACTGTCAGACCCAGCGCCTCGGCGCGCGCATGAACCGGTGTCGGGCGATCTTTCCTACCGCGGCCCGCCGGACGGGGTGGCTGGCAATAGACGGCGGCAATCTCATGCCCGGCCTCGACCAGCGCATCCAGAACCGGGACCGAGAAATCAGGCGTACCCATGAAGACAACGCGCATCGCTACCCCTGTTTTTTGGCTTTGCGCAGCAGCATGTCACGTTTGACCTTGCTGAGCCTGTCGAAATACATCTTGCCGTTAAGATGGTCGATTTGATGTTGCACGCTGGTGGCCTCAATCCCTACGAAATCACGGCGGTCGATCATTCCGTTTTCGTTCAGAAACTTGACCGTTACGGCACGCGGGCGTTTCACCTTGGCCGATACACCCGGCAGGTTCGGACTGGCCTCATCATGCTCACGCATCTCGATTGAACTGTGCAGGATTTCCGGGTTTGCCAAACGCACCGCCCGTCCCCGTTCAGTCGAGCCGTCAACAACCGCCAAGCGCAGCATCACACCGATCTGCGTGGCGGCAAGGCCAACGCCTGGCATCGCCTCCATCGTGTCGATCATATCGTCCCAGATTGCGCGGATTTCATCCGTGATCTCGACAACGTCGTCAGCCTTGGTGCGCAGGCGCTTATCGGGCCAGGGCAGGCAAATCCGAACGCTCATGCCCGCGCCTTTTCGCGCTTTAGCTTCTGCATCTTGCGCGTGATCATCTGCCGTTTCAGAGGCTTGAGGTAGTCGATAAACAGTTTGCCATCCAGATGATCAATCTCATGCTGCACACAGGTCGCCCAGAGCCCATCGAAGGTTTCTTGCTGCAGGTTGCCGTTCCGATCCATCCAGGCGACATCCACAACCTTGGGGCGCGTCACCTCGGCATATTGTTCGGGAATCGACAGACAGCCCTCTTCATAGACATTGGTCTCATCGGAGGAGGCAATGATCTCGGGGTTGAACATGATCAACGGGCGTGGGGCCTCGCCCTCTTCCTTGACACAATCCAATACGATCAGCCGATCCAAAACACCGATCTGCGGCGCAGCCAAGCCAATACCCGGCGCGTCATACATCGTCTCGAGCATATCATCAGCCAGTTTGCGCAAATCGTCCGTCAGGTCAGCCACCGGCGCGCAAACCTTTTTCAGACGGGGATCAGGGTGAATTAGAATAGTGCGTTTCATGGGGCTGATTTAGGGCATCGCGCGCGCCGCCGCAACGCCCCCCTTGCGCATGCTGCAATTCCCGATAGCTTGCGAAACGATCATACAGGAGACACACATGAGCTTTGACGACCTCATCAACCGCCACGGCACCCATTGCGCCAAATGGGACATGATGGAGCCGGTTTACGGCGTGCCAGCCGATGACGGCCTGGCGATGTGGGTCGCCGATACTGACTTTCGCGCACCGCCACCTGTGCTGAACAAGATGCGCGAGCTGCTGGATCATGGCGTTTTTGGCTATGTAAACCTCGATCAACCCTATAAGGACGCGATCCGCTGGTGGATGCGCACCCGTCACGACTGGGTGGTCGATGCCGATGCGATCTTTACGACCACCGGTCTGGTCAACGGGGTTGGCATGTGCCTGGACACCTTTACCAAACCGGGTGACGGGATCGTATTGTTCACCCCGGTCTATCACGCCTTTGCCAAAGTCATCCGCAATGCCGGGCGCGAAGTCGTTGAATGCGAGATGATCAATACCAATGGACGGTATGAGATGGATTTCGACGCCTATGACGAACAGATGACCGGTCGCGAGAAGATGGTTATCCTGTGCTCGCCACACAATCCCGGTGGGCGCGTCTGGAGTCAGGACGAGCTGCAAGCCGTTGCCGATTTCGCCAAGCGTCATGACCTGCTGATCCTGTCGGATGAGATTCACCACGATCTGGTCTTTCCGGGTCAAACTCACATCCCGATGCAGAACGCGGCCCCTGAGATTTCCGACCGTTTGTTGATGCTGACTGCGCCGTCAAAGACGTTCAACATCGCGGGGCTGCACACCGGTCAAGTGATCATCCCCGATCCCGAATTGCGCGGCAAATTCGCCAAACGTATGGCTGCCTTGTCGCTTGCACCCAACTCGGTCGGCCAGTTTGCAACAGCGGCCGCGTATTCGGCGGAGGGTGCTGCATGGGTGGACGAACAGGTCGCGTATATCGAAACGAACCGCCAAGTGTTCGACGCGGCCATCGCTGACATCCCCGGCCTCAGGTCGATGCCTCTGGAGGCCACTTACCTTGCCTGGGTCGATTTCTCGGGAACCGGGATGGAGCGTGCCGAATTCACCAACCGTGTCGAACAGACCGCCAAAATCGCGGTGAACCACGGCACAACTTTTGGAACCGGCGGCGAAAACTTCCTGCGCTTCAACCTGGGAACCCAGCGCGCGCGGATCGAGGACGCCTGTGCGCGGTTGAAGAAGGCTTTCTCGGATTTGCAGTAAGCGATCTGCTTTTGCATAAAAAACAAAGCCGGGCGAACTTCTTTACGGAGCACCCGGCTTCGATCCAGCCTTAAGGCCCTAGTCCTCGTGCCCCAACAACGCAATTGGCGCGTCCGGCGCACGGTAGAAATCGAGCGGTGCCTTATCATGCGCCGCTGTGCTGCGCTTGAACTCGTACCGCATCTCACCGCCTTCATCCTCATCCGCGATGATCAGGCATTGGTATAGATGGTTCGCCCCGTCATAGATATCGACCAACCCGCGCAAGCGCGGCGTGGTGGCAGCCTCAACCGTGAACCCATCTTTCCACAATTTCAGAATTTTATGGGTATTGTCGCCCATCTCAACCCGCAAACGGCTCGATTTTTTCAGGGCGGCGATTCGTGCGGCGTCTAATTCGGCGCGAATCTCTTTGGAAACATAAGTACTCATCAAACTATTCCCCCTCTTGTATCTATTATTGTGGGCACGTGAGCGTGAAAATCCAGTGAACTTCGTCACATAGACCGGACCGGGTGGCAAAATGTTGCGCAGCCATCGCAGGCCTGACTGTGCAAAGGCGCAGGCCAGATGCGCATAGGCTAATGTGGCAGGACTATCCCTGCCCTCCTATCTTTGCTGAAGACTCAAAATGCGGAGGATGACCAATGGGTTTGCTGGTTGACGGCACATGGCATGATAGCTGGTATGACACTAAATCCACCGGCGGGGCGTTCAAACGCAGCGCCGCACAGTTTCGCAACTGGTTGACTCCCGATGGCAGCGCTGGACCATCTGGCAAGGCCGGGTTCAAGGCGGAAGCAGGTCGATATCACCTGTATGTCTCTCACGCCTGCCCTTGGGCACATCGCACATTGATCTTCCGCGAACTCAAAGGGCTGCGCGATTTGATCCCGGTCTCAGTCGTGCATCCGGACATGCTGGACGAAGGTTGGACGTTCGAGACGGACGATCACGGGGCGACGGGTGATGACCTCTATGGCCTCGATTTCGCCCATCAGATCTATACCAAGGCCGATCCCGTTTATTCTGGTCGCGTTACCGTTCCGATCCTTTGGGATAAGCAGCAACAGACAATCGTATCGAACGAAAGTTCTGAAATCATCCGCATGTTCAACGCGGCTTTCGACGGGATTACCGGCAACACCGATGATTACTGGCCCGAGGCGATGCGCGATCAGATCGAAGAGGTCAATGCTCGCATCTATTCCGATGTCAACAATGGTGTCTACAAATCCGGTTTTGCCACTTCGCAAGAAGCCTACGATGCCGCTGTCGGCCCGTTATTCGACACACTGGATTGGCTCGAAGACCGCCTGAGCCGGAACCGTTATCTGATGGGGGATCGCGTAACCGAGGCGGATTGGCGCTTGTTTACAACCCTGATCCGGTTCGATCCGGTCTATCACCTGCATTTCAAATGCAATAAGCGCCGGCTGGTCGATTACCCGAACCTCTGGTCCTATACCCGCGAACTATATCAGTGGCCGGGCGTCGCGCAGACCATCAACATGACCCACATCGTGCGCCACTATCACTATAGCCACGACAGCATCAATCCGCACCGGATCATCCCGGTAAACCCGGTGCTGGACTACATGGAGCCGCATGGCCGCGATCAGCGACCTGCCGCGTAGTGTTCAACCATCGCCGCCAGATCCTCTGGCGGTGTTCCACTTTGCACATAGGCACAGGCATTGGGGCTATGGGCAAAGATTGACCCGTCTGAAAAGAAAGTGGTGTTGGTGACAAAGATCACCCGCGCCTCGGGGCGGCGATAACTGGCGAAATCAGCCACTGCCAGCGCGCTGCCGCTTTCCAACACCAAATCCAGCACGATGATGTCAAACGCCGTCCCATAGAGCGCGAGGATCGCAGCCTCTTGCCCGGTGACCAGTTCAACATCTGCACCTTGTCTTTCAAGATGCCTTTTCCAAACCCGACCGAGGTCGGGGTTACTCTCAACAATCAGAACTTTCATTTGCAACAACCTCGGCACTTGGTATGGTGAGTGGTGCCGACCCCCGTGGTCTGTGATCCCGTTATTTCCTTAACAAAATGTTAACGACGCCAGCGACACGCGCTGATCATTCGGATTTGCTTGTCAAAACGGCAAAAATCCGCTTGAAGCAAGGCAAATTTGGCGTTTGAGGCTTAAGGCGCGATGAGTGACAACATGTTAGATCCGCGCGCCGAACGCGACCATGGCGGTGGGCTGGATCAGGCGATCAAGCACAATGGCGGCACCCGCGGCGATTGGATCGACCTGTCGACCGGGATCAACCCACACCCCTATGACCTGCCGGCCTTCCGGCCCGAAGATTGGACGCAATTGCCCGATCATGGCGCCTTTGAACAGCTCTGTAAGGCTGCGCGGAACTTTTGGAATGTGCCGAAGGATGCGCAGATACTGCCCGCCCCCGGCGCATCCGCTGTGATTGCACGCCTACCCGCGCTTGCGCCTGCCGGGCGGGTGCAAATCACAACGCCCACCTATAATGAACATGCAGCGGCCTTTGCGGCGCAAGGCTGGCAGGTTCAGGAAGACGGCCCCGCCGATGCGCGCGTTCTCGTGCACCCGAACAACCCAGACGGTCACCTCTGGCGCGAAGAGGATGCCAATGCGCCCTTGACCGTGATTGACGAAAGCTTTTGCGACGTGAGCCCAGAGGCGTCTCTGATCCATTTAACTGCCCGCCCTGGTGTCGTAGTTCTCAAGAGTTTCGGTAAGTTCTGGGGCTTGGCTGGGCTGCGGCTTGGCTTTGCGATCGGTCAGCCTGACATGATCTCTCGACTGAACGACCTGACCGGTCCTTGGTCCGTGTCCGGCCCGGCCCTGCGAACAGGTACCGCTGCTTTGCAAGACGTAAGCTGGGCTGAGGAGACACGCACAAAACTGGTCGCCAGCGCGAACCGTCTGGACGCCATGCTTCTGAACAAAGGCGCGCAACTGGTTGGCGGCACCACGCTGTTCCGCCTGTATAAGGTCGACAACGTGCAGGTCTGGCAGGACCGTTTGGCCCACGGGCGTATCTGGAGCCGCATCTTCCCCTATTCCGACACCTATCTGCGCCTTGGGCTGCCCCCGTCAGACGGATGGAGCCAGCTGGAAAACGCATTATGAGCACCGCGTTCATGCTGACCTGCGCCATGCTGCTGGACGCGGTACTGGGCGAGCCCAATTGGCTCTGGTCCCGCTTGCGCCACCCTGCGGTGATCATGGGGAAAGCGGTTGCTACACTGGACAGAACCCTGAACCACCACCCGTACCGCCGTTTGAAAGGCGTGGGAACCTTGATCTTGCTGATCAGCCTGGCTGGCCTCTTGGGCTGGGCACTGGCCCGGTTTGGTCCGGTGGTCGAGGTGATCATCTGCGCCATCCTTCTGGCGCAGAACTCACTGGTTTCACATGTGCGGGCCGTGGGCGATGGGCTGCGACAATCTGTGGAGAATGGCCGCGCCAAAGTCGCCATGATCGTATCCCGCGATACGACGGATATGACGGAGGCCCAAACCGCCCGTTCTGCCATCGAAAGCGCGGCAGAAAACCTGAGTGACGGGGTTATCGCCCCTGCCTTCTGGTTCCTGATTGGCGGCCTGCCTGGGCTGTTGATCTACAAGGTCGTCAACACTGCCGACAGCATGATCGGCTACCGCACGGAAAAGCACCGCGCATTCGGATGGGCCTCGGCCCGGTTCGACGATCTGCTGAACCTGATCCCGGCACGGTTGACCTGTTTGATGATCATCGCGCTTTCCGGCCAATGGTCTCGCTGGGCCGAGATTGTCGCAGATGCGCGTCGTCATATCTCACCCAACGCAGGCTGGCCCGAAGCCGCAATGGCCAGGGCGCTGAACATCGCGCTCGCCGGGCCGCGCAGCTATGACGGACAGCTCCGCGATCTGGCTTGGGTGAACGGAAACGCCGAACGTGAGATCGGAGCGGAGGAGATTTTCCGCGCATGTACCATCTTGTGGCGGGTCTGGGGGCTTGCACTCGGCCTTCTGTCAGTGTGGGTTGGGATCACGTTTATATTCTGAAGGACTTCCGATGCGTTTATTGCCCTCTCTGTTCGCCGCCGCCCTGTTTGCGGCACCTGCCTTTGCCCAATGCGGTGGCGGTTTCAACCAGTTTGTAAACGGGTTGAAATCCGAAGCCGCGCAAAAGGGCTTTGATCAGGCCACGGTGAATGCCTTCTTTCAAGGCGTACAGCAGGACCCAGCGGTGCTACGCGCTGACCGGGCTCAGGGGGTGTTTCAGAAACCCTTCATCGATTTCTCACGCCGCCTGATTTCGCAAAACCGGATCGACCGAGGGCAATCCATGTCGCGCAAATATGACGCGGTGTTTGACCAGATCGAGCGGGACTACGGCGTCTCACGGGGCGTTTTGCTGGCCTTCTGGGCGTTCGAAACCGACTACGGCGCGTTTCAGGGTGATTTCAATACGCGCAACGCGCTGGTCACCCTGGCCCATGATTGCCGCCGTCCTTATTTGTTCAGACCGCAGGTTTTTGCGGCAATCGAACTGTTCAGCCAGGGCAATTTCGACCCGAACCGCACCACCGGGGCCTGGGCGGGTGAAATCGGCATGGTGCAAATGCTGCCGCAAGATATTCTGGACAATGGCGTCGACGGCGATGGCGATGGTAAGGTTTCCCTAAAAACCTCAGCCCCCGATGCATTGGTGTCGGGTGGCAAGATGCTGTCACATCTGGGGTGGCAACCGGGCCAGCCGTGGCTGCAAGAGGTGATAGTTCCTGCCCAGATGGACTGGTCCTTGTCTGGCCCTGGCAAACCACGTTCGGTCGCGGATTGGCAAGCCATGGGCGTTCAGGCGCGCAGCGGGTCTCTGGCCAACCTTCCGGCCTCGCTAATCCTGCCGCAGGGGCATAAAGGACCTGCCTTTCTCGCCTATCCAAATTTCGATGTTTATTTCGAATGGAATCAGAGCTTTGTCTATGTGCTGACCGCTGCTTATTTCGGGACCCGGCTTGAAGGCGGTCAAATCTATGACGCGGGCACTCCACCCGCAGGACTGTCGGGTGCGCAGATGAAACAGCTGCAAACCAAATTGCAGGCCAAAGGCTATGACGTCGGCAAAATTGACGGCATTTTGGGCGCGGGCACGCGCGCCGCAGTACAGGCCGAACAAAAGCGGCTGGGGCTGCCTGCGGATGGGTGGCCTACCGCAGACCTACTGAATCGGCTATAAAGCCTTACGCGACTGCGGCCTGATCCAAAGCCTCGAATGGTCTGAACGAATGGACCTTGACCGAGGACCCTTCGGTTTCAATCGCCGTATTGGGTTGGATTTCGATCCAACCCTCATTGTTTCCGTCCAGCGGTTCGGACGAGATGATGATGCCGTCCTTACAGGTTCGGTAGTGCAGACTGGGCGCGTGTTTATCCGAGGCGTAACGTGCCGCATACAAGCGCTCGCCATCTGACCAGCAGGCGGCAAACCTCATGTAAGGCAGAACCTTATTCCCTCTCGACACCAGTTCGACGCGCGCCACGGCGCGCGCCATTGCCCCGATAGGATCGGCATCTAGCCCCTCTCCATGTGCAACCAGAAAGATGGCTTCGCTTTCAGTTGCTCCAAAGCGGTGTCCGTACAGATGCGCCGGGATCATCGCATCCAGCTCCTGCCGTATCAGGTCATGCCCACCCGCCTGCCCGTTATGCATAAAACTCCAGCGGTCGACCCCAAAGGGGTGGCAATTGTTCCGGGACGTCGCCGTACCGGTGGAGGCCCGCACGTGGGCCAGAAAAAGCCGTGATCTCGTATGATGCGCCAGCTGTTTCAGGTTGGCATCCGACCACGCCGGGTGCGTGTCTTTGTAAAAGCAAGGCACCTTTCGGTCTGAATACCAGGCAAGACCAAACCCGTCCGCGTTGATCGGCGTCTTTCCAATCAGCGCATTGCGGCTTTGGATGACAAGAGATTGCTCTTGCTCCAGCACCAGTTCATCAAGATATCGCTGCTTGCCGACCCAAGCCAAAAACCGACACATCTGATCACTTTCTTCACCATTCGAGTTGAGAGAAGAGTATCAAAGCAGTGTGGAGGATTTTCCCGAATTTTCTTTACAGATTTCCTCAATCTTCAATCATATGATCGCTTGAACCGACAAATAACGGGTCAATTACTTCGGTCGTACCGGATACCTATCGCCTTTTTGATCGATCAGGATCAATCGCTCACCATTGCGCACATACAGATCACACCGATCAAACCCATTGCGATATGCGATACAAACACTGCCATCTTCGGCAATCGAGTATGTCCCGAACGCCGCGTCACCACTGGAATAGGTGAAAGAGTAGGCCCCACCTGCCGAAAATCTGGCCTGGCCATCATCGTAGAATGTCAGCGTTTGGCCGGCCAAAGCATCCAATTCGTCGGAAGACAGCGGGATGTCACCGGTTTTTGTTGGCCAATCGGCGGCGAAGGCCGGGCTGGCGGCGATAAGGGCGGGGATCAGAACGCGTTTCATAAGACTAAATTAGCGCGATAAGCCCGACATCATCATAACGAAACGGTGATGGGTCAGGCGACCATCTGCTCGGCCTTTTTCAGGTCGACCGAGACCAGCTGACTGACGCCCTGTTCCTGCATAGTAACACCGAACAACCGATCCATCCGCGCCATGGTCACCGCATGGTGGGTTATGATCAGAAACCGCGTGTCGGTCTGGCGGCACATCTCGTCCAGCAAATCGCAGAAGCGGGTGACATTGGCGTCGTCCAAGGGCGCGTCGACCTCGTCCAGCACGCAGATCGGGGCCGGGTTGGCAAGGAAGACGCCAAAGATCAGCGCGGTCGCTGTGAGCGTTTGCTCGCCGCCTGACAACAAGCTGAGGGTCGACAGCTTCTTACCTGGTGGCTGGCACATGATCTCAAGCCCCGCATCCAGAGGGTCGTCGCTTTCGACCATGACCAGATTGGCCTCTCCGCCGCCAAACAAATGCTTGAACAGCATCGCGAAGTTTGAATTCACCTGTTCAAATGCAGTCAATAGACGCTCGCGCCCTTCGCGGTTAAGGCTGGCTATGCCGCTGCGCAGGGCCTTGATCGCCTCTTCCAGATCAGCCTTTTCAGTGTTGAGCGTGTCAAACTCTTCCTGAACCTCTTTGCTGTCCTCTTCGGCCCGCAGGTTCACCGCGCCCATCGCATCACGCTGGCGTTTGTGGCGGTTGACCTCGGCTTCGAGCGCATCGGCAGCGGGCATCTGATCGGGGTTCACGTCCAACTGGTTCAACAACTGGTTCGGGGTCAACTGCTGATCTTCGGCGATCCGCTCAGCTGCCGCAACAACGCTTTCCTTCGCCGCGTCACAGCGCGCCTCGGCTGCCGCTCGGATTTCGCGCGCTTCCGAGGCCAGACGTTCTGCCTCACGCTCGGCCATCACAACCTCGCGCTGCTGGGCCTCGGCCGCGGCCAGCTTATCGGCAGCTTCAGCCCGTCGCGCCTCGGCAGTTTCGATCAGCGTGTTTAGCTCTTCGCGCGCCGCGGCAATTTCGCTCGGTGCCGCTGAGGCCTCGGTCAGTTCTTCCTCGGAACTTTCCTTGCGCTCCGCAAGTTCGGAAATCCGTTTCTCGGCGGTTTCCAGACGATGCCGCCAACCGCTGAGATCCTTAGTGACTTCCTGCGAGCGCCGGGTCCGGGCCTCGCCCTCACGGCGTAGTTCGTCATGGGACGAACGATGAGTCAGCATGGTAATCCGCGCAGCCTCGACCGTCTGTTTGATGTCTTCAACCTGCGCCCGCGCACTGTCGAGATCACCCAACCCAGTCAGGGCACCTTCGGCCTCGCGCAATTGCGCGCGGGCGGCCATGGCATCCTCTTTATGGCGATCCACAGCCAATGTCAGGGTTTCCAGCTTGCCTTGCGCCAGGTTGCGGTCTGCCTCTGCCCGGCTCAGCTGTCGGGCGGTTTCGGCCATACGCTGATCGGCTGCCCGGCGCGCCTCACGCGCTTCACGATCGGCTTCGGTCACCTCTGCAAGTTGTTTTGACAGGGCCTCATGCGCCGCACGCGCGCCGTCAGCTTGTGCTTCAATCCGCGCAAGCTCCTGTTTAAGCGCTTCCAGCTTGTTCAACTGCTCTAGCCGCAGAGCCGCCGCGCTGGGGGCATCCTCAGCCCAGGCGCGGAACCCATCCCAGCGCCACAGATCGCCGGATCGAGACACAAGCCGCTGACCGGGTTTCAGCTGGGCCTGCAAACGCGCGCCCTGATCCGCATCCACCAGCCCGATCTGAGCGATCCGTCGGCTCAGCCGATCCGGGCCGTTGATATGCAAGGCCAAGGGTTCTGCCCCCTCGGGCAGTGGCTGGTCACTGTCGTACCCCGCCATCGGAACCCAGCCGGATGGGCCATCGCCCTCGACCAGTGGCGCACGCAGATCGTCGGCCAGTGCGGCACCCAGAGCTTTTTCATACCCCGGTGCCACGCGCAGCAGGTCCAACACTTGACCGCCCTCAGCCGTGTCGCGTTCGACCAGCTTTGCCAGCGCCATGGTTTCAGCGCGGATTGCACCCAATTCGCCTTCGGCCTCGGACCGTTGCGCCCGCGCTTCGGCTTCGCGTGCCTGCGTCTCTGCGCGTTTGTCATCCGCAGCCGCCAATGCTTGTTCGGCCGCATCCGCCGCCACGCGGGCCTCTTCCTCTCCGACCTGGGCTGTTGCGAAGGCTTCACTTGCGCGGGTCAGGGCCTGCTGGGCGTCATCTACCGCGGCGCGGGCCTTCTCTTCTTCGCCTTCCGACCGAGCCAGGGTTTTGCGGCTATCCTCGACCAAGCGCTGCGCCGATTGGTGACGGGCCACCAACCGGGCCATATCTTCGGTTTCCTGCGACAAGTGATCTTCGCGCTGCTGCAAAACGGTGGCAGCTTCGCGGGCAACCTCGGCGGCTTCGGCCACTTTGTCATCGTAACCTTCAGCGGCTTTGGCAAGCTCTCGGGCCTCCCATTCCAGCCGTTCGATCATCTCGCCCGCATCGCGGTTCAGGCCGGATTCGCGTTCGATATCGTGGCCCAACTGCTTGATCCGGTTGGTCAGCGTCTCAATCGTCTGGCGCGCACGGGTTTCCTGATCGGACAACTGATCGCGCTGCACCTGCTGGCGCTGCAACACCGCAGCGGCAATGGCCTCTTCTTCGCGCAACGGGGGCAAGGTTTCTTCGATCTGAGCTCGCTTTACCCCGGCTTCGCGTGCGGCTGCTTCGGCGCGCGAGGCTTCGGTGATCCGTTCGCGCAGCTTTTCTTCGGCCTGCTGGCGGGCCATGTCGGCCTCTTTCCAACGGCGATACAGCAGCATGCCTTCGGCCTGACGCAGCAATTCTCCAATCTCGCGATAGCGGGCGGCTTGCCGAGCCTGGCGCGCAAGCTGCGATAGTTGGCCTCCCAACTGTTCCAGAACGTCATCGACGCGGGTCAGGTTGGCCTCGGTGCCTTTTAGCTTCAACTCGGCCTCGTGACGCCGTTGATAGAGGCCCGAGATCCCGGCGGCCTCTTCCAGGATACGACGACGCGCCCGAGGTTTGGCGTTAATCAGCTCGGCAATGCGGTTCTGCCCCACCAGCGCAGGCGAATGCGCGCCCGTCGAAGCATCCGCAAATAGCATCTGCACATCGCGCGCCCGCACATCTTTCCCATTGGTCTTGTAGGCGCTGCCGACATCGCGGGTGATGCGGCGCACGATCTCAAGCTGATCGCTTTCATTGAAACCCGAAGGCGCGAGGCGTTCCGAATTGTCCATGGTCAGGACAACCTCGGCAAAGTTGCGCGCGGATCGCGTGGCCGCCCCGGCAAAGATCACATCTTCCATCGCGCCGCCGCGCATGGATTTCGGGCGGTTTTCGCCCATCACCCAGCGCAAAGCTTCTAGAAGGTTGGATTTGCCGCAGCCATTGGGACCGACCACCCCGGTCAACCCGTCCGCGATGATCAGATCGGTCGGGTCAACGAAGCTTTTGAAGCCGGTCAGTTTGAGTTTGCTAAAGCGCAATGGCTGCTCTTTGGATGATTCCTATGGGTAAGAAGTCTGCGCAACGGATCACGGAGGTGTCAACGTGTATGCGCAGGATATGGCATATTGCGGCGAGTTATCCACAATATCTTGCCAAAATACGAGGTGAAACCCGTGTTTCAATACGGCGTGCACTCGAACACTTCGTAGGCATAGCCACTGGATGCGCCGTAGTTTATGCATTCGTAGTTGGGGCGCGAGATTGCAGTCAGCAGCAAACGTTCCCCGGCTTCGCGGTCACAGCCTAGCACTCCGACCGTCACTGCGGCATCACCCAGCACATCCAAAATGGGACACCCGGACACCTGCGCCATGGCAAGCGCGGCCCGATCCCGGATTGGCCCCAACCGAGGCGCATATTGAGCGTTCACTCGGACCGCCTCGGCCAACTCCCCGCGCACACGCACGTCAAACACGCTGCCGTTGACCGATACGCGCGTCGCAGGCAGATCGCGGAAATGAGGCGTGCCAGTCGAACAGGCCGCTAGCAGCAAAGGGGCAAGATACCGAAACATGCCCGCAGGTTTGCAGGGAATTGGTTAACAGAACCTTTCCGCACTCACCCGCGCAGCACGACACCCAAGCGGCGAATACCCTCGCGGATCGCATCTTCGTTGGAATTCGAAAAGCTCAGCCGGATCGTGTCGGCACCGCTTCCGTCCGGGAAAAAGGCCCGACCGGGAACAAAGGCCACCTTTTCCGTCTCCAAAGCTCTCTCCAGCAAGACGGCGCCATCGATTTCTGACGGCAACGTCAGCCAAACGAACATACCACCCTCGGGCCGGGTCCACTGAACGCCAGCTGGCATATGCTGTTCCAACGCCGCCAGCATCGCATCGCGGCGCGCGCGATAGGCCGCACGGACCTTTGGGATATGCGTGTCGAAACAGGTCTCAGCCACGTGGTGAACAGCCATCTGGTTGATGGTTGCCGAGTGCAGATCAGCGGCTTGTTTCAACAGCACCATCTGCGAAATGATCGGTTTGGCCGCGACGACCCACCCCATACGCAGCCCCGGTGACAGTGTTTTTGAGAAACTGCCGCAGTAAATCGTGCGGCACGCTTCAATCGTTCCTTTGCGCGCAAGCTCCAGCGCCAGGATCGACGGTATGGCTTCCCCGTCATAGCGCAACGCTTGATAGGCCCCGTCCTCGATTATGGCACAATCAAGCTCCTCTGCCAGATCAAGCAATGTCTCGCGTCCGCGCAGATCAACGGTTTCCCCCGTCGGGTTTGAAAAGTCAGGCGACAGATACGCGAACTTTACCGCCCCATCACCGGCAGCATCCCGATATTCCGCCGCGCCGCGA
Source organism: Ruegeria sp. YTSA075 (assembly GCF_059610245.1). Lineage (NCBI taxonomy): Bacteria > Pseudomonadati > Pseudomonadota > Alphaproteobacteria > Rhodobacterales > Roseobacteraceae > Ruegeria > Ruegeria sp. YTSA075. The sequence goes on along the minus strand of NZ_JBXWNG010000007.1, from coordinate 114,306 downwards.
TTGCCATGGGGGTCAAGCCGGTCAAAACGTGGTTCATAGGCATCAAAGGCGTTGATCGCTCCCAGATAGGTCGGCCAGCCAACCAACGCCGTATCACCCGGAGACAGGAACAGCTTGCCCAGATAATCCAGCGCCTGCTGCGAACCAGAGGTGATCAGGATGTTGTCAACATCACACTCCACACCGATCCCGCGCATATGATGCGCCAACCATTCACGCAAAGGGGCATACCCTTCGCTGACTGAATATTGCAGCGCCTGCGCCTGCTTTTCAGGCCCGAGTGCGTTTTGAAACGCCTCTGCAAAGGCGTCCGCGGGAAACAGGTCCGGATCGGGAATACCACCCGCAAAAGAGATAATGCCCGGTTGGCCCAGCAGCTTCAGCAACTCACGGATTTCGGATGCCTTCATCCTTGATGTGCGGGTGGCGTATAGCTGATCCATCTGTCTGGGCCTCCTCTGCCCCAGCGCACAGATTAGGCACTTCACCCTCTAAGTCAATAATACTGACCTATTATTTCAACCACCGTGACCAGCTTGAATGCCGCCTTCAATCGTGGTCAAATGACTTGACCAATTTTGGCGCACCCGGAACACCCTATGCCCTTTCAAAAAGTTCAGACTGAAAAACTGTCTCTGGCTGTCGTTCGCCAGATCGAACTGCTGATCCTGCGCGGCATCCTGCGCCCGGGTGAGCGTTTGCCCTCAGAACGGGAACTGGCAGACCGGATGGGAGTATCACGCCCGTCGCTGCGTGAGGCGATCTCGGACCTGCAGGAACAGGGATTGCTGACCGCCAAGGCCGGGTCAGGCATCTATGTGGCCGAGGTTCTGGGATCAGCCTTCTCGCCCGCATTGATCCGGCTGTTCGGCAATCACGATGAGGCGGTGTTCGACTATCTGTCCTTCCGGCGCGATATGGAAGGGCTGGCGGCGGAGCGCGCCGCCCGGCTGGGATCGGATAGCGATCTGAAGGTTGTGCAGACCATTCTGAACAAGATGGAAGACGCACATGCCCGCAATGCAGCCGACGAAGAGGCGCATCTGGACGCGCAATTCCACATGGCGATCATCGAGGCCAGCCATAACGTCGTGATGCTGCACATGATGCGATCAATGTTCGATCTTTTGCGGCAGGGCGTTTTCTACAATCGTCAGGTCATGTTCCAGCAGCGCACCACGCGCGATGCCATACTGGATCAACACCGCGCCATCAACACCGCCCTGCAAGACCGCGACCCAAAAGGCGCGCGCCGTGCGGTTGAAGACCACCTGAACTTTGTCAAAATCTGCATGGGCGATCAGCAAAAGGCCCAGCGCAATGAAGAAATCGCACAGCAGCGCCTGCAACATGAGATAGGCGGTGTTTGAGCTTTACCACGCCGAGTCTTAAGCGCGTTTGAACCACATCCCACAAATGCGGCCCGTCTTTGTCACCCCATCTTGCCAAGAATGAAGGACCGGGTCTTTTCATGTGCGGGATGTTCAAACACCTGCTCTGTTGGGCCCAGCTCCAGCAACTCTCCCAGATGGAAATAGGCGACACGGTCGGCGACGCGCCGGGCCTCCATCATGGAATGAGTGATCACCACGATGCTATGATCCTCGCGAAGCTCCAGCATAAGTTCCTCGACTTTGGCGGTGGCGATCGGGTCGATGGACCCTGTCGGCTCATCCATAAGCATGATGTCGGGCTTGGTCCCCAATGCGCGCGCAATACAAAGGCGCTGCTGCTGTCCGCCTGACAAGTCTGTTCCATCTTTGCGATGCAGATCGTCCTTAACCTCATCCCACAAATGCGCCCGCCTGAGGCAGTGTTCGACATGTGCTGACACTTCATCTGACGAGGTGCAAAGCCCATGCAGACGGGCGCCATAGGCCACATTTTCCCAAATCGACATCGGGAACGGGTTCGGCTTCTGCGCGACCCAGCCGAATTTTCGGCGATGGATCGGCGGGTCGATGCTGGGGTGATGAATATCCACGCCAGCCATGGTGATCGACCCTTCAATACGAACACCACGGGTTTCGTCATGCATGCGATTAAGGCATTTAAGAGCGGTTGATTTTCCGCACCCCGAAGGGCCGATGAAAGCCAGGATTTCGCTGGCGTACAAGTCAAAGCTTACATCTTTGAGAGCCTGCTTTGCCCCGTAGTAGAGTGAGAGGTTTCTGACCTCCATCACCGGCGGGGCGTTTCTGAGTTGCTGTGCTGATTTGTGCAGATCGTGGTGTTCAGTGTCGAGCATTGGAACCTCCTGCAAAGCGTCGGGCAGAGGGTCCCATAGCTGCGCGCAGCAACGTTTGATCCAGCGCAATGTTCAAAAGAACTTCATAAAAGGGTCACAAAAAACCCGGCACTCAGGCCGGGTTTAATGGGTCTGATTTGATGCAAGCTCAGTGCAGCTTGGCATCCACATCCGCAATGGATGAATCAATCAGCTTGTTGGCTTGCGCCGCGTTCATCTGTTTGGCCAGAACCGCACTAGCCGCCGAGACCGCCACAGAAATCGCCTGATCGCGGACTTCTTTCACCGCCGAGGCTTCCGCCGATGCGATCTGATCCTGAGCAGCCGCCAGACGGCGCTCGATCGAGTTTTCCAGATCAACCTTTGCCTGTTCAGCAGCACGGACTGCGTCTTCCTTGGCAGCGGCCACAATGGCGTCTGCTTGTGTCTGCACTTCGCGATGCTTACGCTCGTACGAGGCCAGCAGGCTGCGGGCTTCTTCGTGCAGGGCGCGGGCTTCGTCCAGTTCCGACTTGATGCCCTCGGCGCGATTGTCCAAAGCACCACCGATCATGCCCGGGACCTTGAAATAGAACAGAACCGCAATGAAAACGATGAAGCCCAGAAGGACCACAAAGTCGGTATTGCCAAGCGAGAAGAACGGGCCGCTTGCGGCCAGCGCGGGGCTGGCGGCGCAAAGGGTCAGGATAAGGGCAAGAGTGTTCCGCATGTCACTTATCCTTTCATCTGAGTGTCGATCGCACCGTCGATGGCTTTGGCATCCGCCTCGCCGCCCAGTGCAGTGACCAGTTCAGCCGCCGTATCCTTGGCAACCACTTGAATGCTATCCAACGCACCGGCACGGATGTCGGCAATTGCCTTTTCCGATTCAGCCGCCTTTGCAGCGATTTCCGCGTCCGCCTTAGCAATCGCATCATCCAGACCAGCCTGGATTTCGGCGCGGGCTTCCGCTGCGATACGCTGTGCCTCAGAACGGGCATCGGCCAGCGCCTTGTTATAGGCCTCTTCGGCCTCGACCGCCTTGGCCTTCAGATCTTCGGCCGCAGCCAGGTCATTTGTAATGGTCCCCTGACGCTCCGCCAGGATTGCCGCGATGCGGGGCAAAGCCACGCGGGACAGGACCAGAAAGATGACGACCAGCGTAATGACCAGCCAGAAAATCTGGTTGGGGAACCAATCGAAGCAGAGCTGCGGCATCCCGATGGCAGAGCCATAGGAGTCGACGCACGAGCCGGCTACCTCTTTTGTAATGGGTTCAGTCGCCATGATATCCTCCGTCGGAAACTTGTCTTTACAACAGGTGGGCCGCTATGGCTTGGACCCACCTGCGCGTAAGGATCAGGTTCCGCAGATTATACGGCGAACATCAGCAGCAGCGAGACCAGGAATGCAAAGATCCCCAGGGCTTCTGCGAACGCGATACCGATGAACAGGGTTGCGGTCTGCGAAGCAGCCGCCGAAGGGTTGCGCAGGGCGCCGGCCAGGAAGTTGCCTGCTACGTTGCCCACCCCGATTGCGGCTGCGCCGGAACCGATTGCTGCCAGGCCTGCGCCGATGTGTGCGAGATCGCCTTCCATGATGTTTCTCCTTACGAATTGGAAGTTTCGATGTTGGGTGTTCAAACCTTAGTGCGACGGATGCAGCGCATCTTTCAGATACACACAGGTCAGAATGGTGAATACGTAGGCCTGAATGAAGGCCACAAGGACCTCAAGACCATACATTGCGGTGATCGCCAGAACGGACACGGGCGAGATCACGGCAACCGCGGCGAAGCCCGCGAAAACCTTGATCACCGCGTGGCCAGCCATAACGTTACCGGCAAGACGAATGGAGTGGCTGACGGGTCGCACGAAGTACGAGATCAGCTCGATGATTGCCAGGATTGGGCGCAGTGCCAGAGGCGCGCTGGATACCCAGAACAGACCCAGGAACGCGGCGCCGTTCTTGACGAAGCCCAAGATGGTCACAGTCAGGAACACGGCCAGCGCCAGCGGGATGGTCACGGCGAAATGAGATGTGGTGGTGAACGAAGTCGGGATCAGGCCCAGGAAGTTCGCGCAGACAATGAACATGAACAGGGTCATGACATAGGGGAAGAACTTGACGCCTTCCTTGCCGCAGATGTCTTCCAGCATTTTATAGACGAAACCATAAGTAAGCTCCGCAACCGATTGCATGCGTGTCGGAACGATCGCGCGTTTCGAGGTCGGCAGAACCAGCAACAGAACCACGGCGACAATTGCAAGGAACAGCCACAGGGTCACGTTGGTGATCGTGAACATGCCCACTGCACCGTCACCAAACAACGGCTTAACGATGAACTGGTCCATCGGGTGGAAAACCAGGCTGCTGCCTTCTGCTGCGGTGGTCTCAGTTGCCACGTTCAGTCCCTCTCGTCCTTCTCGGCCGCCTCAGCAGCCGCTTGTTTCTCTTGAACCTCTTTCGCGCTGCGGAGCATAACCTTCACGCCCGCGACAAGGCCCAGCAATGTGAACAGCACCAGAAAGATCGGGATCGTCCCGAGCAGGCTGTCCAGCCCGTATCCGATGCCAAATCCGATCCCCAGACCGGATACCATTTCGATGACCATCCTCCAGGCAAGCTCGCCCCCGGACACGTCAGCATCTGCACGGGGCTTGGGCGCTTTGGCCTTTTTCGCCGCGTCGATCTTGGCCTCCAGCTGCGCCATACGCTGCTTTTGGTCATCATCGGTCAAGGGCGTTTTCCTCGCACAGTCTTGAGGCTAGGTGCTAAGGGCGAAGGGGCACAGAGTCAACGCTATAGAATGCCCGAATTGCCGCGTATTAACCTATTGCTTTATATATGATTTTCACACCTTCCCTCGCAAGCAAATCGACGTGGATGCCCACTGCCACCGGAAATCAAAGCAAATTCCGATATTCAACCAATCGGTTGACCATACCCATACAGTATGGTTCAGCGGGCTATGTCTAATGATCTGGATACCGTGTTCGCAGCGCTTGCCGATCCGACCCGGCGCGCCATCCTGGCGATGCTGCTTGAGGACGATATGGCCGTGACGGATGTGGCCGAGCCGTTCGAGATGTCGCTGGCGGCCATCTCGAAGCACCTAGTCATTCTGACCAAAGCCGGGCTGATCTCTCAGGAAAAACGCGGACGCGTCAAATGGTGCAAGCTGGAGCCAGACGCGTTACGCGCCGCCTCGGTCTGGATGCAGGGATTCGGGCAGTTCGAGCCGGTCAACCTAGATGCGTTCGAACGGTTTTTGGAAGCGGAACTACCCACGTCGCAGGATGGTCCTACCTGACCACAAAGACAGACACCTTGGCGTGTTTCGCCAGATACCCCGCATGGCTTGAGAAGATATAGTCCGTGATGCGCGGCGCATGGGTTCCGACGACGATCAGATCCGCACCCAGTTCCTCTACCGCACGAGCCAGATCGCCATCCACCTCTGCTGCGACATCGACGGAATGGATGTTTCGGGTTTCGACCTGCACACCAGCTTTCGCTGTCAGATCCTTGGAAAGCGCAGCCAGCCCCTCAGCAACTGAATCTTGGGAAACAGGCGCGTCCCCAGGCTGCGTGCCCGTGACGCTGACGAGGGTCACCCGCGCGTTCTGCCATTTGGCGATGTCACCGGCCACGGCAATCGCCTTATGGACCTCGGGCGGCAAATGAAGGTCTACTGGGATCATGATATGTTGAAACATGGTGTTCTCCTCTCCTTACGGAAAAGCATAGACACCTGGCCCTTTCGGGACCTTGATCTGCCTCAACAGAGGTTTTGTCGCAAATTTAGCCCTGTATCACGCTGGTAATGACACCCGTTTGATCAGCGGAACATAACCACAGGTCGCTTTGGCCTTCGGCCAGAACCGTTGTGACAGACCCGGTCGGGTTCGTTTGTGTTTCCTGCGCTTTGACGGCGTCGATACGCACGCCACTTTCGGCTGAGACCAATGCCTCACAACTGGCTTGCATGGTTGTCTCGTCGCCGGAGCCTTGCAAACCGCTTTGCCCGCAAGCCGCCAATAGCAACACGACTGAGCTCGATAGAGTGAGTTTCATTGACCTACCCGACATTTTTTATCTTCACCGATTGCATGGTGCCAGACGCAGACGCGAACACAAGCCTCAATCCGCAGTGTATAAATCAGCGCTTGTGCTGGGCGTTTCTTCTTTCAACAGCAAGAGTAAGGCCAAGACGGTCAGCGCGATGCCGATGATGATCAATCCGGTTGGGACGCCGTTGCCCAGGGCGATCTCCCACAGAATGACCCAGCTGGGCACTAGATAGGTATAGGCCATTACCTTTGCCGAGGGCAGCCTGAGCGCCGCGAACTGTACCAGCACAAAGCTGACCGCCGTGGCGAAGAAGGAGACATATAATAGACCGATCCAGAAAATGGTCGGCAAGCGCGACCAATCGGTGCTAACCAAATCTGACCAGCCAAATGCCACCAATAGACCGCATCCCGCGACCAAAGTGCCAAAGGCAAACACGACCGCAGGTTCGCCTCGGTTCAGCTTGCGCACCATCGGTGTGTAGATCGCATGGGCGACACAGCCAACAAAATAGATGACTTCACCTTGGCCAATCTGAAAGGCGCGGAAAAGCTGCCAATCGGCGCGAAAGATCACCCATAGCGCCCCGGTGGCCCCCACAGAAAGCGCAAGCGCCATCCTTGGAGTTGTGATCTGACGCAACAAGGCCCATCCGGCAATGGCCGACAAGACAGGGGTGAGAGTAAACACAGCCGCTGCGCTGACCGGTGGGGCCGTCTGCAGGCCGTAGAACATCAGCACGAAATAGGTGGCAAACAAACCTCCAAGAACCAAGTAGCGCCAGGGCGCTTGCAGCGCCGCACGCGACACACCGGTTGTAACGAAGGCGGCGATCCCGATCACGACCGCCGCAATTCCAAAGCGCACGGCATTCAGCGCAGCCGGCGCAATCTCATTCGCAATTATCGATCCCAGCGAAAAGCTGCCCGCCACCAGCGCCGAAAAGACCAGCATGGCCAGATGGCCACGGGTTTGCTCAGTCACAGATCCAATCCTTGGACTTCGCCTTCAGGAACTTCAGAAAAGCCTGAACCTTGGTGGTGCGGTGCAGATCGACATGGGTCACTAGCCACAGCTTTCCAGACCATTCCGGCAGGTTCTGCATCACTTCTTCCAGATCTGGATATCGGGCCGCCTCCCAGCGGGCTATGAATCCAATCCCGGCCCCAGCCCTGACCGCCTCGGCCACTGTGAAATTGTTCGAGCAGCGAAACGTCAGCGCCTCGGCCGGGGCATTCGCCCGCAACCATTGCGCAAAAGGCGCGCGGCTGGTTTCGTCATCATTACCGACAAAAGCATGCTGCGGGAATTCTTCGACACTTTGCGGCTTACCCCGACGGGCAATGTAGTCCCTGCTTGCAAACAAACCCACGTCCTGAGTCACAAAGGGCTGCACTACATTGTCCGGCTGGTCCGGCGCTGACCCGGCCCGGATAGCAACATGCGCCTCGCCATATTCAAGCCGGAACAAGCGGTCCCCGGTCAGGTAGCGCACGATCAGGCCCGGATGTGCTTGCTGGAATTCGCTGAGCGCCGGGGCCACCAAAGGCACCAGTGACGCTAAAGAAGTCACAACCAGCTCGCCCGAGACATCATCGCCCCGGCCCTTCATCCGCCCCACAAGCTGGTTGAACTGATCCTCGGTCGCCTGCGCCACCCTCAACAGATCTTCACCCGCCTCGGTCGGCGTATACCCACGGGCGTGACGTTGAAACAGCTTCACCCCCAGCCGAGCTTCGATCGCATCAATATGGCGGATGACCGTCGCGTGATGCACACCCAGTACATCAGCCGCGCCGCTAACGGTTCCCATACGCGCCACCTGATAGGCCGTTCTCACTTCGTCCCAGTTATCCACGGCAGTGTCACCATTGTGCAATTTCCAACAATACCCGCTGGTATATTCGGGATTTGTTCGAAAAAACAATGCTCATATCAACTCAACCGTACCGACCAGCCCTGTCACATCAAGTGATCCAAAGTTTTCCGTGGATAAAAGCACTTTTTATAGATCCCCCGACCTGTACCCTTTTGACGGTTACCCAGCCAAGGCCTGGATTGGCCCTGCCGCCCATGCCTCAGCCGCACTTGCGCTGGCTTTTGAGGGGGCCTAGGGCAACCAGTTCACGTTACATCCTGTCTTTTCGAAGAATGTCGTCAGATCACCACGAGAGATCGCGATGGTCCGGTCATTGACCAGCGGATGCATGTAAATGACGTCCACCTGCTGCGCCGCGCTATCCATAAAAAACCGCACATCATTCTGAACGCCGTTGATCATCGCCAGGGGGCTTACGGCACCGGGGCGGATACCAAGGTTTTGCAACAGCCGATCCGCCGATCCAAAGGACAAGCTGCCAACCCCCAACTCGGCGCCCAGCGCTTTCAGATCGATCTCGCGGCTTTGTTCCAGCGTCACCAGATAGTTCCGCTTTTTCTTGTCGCGTAGATAAAGGTTCTTGAGACGCAGCGCGTTCTCACCAGGGATCATGAACTGTTCTTCAACCGCCTTGGAGTCTTCAACGGTGCGCAGCGGGACATGCGTGTGTAGGCGATGGGCCAGCCCCCAATCATCCAGCTGCGCCAACAGCGCATCCGAGCTAACTGGTAGAGTGTCTTGAAAAGCGGAAGATGCGTCCATGGGTAACCTCCTGTCTGGCACGCTCATCGCGCAGCGCGCGGGCAAATACAAGCCACGACAGCCCTTATAATCGATGCTAGCGTGCCGCCATGAAAGTCACGCGCAACACTCCGAACCAACTGATCTTGTCCAATACGCCATGGTTCATCGGCATAACGCTGGTGTTCTTCATTTTGGCCTTTGTTGGCGTTGGCGTGTTCATGGCCAGCGAAGGCGACGAGGGTATACTCTTCGGTTTATTCTTCGCGCTATTTGGTGGCGGCATCGGGGTCGGTGCCTTCTGTGTCTTTGTCCGGCGTGTGCAGATCATTCTGGATCGCAACACGGACAGCATCCTGATCCGCAGACAGTCCGTCTTTGGCTATGAAGCTGTCGCTCACAAGCTCTCAAACCTCTCGCACGCGGAAACCGAAAGCACGACCTCACGTAGCGACAATGGGACATCGACCCTGTATCGCCCTGTCCTGATACTGGATGAAGGTATGAGCGCCGGGCGACATCCCATTGTCGAGGCCTTCTCGAACGGTCGCGGCGCCCACCAACTGGTTGATGCGGTTAACGACTGGCTTCCTGCGCGCAAGGTTGACTCTGACAGCCAATCCGCCTAAAGCCCCATCCAAACATCCGGAAGCGTTTGATCTTCCGGTCCCTTGAGTCGTTCAGGGATCGCCCCCCACCAGCGAGTTTCGCCCGTGGGGGCAATGCCATTTGGCATTACCCCCACGTCTAATTCAGTGGGAGGGGGCGTTTGTGCATTTAACCGGCGCATCCTATGTAGGGCACGCCATAAGATAACCGGCATAGGAGGCCGAAGGCATGTTTGAAAATCTATCCGAACGCCTCTCTGGCGTCTTTGACCGGCTGACGAAACAAGGCGCCCTGTCCGAAGAAGACGTGAAAACCGCCCTGCGTGAAGTCCGCGTTGCCCTGCTTGAGGCTGACGTCTCGCTGCCGGTGGCGCGTGAATTCGTCAAGAAGGTGCAGGAGCAGGCCACCGGTCAAGCAGTTACGAAATCGATCACCCCCGGCCAACAGGTCGTCAAGATCGTACACGACGCGCTGGTCGATACCCTGCGTGGCGAGGATGACCCCGGCGCGCTGAAGATCGACAACCCGCCTGCCCCGATCCTGATGGTTGGTTTGCAGGGTTCGGGTAAAACCACAACAACCGGTAAGCTCGCCAAACGCCTGAAAGAGAAAGAGGGCAAGAAGGTCCTGATGGCCTCGCTCGACGTCTATCGCCCGGCGGCGATGGACCAGCTGGCGGTGCTGGGCACGCAGGTCGGTGTCGATACGCTGCCGATCGTTCCGGGCCAGTCGCCGGTCGACATCGCCAAACGAGCCAAGCAACAGGCGACACTGGGCGGCTATGACGTCTACATGCTCGACACCGCGGGTCGTCTGCACATTGACGAAGTCCTGATGGACGAGGTCGAGCAGGTCCGCAATGTGGTTGACCCGCGCGAAACCCTGCTGGTCGTCGACGGCCTGACCGGTCAGGTCGCGGTTGAGGTGGCTGAAGAGTTCGACGCCAAGGTCGGCATCTCGGGCGTGGTTCTGACCCGGATGGACGGCGACGGGCGCGGTGGTGCAGCGCTGTCAATGCGCGCGGTCACCGGCAAGCCGATCCGCTTTGTGGGCTTAGGCGAAAAGATGGACGCGCTCGAAACCTTCGAGCCGGACAGGATCGCCGGTCGTATTCTGGGCATGGGCGACATCGTTGCTCTGGTCGAAAAAGCCCAGGAAACGATGGAGATGGAACAGACCGAGCGCATGATGAAGCGCATGGTCAAAGGTCAGTTCAACATGAACGACCTGAAAATGCAGCTGGAACAGATGATCCAGATGGGCGGCATGCAGGGCATGATGGGCATGATGCCGGGTATGGGCAAAATGGCCAAGCAGGTCGAAGAGGCGGGCATGGACGACAAGGTGCTCAAGCGCCAGATCGCCATGATCCAGTCGATGACCAAGCGCGAACGTGCCAATCCGCAGCTGCTGCAGGCCAGCCGTAAGAAACGGATTGCTGCAGGTTCGGGGATGGAGGTCAGCGACCTCAACAAACTGCTCAAAATGCACCGGCAGATGTCGGACATGATGAAGAAGATGGGCAAGATGGGCAAAGGCAAGATGCTGAAACAGGCCATGAAAGGCATGTTCGGCAAAGGCGGCCCCTCGCCCGAAGACATGGCCGCAGGCATGGACCCGAAAGCATTGGAACAAGCGGCCAAGGCGATGGGTGGCCGCGGTGGCTTGCCCGGTCTGGGCGGCGGCATGGCGCTGCCTCCAGGCCTCAGCGGATTCGGGAAGAAGAAGTAACGTGATCGTCGCTTCGGACATAACCACAGCACGTTTGCGTTTGCGCCGGCCCGACCCATCGGACTTGCCTGCATATGCGGCCTATTACATGGGTCCGCGTAGTAAATTCGTGCGGGGTCCTTATACTGAGGCCGAGTGTTTCGATAAGTTTGCGGCCGTACTTGGTCACTGGGAAATCCGTGGCTTCGGCCGCTACATCATCACTCTGGATGATCGCCCCATCGGACATGTCGGTCCGTTGAACATCGACGCAAACAAAGCGCCAGAGCTGACTTGGACACTATGGGACGGAGCCTGCGAGGGTAACGGATATGCCACCGAAGCCAGCATCGCCGTCCGCGATCACCTTTTGGGCGAGTGTCGCTGGCCACTGCTAGAAATCCTCGTACAGCCCGGCAACACACCGTCCGTGCGCGTGGCTGAACGCCTGAATGCACGCTTGACCGATGCGCCTGCGCCAGAGTGGTATCCCGGGGCGTTGACTTATCATCTGGACGCGGGGTCAATCCAATGACCTTCCGTTTTGAAGCTGCGCCAAATGCTCAGGGGGCTGAACTGGCGTCTCGCGTGGCGGGTGCCATTCCAACACTCGAAACCGGGCGTCTGGTTCTGCGCGCGCCACATTTGTCGGATTTTGACACCTACGCCCGGATCGTGGCAAGCCCGCGCGCGCGGTATTTGTCTGTCATGTCGCGTGAAGACGCTTGGTACGACTTTGCCCAGATGGTGGCCATTTGGTCCTTGCGCGGCCATGGATTGTGGTCGGTCGCGACGAAAACAGAAGGCACGCTTTTGGGGTTTGTCGTTCTGGGATTTGAACCGGAAGACCCCGAACCAGAGCTTGGCTTTATCTTCACCGAAGACGGCGAAGGCCACGGTTACGCCTTCGAGGCTGCCGCCGCAGCGCGCGATTTTGCTTTCCATCAACTCGGCTGGGATACGATCGCCAGTTTTGTCGCCAAAGGAAACGAACGCTCTCAGCGTCTTGCGGAAAGACTTGGCGCTTTCTTTGAACGCGAAATAGTCGAAGAAGACGGCGTAACGTTGGTGTATCGCCACAGTACAACCGATGACGACGGCGGGATGGAGGCCTACGTATGACGACCTTCACCATCCCAACCATTGAGACCGACCGCCTGATCCTGCGCGCGCCGCATCTGGATGATCTGCCCGCGATCACCGCTTTCTTTACCACCGAACGTAGCCACATGGTAGGCGGGCCACGAAACGAGATGGACTCGTGGAGATCTCTGGCCGGGCGTCTTGGTCATTGGGCGCTTCACGGCTATGGCGGCTGGCACATTACCGAACGATCCACCGGCCAATTTGCCGGTTGGGTTGGCATGATGAACGCACCGGGTTGGGCCGAACCCGAACTCGGCTGGGTATTGATGTCCGACTCTGAAGGAAAAGGACTGGCCTTCGAAGCGACACTCGCCGCGCGCGACTACGCAGCGCGACATCAGGGTCTGAACGGTGTGATCAGCTATATCGCTCACACCAATGATCGTTCGCGCGCATTGGCGGAACGGCTTGGGGCCACATTGGAAACTGAACGCGCCGAGCTTCTGGGCAAGCACGCTCAAATCTGGCGCCACCCGCAGATTGACCTGACCACCGAAAGGACCGGCCAATGACCAACCCCGTGACACAGGCTGCCACGCTGTTGAAAGAGCATCGCGAAAGCATCGACCGGCTGGACGCGATCCTTGTCTACACGCTGGGCGAGCGGTTCAAGCACACACAGGCCGTTGGCAAGCTCAAGGCCGCACACGACCTTCCCCCGTCCGATCCCACGCGCGAAGCTGCGCAGATCGCACGGTTAGAAGACCTGGCGAAAGAGGCCGATCTGGACCCCGATTTCGCCAAGGCTTTCCTGAATTTCATCATTCAGGAAGTCATCCGACACCACCGGAAACATCAAGAATGAACCTCCGGCTCAACAAGCACCAGAATTGACCGGGCAATTCCCGGCACACGCCATCTAAAGGAGATACCACCATGGCAATGAAAATTCGTCTCGCCCGCGGCGGCTCGAAAAAGCGTCCCTTCTACCGCATCGTGGCTGCTGACAGCCGCATGCCGCGCGACGGCCGTTTCATCGAGAAGCTGGGCACCTACAACCCGCTGCTGCCGAAAGACAGCGAAGAGCGCGTGAAAATGAACATGGAGCGCATCCAGTACTGGCTGGATCAGGGCGCACAGCCCACCGACCGGATCGCACGTATGCTGGAAGCAGCCGGCACCCGCGACAAGGCCGAGCGCAACAACCCCAACAAAGGGGCTCCGGGCAAGAAAGCTCAGGAACGCGCGGAAGAGAAAGCAGCCAAGGCCGCTGAAGCAGCCGAAGCTGCGGCTGCACCTGCTGAAGAAGCAGCTGCAGAAGAGTAAGCAGGCGATTGCTGTGCGGGATCAGACTTTCACCGACGATTTTCGCACGCAGTTCGATCTGTTGATGCGGCTCCGGCGCGATGTGCGTCGGTTCCGCACTGACGCAATTGACGAGGCAGTGCTGACGCGCTGTCTCGACGCGTTTCGGCTGGCGCCCTCTGTGGGGCTCAGTGAGCCCTGGCGCGTCATCCGCGTCGAAAGCCAAGCCGCACGCGATGCGGCATTTAAAAATTTCCAAGCCGCAAACGCCGAGGCCCTGAAAGGCTATTCGGGCGAAAAAGCGCAACTTTACAGCCAATTGAAACTGTCAGGTATGCAAGAGGCCCCGGTGCAATTGGCGGTGTTCTGCGATGACAGCACCGATAAGGGGCTTGGTCTGGGGGCTGAGTCCATGCCCGAGATGCGACGCTATTCCGTCGTCTCAGCGATTACCCTGTTCTGGCTGACCCTGCGCAGCTATGGGCTTGGGCTGGGCTGGGTTTCCATTCTGGATCCCGACCGGCTGAGCCGCGACCTTAACGTATCAAACGCCTGGCGCCTGATCGGGTATTTCTGCATCGGCTGGCCGGAAGAACCCTCGGACACGCCGGAACTGGAACGGGCGGGCTGGGAATGCAGGGACGATGCTCTTGCCATCGAGGTACGATAGCTGATGTTTGGATTGTTACGCCTTCCCATCCTGCTGGTGATCGCCTTTATTGTCGGTGTGTTCTTTGAACGCAGCAATCAACGCGAAGCCTGCGAGGGTCTGGGAGAGTGGAAGAGCGGCATATGCGTAACTCCGGGTGGTGCAAATGAGTGATCTAATCTGTGTCGGCACCATCGCGGGCTCTTACGGAGTACGCGGCGAAGTACGGCTGAAAAGCTTTTGCGCCGAACCATCGGATATTGAGACCTATTCCCCCCTGACTGACGAGGCTGGCAAAAAACGCTATCCTCTGGTTTTGACCCGCACCATCAAGAACGGGTTTGCTGCACGATTGGGCGGAGTGGAAACCAAGGAACAGGCAGATGACCTGAAAGGCCTGCGCCTGTTTGCGCGCCGCGATCAATTGCCATCTTTGCCGGATGACGAGTTTTACCACGCCGACCTGATCGGACTTGAGGTTTTTGACACCGGCGGCACCCTGCTGGGACAGGTGAAATCCGTTCAGAACCATGGTGCAGCCGACCTGTTAGAACTGCATGGGCCGGGACTGAAATCAACTGTCCTGCTGCCCTTCACGCTTGAGGCGGTGCCGACAGTCGATCTGGAGAAGGGCCGCATCGTTGCAGACCCGCCCGAGGGGCTGATCTGATGCGGCGCGTTTTGCTGCATCTTGGGCTGCACAAAACCGGCACCACAGCGGCGCAATCCTTTCTCTATGAAAATCGCGAGCTGATCTGGCCGCATTTCTCATTGGTCCTGCCCTACAAAACGCGGAAATCGGGCCTGGCAAATGCGGCGACGCGCCATTCGGTCTATAGGCTGGACGACACGCTGGCCACATTCGGCAGCAAGATGAACACGTTTTTAGGACAGATCGATTTCGGCACGCGCCGGGGTTTGATCATCAGCGAGGAGAACTTTGGCGGCTTGCGGCCAAGCCGAAATCGCGCCGAAGGCTATGCTGCCACGCCCGAGCTTGCGTCGACATTGGTGGGCACCATTCGCCGCCAACTGATCGGGGACGAGGTCGACATCACCATTTATCTGTCGCTACGCGAACGCTCTGAATGGCTGCGCAGCCTTTGGGCTCATGATTTACAGCGCCGACGCTTGGTTGAGGATTTCGATGCGTTTTGCGCGGCGCTGGATCACCTTCCAGATTTGCCGAGCGTCGCCGACAGAATTCAGGAACGACTGCCCGAAGTGCATGTGCAGACAAGATGGCTAGAGGATTTACAAGAAACCCGCTTTGGCCCCGGCACCCCGTTTGCAGAGTATTTAGGGCTGCCGCAAGACAATGCATCCAAGCTTGTACCGCCGTCAAAATCCAATACCAGTCTGCCGCAGGAGGCGCTGATCGAATTGTTAGCGCTCAATCGATCCTCGTTGGACGACACAGCGCTGGTTGCGCAAAAGAAAGCCCTTGTCAAAAGCGTCCGGCGCGCGTTGGCGGATCAGACATGACCGATACACCAAGCAAATCCCACGGGCGCAAAGCCATCCGCCCCACCCTGAAACCGCGTGAGTTGATGACGCCCACACCAGATTTACATGGGGTGTGGAAGGCCAAGATCATAACATTGTTCCCGGCGGCATTTCCCGGTGTCTTGGGTGAAAGCCTAACGGGCAAGGCCTTGCAAGAGGGGCTGTGGCAGTTGGAAACCGTAGACTTGCGACAGTTCGGTATCGGCAAACATCGCAACGTCGATGACACACCCGCAGGGGGAGGGGCGGGTATGGTTCTGCGTGCAGACGTGTTAGGCGACGCCATCGAGCACTCGATGGCGGGTATTCAAGGCAACTGGCCGCTGATCTACCTTAGCCCGCGCGGTCGCCGGATGGATCAGAAGATGATGCAAAATCTGGCGCGTTGCGATGGGATGACGTTGCTATGCGGTCGGTTTGAAGGTGTCGATGAGCGGGTGCTGGAGCATTACGGAGTACAAGAGGTCTCGCTGGGTGATTTCGTGATGACCGGGGGAGAGATTGCGGCGCAGGCATTGATCGACGCCACAGTGCGATTGATCCCCGGCGTTCTGGGCAATCAGGCCTCGACTGAAGAAGAGAGCTTTTCCTCGGGCCTGCTCGAACACCCGCAATACACCCGCCCCGCCGAATGGAAGGGCCGCCCGATCCCGGAGATCCTGATGTCCGGCCACCACGGCCGCATTGCCGAATGGCGACGTCAGATGGCCGAACAGATTACCCGTGAACGCCGTCCGGATATCTGGAAGGACTACGTTGGGAATACGGGCAAAAACTCTGATTGATCCTTGCCCATTGTGGCCTCAAAGCATCAGCCACCAGCGAAACATTCCATTCTGTTTGCGGTTGAGGATTCTGCGGTTTAGTCGCGCTTAGAGGTTGTAGGATCAATCCTGGCTTACAGATCACAAGACGCGTTGCGTGATCAAGGTGAAATCGACCAGGTTGATCGTTGCCTGGCGAAGCGCGGCTTTGAGCGTCGCAAACTGGATCAAGGTGAACGGTTGTGGTTGCGCGACTCGTATGGTGAAGAACGCGAGCGCCGCTTGGATCACCTCGTTGCTGGTGGCACGATCGAGACCTATGGCACAGCTAACCCCTAGGAACCTGCCGCTTTCCATTGCGACCAGACCTCAGGCGAGCTGTGAAAGACGTTGATATCCACTTTGCCCTGAACACCCGGCACCAATCCGGTGCCGGTGTATTGCCAGAACCGCCAAACCGCCCGCGGATAGACCTTGCTCGGGTGCCCTGCGACCGACCTTAGCCAGAAATCCGTCTTGGGCAGGCGTCCGATCTGAGTGTCTTCATAAAAATCCACGGTGGTATAGACGATGGGCCTTCGGCCATAGTGGCGTTCAAGGATATCCAGAAAGCGCTGCGCCTCGGCCCGGACAGTACGGCCATCGGGGCGTATGGTGCAGGTTTTTGAATGGGGCGTCCATTCCATATCCAGCACATGCGGCAGGTCTGCACCTTTGGGCACGTTCTGAATGAACCAGCCCGCCTGTTCCCGAGCAGACCGGCAGAAATAGTAATAGTGGTACGCCCCCCAGGGCACGCCTGCCGCCTGCGCGCCCCGGCGATGATCCTGAAACAGCGGGTCTGCAACGTCACCGCCTTCGGTCGCTTTGAGGAAGGCAAAGCTGACGCCCGATGCTTTGGCCTGACGCCAATCAATCGGCCCCTGCCAGCGGGACACATCCAGCCCATGCACTGGATAAAGCCCGGGATGCCGCCCCTCCCAATCATGCGGGTCAGCGTCACCGAAATCCGGATAGATCACCGATGGGGCCGTTCGATCTACGCCAGGCACCTGTTCAACAACCTGGGGCGGCGGCCCCTGTCGCCCGCATGAGATCACAGTAAGGCCCACAAGTGCCAGCAAAACGGGTAACCGCATGACATCGTCCTGTTTTTGAAATATCTGCTCGTTGAATTGAAGCCAGAATGCCTGAACCACCCGCCAAGGCAACGGGGCAGTTGCAAAGTGGCGAAATCTTACCGGTGCCGCCCACAATTTAGGCTTGATCCCTGCCCGCAAACCCCCTAAAGCAGCGCAATCCGGTGCCGCGAGACGCGACTCCGGTGTTTTGGTTTGTTGTCTGACGTGACGCCTGGCTTTCTTCGGCCCCGGCGCGACAGGGACGGACCAGGCATAAGGAACATTCGATCTGACCTCTGGCGGGCTGTTCGCAGGACCCGGTGAAGACCAAGAGCTCTCAGCCCGTGCCCAAACTTCGTGGACCAACCACGAGCAGATAGGAGTAAATGCGATGGACCTGATCGCACAGCTAGAGGCGGAACAGATTGCCGCCCTGGGGAAAGACATCCCCGATTTCAAAGCCGGAGACACCATCCGTGTCGGCTATAAGGTGACCGAAGGGTCGCGCACCCGTGTGCAGAACTACGAAGGCGTCTGCATCGCGCGCAAGGGCGGCGAAGGGATCGCCGGTTCGTTCACCGTTCGCAAAATCTCGTTTGGCGAAGGCGTGGAGCGTGTGTTCCCCCTGCATTCGACCAATATCGACAGCATCACCGTTGTCCGCCGTGGCCGCGTCCGTCGCGCCAAACTGTACTACCTGCGTACCCGTCGCGGTAAATCCGCACGTATCGCAGAAGTTACCAACTACAAGCCCAAGGCTGGCGCCGAGGCGTAAGGAGCGGAAAGATGAAAAAAGACATCCATCCCGATTATCACGTCATCAACGTCAAAATGACCGATGGCTCTGTGGTTCAGATGAAATCCACCTGGGGCGCCGAAGGCGACCAGCTGGCTCTGGAAATCGATCCGTCCTCGCACCCTGCCTGGACCGGTGGCACCTCGCGCCTGCTGGACGCCGGTGGCCGTGTATCGAAGTTCAAGAAGAAATACGAAGGTCTGGGCTTCTAAGCTTGACCCAACTTGCATGCGAAAGGCCACCCTATTCGGGGTGGCCTTTTTCGTTCATGGCTTTGCGTCAAATCCGATAGAGCGATGAATCAGCCGCACTGGCTTTGCAAGCACCCCACGTTAACCCGCGACGGGTGTTGAGTTTTCCAAAATTGTCTTGGATATCGCCACAAACCACGGTCAGAGGTTCTTTTCATCCCCTCAGACACAACATATAGTGGGTTCCAACAACGTGTAGACAAGCACGGCGGGACTTGGGAATACAAGCATGGCACATATCATTGTAGTCGGGA
Source organism: Ruegeria sp. YTSA075 (assembly GCF_059610245.1). Taxonomy (NCBI): domain Bacteria; kingdom Pseudomonadati; phylum Pseudomonadota; class Alphaproteobacteria; order Rhodobacterales; family Roseobacteraceae; genus Ruegeria; species Ruegeria sp. YTSA075. The sequence continues at coordinate 95,334 of NZ_JBXWNG010000007.1, read as the reverse complement.
ATGAAAAGGGCGGCGCCGGGAAATCGACCGTCTCGATGCACGTGGCGACGGCATTGGCTCGCCTGGGCAACAAGGTCAGTACTTTGGATCTGGACCTGCGCCAGCGCAGCCTTGGCCGCTATTTTGAGAACCGCAGCAACTTTCTCAAAGGAGCCGAGCTGACGCTGCCCAGCCCGCTCCACCACGACCTGCCCGAGATCGACGCAAGCACCCTGAAACCGGGTGAGAATATCTATGATCACCGCCTGTCGGCAGCCGTGGCCGAGTTGGAAAGCGACAGTGACTTCATTCTGATCGACTGCCCCGGATCGCACACGCGGCTCAGCCAGGTGGCACATTCGCTGGCAGATACTTTGATCACCCCGCTGAACGACAGCTTTATCGATTTTGACCTGCTGGCGCGCATCGATTCAAAGGGTGAAAAGATTCTGGGGCCTTCAGTCTATTCCGAGATGGTCTGGAACGCGCGTCAGCTGCGGGCACAGGCCGGTCTTAAACCTATCGACTGGGTGGTCGTACGCAACCGGGTTGGTACCCAGCGCATGGTCAACAAGGAAAAGATGCAACGCGCGATCGAGATGCTGTCGCAGCGCATCGGCTTTCGCGTTGCCTCGGGCTTTTCGGAACGTGTGATATTCCGCGAGTTGTTTCCCCGCGGGCTGACCTTACTGGACCTCAAGGACATCGGGGTTAAACAGCTGAACATCTCGAACATTGCCGCCCGGCAAGAGCTGCGCGACATGATGCGCGAGCTGAACCTGCCGGGCGTGGAAATCGATTTCTGATCGCTCGGCGCCCAAACACGGGCAGCCTTTCAGTGATACAGAACCGGATCAGTTTCATCCGCCGGATCAACAATTGGGTCAAGAACCAGCAGCAACCGTGTTTCGCCCGTGCCCTCAATCGGTGGTGATCGATGCAGAAGGCCTGATTTCGGTGTCTCTGGCCAACGGGTTCCGCGCAGCAGGATTGGCGATCCGGTCGGAACAGTGAACACGCGGCTCGGATCTTCTCCGTTGGAGGAGATTCCATATTGCGTTCCCGTCCCACGGTATGTGCAAACAAGCCGGGCCGTGACAGCGTCAATGTGGAACCGTCGACAGGCATTGGTCGCCACAACATCCAGACGCAACCGCACCCAGGTTGCCTGCATCACATCGGCAAACAACACCGAAAGCGCGGCAACATCGTCGATCAGGCGGTCCCGTTCGATGCACTCCGGCGTGCCCAAGCTTTGACAAATCTTGCCCATTGCATCACGCACCGCGTCCGGTCGAAGGATCATGCGCGCTTTGGGCAGTACTTCTGGTTCAAGCGCATTCAGCCAGTCCTGGAAATGGGTCAAGGGAGCCCTGCGCCAGATCGCAGCAGCACAGCCGGGATGATGAATCGCGCTCAGACCCTCGGGGGTTGAGAAGACGCCAACACCTATGGGCGCGTCCTTCACTACCTCCCGGACAAAGCTCATGCAGCCGCCTCGGCGCGCCGCCACAGCGGGAAGGGATCGGGAAGATCCGGCAGGTCTTCGACACGGGCCGCAGCCATCGCAGGCAGCAACGCTGCATCCAGCCGCGCTTTGAGCGTCGGCCAGTCGATACCGCTGCCGATAAACACGATCTCTTGCCGGCGATCGCCCCATGGCTCCTGCCAATGGGCCTGTATATAGGCCCGAGCGCTTTCGTGATCCGGGCGGCGATCCTCGGGAACCGTTGCCCACCAGGTGCCCAGTGGTTGAACCGAGGACAACGCGCCCGCCAGCGAGAACTCGGCCACCCAATCCGGGCGCGTGGCGATCCAGAAATGCCCTTTGGCACGGATCACGCCAGGCAAGTCACCGTTCAGTACCTCAAGGATTTTCTCGGGCACGAAGGGTAGCCGAGCACGATAGACAAAGCTGGTAACGCCATATTCTTCGGTTTCCGGCACGTGATCCGCAAACCCATAGAGTTCTTTGGCCCACATTGGATGCTCATGTGCCTTTTCAAAATCGAACATCCCAGTATCGAGAATGGCATCAGCCGCGACATCGGAATGGTTCGTTTCGATAATTTTTGCGTCCGCGTTCAGGCTGCGAATGATCTTACACGCCGCATCCACACGCTCAGGCCCTGCATCGTCAATCTTATTCAGGATCACCACATCCGCAAACTCGATCTGGTCGGTCAGCAAATGTACCAGAGTACGCTCATCTTCTTCGCCCATTGTCTCACCACGATCGTTCAGGAAATCGTGGCTGGAATAGTCCTGGAGCAGGTTCACCGCGTCGACCACAGTGACCATAGTGTCCAGCCGTGATACGTCGGACAGGCTTTGCCCAAACTCATCGCGGAAATCGAATGTAGCTGCGACAGGCAAAGGTTCGGAAATTCCGGTCGACTCGATCAACAAATAGTCAAACCGGCCTTCACCGGCCAAACGGCGAACTTCGTCCAACAGGTCGTCACGCAGCGTGCAGCAGATGCAACCGTTTGACATCTCAACCAGCGTCTCATCAGTGCGCGACAGTTCGGTGTCGGCACGCACCAGATCGGCGTCGATGTTCACTTCGGACATGTCATTGACGATCACCGCCACCCGGCGGCCATCGCGATTGTTCAGAACACGATTCAACAGCGTGGTTTTACCGGCGCCGAGAAAACCTGAAAGAACTGTTACGGGAAGCCGGGTATCGGTCATAGCATGCTACCTGTTCTGTTACATCTGGGTTGTTTGGTGCGTCAGACCGAACCGGTCCGGGGCGCGCCGAGCATAGCTATTTTGTTATGTAATTACATTATTAATGGCAAGGGGTCTTTTTCTGCAACCGCCCCAAGGCCTGTATCAGCTGATCGGGTTGTAGACGGTAAACAGCTCTTTCGGCTCATTAACGCCACGCAGCATGTATCGCCCGACCGAGATCAGTTCGGGCTCACACGGATCGGCCGCGCGTGCAACGTCGTCTGATACGAGGATTCTCTGACCCAGAGATTTATGCATCCCCGCAATCCGCGCGGCCTGATTTACCGCTGGACCAATCACTGTAAAATCCAATCGGGCTTCCGATCCGATATTGCCATACAAAATCTCGCCCGAATGCAGGGCCAGCGTGTAGTTTGATACCGGTAGCCCTTTGGCCTCGCGCCGCGTATTGAGCTCTTGCATCCGCTTTTGCAGCAGGGGTATCGCCGATAGTGCAGCGCGGGCATCAGCGTCAATTTCACCGACATCGAACATGGCCATCAGCCCGTCGCCCATGAACTTGAGGATGTTTCCACCGCAATCGTGAACCACACTAACTGCGACCGCCAAATAGTCATTCAGCATTTCGATGATCTGATCTCCGGGCAGATCCTCGGACATATTGGTGAACCCCTCCAGATCGAAGGTCCAGATCACCGCATCAATCTGCTGCAAAGACCCGCGTCGTATTTCGCCGGACAACACCCGATCGCCGGCATCACGCCCAAGATAGACCCGCATCAGATCCTTTGACATCACCTGGTTCTTCGCAGATTTCAGCGCCAACCCAAGATGCGGCAAAACCGCATTGATCCGCGCCAAGTCACCATCTTCGAAACCCGTTGGCGCATCGCTGGTCCAAGACATCAGCACCCCGTCGCTGACCTTGTCGGGCCCTGTGTGACGCACCTGTTCGGATAGATCGAAAGGGATGCCAGTGGCGTAGTAATCAGTCGCACCTTCCTCTCGCAGCTCATTCAGCAGCGGAAATCGGCTTGGTTCATTTTGATCCACCAGTTTGACACGAATATCGTCCAAATCTTCGTTCAGCAAAGCATACAGGGGGCTGCGCAACCATTGCTCGCTTGGTGTATCCGTGTTCTCGAACTTCTCCGATGTTCCGCCACTGGTCCGGTACCAACTGTACCCAAAGCCGCCATAGGCCGGGTGCAGGGTCGACTGTGCCGCATGGAACCGCATCAAAGGGATACCCTGATCCACCAAAGTGGAACAAAACCCTTCCAGCAATTCTTCTTGTCCGGCACCTTCCAGTCCTTTCCGGACCAACCAATCAATCAGGTCGAAAAATGCAGGCGGAAGGCGGTCAGAAGGCATCATTTGAACGTCCATGTAAATTCTTTGCAACAAATGGGGACGGATGCACCGTTCTACCAGAGGTTACTCGAAACCGGCCAGCCGTCTTAGCATTTTTCGCAGGATCGCAATTTCATCGGTATCGAACTGACCAGCCAGTTTGGCATCATGTTGCACAGCAATATCCCGCAACTCACGATAGGTCGCCTCACCCATTGGTGTCAGCGTCAGCCATTCCACGCGCCCGTCGCGATCATCCCGGGTTCGTTTCAAAAAGCGCCGATTCTCCAGTTGCTGAACCGCGCGGCTGATTTTGGTTTTATGTGTCTTTGCCCGATGCCCGATCTGTTTCGCGGTCATTGTGCCAAACAAACCCAGATGAAACAGCACCCGCCATTCGGTGCGCAGCATCCCATAGCGATCTTTGTAGACCTTCTGAAAACTGATCGAGGCGGATTCTGCCGCCTGGTTCAACAGGAACGGCAGAAAGTTCTGAAGGTCGAAACCGTCAGTGTCGGAGGTTTTATCGTTTCTCATGCTTGTTAGTTACAAAAACAACTATTATCCGACAAGCACCAAACGGAGGAACCACAATGAATCGTCCGGTAGAACCGCACAGTCTGACACAGGCCAGCACGCCCGTTGGAACCCATTCCGGCTATATGCCGGGCTTTGGCAACGATTTCGAAACCGAGGCGCTGCCTGGTGCCCTGCCCCAGGGCATGAACAGCCCGCAGCGCTGCAACTATGGTCTTTATGGCGAACAGCTGAGCGGCACCGCCTTTACCGCAAACCCGCCTGAACGAACCTGGTGCTATCGCATTCGCCCCTCGGTCAAACACTCGCACCGGTATGAAAAGACTGACCTGCCGTATTGGAAATCAGCCCCCTGTATCGATCCGGATGTGATCTCTTTGGGCCAGTACCGCTGGGACCCGGTTCCACACGCTGACGGTGGCCTGACCTGGCTAACCGGTATGCGTACCATGACCACGGCCGGGGATGTGAATACGCAGGTGGGAATGGCCAGCCACATCTATCTGGCTACGGAGTCGATGGTTGATGACTATTTCTTCTCGGCCGATTCCGAGCTGTTGGTCGTGCCACAGGAAGGCCGGCTGAGATTCACCACCGAGCTTGGTATCATCGATCTGGAGCCCAAGGAAATCGCCATCCTGCCGCGCGGGCTGCTGTATCGTGTCGAAGTACTGGAAGGCCCGGCACGCGGATTTGTGTGCGAGAATTACGGGCAGAAGTTCGAACTGCCGGGCCGTGGCCCGATCGGGGCCAACTGCATGGCCAACCCCCGCGACTTCAAAGCCCCGGTTGCCGCGTTTGAAGACCGCGAAGTGCCCTCGACCGTAACCATCAAGTGGTGCGGGCAATTCCACACCACTAAGATCGGTCACAGCCCGCTGGATGTGGTTGCATGGCACGGCAACTATGCACCGTACAAATATGATCTGCGCACCTACTGCCCGGTTGGGGCCATCCTGTTCGACCACCCGGACCCGTCGATCTTTACCGTCCTGACAGCGCCTTCGGGCCAACCCGGCACGGCCAATATCGACTTTGTCCTGTTCCGCGAACGCTGGATGGTGGCAGAGGATACATTCCGCCCGCCCTGGTATCACAAGAACATCATGTCTGAGCTGATGGGCAACATCTACGGCCAGTACGATGCGAAGCCACAGGGCTTTGTTCCCGGCGGGATGAGCCTGCACAACATGATGATCCCGCACGGACCGGATCGCGAGGCGTTCGAAAATGCCTCGAACGCCAATCTTGGGCCGGATAAGCTGGACCGAACGATGTCATTCATGTTCGAAACGCGCTTCCCGCAGCACCTGACCGAGTTTGCAGCCACTGAAGCACCTTTGCAGGATGACTACATCGATTGCTGGACTTCGCTGGAAAAGAAATTCGACGGAACACCGGGTAAGAAATAACACAGGTTTGGAGACAATATGCCATTGATGAAATCCTGGGTGACCTCGGCCAACGACCCGACCCACCCCTTTCCGCTGAACAACCTGCCGTATGGAGTCTTCTCGGTTGCTGAAGACGAACTGCGTTGCGGCGTTGCCGTTGGTGACATGATCTTCGACGTGACAGCGGCCGAAGAAACCGGGCTAATCGCGCTCAGCGACGATCCCCTTTTTGACCTGCCTTTCTGGAACCCTTTGATGGAACAAGGGCCCGCCGTATGGGCCGCCTTGCGCAACCGGCTGACCGAGTTGCTGTCGGAAGGCGCGGAAGAGCAAGACAAGGTCGAACCCCTGCTGGTGTCGCAGGGCGACGTGCAGATGCACATGCCTTTGGCGGTCAGCGAATACACTGACTTCTACGCAGGTCGGCACCATGCCACGAATGTGGGCACCATGTTCCGAGGGCCGGAAAATGCTCTGCCGCCCAACTGGCTGCACATCCCCATTGGCTATAACGGGCGCGCCTCATCCGTCGTGGTGTCTGGTACGGATATCCGCCGCCCTTGGGGCCAGTTGAAGGGACCCAACGATGCCCTGCCCCGTTTTGCGCCTTCGCAACGGTTCGATATCGAGCTTGAGATGGGTGCCATTGTGGGAACCCCATCCGAGGGTCCGATCTCGGTACAGGAAGCGGATGACAACATCTTTGGCTATGTCCTGCTGAACGATTGGTCAGCCCGAGATGTCCAGGCGTGGGAATACCAACCATTGGGGCCCTTCCAGGCAAAGGCCACCGCCACTTCGATCAGCCCCTGGATCGTCACCAAAGCCGCGCTGGAGCCGTTTCGGTGCGACACCCCTGCCCGAGAGTTCGAGTTGTTGGATCATCTGAAGGATTGCGGCCCAATGCTCTATGATATCGACCTCGAAGTGGCGATGGCCCCTGCGGGACAGCCGGAAACGGTGATCGCCCGGACCAACTACAAAGAGATGTATTATTCCGCCGCGCAGCAGCTGGCCCATCACACCACCTCCGGCTGCCCGATGAACACCGGGGACCTGCTGGGGTCTGGTACGATCTCTGGCCCTGAAACGCAAAACCGGGGGTCGTTGCTGGAACTCAGCTGGGGCGACAAAGAGCCTCTGAAGTTGGATAGTGGTGAGACCCGCAGTTTTATTCAGGATGGCGACACGCTAACCTTGAAAGGGCATGCCAAGGGCGACGGCTATGTGATCGGGTTTGGCACCTGTACGGGAACGATCCTTCCTGCGCTTGAAGATCCTTACAAAAGATGTGGCGCTGAACCCATTTTTTAAACTCGCCTATCTGAGGTGCAAAATGACCGAGACCATCCTTTATGACTACTGGCGTTCGTCGGCCAGCTATCGGGTACGGATTGCGCTTAATCTAGCCGGGATTGCGTATCGCTCGGTCTCGGTTGATCTGACGAATGCAGCGCATAAATCTGACCAGCACCTGAGGCGAAATCCGCAAGGGCTGGTGCCCGTGCTTGAGATTGACGGCCTGCAACTGACCCAGTCATTGGCCATCATCGACTATCTGGATCAGACCCGACATCTTGGCCTTCTGCCTACTGACCCCGCCGCGCGCGCCAAAGCGCAGGCATTGGCGCAGTCTATTGCGATTGATATCCACCCGGTTTGCAATCTGGCAGTGGCCCGATATGCAACACATCTGAGCGGTGACGCCGAAGGGATGCCCGGGGACTGGATGAAACGCTTTATTCGTCCGGGGCTGTTGGCCTTTGAAACACTGCTTGGAAGTTTCGAACAGGCCCCCTACTGCACCGGCACGCAGCCGGGCCTTGCTGATCTGTGTCTGATCCCACAGCTGTACAATGCGCGCCGGTGGCAGGTCGATCTGACGGATATGCCCAACCTTCTGAGTGTCGATACCGCCTGCGCAAACCACCCGGCCTTTGCTGCAGCGCACCCGGATCAGCACCAGCCGTAAGCGCCCGCACAGGATCTGTGCGCAGCTACGGCTGTTCAATCGCTTTTGCCATGCCTAGCTCATTGGTGTCGTACAAGAACACGAGGTTCCCATGTCCGAGATCACCGGCTATCACGCACATGTCTACTTTGACGCCCAAACACAAAAGGCAGCGCAACATATCTGTGAGGACGCAGCGCGCCTCTTCCGGGTTCAAATGGGCCGCATGCACACCCGCAATGTTGGTCCTCACCCGCGCTGGAGTTGCCAATTAGGGTTCTCTGCTGACACGTTTGATCAAGTGATCCCGTGGCTCATGTTAAATCGTCAGGGGCTGACAGTGTTCACCCATCCTGAAACCGGAGATCCCCTTGCCGATCACCGCGATCACGCCTTGTGGATGGGTGAGGTTCTGCCGCTTGACCTGTCTATCTTCGGCTGACCTATTCCAACACCCGTGCCTTATCGCGCAACACAAATTTCTGTATCTTCCCGGTTGACGTTTTTGGCAACGCCCCGAACACAACAGTCTTGGGCGCTTTGAAATGGGCCATGTTATCCCTGCAAAACGCGATCAACTCGGCCTCGGTTGCGTTCGCACCGGGCTTGAGTTCAACGAAGGCGCAAGGCGTCTCGCCCCATCTGTCGTCCGGGCGCGCAACGACCGCTGCCTCCATAACCGCAGGGTGCTTATATAGAACACCTTCAACTTCGACGGATGAGATATTCTCACCCCCCGAAATGATGATGTCCTTGGACCGGTCTTTCAGCGCAATGTAGCCATCCGGGTACATCACTCCCAGATCGCCTGATGCAAACCATCCGCCATTGAATGCTGTATCCGTGGCATCCGGGTTCTTCAGATACCCTTTCATCACCACATTGCCCTGCATGAAAATCTCACCCATGGTCTCTCCATCTGCCGGGACAGGCTCCAGTGTCTCAGGATTGGCTACCATCAGGCCCGACAGCGCCGAATAGGGCACGCCCTGCCGCACCTTCAGAGCCGCACGATCTTCGGGGCCCTGCGCATTCCATTCCTCTTTCCACGCGCAGACGACTGACGGCCCATAGGTCTCGGTCAGGCCATAAACATGGGTCACCTCAATCCCCATCGCCTCCATCGCTTCGATGACCGCGGCGGGTGGCGGGGCACCTGCTGTCATCACCTTGATCTGATGGTCGAAATCTTTCAAGTGATCCGGCGCATGTGCCAGCATATTCAGAACAATCGGCGCGCCGCAAAAATGAGTGACCTTCTCGTCCCGAAATGCGGCATAGATCGGTTCCGCCCGAACAGCGCGCAGGCAAACCGATACCCCAGCATTCGCCGCCATCGCCCATGGGAAACACCACCCGTTGCAGTGAAACATCGGCAGCGTCCACAGATAGATCGAATGGCGCGGCATATTCCAATCAAGCAGGTCGGACTGCGCATTCAATGCCGCACCACGGTGGTGGTAGACCACACCCTTCGGGTTGCCAGTCGTTCCGGATGTGTAGTTCAGCGTAATCGCATCCCATTCATCGTCGGGCAACGCCCAGTCATAGTCCGGGTCACCTTCTTCCAGCAAAGCCTCGTAGGTCAAATCCGCCAGTCTTTCGCCACCTTCAAAGCTGGGATCTTCGATATCGACAATCAGAATGTCATGCTCGACCTGCGACAGTGCCTCTTTGACCACCGCTGAAAACTCTGTATCAACCAACAGAACCTTTGCCTCGGCATGGGTCAGGATAAAGGCAATGACCGGTGCATCCAGCCGCGTGTTGATCGCGTTCAGAACAGCCCCCGCCATGGGCACCCCAAAATGCGCCTCGTAGAGTTCGGGAATGTTGGCCGCGATGATCGAAACGGTGTCCCCTTTTCCGACGCCCCGCACCGCCAAAGCCGAGGCTAACCTGCGGCAGCGGCTGTAGGTTTGCGCCCAGGTGTAACGGCGATCTCCATATACAACTGACGGGTAGTCCGGATAAACCGCCGCCGTCCTTTGAATAAAACTGAGCGGGGACAGGGGCGTATAATTCGCACGGGTTTTGTCCAGGTGACGCTCATATATGTTGGCCGCTTGCATACGCCAATCCTCCCCAATTCGCGTGTTGGCCGACTTGAGCACAAACTTGCGGCGCTGACAAACCCGTAGAAATACGCCAAACATACGTTCTGGCTTTATGCTAAGATACGATCTGGCCCTATATTCCAGCGGTCATTCGCGGTGATCTGAGCCATCGCAAACACACGCTATTGTGGGCTCTGACCCACATCCTACACACCGCACCTGATTGAAAGGACATGTCATGGACGGAACGTTCAGTGAAAACGATCTTTCCCGCGTGGTTGAGGCTGATCGCGCCCATATCTGGCATCACCTGATCCAGCATAAACCCTTTGAAACCAATGATCCCCGCATCATCGTCGAAGGCAAGGGCATGCGTGTCTGGGACCAGAAAGGCAAAGAGCATCTGGATGCGGTATCCGGTGGCGTCTGGACCGTGAATGTCGGCTATGGCCGCGAATCGATCTGCAAGGCCGTCTATGACCAGCTGATGAAGCTATGCTATTTTGCCAATTCGGCGGGCTCGATTCCCGGTGCGCTTTTTGCCGAAAAGCTGATTGAAAAGATGCCGGGCATGAGCCGGGTGTATTACACCAACTCAGGCTCTGAGGCGAACGAGAAAGCCTTTAAGATGATCCGTCAAATTGCGCATAAGCGCTATGGCGGCAAGAAAACCAAAATTCTGTATCGCGACCGCGACTACCACGGCTCGACCCTGGCCGCGATGTCGGCAGGCGGGCAGGACGAGCGTAACGCGCAATACGGACCGTTCGCACCCGATTTCATCCGCGTACCGCACTGCATGGAGTACCGCAAGCACGAGTTGGACGGCGCGCCGGAAGAGAATTTCGGCGAATGGGCTGCCGATCAAATCGAAGAGGTGATTCTGCGCGAAGGCCCCGACACTGTTGGTGCGCTGTGCCTTGAGCCGGTCACTGCAGGTGGCGGTGTGATCGAAGCGCCCGAAGGCTATTGGCAGCGTGTGCAGGAGATCTGCAAGAAATACGACATCCTGCTGCATATTGACGAGGTCGTCTGCGGCGTAGGCCGGACTGGTACCTGGTTTGGCTACCAGCAATATGGCGTGAAGCCCGACTTTGTAACCATGGCTAAGGGTGTCGCCTCGGGCTATGCGGCCATCGCCTGTCTGGTAACCACCGAAGACGTCTTTGATATGTTCAAGGACGACGCGGCGGACCCGATGAACTATTTCCGCGACATCTCGACCTTCGGGGGATGCACTGCCGGCCCTGCTGCTGCGATCGAGAACATGCGCATCATCGAAGACGAGAACCTGCTGGGCAACTGCACTGCTATGGGCGACCGGATGACGGACAACCTTCTGGCGCTGATGGATAAGCACAAGGTCGTGGGCGACGTTCGCGGCAAGGGCCTGTTCCTAGGGGCTGAACTGGTGGCGGATCGCAGCAACAAAGAACCAGTAGACGAGAAACTAGCACAGGCTGTAGTTGCCGACTGTATGGCCCAGGGCGTGATCATCGGCGTCACCAACCGCTCGGTTCCCGGTCGGAACAACACGCTGTGCTTCTCGCCCGCGCTGATTGCGACCGCAGATGATATCGATCAGATCACCGACGCGGTCGATGGCGCTCTCGGTCGCGTGTTTGGATAAACGGGGCAGGACAATACTCTGGACCGGCGCCCTTAGCGCCGGTCCACTTAAGTGAATGGCCGCTTTGAGGGCGATCCGGACTTATGGACTGCATGAACCAACAATTGCTTTCTTGAGACTTCGATCGGAACCCAGAGCTAAATAGACATGAGCCATTTCTTGAAAATTCTTAACATGACACGCTCCTGATCGCCGGGGCGACAGACGAAATAAAGCCCGCGATCCAATGGAACACTGCTTTCATCAAAACGGATCAGCCGACCAGGTTCTTAGTCTCTCTCTGCGAAGAGTCGTCTTGCCAACCCCGCGCCTTGCCCGTCAATCGCGGCCTCCAACAGAACTGCGCTGTCCAGGTATTTGATGCTCTGCGCGTTGAACCGATCAGCGCTCAATCTGACCTGCACAGCCCAGCTTTCCCATCCGATGTAGAGAAGACGTCGTGCAATAGTGGAAGGTCAGCCACGTCCTCAGCGCGCATCGGTAGTCGGGTTGCCGACTGATGGCCCCCGGGGGGCGTTCAGAACACTGGAACGCGATTTGAGAAATATAGCCGATTTGCGAAAGTACAAAGCGCCGTAGATCTACGAGGACGAAGACGATCATCCCAGATAGGCCTGTTCCAGCAGGCTCGGGTCTTCGAATAACTCCCTAGGCGCGCCGGAGAACCGAAGTTTGCCCTGGCTAATGACATGGCAATGGTCCGCAATCCCAAGTGCGAGTTGGGTGAATTGCTCGATCAAGAGAATCCCTAACCCGTCCGTTCGCAATTTTTGAACCACTTCAATGAGGCGTTCAATGACAACTGGGGCCAATCCCAGTGACATCTCGTCGATCAGCAAAATGCGGGGTTTGCTGACGAGCGCTTGAGCGATCGCAACCATCTGCTGCTGCCCGCCCGAAAGCGCGCCCGCACGCCTGCCGAGAAGTACCCTGAGCTCGGGGAAGACCTCGAGCGCATAGTCCGTCTGTGCTGTCAGATCGGCATCGCTCAGATGCGGCCCGGCGGCGCGCAGGTTGTCGATGACCGAGAGGCCAGCAAGTGTCTGGTGACCTTCAGGAACTGCGGCTACGCCTGCGGACCGAATGGTTTGCGGGTCGGCCTTTGTCAAATCGGCCTCGTCGAGACAAACCCTACCCGTTTTGGGCAATAAGCGAAGTTGAGAAATCCGGTGGAAGAGCGCAGGATCACGAGGCCGATCCCGCCAAGCGCATAAAGCGATCCCACCGCAAGGCCGGATACAAGAAACCGGCCGTAGACCGTTAACATGTCGTATGCTCCTGAAGAAAAGGGCCGGACGGCGAGGGAGGATTGCCGCCCGGCAGGTCAGGGAGGATTTAGTCCCGCAGGCCCAATGCACTTTCCTGACTCAGAATCGGATCGAGATAGGCGCTGTCGATGTCGTAGCAGTCGCGCACCAATTCGAAAGCACCATCGCGGTAAACGACCATCCTGCCTTGGTGGTTGGGCATGTGCCGGTCGGCCTCGCCCACGTAATAGGGGCCGCAGAGCAGATCGCATTCGACGCCGACGATCCCTTTGATGGCCTCGGTCACGCTGGCGCGGTCGATCGTTTGGGGGTCAAGCTCCAGAAGCGCATCAACAAAGAACTTGGCCGAGATGTAGCCCGACTGGCTGAAGGTATCGCGCCGGTCGCCGTCCTGACCGTAGTCGTCCATCACGGCAATCCAGTTGCGGTTGTCGGGTCCGTCGCTGTCAAACTGGTTCAGCTCGATATTGACGTAGATATGGCCGTCCCAATAGTCGCCCAGCACTTCGGTGACGCCGGGATCATAGAGCGGCGTGGGCGAGACCCATTTGAACATTTCGCGCCCACCTTGTTCCTCGGCCACGCCAAGCAGGCCAATCGCCGGCCCTGCGGGCAGCATCAGCAGGATCGTATCAACCCCTGCAGCCAGGGCTTGCAGGTAGGTCGCGTTCAGATCCACGCTTGTCGGGTCCATCAGGATCGACGTGCCGCGCAGGCCCTTCTCCTCCATGTAGCGGTTCATCCAATCGCAGGCCCAACCACCGTTGTTGGGAATGTTGAAACCAATGCAGGCGGCGTGCTGGGTTCCGAGCTCTTCGATTGCAAACTTCAGTGCACCGATGCCCGAAGACAGCGGACCCTGGTTTGTTGAAACGATATTCGAGCTTTCGTAGCATTCCGAGATCGCGCAGCCTGATGCCATCGCCATGATACCTTGGTTAGCATATAGCTGAGCATTCACAGCCATTTCCACGACCGAGCCGTTGCCTACCAGCGCCACGACACCCTCGTCTACGACAAGCTTGTTCGCGACCTGGCTTGCCAGCTCCGGGTTCCACTGATCGTTCTCGACGATGTACTCAATGGGTCGTCCATTGATCCCGCCATTCGCGTTGACGCAGGTGAAATAGGCCATGGCGGCATCGGTGCCGCCCGAAAAATCGCCCGGAGGCGCGTTACCGTTGATCCCGCCGACCTTGATGGGTTCGCCGGTGGCTGCCTCGCCTGTGTTGAGACCGCAGACCGGGCCGTCCTGGGCTGCGGCAGGCTGGGCAATGCCCATCAGGCACAGCCCGACCATGCCTCCGAAGAGGTTTAGTGTGTGTTTCATCTTGTTTCTCCTGTTGGTTTGTCCGACCGTCACGCGGTCGTTTGGCAAGCCGTGGTCAGGACGAGCCGTCCATCACCTTGGTCATGTATTCTTCTTCGGTGATCGTGCCGCCATTCTCGGCGGCTTTGCCCTGATCGCGCTCATGCAAGAATTCCTGGATCGGTGCAATCCGCTTCCATGCCGGAAATAGCTGCTTCCCTTCGGCGTCCGGGACGTAGACCGAATGAGGTTCGGCACGCTTGTGTTTATGGATCATGCGGGCACAATTTTGAAACACGCGCGTGACATCGACCGTCGCAACCATGTTGCAGCCGGGGAAACATGCCATCAATTCCGGGTCTTTTGAGATTTTGGCATCGCCCTGCACACGGATGCGCCAGGGTGTTACGAAATCCATGAACAGCATCCCGACCTTGCTGGCCGCGTCGATGTTGCCCATCGAAAGCCACATGCCGTTGCCATCGTAGTTCGGAAAGACCAGCCGGTTACCGCCCAGAGATTTCACAAACCCCGCCGGTCCACCTTTGTAGCTGACGGTCGGTTCGCCCTCTGCGGTCACGGTTGACAAAAAGAAGTAGTCGCGCGTCTCGATGTACTCGATATGATAGTCTTCCAACTCATCTCGAACGATGGCTTGAATCACAGCGTGCGATAGCTTGGTGTGCCCGTTCTCGTCCTGCAACTTGCGCTGCGCGTCGGTATAGAAATCCTCATGCGTAGGGATTGCGGGTGTTTGTTCTGTCATCTCTTCCTCCCTGAAAGAATGGCTGCGCGCGCCCCGCGCCGTTTGGCACGAGGCGCGGCGATCCCGTCATTCAGCGGCTTCAGCCGGAGTGTCAGCAACAGGAACGATCTCCTCCCAGCCGGGGGCGTCATCAAAATTCACAACCGGGCGCTGGCGTTTGCGATTGATCAAGAGCCGGGTGCTGTCACGTTTGGCGTAGTGACCCGCAGGGTCTGCGGCGGCCTTGGCATAGCCGATCATGTGCAGGTCGATGTCGGCATACATGATGCCTTCCTGATCGTGCGGGATGCGCTCGGCCATCTCCGACCCGTCTGGGGCATAGATCGCGGTATAGCCGCCACCAACCGGCAACAGAGCCTCCTTCTCTGCGTTTCCTTCGCACAGCAGGTCCTGCATCTCCTTCGTGACCAGCGCACAAGGCGCCAGCACAAAACACGATCCCTCGACCGCGTAAATCATCGAGGCGCTATTATTGACCTCGGGCCCCAAGGCATAGGCCGCACCTTTGTAGAGCGCAAGGTTCGGCCAGGCGGCCACGTGGATCTGCTCGTTCTGGGCATACATGGCGTATTTCGACAGCGGCTGCATATGTTCCCAGCATGCAAGCTGCCCGACCCGCCCGATCTTTGTGTCGACCACATTCAGATCCGAACCGTCACCTTCGCCGAAGACGGTGCGTTCGACATGAGTGGGTTTCAGCTTACGGCGGCGGTTGATGACCTCACCCGTCTCATCAAAATGCCATTGAGCGATATAGAGTGACCCACCGTCGCGTTCGCTGACGCCGATCGACAGCTGGATGTTGTTGTCACGGCAAGCCTTGGCGAGACGCTCTTCGTGTTTGGAGCCCGCCACGATCGAATTATCGAAATAGCGTCCGACGAACTGCATTTGCCAGGCAACCGGGCCCAACCAGACATGATTTGGATAGCCGGGAAGCCAGGTTTCGGAAAACGCGACAAGATGTGCGCCGCCGGCTGCAGCCTCTTCGATCAGCTCAACGGCCTTTGAAACACCAGCATCAAGGTCGAGAAAGCAGGGCGCGGCCTGAACAGCAGCCGCTTTGAATTGTGTAGACATGGTTGGAACCTCCTCTTGATCCGAGGAGATTGCCATTTCCGGCTTCAGCGTACTTTGGCGTTCGGGTCAAAAAACTTGCGTTTTTGGGCAGTCTGATAAACTCTCTCGTCAGTTTGTGAAGGCTGCACATGACACAAGTCGCCCAATATTCGACGACGGATGTTGCTCCGCGCGATCGCTTTGCCTATTGGCGCGAAGCGGTTTGCGACAGCTATGTTCAATTGGGCTGTGAATCTCAACAAATATCTGATTTTACGGGTGAATTGAGCATATCCAGACACTCTGTTCTGTCCATTTCGGCAGTATCCGGGGCGCAGCACTCAGTCGTGCGGCGAAAAAGGGATATTCGGGCTGCGTCAGACGAATTTTTCCTCGTAAGTCTTCAGCGTGAGAACACGTCCAGAATCACTCAATTCGGTAACCAGTCTGTTCTGAGGCCCGGCGATATCGGCGTGTACGACAGTGCTCATCCGTATCTTTTGGAGTTGGAGAACGGCTTTTCCAAGACGGTCCTTCAACTACCGAAGGACCGTCTGCTCGCAAGACTGCCCATTGCGCGCATGATGGGTGGCACACGGATAGACGGGCAATCCGGGATTGGAAAGTTTGTTCGGGATAACATTCTGTCGCTCACCGATCATTTGAACGGTTCCGATCCGACAGTTTCAGAGCTTTTGCAGGAAACGTTGATTGACCTGTTGGCCACAGGCCTTGCGGCCGGCCGTAGCCAGGTGGCAGACCTCGCCTCTCCTGAACAGCACATGATTATCCGGATGCGCAGTATTATCGCGTCGCAATATGGCGATCCAGATTTGGACCGAAACAGCGTGGCCTTTGAGGTTGGCATATCCGTTCGCCGGTTGAACAGCATTCTCTCCAAGCAAAACAGTTCGATTGCCGAGGAAATCCGCCGGAAACGTCTCGATACTGTTGCCTCGCAGTTGAAAGATCCGCGCTATGAAAGTCTATCGATCAGCGAAATAGCAATGAACTTCGGTTTCAGTAATCTTCAGTACTTTTCGACGGTTTTTCGTTCTGAATTTGGGGTGACGCCCCGTGCATACAGGGCTAGTGAAAAAAACTAACCTAGAGCGATTTACCGACAGTCACTACCCTAAATCAAAAAAAGCCGCCCCAAGCGGGACGGCCTTTCTTTCACTGTCTCTTTTCAGAGGATCAGGCAGTCAAAGCAGCCTGAGCTTTGGCGACAATCGCGCCGAACGCTTCCGGTTCGTGCACGGCCAGGTCGGCCAGAACTTTGCGGTCCACTTCGATCCCGGCCAGGTTCAGGCCGTTGATGAAGCGGGAATAGGTCAGTGCTTCGTCATGCGAACGGACAGCAGCGTTGATACGCTGGATCCACAGCGCGCGGAAGTTGCGCTTGCGGTTCTTACGGTCGCGGGTTGCATATTGGTTGGCCTTGTCGACGGCCTGACGGGCAACCTTGAAGGTGCTCTTGCGGCGGCCATAGTAACCTTTGGCGGCCTTGATAACCTTCTTGTGACGGGCGTGAGTTACGGTTCCACCTTTAACGCGGGACATATCTTAATCTCCTCTTAGCGGTCGTAGGGCATGTAGCCCTTGACGATCTTTGCGTCGGGGGCGGACAGGGTGGTGTTGCCACGAGCGTCGCGGATGAACTTTTTGGTCCGCTTGATCATGCCGTGACGCTTGCCGGCCTGGCCAGCAAGGACCTTACCGGTCGCAGTCACCTTAAAGCGCTTCTTGGCGCTCGACTTTGTCTTCATCTTAGGCATTTCCGTCTCCTTCATTCGGGTTCGGTTTCAAACGCGACTCGGCATGCCATCTCGGCCGGTCACGCAACAGAAGCGCCGTTTACGCAAGTTCGGTCATGCTGACAAGGGGGTTTTGACCAGAATCCGCAGATTCCACCGAAGGTCAGAGGCACCGGGGCGACACAGGCCGCCCCGGTGAAAGTGCTTAGTGCTCGAACTTGCGGATTTCCCCGCTTTGCAGCCGTGCGGCATAGGAGGCAAGCTCCTGCCGCACCACTTTCATCAGGAAGTACAGCGCAAAGACGTTCACAACCGCCATCGCAAAGATCGCCGCATCTGAGAAGTCGATAACCGGACCAAGGTTGGCCGCAGCACCGATGACAACGAAGACGCAGAAGATGATCTTGAACACCAGTTCCTTGGTCTGACCTTCGCCGAACAGATAGGTCCATGCCTTGAGGCCATAGTAGGACCAACTGATCATGGTCGAGAAGGCAAACAGGATCACCGCGATCGCCAGAACAAACGGGAACCAGCTAAAGGCGCTGCCAAAGGCTGCGGAGGTCAGGCTGACGCCGGTATTGCCATCAACGGTTGCAATCGCGCTGCCTGCTTCGTTCAGCAAGTAGTTTCCGGTTTCGGGATCAATGATCAGCTGCTGGGTGATGATGATCACCAAGGCGGTCATCGTACAGATGACAACCGTATCGATGAACGGCTCCAGCAAGGAGACAAAGCCCTCGGTGATCGGTTCCTTGGTCCGAACGGCCGAGTGTGCAATCGCAGCAGAACCCACGCCGGCTTCGTTCGAGAACGCCGCACGTTTAAAGCCCTGAATCAGCGCACCAACCATACCGCCTGCAACACCAAGCCCGGTGAAGGCACCTGTGAAGATTTGACCAAATGCCCAGCCGATCATGTCGGCATTCATGATGATGATCACCAAAGCAGCGGCCACATACATGACCCCCATGAAGGGCACGACTTTCTCGGTCACACGTGCGATCGACTTCAGACCACCCACGATCACAAGGAACACCACCAAAGCGAACACGATGCCCGTGATCCACCCGGGATAGTCGCCGACGATGCCTGCGATCTGCTGATGTGCCTGGTTGGCCTGGAACATGTTTCCACCACCAAGCGCGCCTAGAATACAGAAGATCGAGAACAGAACCGCCAGAATCTTACCACCCGGCAAACCCAGCTCGTCAAACCCTTTGGACATATAGTACATCGGGCCTCCAGAAACCGTACCGTCTTCGTACTCGTTTCTATATTTCACACCCAGCGTACATTCGGTGAATTTTGAGGCCATGCCCAAAAGACCGGCCAATATCATCCAGAAGGTCGCACCTGGACCACCGATGCCGATGGCAACCGCCACACCGGCGATGTTACCAAGACCCACCGTACCGGACAGGGCTGTTGCCAAGGCTTGAAAGTGGCTGACCTCACCCGCATCATTGGGATCAGAATAGTCGCCCTTCACCAGCCGGATCGCATGACCGAAGAAGCGAAATTGCACGAAGGCAAAATACAGCGAGAAAACCGATGCCGCGACAACCAGCCAGCCCACGATCCAGGGAAAGCTGGTTCCCGGGAATGGCGCGAAGATAAAGCTGACAAAGGGCCCGGTCGCAGAGGCAAATGCTTCATTGATCTGTTGATCCAGACCGGCCTCTTGCGCCAGGGCCGCGCTTGCCGTGAACAAAGACGCGACAAGCAAAGTAAGAAGTTTCAAAGCTTTCATTGTTCTGCCCCCTCAATTCACAACTGTGACCGGCACGTCGGCATGCATCACCAGATTCTGCGTCGAGCTGCCAAAGATACGCTTTTTGATACCGTCGGCCGAGGATCGGCCAACCACAATCTGCGACCCGTTGTTTTCAACCGTGATCGCATTCAGCGTTTCTGCCACGTCCCCGTGACGCACCACGCCTTGAGCTGTGAAGCCTGCTGCTTTCAGACCGTCCACCGCAGGGGTGACAATGCGCGTTGTCGCCAGTTCAAGCTCCTCCTCGCGCCGTTTGTGACGTTGGGCATTTTCTTCTGGGGTCTGGAATGTGTAGGGCGACCATTCGATGACATAGGCCACCAGAAGCTCGCAGCTACCAATCACTTTGGCCAATTCCTTGGCGAAGGTGAGCGCGCGTTCTCCGGTCTCTGTCCCATCCAGTCCGATGACAATTTTGTTTGTCATTTCGTTCCTCCATTTATGGTTGTTATCCGGGGCCCGTGCCCCCGGCGGGCGACCGGAACCTGGAACTTGTTGAGTGATCGCCCTAGGGCCTTTATCGGGAATTTCCACCGGAAAATGAAATACAATCTGCAAGTTTCGCCCTAAACGGACAAAATTCGCTTAGAAATCAGGAGATTCTTGGAAAAACGGCCCACCCCGCAACGCAGAGCAGGCCGATTTGAAGCAATTGATGTGCCCCGCTATTCGGGATCAGTGCTGTAGATCAGGCGTTCGTCGCAGGGTGCCACGCGCAAGATGTTGGTGGTGCCTGGCACGTTGAATGGCACGCCTGCGGTCACCACGATCTGGTCAGTCGCAGAGGCAAACCCACCGGCGCGGGCCGCACGAGCTGCATTGACCACCGCGCTTTTGAAACGCTCCAACTCGGGCGTCATGACGCAGTTACAACCCCAGCTCAGGCACAACCGGCGCGCCGTCCCCATCAGCGACGTCATCGCGATAATCGGCACACCAGGCCGTTCCCGCGCCGTCAACGAAGCCGTCGTACCACTTTGCGTAAAACAGCAGATTGCTTTGATATCTGTCTTTTCAGCAATCTCACGGGCGGCAGCAACAATCCCATCGGCCACGGTAGTGCCCTTTGCGGTGCGAGAGGCGGCAATGATTTGCGTATAGGTCGGGTCAGCTTCGACCTCGATAGCGACCTTGTTCATGGTTTGCACAGCCTCAATCGGATAAGAGCCCGCAGCAGATTCCGCGCTGAGCATGATGGCATCCGTGCCCTCATAGATGGCGGTGGCCACGTCGGACACCTCGGCCCGTGTTGGCATCGGGCTTTCGATCATGCTTTCCAGCATCTGGGTCGCCACGATCACAGGCTTGGCTGCCCCACGGCATTTACGTACCAGACGCTTCTGGATCGGTGGCACCGCAGAAACGGGCAGTTCCACACCCAGATCACCGCGAGCGACCATAATGCCGTCCGAGGCATCTAAAATGTCATCAAAGGCTTCAACCGCAGCAGGCTTTTCGATCTTCGACAGAATCGCGGCGCGGCCATCGGCCAGCGCGCGGGCCTCGAACACGTCCTTGGCCCGCTGTACAAAGCTCAGCGCCAGCCAATCGACGCCCAACTGGCAGACAAACTCAAGATCATCCCGATCCTTGGCCGACAAAGCCGCAACAGGCAGCACGACGTCCGGAACGTTCACGCCCTTGCGGTTCGAAATCGTACCGCCGATTTCAACGGTGCAATTCGCGAAATCCTGACCGCATTCATCGACGATCAGTCGGATCTTACCGTCATTGACCAGAAGATGTGCACCGGGCTCCAACGCCGCGAAAATCTCGGGATGCGGCAGACAAACGCGTGCGCCATCCCCTGCGGCAGGGTCAAGATCCAGACGGAAGGATGCCCCTTCAATCAGTTCCTCGGCGTCATTGGCAAACACACCAACCCGCAGCTTGGGGCCCTGCAGGTCCGCAAGAATTGCAATCGGGCTGTCCAGGTCCTTTTCCACCTGCCGTATAATCCGGTGCCGTTCGCGAATCTCATCATGGCTGCCATGGCTCATGTTCAGGCGAAACACATCCGCCCCGGCCTCGTGCAAAGCGCGGATGGTGTCATAGTCATTAGACGCCGGTCCCAGCGTCGCCACGATTTTTACATTTCTAAGGCGTCGCATTGCTTGTGCTCTCCTCGTCCCTCGGCAGTCACAAAATGTTACCGCAAACAGTTGCCGGGATGCTTATTGCGCAATTCCCTTTTCGAAGCAACTGCCCTACACCTGCGGCAAACTTGATGACAGGCTTATGACGTATTCTCCTTACTTTGTGCACGGCGAGGATCGCTCCTCCCGCTGGCTGATCACCTGCGACCACGCAACCAACACTGTTCCGCCTGAGATCAATGGCGGAGACTTGGGCCTTCCAAGAGAAGACATGGAGCGTCACATCGCCTATGACGTCGGTGCCTATGAAGTGTCAAAGCATCTGGGAGAACATCTGAACGCCCCGGTCATCGCAGCAAATTTTTCGCGGCTGGTGATCGACCCCAACCGGGGTGAGGATGATCCGACCCTTTTGATGAAACTCTATGACGGCTCAATCATTCCCGGCAATCGTGATGCAGACAAGGCCGAGCGGGAACGGCGTTTGAACCAGTGCTATCGCCCGTATCACGATGCGCTTAAAATGCTGGTCAATAAACCGGATGCAATTATCATCTCGATGCATTCGTTCACCCGACAACTCAGGGGACGCGAGCCGCGCCCCTGGCATGTCGGTGTTCTGCACACGCCGGATGAGCGGTTTTCGCGCCCACTGATCGACCGGCTAAAATCAGAAGATGATCTGTGCGTTGGTGTAAACGAACCTTACACCGGCGTTCTGACCGGCGATGCAATTGATAAACATGGGACAGCCCATAAACGGCCAAACGCCCTGATCGAGCTGCGCAATGACCTGATTGCAGACCACACCGGGCAACGGGCCTGGGCCGAGCGCTTGGCAGTGATCCTGCAGGACGCCTTGGTGGCCAGCGACCTTTGATCCACGTCATTGTGAGACCTCCATTTAGCCCCCATATTCAGGGCAGATGGAGGTGACCATGACACAGGAGTTTCTGACAACTGTCTTTGGCTGGATGGCGGTGCTCAACATCGCGGTTTTGCTGTTCTCGACCCTTATGATCGTTCTGATGCAGGACTGGATAGCCGGTTTTCATGGCCGGATGTTTCAAATGGAACGCCCAGACGTAAGACGGGCCTATTTTCGGTATCTTGCCAACTACAAGATACTGACGTTGATCTTCTGCATCATTCCGTGGCTGGCCCTGAAGCTGGCATGACACAGAGCTTGTTGAAACAAAGTTGCCAGAACGCTAGGTCAAAAGGAAATCGCATCCTGTATTCCGGAGCCAGACCATGGACAAGCAAACCGAAATCGAACTTCAGGCCGCCGCTTTCCGTCGATTGCAAAAGCACCTGATGGAAGACCGCACCGACGTTCAGAATATCGACATGATGAACCTGGCCGGATTCTGCCGTAACTGCCTATCACGCTGGTACCAGGAAGCTGCGAATGAAAAAGGCATCGAGATGGGCAAGGACGAGGCGCGTCAAGTTTTCTACGGCATGACAATGGATGAATGGAAGGCCAACTACCAGACCGAGGCCAGCCCGGAAAAACAGGCCGCATTCAATACCGCCTTCGAAGAGAATGTGGGCAAAAAAGACTGAGGCTCATAGAGTAAGACCCGCCGGATTGGCGGGTCTTTTTGATTAGATTGCGGCCTTGCGGCTTTCATCCAGATAAATCTCGCGCAATCGCTTGGCGATCCGCCCCGGCGTGCCGTCGCCCAGAGTGACGCCGTCGATCTCAACCACTGGCATGACGAAGGCGCTGGCCGAGGTGGTAAAGGCCTCATCCGCCTCTTTGGCTTCATCAATGGTGAACAGGCGTTCTTCAACTTCCATCTGCGCCTCAGCCGCCAATCGCAGAACAGACTTGCGGGTGATGCCGTGCAGGATATCGTTGGACAAGGGGCGCGTGACGATCTTGCCGTTCTTCACGAAATAGGCGTTGTTGCTGGTGCCCTCGGTCACATAGCCGTCTTCGATCATCCAGGCATCATCACACCCGGCCGCCTTGGCCATCATCTTACCCATCGAGGGGTACAGCAATTGCGTGGTCTTGATATCGCGGCGACCCCAGCGGATATCATCGATCGAGATAATCTTTGCACCCTTGCGCGAGGCAGGGCTGTCTGCCAGACCCGGCTTGTTTTGCGTGAACAGAACCAGCGTCGGTTTTGTATCCTCGGACGGGAACACAAAATCCCGATCCCCATCGCTGCCGCGCGAGACTTGCAGGTAAACCAAACCTTCTTCGATACCGTTCAGTTCCACCAGTTTACGATGAATCTCCAGCAGTTCGTCCTTGCTGCAGGGCTCGGCCATCTGCAATTCGTCCAGCGATCGTTTCAGGCGCACCGCGTGACCTTCGAAGTCAATCAGCTTGCCGTCTAGAACACTGGTCACCTCATAGACTGCATCAGCCATCAGGAACCCACGATCGAAGATCGACACCTTGGCCTCGGTCTCAGGCAGGTAGTCGCCATTCACGTAAACAGTGCGGGTCATGTGTTGTCTCCTCAGCCCCAGAGGCCCATTTTCGGCGGATGCACTCCGGCGGTATCAAAAGTAAGCGGTGTGTCGCGGTCTTCGGCCAACAGAAGCGGGCCGTCAAGGTCTGTAACCATTGCACCCTGCGCCAACAGTGTCGCAGGGGCCATGGCCAGAGAGCTGCCGACCATACAACCCACCATGATTTTGTAGCCTTCGGCCAAAGCCGCCTCGCGCAGCGCTAGTGCCTCAGTCAAACCCCCGGCTTTGTCGAGCTTGATATTGACCACATCATACTTGCCCTTCAGTCCGGACAAACTGGCCCGATCATGGCAGGATTCATCTGCGCAAACTGGCACAGGCCTGTTCATCCCGATCAGCGCATCATCTTCGCCTGCGGGCAAAGGCTGCTCTACAAGCGCCACACCCAACCGGACCAGATGCGGCGCGAGGTCGGCGTAGACCTCGGCGGACCAGCCTTCGTTGGCATCAATGATAATGGTCGATTTCGGCGCGCCGGCCCGCACGGCCTCGAGCCGGGGCATATCATCGGGCGTGCCCAGTTTGATCTTCAACAAAGGACGATGCGCATTCTCAGCCGCCTGTGCCTGCATTGCTTCGGGTGTTGCCAGCGAAAGTGTATAGGCAGTGATTTCAGGACCCGGAACCGGCAGACCAGCCAATTCCCATGCCCGCTTACCCACGCGCTTGCACTCCAGATCCCACAGCGCGCAATCGACAGCATTTCGCGCGGCCCCTGCTGGAAGCAAATCCAGCAACGTCTCACGCGTGAACTCGGCAGGCAGACCCGCGATCTCGGCTTCGACCGAGTCCAGCGACTCATCGTAGCGCGCGTAGGGCACACATTCGCCCCAGCCCTGATGGGTTCCGTCCGTAATTCGAACCGTCAGCACCTTTGCCTCGGTCCGCGACCCGCGCGAGATGGTGAACACCTGCGCCAGTCGGAACACATCACGAGAGACCTCTACCTGCACGCGAAGCTCCTTCATTTTAAAAACCGCCCGCCAGAGACGTGTGGAGCCACTGGCGGGATGTTCAGATCACAAAGCAGCCAGCGCGTCCACCAGCTTGCCCGCACCAAAGCGATAGGGGTCAGTGGCCGGAAGCCCCAACTCTGCCTCAACCTTTGCGATATATGCCTTCGCGTCATCCTCGCTCAGATGCTGTGTGTTGATCGACACACCCGCCACCTGACAGTCGGGGTTTGCCACCTGCGCCAAGGGCAACGCTGTGTCGCGTAGCTGCTGCAATGTCGGCAGAGAATACTCGGGCAGGCCACGCATATGGGTCCGGGTCGGTTCATGGCACAAAATCAAAGCGTCCGGCTGCCCGCCATGGATCAGCGCCATGGTGACACCGGAATAAGAGACGTGGAACAAAGACCCCTGCCCTTCGATATGATCCCAATGATCAGGGTCGTTCTCGGGGGTCAGGTATTCCACCGATCCCGCCATGAAATCTGCAACAACCGCGTCCAGAGGAACACCCTGACCAGTGATCAAAATTCCGGTTTGGCCAGTGGCCCGGAATGTGGACTTCATGCCTCGCTTGCGCATCTCGGCATCCATCGACATCGCCGTGTACATCTTGCCCGCAGAACAATCGGTTCCAACGGCAAGGCAGCGCTTGCCGATACGCTTTTTGCCATTGGCGATCGGATATCCTACGGTCGGCACCCGCACATCGTGCAAAGTGCCCCCATGGGTCTGCGCAGCGGCAACCAGATCGCCCTCATCCCGCAACAGGTTATGCAGGCCCGATGCCAGATCATAACCCATTTCCAGCGCTGCAATCAGGACCTCTTTCCAGGCTTGGCTGATCACGCCACCCCGATTGGCAACCCCGATCACCAACGTTTTCGCACCGGCGGCTTTGCCTTCGGCCAACGTCATATCCGTCAGGCCGAGGTCAGCCTCGCAGCCTACCATACGCAATTGGCCAACTGCATTTTCCGGGCGCCAATCCCGGATACCGATGGCCACTTTGGCCGCCAACTGGTCGGGCGCATCGCCCAAAAACAACAGATACGGTGTCTCGATCATTGCGGTGCACTCCTTTGATTCCGGCTTAAGCTAGAGAAGCCCGCGAACGAGCGTTTCGCGTATTCACCAACCCTGCCACGTTACCGCGCGATTTTTTTGCGCAACGTGCTTTTCAGCTGCAAGAATCTTCGATCTTTTTAAAGTGATTAAACTTTAATCACCCATTTCGGATGCCACAATAACAGTTTCTGCACATGCAATGCCGCAGGCGCAAAATCACGGTTGCACCAACGCGTGTAATTTAATACCTCAATTTACAGAAAAATCGTAATTTCCTTACTCGCACGAGGTCCCGATGAGCTTTCGCATCCAACCCGCCGCACCGGCCCGGCCCAATCGCTGTCAATTGTTTGGCCCCGGCTCAAACACCAAACTGTTCCCCAAAATGGCCGCATCGGCTGCGGATGTGATCAATCTGGACCTCGAAGACTCCGTTGCGCCTTCTGATAAGGACGTCGCCCGCGCCAATGTGATCGAGGCGCTGAATACCATCGATTGGGGCGGCAAATACATGTCTGTGCGGATCAACGGACTGGACACGCCCTATT
Organism: Ruegeria sp. YTSA075; assembly: GCF_059610245.1. Taxonomy (NCBI): domain Bacteria; kingdom Pseudomonadati; phylum Pseudomonadota; class Alphaproteobacteria; order Rhodobacterales; family Roseobacteraceae; genus Ruegeria; species Ruegeria sp. YTSA075. The sequence continues at coordinate 68,636 of NZ_JBXWNG010000007.1, read as the reverse complement.
GGTACCGCGATGTGGTGGATGTTCTGGAGCAGGCCGATGACCGATTGGATCAGATCATGATCCCCAAGGTCGGCTGCGCCGCCGACGTTTATGCGGTCGACGCTCTGGTCACAGCCATCGAGCGCGCCAAGGGCCGGACCAAGCCGATCTCATTCGAAGTCATCATCGAATCCGCCGCAGGCATTGCCCATGTCGAAGAGATCGCGGCATCCTCCCCTCGGATGCAGGCCATGAGCTTGGGGGCCGCAGATTTTGCAGCATCGATGGGGATGCAGACCACCGGGATCGGCGGCACGCAAGAGAACTACTATATGCTGCGCGAAGGCGAGAAGCATTGGTCCGATCCGTGGCATTGGGCACAGGCGGCCATCGTCGCGGCCTGCCGCACACACGGCGTTCTGCCGGTTGATGGACCATTCGGTGATTTCAGCGATGACCAAGGCTACATCGCGCAGGCCAAACGGTCCGCCACTCTGGGGATGGTCGGCAAATGGGCGATCCATCCCAAACAGATCGCGCTGGCCAATGAGGTGTTCACCCCCTCAGACGAAGCCGTCTCGGAAGCGCGTGAGATTCTGGCCGCAATGGAGCAGGCCAAAGCCAATGGCGAAGGCGCGACCGTTTACAAAGGCCGTCTTGTCGACATCGCGTCAATCAAGCAGGCTGAGGTGATCGTTGCACAGGCCGAACTGATCGCCGCAAACGGCTGAACAAACTCAAAAAAAGGCGCCCATTGCGGCGCCTTTTTTCAACAGATCTTTAGACTATCGGCCAAATACGTCATCCGGCGTCCAGGTGAACCTTTCGCCCTGCTTACCCCATTTCATCATCAGGCAAGACGTACCCTTTTTCTGAAAATAAGTGATTTTAAGCGGGTACCAGCCAGCGCTTGGAACTTCGACCTCTGTCCGCTGGTTTGCCTCACAACTCTGGATGCCGTTGACATAACCGATTTGCTGCCCACCAACCCAGGCGTCGATACCGTCATTGGACCAGGTCTCTAACTCGTAGATACCGGGGGAATCGAATCGGAGATACCCAGTGATTTCGGCGGCTACATTGTAGGTTTCGTTAAACGTCAGGACCGGTTCGCCTTCGGTGGTGTCACGGTAATCCATGCCCAGCAATGGCGTACCGGGCTCACCCCTTTTCTTCAGCAGTTGCTCTGCTTTCGACAGGCTCTGCAATTTGCGCGGCGGGTTACCTTCCCAGGCATATTTCACATCAAGGCCCGAGTTTGGGCTGGGTTGAGGGTTAGCGGGTTGCAGCTTCAGCGGTGCTGCCGCAACAGACCCGGCGATCATCGCCACGGCAACAGCAATCGCCCCGGTTCGTAAAATCTTCATCATAGACTCCCTGTATGCGCCGCGTTTAGCCAACATGGATGGGTCTGCGACGTCATTGCGGCCACACTAAGATGTGAGTTTTAGCCCTGCAAGAGTGTACGTCTTCACATTTTGACGGCTCAGGCGCGCTGATCCTTGGGGGACCCCATAACCACATAAGAGGTGATCGAGGTCACGTGCGGCAGCGTGCCCAGCACTTCGGTATGGAAGGTTTTGTAAGATGGCAGGTCGGCGCACTCGACACGCAGCAGATATTCGATCGTTCCAGTGATGTTGTGACATTCGACAACCTCGGGCGCACGCTGCAGCGCACGCTCGAACCCTTCCTGGGCCGCTTTGGTATGTTCACCCAATCCGACGCCGATATAGGCGACGAAGCCCTTGCCCAGCGCAACCGGGTTCAAGACAGCGCGATAGCCCGAGATCACCCCGGCCTTCTCAAGCTCCTGTACCCGTCGCAAACAGGCTGAGGGGGACAGACCAACGCGATCCGCCAGTTCCAGATTACTAATGCGCCCATCCGCAGTCAGTTCACGCAATATATCACGGTTTATTTGATCAATTTTCGCCATTCATTGTGAATTTATGGCAATAACGCACAAGAACGCAATTTCATTTGCGCAAATTGCCGCAAATATTCGTCCCATGACCTATGATATCCTGCTCGCCCTGATTGCCTTTGCTTTCGTATCTTCAATCACACCGGGGCCGAATAACCTGATGCTGATGGCGTCGGGCGCGAATTTCGGATTTCGCCGGACGATCCCGCATATGCTTGGGATTGGTCTGGGCTTTACCTTTATGGTTCTGCTGGTGGGCGCTGGCCTGGTGCAAATGTTCAATCAGTATCCCATCAGTTACACGATACTGAAAATCGCCTCGGTCGTATATCTTCTGTACCTGGCCTGGAAGATCGCGCATGCAGCCCCAACTGAGAACAGTGCCGAGGTCGGTACGCCGATGACCTTTATGCAAGCGGCCGCGTTCCAATGGGTCAACCCAAAGGCTTGGGCAATGGCCCTGACTGCCACAACCGCCTATGCGCCGGGCCAGACTCTGAATGTCATCCTCATCGTCGCGCTTGTTTTTGGGGCGGTCAACTTGCCCTCGGTCAGCACGTGGACGGTACTGGGGCAACAAATGGCGCGGTTCCTGACGAATCCGCGCCGGTTGGTGGTGTTCAACTGGACGATGGCCGCGCTGCTGGTTGCATCGCTCTATCCAGTTCTTTGGCCTAACTGATCACTTCAACGGCAGGCAGATTTCCGTCAGCAAATCCTCGGGTGCGGTCTCACGCGGATCGTTGAGGTAGACCTCATAACATGGTTGATCCGCCGGTTCCTCACCCGAGGTCGGAAGCCAATTTCCGAACAGGCTGTCATAGGCCGCATGAATGCCGGAATACGGGCCTTTGAACGTCAGTACCGCCGTTTTCCCACCCGGGATGTTCATGCCTTCCATACCCTCGGGCGTTTCACCACCGCGGTATTCAGCGCCGGCGTAACTGCGCAGCTGATCCGAGGGCACCGCTTCAGGGTTATCCAGGTAAATTCCGATCACCGGGCCCATCTTGGGCCACAATTGTCGGGATTCGCACAGGGCGCCGAAGGCTTCAAAACTTCTACCGATTTCGGAGTAAGCGCCTTTGTGAGGCAGAGCAATAATGCGGCGGGTGGGTTCTGTTCGCGTCGTCACAGGATACATGGGATATTCTCCGGTTTTGAGATGTGGATGCGACGGAAGAACTTGGCCTGTCTTGCGAAACGCGGCAGGGCTGCTGCCATAGGCCTGAGAAAAGGCCCGTGTAAAAGACTTGAGATTGGGATACCCAATCTCGGCTGCGATCTGCGGCACTGGCCTATCGGATTGCAACAGCCAGGTTGCGGCGCGATGCAAACGCAACCGTCGCACCGCCTGCGCGCAGGTCTCGCCCGTCAGGGCCCGAAACACGCGATGCCAGTGGAACCGCGACATGGCGGCGACATCGGCCAACGCATCCAGTGACAGGTCCCCTGCGGGGTTGTCATGAATATATGTCAGAACGCGCAGCACTCGGTCTTCGTAGCGGGTCACCATTGGTGTCTTCCCTTTCTTCCTCGCCCGACTGAACTTGCATATTCTTGAACCACAAATCTTGCTGAGTTGCATCCGGGGCAGCCACACGGCATATAGCTAGGAAATTTCACGCAGGTGAGGCGGCATGACCCAGTATCTGGATTTCGAAAAACCCTTGGCCGAGATCGAAGGCAAAGCGGAAGAGTTGCGCGCGCTGGCCCGCGCCAATGAAGAAATGGATGTGGCCGAAGAAGCCGCCGCGCTGGATACCAAGGCCGCCAAGCTGCTGGAAGAGCTGTATGCGGATCTGACCCCCTGGCGGAAATGCCAGGTAGCGCGTCATCCCGAACGCCCCCATTGCAACGACTATGTCGATGCCTTGTTCACCGAATTCACGCCTTTGGCGGGGGACCGGAACTTTGCCGACGATCTGGCCGTGATTGGCGGGCTAGCCCGGTTCAATGATCAGCCAGTGATGGTGATCGGCCATGAAAAGGGCTCGGATACCAAATCGCGGATCGAGCGAAATTTCGGTATGGCCCGCCCCGAAGGGTATCGCAAAGCCGTGCGCCTGATGGAAATGGCTGGTCGCTTTGGTCTGCCGGTTATCACCCTGATCGACACTGCGGGCGCCTATCCCGGCAAAGGGGCCGAAGAACGCGGTCAGTCTGAGGCAATAGCCCGGTCGACCGAGATGTGCCTGAAGATCGGTGTACCGCTGGTCTCGGTCATCATCGGCGAAGGTGGGTCCGGCGGGGCCGTGGCCTTTGCCACTGCAAACCGCGTCGCGATGTTGGAACATTCGGTCTATTCGGTGATCTCACCCGAAGGCTGCGCTTCGATCCTGTGGAAAGATGCCGAGAAAATGCGTGAGGCCGCCGAAGCGCTGCGCTTAACCGCGCAAGACCTGCACAAGCTGGGCGTATGTGACCGGATCATCCCCGAACCCAAAGGCGGGGCCCACCGGGGCCGCACCGAGGCGGTTGAAGCTGTGCGCGACGCCATTGCCGCCATGCTGAAAGAGCTGGATGGCAAAGATGCGGCGGCCCTGATCAAGGACCGCCGTCAGAAGTTCCTGGATATTGGCTCAAAGGGGCTGGCGGCCTAAACCGTCAGCCACCCAAACGACGCAATAGCTCGACCGATGGCGTGCCTGTCACGGGCAGGCCACTGGCGCGCTGATAGCCGCTGATCGCGGCCTCGGTATTCTTGCCGATCACCCCATCGGCGCCTTGGGTGTCGTAACCGGCTGCTGTCAGGCGGCGTTGCAGTTCCTTCCGATCCTCAAGAGTCAGGCCCGTTGCATCCGGCCCGAACGAGGCTTGGAACGGCGCCCCTCCGGCGATCCGATCGGATAAATGCCCGACGCCAATCGCGTAGCTGTCCGAATTGTTGTAACGCTTGATCACGTTGAAATTGCGGAACACCGCAATTTTGGGGCCTGGCACCTGTGGCTGTATCACTGCATTGGGCGTGCCAGTTACGGTGCCAACCTCCCCACCCCAAGGCTGCCCACGCACCCAACCCGCACGCGCCAGATAGGCCGCGGTTGAGGCCAGAGAGTCCGACGGGTCCTCGGACCAGATATCGCGCCGTCCGTCACCCGTGAAATCAACCGCATAGGCCAGATATGAAGTCGGGATGAACTGTGTATGGCCCATCGCCCCGGCCCAGCTGCCGGTCATGTTTGCGGCTGAGGTATCGCCCTCCTGGATGATACGCAGCGCTGCCACCAGCTGTTTTTCAAAGAACGCACCGCGCCGCCCGTCATAGGCCAGCGTGGACGTGGCCGAGATCACCGGCACATCCCCGCGCCGCGCGCCATAGCGGCTTTCAAGCCCCCAGACGGCCACCACGACTTCTTTGTCGACGCCATACTGTGCTTCGATCTGAGAAAGTGTGCCATTGTACCGCTGCAGCATCTGTCGGCCGGTGCTGATCCGTTCATCCGAGGCGGCGATGGCCAGATAATCTTCGAGCGAGCGTTTGAACTCGACCTGATTGCGATCACGCTCGATCACGCCGGGCAGATAACCTGCCCCCTGAAAGGCGCGGTTCAGGGTGGATTGCGAGATACCCTGTGAAGACGCTCGGGTTTTGAAACCAGCAACCCAGGCGTCATATCCTGCATTCGGGACAGATTGCATGCGTGATGCGGGCGCCCGTGCCGGAGCCCCCCCGCTGCTGCACCCCGCCAGCACCGCCGCGCCAAGGCCGATAGAAAAGGTCCGTCGATTAAACATGTCTGACATCTGCTCTTGTTTGTGATTTGCCTCAGCCTAGCGCAGAGCGCGCGTGCAAACCAGAACGACAGCAAGGGTCAGGTGCGAATTCGACAGGTCGGCGGTTCATCGCCTAACTGACCAGCAATCGTAAGCCCTGTGTCACGTCCGAACGCACGGCAAGGCGCAGACCGGGCTCATCCCCGGCCTTGAGCGCGGCTATGATCAACTTGTGATAATGCGGCGGCTCTGTACGGCGCAGCCTGCCATAAAGTGCACGCATCGTAGGGCCAAGCTGCAGCCATACGGTTTCAGCCATGGCCAACATCGCGGGGGCTTGGGCCCTCAGGTAAAGCGTGCGGTGAAACTCCAGATTGGACCGGATGTATCCCACAGCATCGCGCTTCGTTACCATCTCGGCAACGGTCATATTAATGCTATGCAAACGGTCGATCAGCGCGATATGCGCGCGCGGCAAGGCGCGGCTGGCCAGTTCGACCTCTAGCAACGCCCGCAGTGCCGCCAACTCTTCGATCCGGTCATTCGTCAGCTCTGGTGTCGACACGCGTCCCGACGAAGACAGGATCAAAGCACCTTCAGCCGCCAAACGCCGCACAGCCTCGCGCGCGGGGGTCATCGAAACGTCGAATTCTTTGCCAATCCCTCGCAGCGTCAGCGCCTCACCCGGCGAAATTTCTCCGTGCAAGATTCGGGACCGCAGGGCGCGGTACACACGATCATGCGTTGCGATTTGAGAATCTGAGGGACGTGTCGCTAACATGGCCTCTTGTGATCACAAAAAACCGCAGCGTCAACTCGCATCGGCATCAAAACGGTATCGATGTAGGGTCGCGCCATGCTCGCGCAACCAGCGGCGCGGTGTGTCATAGGGCCCAAAAATGCGATCGACCTGCGCCCAGAACGCGGGCGAATGGTTCATCTCAACCAGATGCGCCACCTCATGCGCCGCGACATAATGCAGAACCTCGGGCGGCGTGAGGATCAGCCGCCACGAGAACATCAAGCCCCCATCGGAACTGCACGACCCCCAGCGCGAGCGTGTATCTCGCAGAGTCAGGCTATTGTAGGAGCGCCCCAGAATGGCGGCATAGTCATCGCAAGCTTCGGTCAGCCGATCCCGCGCAAGTTCCTTCAAGAACCGGGCCAGACGGCGCCCTTCTGACCCGGATGGAATAGCAACTTCGTTTTCGCTCAACAAAACCCGCCGGCCCGTTGCGCCTACGATTCGACGTTCGCGCCCTTCAACCGGGATGATGCCGCCAACGCGCACTTGTTCGGGGTCGGGTTGACTTTCCAGATGCCGTCGAATCCAGCCCTCTTTGCTGAGCGCGAAACTCAGCGCCTCTGTCTCGGGCACGCCATGCGGATAAGTTAGCGTAACCCGCCCATCCAATTGGGAAATCCGCAGGCTGATCCGCCGCGCCCGCGCCGATTTGCGCAACGTCAGTGGTACAGGCGGCGTACCCGGCAACGCATGTTCTCCCATATACCGACCTCTTCCGCGCAAAGGCTTTGACAGTGCCCGCCGCCTGTGGCAGGTGAACTGAATCTTTAAGACGACTCACCTGATATCAAGGGGATTTGACATGCCCAAGGAAGAATGGGGTGTAAAGCGCGTTTGCCCGACCACCGGTAAGCGGTTTTATGACCTGAATAAAGACCCGATCGTCAGCCCCTACACGGGCGAGGTTGTGGAACTTGTAACCGGCAAAAGCCGGATGATCGCAGCTGATGCCGAAGATGCGGCAACGGCCAAAGCGCGCGAGAACGCGTCCGAAGACGATCTGGTACTGGAAGATGACGAAGACGTTGATGTGGATCTTGACGACGATCTGCTGGATGATGACGATGACAGCAACGATGACGTGTCGTTGGATGACATCAAGGATATGTCTTCGGAAGACGAAAACTGATCTGTGCCCCGAGGCGGCCAGAAGCGGCCTCGGGACATCTCTAGAATGCTGACGGAAAGTTTGGCGCGTTTCCATTTTTGGACTTGCACTCACCGCCGCCGTCTCATAAACGTCCGCCCACTGCTGCGGCAGTATCTAGATGGGGCCTTAGCTCAGTTGGGAGAGCGCTTGCATGGCATGCAAGAGGTCAGGGGTTCGACTCCCCTAGGCTCCACCAAATCCTAACTGGAAAATTCTCCATAGTTCTTCCTTTAATTCGCGTGTTCCTTCCGCTTTGTGGCTCAATCGATGTTTTCTGGCAAAGTGCGCGATCGATCACCACGCCCCCCCTTAATCGCGATCCTAAGGTTACTGATTGCGCAGCAAGTACTTCTCATCGATGGCCAGGGCAGAGATTTGGCGTGTCTATGCGGATGAGCGACATTTCTTTCATCCCAAGATAGCGGTAACGTGAGCCACAGGTGTGATGTCGATGGAAATACCGTCCGGTTTGGCGTCGCGTTAAACGACTTGGCAGGCGCAAGGAATTGGACGAATGGCGGAAAGCTTCAACTACATCTCATTCGGCAATTGGGAAAAAGTCGAAGGGAACGTCGATGTCGTCACAATGCTCCGAGGTCGTATGTTCGAATACACGCCTTCTGACACGGAGAAGCGGCTTGAAAACCTCGATGTCGATGCCACCGCTTTTCTCGAAACACTGCCAACATTTCTCTGTAGCGAGATAAAGCCTGCCGGAAACGCAGTCTCTATGCTTATCAAGTATGGCCGAATCTCCAACATCACAAGTGGGCGCAAGGAGGTCTCCGTGACCTTCGAGACGCAGATCGACTTTGGCGAAGTTACCTTCGATGACATGGAGACAGCCGGATCGATTTTCGGCGCAGATAAATTCCAACTTTACCGCACACACTGGGCAGTCCGGGAAGGCGACGCGCAAGAAGTGCTGTCCAGATTGGCCAATTGCAAACCCGATCTTGCTGATCTAATCGCGAACCTCGAGGCGACCGCTGTAGTCGGGGCAGCAATTCTGCCCCCACCGCGCGACAAGAAGATCCTTGGCGTAGCGGAGAGCGTAGAGACGTTCCTTCAATTGCTCTACGCTTCGCCGGTAAAACCGTCGACAGAGACTTTCTTCCGTGGCCACAGCGACGCCACTTATGAACTTACACCTTCGCTTCTGCGCAAATGGGATAACGGCGACTGGCAATTCATGCCAAGCGAGGATCGCCTGTGCAAAGAGCTATTAATCGCGCATCATGATGAGTTCCAGGGCGACCAGTATTGCTTCGACCGCCTTGTGCGAATGCAGCACTACGGTTTGCCGACGCGGCTGCTTGACATCTCCGGTAATCCGCTGGTGGCATTGTTTTTCGCCTGCTCCAGCAAGCCTAAGACAGACGGTGAGGTAATCGTCTTTCCTGTCGGATCGAGTGGCGTGAAATACTACGACTCCGATACTGTTAGTTGCCTGTCGAACCTCTCTAACCTTACCTACGCGCAGAAGAACGACATTAATCTCAGCCTCGAATTGGAAACTTTCAATGAGACCGACGCAGTCGGAAAGCTGCTTCACCACATCAAGTCAGAGAAAGGCTTCTTTGAGGGCCGGATCGTCCCAGACGATCTTGGGTCCATCATTTGCGTGAAAGCCAAGCAAACCAATACGCGCATCAAATCGCAATCCGGCGCCTTTTTGTTGTTCGGGCAAGAGGCGACACTACCCGATGCGGGCCAGGACGGGATCGAAATCAGTCGAGTCACGGTTCGTGCAAAAGAGCACATACTAGCTCAACTCGACCGGATTAATATCAATGCCACGACCGTCTATCCTAGCATCGACCAGACCGCAGTTCATCTGCGGGATCAATACCAGTTGCGGCAATCTGTCTGAGTGGCCTCGAACGCTGCACCCGAGGACGCTCCAGAGATTTGACAGAACGGTTTAGGCTACATCCACGACCTGCTTGATGGGGGCGGCCCTTACTGGTTATGAATCCTGACCCTACCGCTTTGGGCCGTGACGAGCCCGAAGAAAACCGATGCTACAATATGTGCAGATCGCAGTTTTCGGGGAACTCACGTCAAACTGAAGGTACTGATGAAGTTAGTACCCCTATCGCTAAGCGCCATTGATCGTGTCCACCAACGGGCGAAGCTGCGTCTCATACTTCCGCCACTTCTCTTTGGATGATGAGTACAACGGCTGTCGCACCTGTTGAACGCTCGCGGTGCGTACACGACGATTACTTTTGTAGAACTCAAGACATGCGTCGTCCCAAGCCAAACCGCAGTAATCGATCAATCGGCGCGCCTCAGTATTGATATCGTCAATCAACGCCTCGTACTCGATAGTGTAAAACGCATCCTTAGGTAGGACGCGAAGCCAGTGATCCATGATGCGCATGTAGTTATTGTAGTAGCGACCAAGCTCAACAAGGTCATAGCTGTGAAGCTGACTACGTTCGAAAAGCCTTGTATAGCAGGACAAACAGGTATCGAACGGGTTCCGTACGACGTGAATGACTTTGGCGTTCGGCATCAATGCGTGGATCAACCCGGTAAGTTGAAAGTTAGCGGGCATCTTATCTACGATATGCGGCATGTCGGGCGCGTGCCGGGTTAAGGCATCGACGTAGTCGTGTGCCCTTTGCCTCAACTTATCACCGCTTGCGGACTTAACCGCTGTTGGCACGTTGCTGCCTGCATCACCAAGCCTACCAAATATGTTTTGCAGATCATTCAACTCGCCTGCTCCAAATATTTTTGGATGCGCGTTCAGGATGGACTCGGTCAGCGTTGTGCCCGAGCGTGGCATCCCCAGCACAAAGATCGGTCGGTCGCTTGAAATAGCATACTCTTGCAACCGCTCGATCATGGAGTGATCGAAAGTTGCAATCAGTTCATCTGTCAGGCTGTCGGTTTCTGCTGGTTCATAGTCCGTAAGTGACCGCTTGATATCAGCACCGCGTTTGAACTGCTCAAAAGCATCATCATGACGCTTCAGTCTTTCGTAGCACTCGCCCAAGGCGTAGTGATAGGCTGCAGCCTTCTGCGGAAGCATTGATGAAGCGTTTGGCAGTGCGTCCTCCAGTGTCAAGAAAACGGCGCTGTCCGGAGTCACTTTCTCTAGTTTTGCCAGTGCAATTGTGGCGCTCAGCTGGTCGTCAGTCGTTTCTGCGGCCAGTTCAAAATGCGCGCGCGCGTCTTCGAAGTTACCACGTTCGATTTCCAAATACCCAAGCGCCATGCGGCTGGATGACAGACTCGGTTTCAGGCCCAGTGCTTTCTCATGAAAGCCAATTGCGACCTCGGTATCGCCAAGATGCGCCTTGGACAAACCGATCTGATGACACGCCGCCGCACTTTCCGGATCTAGTCGCAAGGCATGCTCTGCCTCAATTAACGCAAGCTTAGGGTGGTTTTTTTCAAAGAGAACCTGCGACAACCCGACATAGCTGTCAGCTTTGTCGTCTTGCAGCGAGATCGCAGTCCGGAAGGAATTTTCCGCCTTGTCCAGGTTGTTTTCCAGCAAGAAAACCCGGCCAGAATTGCGATGTAGTTCTGCATCATGAGGGAACCGTGCGAGCTGTTCTTCCGCCGCGCGACGCGCCTCGACGACATTCTCTGCCTCTATCAAAACCGAAACCAGGTTGTTGGCGGATTCAGACGAGCCCGGATTAATCCTAAGGGCCTTGCGATAATACTCCACCGCTTTGTCTCGCTTCCCGTTGTCACGCGCGATACTTCCGAGATTGTTTATGGCCCGATCAAGTTCTGGGTCCAGCGCTAGCGCTCGTTCCTGAGAGGCCTCTGCTTCTACCAGTTTCTCCTGATCATAATAGACAAGGCCCAGATTAGAGTGCGCTGCAGCATTTCCCGGTGCCAAACTGACGGCGCGCCTACCGATTTCTGACGCTTCGTTCAGACGACCCGCAGAACGAAGGATTTCGGTGAAATTGGTCAGAAAGTTTACATTGTTGGGCTGCAGTTGGACCGCCTCGGTCATCGCTTTGACGGCAGGCTCAATCTGGCCTGTCTGAAAGGCGATCAAACCCAGCATCTGGTGGGCTGTTGCGTGTTGCGGAACCGCCCGAACGATTTCAGAGAAGAGCTGAACAGCCAGCTTCAGCTGACCATCCTGATAAAGTGCCATACCATGCCGAAAGGCGTCCTGAACCGACATTTCCTTGCCCTGAGACATCCTGAGACTTCCAATCTCCGATTTAGGAACCTGAAACTAATTTGCTGGCCCCGTGCAGGGACCAGCATACTTCGAGATACGAATACCGAAGAACTCTGGGTAGTGTTACCCAGAATTCTTGGGGGGCGCAAACTCAGCCCGCCTCAGAACCGCCATTCATACGAGGCCCAAATCGCTTGGGTAGAAACATCTGCGGCAATGGTTGAACGGGCCTCCAGCAAGAAGTTACCGCCATGATCGAACGCCTTTTCATAACCGATACCAAGTTCGCCAAAAGTATCAACACCGCTACCGGTCGAAGCCAGAGTGAGCGTATTCCCGAAGATGGCAACATCGATAGATGTTGGTGCATCCGCGTCCTGACGAACCGCAGTAAGCGACGCCGACAGCGTTCCGCCAGCAACTGAGGTCGACAGAAGACCGCCGATACGAATTTCGTTGAACGTTATGTCTTGACCACCCACTGTAGCATTGGATGCCGAGCCCGTTTCCGTATAGCCATCAAGTTTCTGCTGACCATAAAGAAAGCTTGCGCGAGGAGTAATTTCCATTCCGTTGCTCAGGGCAAACTCCCGTTCTGCAGCGATCAAAGCGGTTATGATATCGCTGGAATAGCTGGCGTCGGCATCATTAGAACCCGCGACCTGTCTGGTTTGCTTTGTGTCGAGGTTGCCATATCCCAACCCAAAGCTAAGGTCGGCAAAGCCGAAATTCTGCGCCACAATTGCGCTGACATAACCCCCAGAGGTGTCGAAATCATTAGCGCCAAAGTTGCCGTCATTTTTTAGATAGCTGGCGCTGAACCCATATCGCAATCCAGCCCCCAAATCGCGGGTCAGCCCCGCAGTGACGTTCCACATGTTAGACGAAAGATCTGGTGTGTCACCATCTGCATCCGCGTCGCTGCGGCTGCCGTTGACCAACACAAAGGGGCGGAAACCCTCAATCGGACCGCTACCGCGTGTGCTGAGTCTAACATTGTCGCCGAAAGACGGTGCGGTGCCAATCTGATCTGCAAGCGTATAGGACAGCCGTGCAATATCGAAGCTTTGCTGAATGTTCGGCTGGATGTTTTCGGCGTCAAAACTCGCATAGACCGGAGCGCTTCCACCTTGACCATCGATGAACCAGCCCTGAGACGGGCGCGTTACAATGGTCTGAAACGTCCCATTGGCCGTGTCATCGTCCTGAAAACGATAGACGGCATCCTGCCCGACATGTGTGAGGTTCACATTGTGGGCCGCAACTCGAATGGTCTGGTCAATTGTAGCGGTGGTTTCAACGTTCAACGTACCTGAGCCGCTATCCAGATAGATACCATAGTTTCTGCCAGAACCGGATACTGAGATATCGCCCGTGACATCCAGCGTACCCGTCAGATTGTCGACATAGATACCATAAGCCTCCGCGATTGCGGCCTCTGCCTGCACGTTGATCGTTCCGGTATGATCGAGTGTTCCGGCCAGAGACCCAGCTTGAATACCGTAGGCCTGCGCGGTCCCGGTCGCATTACCACTGATCCGGGCGACTACGTCGATTGTGCCTGAGTTAGATACTTCTCCGGAAACGCTATCCGTCAACAGACCCACAGCCAAGGCTGTGGCGCTAGAAGATGCGCTGGCTGTGGCAGAGGCCCGAATCACGCCGCTGTTGGAAACCAGCCCGCCTGCCAGCACATTCGCAGGTGAAATGCCGATGGCATCAGCCGAGCTGCCGGATGTACGCGCCGCAACCGTGATCGTACCAGTATTACTTAGTTCTCCAAAAACAAAGAGCGACGTGATCCCCTCGGCACTGGCGTTGGTTCCGGAACTTTCAGCTTTGACCGAAATTGTACCCGCATTTTGCAGTGTACCGCGTAAGAAAACGGCAGAGACTCCGTGAGCCTCAGCCGAGCTGTTCGCGGAAGCCGAGGCGGCAATTGTTCCAGAATTGAGAACTGTTGCGCCCAGGTTGATCGAAGGCATTGTAACTCCGGTAGCGGATGCACTGGTACCATGCGATATAGCGGTGGCCCCAATCGTGCCTGTGTTTTCGAAGGTCCCATCAATGCCCGAGAGACTGAGGCCCAACGCTGATGCATAGAACCTGTCCGAATTGGCGGTGGCTGTAACCACCCCAGAATTGCTGAGCGAACCGCCAATATTTGAAAGCCGAATACCTGCGGCAAGGGCTGAGCTGCTACCAAAAGCATTCACTGTCAGGCTACCGCTGTTGGTGACAGTACCGGCGACATCAACCTGACCGCCGGATATTCCAGCGGCGAAGGCGGTTGTCCCATCGGCCTGCGCAAAGATGTTGCCGCTATTTGCGAAAGCGCCGTTTATATCAGCTGTCTCAATCCCCAAGGCCGAGGCAACAGAGCCCGTAGAGCTGGCAGCAACCGTGATGTTGCCACTGTTGCTAAATGATCCATCAATATCCCGTGTTCGAATACCACGAACCGAAGCCGCAGACGTGGCAGTTACGTTTGCTGTCAGGGTGCCGCTGTTCTGAACTGTTCCGTCAATGTTGGCAAAATCTAGCACGTCAGCAGAAGCGTTGGCGCTTGTGCCCATAGCCTGGACTGTGATGTTGCCCGTGTTGCTAAAGCTGCCGCCTGCGGACACACGTCCTGCGTCGATTCCATCAATTTGTGCGCTACCCGCCCGTGCGACGCCCAACAGTGTACCCGTGTTCAGAAAGCTACCACCGATAGTCAGCGCCTCGATAATGTCAAAAGAGGCCCCTGTACTGCTGCCGCCTGCCAACGAAATCGTCAGATCACCGTGGTTCTCGAAACGCCCTTGGATATCAAGTGCCTCTATCACGTCCCCGTTGACGCTCCCCGCTGCAACACCTGTCACAGCGATGGCGGCAGAGTTGATCAGCGTACCGTTCAGATTGCTCACGCTGATCCCGTCAACCGTCGCGTTCGCATCGCTGACAGCGTCCACAACAATACGCCCAGTGTTTTCAAGGGTGCCGTTCAGATCAGATAATTGAATGCCATCAGCAGACGCAATCGATCCCTGCGTTTGCACCCGCACCGTTATCAGACCCGAATTGCGTATCGTGCCGTCGACCGTACTGATCTCGATTCCATTGGCCAGAGCCCGCGTACTTACGTCGACATTCACGTCAATCGTGCCGCTGTTGCTGACAGTGCCCGAGACCGAGTTTGCCGAGATACCAGCAGCCGTTCCGAATGTCAGCGCAGAGTTCGCGATCTGAATCGTTCCCATATTGCTGACAGTACCGGCAACATCGCCCACCACGCTAATCCCCCTCAGATCAGCGCTGTCGCCAGCGGATTCACCCAGCCTGATGATATTGGAGTTCGTAACCGAACCCGAGACATCCCCGCCCATCAGGATTCCTGCCCGGTCACGCACCAGGCCCGATGTAGATACCAACGTGCCTTCGTTGCTCAGGGTGCTTGAATAGTCCCCAACGTTGATCTGCATCAGCCCCGGCCCTGAAAGCGGATCGACAAGGATAGCACCCGTTGCCGTCACGGTATGGTCCTCATCCAAAGAGCTTACAAACGGGGTGCTCTGCGGCACATTTATGGTATCTGATTGCACCACGGATGCCGAGAGCGCCAGCGTCGACACCGATCCCATAAACAACGCGGGAGCGATGCTCGCGACTTTACCCTTCCATTTGGTCACACGCCCCCCGCGCACCGCTGCGCGATCCTGCTGTACTGTCACTTTTCCCGCCTCATTTGCTTAGGATTTCAGTCCTGAAACCCGTGGGTTCATCGTTGCAGCTCTGCCCACGTGGTCTGATCCGCGCCACAACGTGACACAGGTTCGAACCGGGTTATAGCGGCAAAAGGGGCGGGAATACGGCCATATGGGCCGCATAAACCTTTAGTTTATGCGCTGTCTGCCAGAAGTTTATGAGCCACCTCACTTAGAGTCTCAGACAGGAACCTGGGCGAGGCTATATGGACCCGCATTCCTCTAATTCTGATCACGCCGCCCTGCTGGAGTGAGATGAATCGGCGTCCGTGAGGTCTTCGAGAAGCGCGCTCAAAAACTGAGCTTTGTTAGCGTAGCCAGATTTTTTGTAGATCGAACTCGTCTGTGCCTTGATTGTACCTTCTTTGGCATTCCTGATTTCAGCCATTTCCGCTGTTGAACAACCTTTGATGAGCAGCCGGGCCACGTCACGTTCGGCGCTTGTAAAGGCCCAGTCGTCAAAATATGCGTTCAACAGTTCCTCGAAGGCGCTTGATGCGCGTGCGATCTTGTCTTCAAGATTATTTTGATACCGCCGCAGCTTCAGAACCTCTAGCCCCAGCACGGCAATTGCCCCAAACAAGGAAAACATGATCAATACTTCCCAAACATGAATGTCGTCCCATTCCTCAATCCAGGCAACACCCATTGCTTCGCCGATATCCTCGAACAGCATCACGCTGGCACAAAACAAGGCTGCGAAAAAAGTTAGGCTGAGACGTTTGTATGAAGGCATTTTTGATCCAGTCGTTGCATTGAGGGGGCTACCTATAAGGATAGGGGAGACCAAACAAGGTTGAAGCGGAACCTCTAGGTTTTCTGCATTCAGCCTTCAAAACAGAGGTGATACACTGCCCAGTGTTTCGACCCATAGAGTCAGGATGCATCAATTTCTCCTGCACCACAAGATTTACGGCTCCCACAAACGGACCTGAGCTCCTGAATCTCCTCCAGTTTTGTGTAGAGTCTGGCCAACTGAAGGACGGACAAATGAAGACGAGATTCATCGACGAACAGATCATTCAGATAATCAAGGAACAGGAAGCTGATCAAACGTTCAATTTAGATTCCAAAATCCGGATCAAATTCACGGCTAGGGTCTTAAGCGATGCCACAGGCTCGCTTTCAACGTCAAATCCATCCAAAATCTCTGCCATTAGTTGCGGTTCAGCATCGATCCATTGCTCAACCCCCAGTAACGCGCTTTCACGGCATGCGGGATTGGAGAGAGAGAGCTGAAACTTCATCACATCTGTACAATTCCGCGCGATGCCCGCTTCCGCGGCCTTTGCGGAACCCAAAGGTGAAATATCCCAAAAGAGGGAACATGCGATGTTCAGATGCCCAGGTGCTATCAAAGACTCAAGCGTCTTCGGTTCACAATGACGGTTAAAAATCTCCAAGAAGAGCGTCTTTAGATGAACCGTCAGATGGCGGCGAATCCCCAACGAAATGTTCGAGTCGGTCAGCAGATACAGGCAGTGTGAACTCGAGCTATCACAAAGCCGCCAAATGGCCCAGCCAAGACGCGCGGGGTGAGAATCGCAAAAAGCCACAAGCTCTGCGGGATGTGTCAATACGTGGGAGACATCGGACAAAAGCGTTTCTTCAGGCAGAGAGACTTCGCGGGTCGGGTCCTGAGAGAGGAGATCAAAAAATGTGGCGCTATGGCAAGAGCTGGATTTTTTAGAATTCATAAAGCTTTGCTCCGCGTGTTTGGCACCCTATCAGCGTATCGCTTAGATGGATCAGCCGGCTTGACCCTCTACGTCAATACGCAGCGTAGATTAGTTTGCACGATCAAAGTTTTCCAAACAAATTGGAGTATTTGTTGCGATACTCTGATGGGTTTTGCAAGACCATGTCAGTCATCACCCAGTTTGGTCGTGCAAATGTTCGCGGCTCGCAGGGCGGAATCTATGGCTTCCTGATGGCCTGCGTCGGTCACGCTAAAGCACTCCGCAACATATTCGCGTGCAGCAGCGCAGTCCTCATTGCGGACCTTGAAGAGTTGAAGCGTTGCACGATCAGACGGCAGTACATTTGTACAGGACCGTCTTTGATCGCATGTGGGGTGCACGTGTGCTTGTCGGTGCCTGCACTCTGCTGCGGAGCATTGATCCGCGTCATTGCAACTGGCTAATCCAGGCGATGCTGTGCCCGCGCCAAGCAGGCAAAGAGTTAAGACTTGAACCGAATGTTTCATTTGTTTCTCCTATCGGTTTGGGGGGAAATTCGGGAAGTCAGCTGAAGATGAACTTCCCACTCGAATAAGTTGCGATGACGTGCGACCCGTCCGAAATCTGCGTTGTGCTAAAATTAATGAGCGCGGTGTTCTGTAAGATGCCGAACCCCGAAATCGATCCGGCGAACAGGTGGATTTGATCTTGAATCTGAAAGCTACCGTACTCGCCGTTTAGAACTGTACGGTTGGAGTTTGCAAATGGGCCGCCGCTGATGGGGCTCCCGTTCAGGGAGCAGTCGCGAGCCAATCCAAAAGACAGGCTCGAATGTGAACTATTGTTCGACACATAGTATGTTGTCGAGTTAGTCCCGCCAGGGGTTTGAACCGGTCCGAAGCCACTGTCGGAATAGGGATATACCGCACCCGTACTCACATTTGACACCGAATTTGACCTTACGATAGCGGTGCCGCAGGTCGCTTGATCGGATTGGTAGATCACAACGCCCGAATCCCAGGTCAGTGTTGTGTTTTCGGCCGGAGCAACGGTGACCCAGACAACTTCGGGCACCTCGCTGGTTACGACATTGGCCGCAATGTTGCCGCTGAACGCAGCGGACGACACTTCCTGAACAATCGCCACATTCTGGCCAGCTAAAGTTAATGCTGACACATCGGACGTACTGATTTTGATATCGAGCTGGTACATGGCCGGACTGCTGGATTGAAGGTCTCGGATACGTCTTCGGAGGGTATTCTCCGAAGACGCGCGATCCGCGATGTCAGCCGTAGCTCACGAAGGTGAACGTATTGTTCGAGTCGTTGTAGCCGATATTGGCCGTGGAGTTCTGACTGCTAAGTTGAACGGGCAGTGCGTCGCCTGCGATTTGTGACAACACGACACCGTTGTTCTGGATGGATGACACCCAGATCGAAACATTTTCGATGGGCGTGAAGCTTGCAGTCTGATTGTAAGGCACCTTCACAGCATTCAGCGCGGCCATCGATACGGCACCGCCATTCACTGTGGCCTTCTGTGCCAGCCCCATAGTCCAAGCGTTGGGCGATTGCTGCTCATTCTTGGTTTCAAAGGCACCACCGGTATCCTGACCGGAGGATGAAAAAGTGGCTGACGAGTCATAAGTGTAGAGCAACCCCGACTGCACAGGCGCATCGGTATTGGACGATAAGCCGATAGTTGCCCCACCTTGGGCCATATTTGTGGAAGCATAGATGTAATAATCTTCTTCCCACGTGACAGAAATATGCTGCGCTGGCTCGAATGAAATCCAGGCCGTGGCCAGATTGCCTGCAACCAAGGATGTCGTCACCGTCTTGGCAATGCTGATCGTTTCGCCCTGGATTTGCTTCAGGCCTTGTGAATCGATGTTGATATCCAAAGTATATGTAGTCATTTCAATCTCCGAAGTCTCTATGTGTGCACACAATGTGCATTGGTTGCTCAGCGACCGGCGCGATAGATATGGGGGGACAAATTCGCCGACCGCTGCACAATCAAGCGTAGAAACTTAGATGTAAGTTTGCGACTTAAGGGTGTTTCTTGATGGTAAAATCGACCGGAATTTTTTCTGTTGGTAAAAATGCAGGTTGGGAAACGGGGTTGTAATCTGAAACAAAACCAAAATGCGAAGTGCCAAATTTTCCAGCTTATCAGGGTCTTTGGCACTTCGCCTCCTCTTGCTTGTCGAGCGAAAATGCAGCTACCGGTCAGGCAGTTCTAATTTCTTACACTATGGGTTACCGATCGGGCGCCTGCGACGTTTCAGGTATCTCATGCACTAGGTTAAGCAGGAGCTTTGAGAATCGTTTCGGGCGGATTCGGAGTAGCAGTACAAGCTCCTGCTCTGTTCGAGAAAGATCGAAGCCGTGATGATTTTTCGGCTCGCCAAGCCCGAGAAGCAACCAGTCTAAGGACACATCGAGCCTGGTGGCAAATCGGCAGATGTTTTCGAGCGAAAAACTATGCCCGTATCTCCACTTTGAAAGTGCTGCCGGTGAAACACTGAGTTCTGCGGCAAGTGAAAGCAGTTTTGGTTTCCCTGCTATCTTGATTGCATATCTAATACGTTCGCCACGTTCTTTTGAGGCGTTGGGGTAAGTCATTGAATGTTCCTCTTAAAATGTTGGAACATACAACCTAAGGTTAAAACACGTCATCTTATCAGTATTTCTAAGCGAATATCAGGCTCGGCATTTTAGAATACAAACAGCTAAATCTGGTACTAAATTCAGTGTATTGAAAGGCCGCTTTCAAAAAGCGGCCCAGCGTCAAAGAGCGAGCAACGACAAGTTTGTCCGCGTCTTTCCTGTTCGCAAAAGGTGATGCGAATGGCAGCGTTTTCCGACAACGGGCGTTCGTGCATTGGGCGGCGAAAAAACCAGATGATCCCATTTTGCTTGATGCTGCAATACCAACGAATGGCAGCGTACTAGCAGGGCGACGTCCAGCTGGGTTAGTGCTCTGCGGCACCACTTGGGATGCCGCAGAATGTTTTGTCGTTAGAAAGACCAACGAAGGCCTGCGCGCAGAAATGGACCCTGTGCGTCGTTGCCGATCTCCTGCTCGGCGTTCAATTCCAAACGCATATCCTGAGCAAGATCCTTCTCATACCCAACTGCGATGCGCGCACCTGTGAAGTCGGTAGACGCAAAAACCAGCGACTGGGTTGAAGAGAACACCGTTACATCCGTTTCGGAGTTGCCAAGATCGCGTCGAAGCACACCGCTTAGCTGCGCGCTCAGAAGTCCGCCATTGGCAAACTGCTTCTCGGCCTCAACACCCAACTGCGCTTCGATGACCTCAGTCGTCACGTCCCCAACTGTTGCGTTCGCGCTTGAACCGGTTTCGGTATAGCCGTCGTCCTGCTGGTTGGTGTAACGGGCATTCGCAAAGCCAAGCAGCCCGAAATCGCCGCTGATGTCGAAATCACGCTCGACCGCGACATGGGCGGTAAACAGCCTGCTGTCATAGTCCGCATTAGCATCGTCGCTGCCGCCGATCTGTCGGCTGCGATCCGTCGACAACCAGCCATACCCTAGCCCTGCTTCAAACGTGTAGGCACCCGCCTGTCGGCCCAAAGCAGCGTCAAAATAAAAGCCGGTCGTGTCGAAGTCTGTGGTATCAGTATCTCCATCGGCCGAGAACACACCCATGCCGACAGCCAATGCAAGGCCGTTGTCCATACGCCCTGTAAAGCCGGCACTTCCGTTGAATATCGACACATCCGTATCCGGACTGGAATCGGATTCGAACTCTCGATACTCGGCGCTGATCAGAGCAAATGGCCGGAACCCAGCAAAAGTTGCGCCCTGCGCAACTTCTGGCGAACTGGCATAGCTTAGCGCGTTACCGCTGCTACCCACCGCGCTACCGAAGGCGGCAACGACATCACCTGAGAGTGCGATGTCATTGGTGTCGACACTCGCGTAGACAGGAGCCGCTCCGCCTTCGTCTTCGACAAACCAACCCGACCCTTCATTCGACACCGTAGTCGTGAAAACACCCGCGCCAGGTGCAGCATCTTCAAAGCGGAAGATGGCGCTGCCACCTTGGGCGTCGAGGTTCACGTTGTGCGCGTTGACCCTGATGAGGCCCTGCACATCATCCCCGGTATCAGCGTTCAGCGTACCCGAACCAGAACCGAGATAGACGGCATAGACTTCATCATTGCCAGATACCCGAATGGTTCCCAGGCTATCGATCGTACCGTCGAAATTGTCGAACTGAATACCGGCAGCACGTGTTCCCGAGACACCGGTGGCACTTGCCGTAATTTCACCTGTGTTCGTGAACGATCCCTGCATGTCGCTGGCATAAACTCCAATCCCAGTCGATTGGTCCCCGGTCGTCATCCCACCTTCGGCTGCAACAGTGATGCTGCCAGAGTTCGTGATGTCCCCGGTGGCAATTTCGTCAACATAGATTCCGTAGGCTTCGGCTTCGGTATCACGCGAGATTGCTGTGGCTGTGATCACACCCGAGTTCGTGATTGTACCACTCAGATTGTCTGTAAGATACACGCCAGCCGCTGTCGCAGAATCCTCGGCAGCTTCGGCTCGCAGCGTCATGGTTCCCGAATTGGTGACTGTGCCCGAGACGTCATCGCCGATATAGATACCTGACGCTGTCGCTTCGGAGCCCGTGTTGAGCGATTGAGCCGTGCCGGTGATCGTTCCGGAGTTGATGACGGTGCCAGCGACGAGGTCTTCAAGGTAGAACCCCCCTGCATAGGCTTCATCATCGGTATCCGCACTTGCAAAAGCGGTGATCGTTCCGCTGTTGATGATTGTCGCGCCAGCCAGCGTGTGATCATCGACGTGGATACCATATGCTGACGCATCAGATTCAACGCCAAGTGCAGTTACTTTGATCGTACCGCTATTTTCGAGCCGCCCTGACAGATCACTATCAACCGAAATGCCGTAGGCGATAGCCTCGTATGTCGACGGCGCAGACGCAAAGATATCCAGCGTGCCTGTGTTGCTAATAACCCCCGCTGCGTCGCCATCAACGAAAATACCAAAGGCGGATGCAGTACTGTCGCTCGTGGTGATGGCGACCGACTTAATTGTGCCCGAGTTCAGGATTTCACCGGTTTCCAGCAGGTCATCTTCGACATAGATGCCCCAAGCATAGGCATAATCGTCTGCGAAAGATCTTGCACGTACGTCGATTGTACCTGTGTTCCTGATCGAACCGGCAACGTCACCATCCACTGCGATGCCATAGATTGACGCGGTGCTACCGGATGTGATCAACGCGTCGACTTTGATCGTGCCTGTGTTCAAGATTTCTCCGGTCTCGGTGAGGTCTCCGTCGACATAAATGCCCCAGGCTTCGGCATCACCATCCGTCGACAGCACATCCACGTCGATCGTGCCGTTGTTCACGATCGAACCAGCAACGTCACCGTTGATTTGTATCGCGTAGATATCCTCGGGATCAGACCCTGTGATATCCAGTGAGATCGTGCCATTATTGATAAGCGCGCCGCCTTCGAGCAGGTTGCCATCCAATAGAAGCCCTGTCGCCGTGTCGGTTGCGGTCGCTACAACCGAAATCGACCCATTATTGGTGAAGGTGCTTGAATAGTCCGGAAGGATCGTAAGCGCAGCTGCAATCGAAGACGTGATCTCGATGGCGCCCGTAGCGGTTATCTCATGGTTTGCATCCGTGGTAAAAACCTGAGGCGTGGTCACAACGGTTGAGATCGTATCAGCCTGCGCCACACCTGCAGCCAACGCGATGATTGAGACCTGCGCCAACATCGCAGCAGGAGCCGCACTGACGATTTGGCCTTTCCACTTGAAAAGGCGCCCCCCACGGAGCTTGAGGGCATCCGCCCCCGTTCGAATTTTTGATATGTACTATCCCGTTCGAGTTTTTTGTCTTTTTTTTCGAAGCCCTGCGCGCACTCGCGCAGTGCCTCGCTTATGAGATGTTAAAAAACAGTTAATGAATGTGCAATCTGTCAATTATGCATTGCATTCGCTAAAATGATGCTGTTGGAAATCCGTAGGAAAACTGCAACACAGTATGGCAATTTCATGGCCTTCAAGGATAGGTCGTCCTGCGCAACTCGCCCAGAGGTAATTGAATGTCTAAAACTCAGGCGTTGTCCATCAACGAAGCCTATAATCGTGGGGTTCAAGCCTTTGAAAGCGGTGCGCTGCAGCAGGCTGTCAGTGTTCTAAACCAAGTTCTCAAAGCTGCGCCTGACTATGCGCCCGCACATCAATTGCTTGGCGTCATCGCGTTTCAAACCGGTCAGACCGTGCCTGCCGAAAATGCCATGCGCGAAGCCTGTAGATTGCAACCTAACAACGTTGGGTTCCTTTCGAATTTTACCGAAGTTTTGCGGGCAAACGGCAAGCCAGAAGACGCAATCCGCATCGGCAAACGCGCGGTCCAAATTGAGCCCGGGTCCGCAAGCGCGCATTCAAATCTTGGGTTGGCCTACTATGACTTGGGCGATCTGCCCGAGGCCGAAGCCTGCCAGAAAAGAGCGTTAGCGCTTAAGCCGGATTTGGTTGCAGCAAGTAATAACCTGGGATCTATTGCGCGAGACAACGAGGACAGCGCAGCCGCGATCGCATTCTATCGGAAAGTGCTGGAGCTGCGACCGGATTATCTGGAAAGTGTGAATAACCTCATTTCGGTGTTGATCGAAACCGAAGCCGTCGACGACGCCACGGTGCTGGCGGACGACTACCTTGCAAAAGGGTATACCTCAGCAGAGTTGCATCGGAACCGGGGGCGGCTTCATTCCTTGATATGCGAATGGGATAATGCCGAGCGCCGGTTCCGTAATGCCATTTCTCTTGATGAAAAAAAGCCTGAATCCTATGTCGGGCTCGCACAGGTTCTGACCGAAAAGAACCTGCACGAACTTGCGCTGTTAGAGGCCGAAAAAGCACAACGCATAGATCCCACCCACGCGCCCGCCTATCATTACATCGCTGTGTGCAAATCGCATCTGGGTGATCTGGATGCAGGCTTTGCCAATTACGAGAAAACTCTTGAATTAAAGCCCGACTTCTCAGCCGCAATGATTGCATTGGGCTATCTGGAGATGGAACGGGGCAGTTTTGACGCCGCGCGAATGTGGTTCAACAAAGCTGCCGAACAGGATAATGCGCGCCTAAATGCGCAAATCGCGTTAGTAAAGTTGGAAAAAGTCACCGAAGACAATTCGGCTTTTCAAGCCCTTTTGTCTGCGCTGCCTGATGCTGATAAAATGCTTCCTGAACAAGCAGTGTCGTATCATTACGCATTGGGAAAATGTTATGAGGACCTTAAGCTATATGACGATGCCTTTGCGCATTTTGCGAAAGGAGCCGCATTAAAGCGCAGCATAGTTGATTTTGATGCCGACCAAATCGAAGAAACGGCTAACGATCTGATATCGGTCTTCACGCCGGATCTGATCGAAAGGCTTCGGCACAGTGCCGTAGACAGCAGCCAACCAATCTTTGTCGTTGGTATGCCGCGGTCTGGAACTACCCTGACGGAATCGATCCTCGCCAGCCATCCAGACGTGTTTGGAGCCGGAGAGCTCAGCTACATGCATAAGCTTTTTGCCGATCAACTGCGCGGTGGAGACAAAAAGACGGGTAGTCTGATCGCAAAACTACCGGAACAAGATCTTTCGATGCGTGCTCAGCAATACATCCAGCAGCTTGATGCGTATGCCCCAGGTACAGCGCATATCGTAGACAAGATGCCGGCTAACTTTCTAATGGTAGGCCTGATTCATGCGATTATGCCCAATGCACGGATCGTGCATGTCGCGCGCAATCCACTGGATACATGCCTATCTTGTTTCACGCGTGTGTTTCAACGCAGCCAGTACCACAGCTATGATCAAGTTGAGCTGGGCCGCTACTTCAACGCTTATGTGCGCGTCATGCAGCACTGGAAAGATCTACTGCCTTATGGCAGTTTTCATACCGTTCACTACGAGGGCCTAATCGAAGACATCGAGACTGAGGCACGTCGCATGGTCGAGTTCTGCGGTCTTGAGTGGGATGATCGCTGTCTTGAGTTTCATAAAGGAGAACGTCGCGTTCGCACCGCCAGCGTCCAGCAAGTTCGTCAACCGCTATACAAATCTTCCAAGGAGAAATGGCGGAACTATGAAACTCATTTATTGCCTCTCGTTCAAACAATCGGAGAGGCAAGAATTCGTTTTTGATACGTTTTGAGCGGACCACAATCTTGGACCAAAACTATTTGATAGCATGATACCGTTTTTATCGAAAATTTATTAGAAAACATGGAGCAACAAATGATCGTACCAAATCGTTGTTTGCTCCGTTTCCGGGAAGTGGACAGGAACAAACCCCTCATTGTGTATAGTGTCTTGACCAATTGAGGGAATTAACGCCCTCGCGGTTCAAGCAATGCGACGCAAATGCTGTCATTCAAAGCGGTTTTGCCAACGACTGCACTGTCCCGCGAGGCAGCCTTTTGTACTTGTTCCACTGAATGGCCACTACTCAACCAGAGATCGCTTCACATAACGCCGCTTCAGCGATGTTCGCGGATTGTTACAGCGCGGCAAGTCACCCAATGGTTGCGAAAACTTGTCATTCGATGCGCTGGTTGCTGAAAGCTGGGATACGCAACAAGCGGGTCAAGGAAAAGGTTTTGCTCAACAATTTTTGTCAAAATTCCGTGGTGAATTTTGTTTGCAGTTAGCCTGCAAACAAAAACAAAATGTAACATCCAGACAAATGCGAAAATGATAATCTTGCTTTCGGTTTCTCCAGTCGGCTTTGAGCATCGATAGCTTGGCCTCTTCGTCTCGGGGACTAACTCGCTTTCGAAAGCTCTAAACCTCCCCCTTTCACAAGCAGATCCACAATTGTGTCGACCCCGCTTCTGTGACGAAGTGACGAGAACAAGAAGGGCCGTCCTTTACGCATTCTTTGCGCATCACGTTCCATAACTTCCAGCGAAGCGCCAACATGCGGCGCAAGGTCAGTCTTGTTGATTACAAGGATGTCCGATTTCGTAATCGCCGGCCCGCCTTTCCTGGGGATTTCCTCGCCTGCGGCGACATCGATCACGTAGATGGTCAGATCCGCCAGTTCCGGGCTGAATGTGGCTGATAGATTGTCGCCTCCACTTTCAATCAAAACAATGTCGAGATCCGGATGACGTGTCTGCATCTCGGCGACTGCGGCCAAATTGATCGAGGCGTCTTCGCGAATTGCTGTATGCGGGCAACCGCCAGTTTCGACGCCGATGATCCTGTCCCGCGGCAGGACCTGCATGCGCATCAGCGCTTCGGCATCTTCCTGCGTATATATGTCGTTGGTAATAACACCCACCGAACAAACATCGCGCAGCGCTTCAGATAAGGCGGCGGTTAAAGTAGTTTTTCCGGCTCCTACCGGGCCTCCAATACCTACGCGAAGAGGGCCGTTTATACTGGTCATGTGCGGAAAATCCTCGAATATTGTGTTTCGTGTTTCATGGCCGCAATGTCCCCCAAGAACGCAGTAGAGCTTAACTCGTCCAGACTCGCCTTTTTTGCGTTTTCAGCAATCTGGGCACACAGCGGTGTCAGTTGGCGGATCAACCTCTGAGCATCGGTCTGTCCAAGTGGCACAAGGCGCGTGGCACAGGCGACAAGGTTGCTTGCGAATGCTTGCAGAAACATCTTGGTCGTCAGCAGCAAGGGAAGGTTTTGTAGTCTTGCAGCCCGTCCAATCGAGACGGGGTAGGTGAAGTGCCCAAGGTCCAATTCCCAGACACCTTTGGTGACATTTCCGAAGGCCTGTCCCAGCAATTCGGTTTCCATGAGCCTTTCGGATGTCGCGCAAAAGGCCCGCGCCGTGACATCGACGTTGGTCAGTTCATCTTTGTCCAGCGCATTGAAGGCCGCCACAACGAACAGAGCATCATTCCAACCAGAGCCATATTCTAGCACATTTGAAATCCAGGCTTCGGTATCTTGAGAATTCGCGACGGTTCCCCGGTCAATCGCGGATTCAATTCCGTGAGAGTAGGCAAACCCCCCCACAGGATAGGCAGGGGACAACCATTGTGTCAGCGTCAGGATGTCGGCGTCAGTGGGTGTGGCCATGGGTCCTGCCGTGGCCATAGGCGCCGCCTTCGGGGGTGAACGGCTCGTGCACTTCTCGCACGGTAGCCCCGATTTTAAGAAGCATATCTCGGATTACGTGATCGACCTGGATCAACAGGCGAGCCTTTTCGATCTGGCAAGGCGTGTGGCGATTGCCGATATGCCACGCGATGCGCGTCAGATCCGGGGCTTTTACCTCCAGCAACGCTTCGGGCGCAGCCTGTATTTCCACTTCGCGACCATCGTCCAGAACCAACGCGCCGCCGTGTTTCAACGAAGTCGTTTGTGCCAGGTCGATGAGAATCTGTTCGCCACTTTCGCAGGTCAGAACCTTGCGCCGCAAAAAACGGTCTTCATAGGTCAGCGACAGGGCATCTGCAGGCTCGCCGTGTAGATGATCAGAATACCGCCGTGCTGTACAAAGGAGGATGGTCATGCCAGCGCCCCCTCTGTGGAACGGGTAGCTATTACCAGATAGAACCCGCGAAAACGTGTTGTACGATCCGGTCGCGTGACAGGCCGCGTTTGCGCAGTTCTTCGTCGCTCAGCGATTGCAGGAACTGGATTTGATCGGTGCGCGATCGTGCTTCTGCCAATCGAGCAAGAGCTGAATAGATCGACGAACCAATCGCCGAGAACAGACCGAATACGGAAAAACCGGAATGCTGTTGATTTTCTGTGTGTGCCATTGGGACCCTCGTAAGCTTGCGAGACGTTGGTCCTCCCTTGCGTCCTAATATCTGTCATTTTTCACTCGCTTAGTAGTGGGCGATTGGTCATGCCCGGGATGCGTTTGCTGCAATGCAGCGTAATTTTTAATCAGAACATGAAGTATCGCTGTGCCATCGGTAGAACTTCGGCAGGCTGACAGGTTAGCAACTCGCCATCCGCGCGCACCTCATAGGTTTCCGGGTCAACTTCGACATGCGGTGTCGCGTTGTTCAGCAGAAGATTCTGCTTGCCAATTTCTCGTGTGTTTTGGACGGCGACGGTTTGCTTTGCCAATCCCAGTGTATCACCGATCCCATCCGCATGGGCCGCCTGCGAGACAAATGTGAGCGCTGAGTTTTCCACCGACCGTCCGTAAGCGCCAAACATTGGGCGACTATAAACCGGCTGCGGTGTAGGGATCGACGCGTTGGGATCACCCATCTGCGCACAGACTATCGTGCCGCCCAGCAGAACCATCTCGGGCTTAACGCCGAAAAAGGCTGGGTTCCACAGGACGAGGTCAGCGCGTTTGCCTTGCTCGATACTGCCAATCTCGTGGCTCAGGCCATGTGCAATGGCCGGGTTGATGGTGTACTTCGCAATATAGCGGCGGACGCGAAAGTTGTCGTTCTCACCGGTTTCCTCGGGTAGACGCCCGCGCTGTTTCTTCATCTTGTCAGCGGTTTGCCACGTGCGGATCAAGACTTCTCCAACTCGACCCATGGCCTGACTGTCAGACGCGATGATTGAGAACGCACCCATGTCGTGCAGGATATCCTCGGCTGCGATTGTCTCACGCCGAATGCGGCTTTCTGCAAAGGCTACGTCCTCGGGAATAGATTTGTCGAGGTGGTGACAGACCATCAGCATGTCCAGATGTTCCTCGACTGTGTTCACGGTGAAGGGCCGCGTCGGGTTCGTCGAAGACGGCAGAATGTGGTTCTCGCCGCAGATCTTGATGATGTCCGGGGCATGGCCTCCGCCAGCGCCTTCGGTGTGGAAGGCGTGGATCGTGCGGCCTTTCGTGGCGGCCACGGTGTTTTCGACAAATCCAGATTCGTTAAGCGTGTCGGTGTGGATCATCACTTGCACATCCATCGCATCAGCCACCGATAGGCAGCAGTCGATAGCGGCAGGGGTCGTGCCCCAATCTTCATGCAGTTTCAGGGCGCAGGCCCCAGCACTGACCTGTTCCTCAAGCGCTGCGGGCAATGAGGCGTTGCCCTTGCCTGCAAAGGCCAGATTCATGGGAAAGGCATCTGCCGCCTGCAACATCCGCCCGATATGCCAGGGGCCGGGGGTGCAGGTGGTCGCCAGCGTCCCATGCGCCGGACCGGTGCCGCCGCCCAGCATAGTGGTCAGGCCGGAATGCAGCGCGTCTTCGATCTGTTGTGGGCAGATGAAATGGATGTGGCTATCGAATCCGCCTGCGGTCAGAATGCGTCCTTCGCCTGCGATGATCTCGGTGCCGGGGCCGATGACGATGTCTACACCAGGCTGCGTATCAGGATTTCCGGCTTTGCCGATCTTGGCGATACGCCCGTCTTTCAGCCCCACATCCGCTTTATAAATCCCCGAATGATCGACGATCAGCGCATTGGTGATCACCGTATCCACGGCCCCTTCGGCGCGTGTGAACTGAGATTGTCCCATACCATCACGAATGACTTTGCCGCCACCAAACTTGACCTCTTCGCCATAAACGTCTTCGCGGTGGCCGGTTTCGCTGAAGCGCGCGGCCGTTGCGTGCTCAACGATCAGGTCTTTCTCGACCTCGATTATCAGATCGGTATCAGCCAATCGTACTTTGTCGCCGACCGTGGGGCCGAACATGGAGGCGTAGTCACTCCGGCTGATCTTGCCCGGCATCTTTCAGAGCCCCCATGATGTGCATATTGAAACCGTAGATGTGGCGGCGCCCTTCATAAGGCACCAGAATAACCTCGCGAGTCTGACCCGGCTCAAATCGCACGGCAGTACCTGCCGGGATGTCCAATCGCATTCCCAAGGCCGCGTAGCGATCAAAATCCAAGGCGGAGTTCGCTTCGGCAAAATGGTAATGACTACCGACCTGCACGGGTCGATCACCGGTATTGGCGACAACAACAAGACGACTGCTGCGTCCTGCGTTGAGCGTCAGTGAACCTTCGGCGGGTATGATCTCACCCGGGATCATTTTGGCAGTTTCATTATCACTGTGAGAGCGATGACAGCGATCAATGTCAGCCCAGCTGCGAGCAGGGTATAATCGCTGCCATGGGCGTGAACATGGGTGTCCGAATGGGCCATGGCAGGGCCAGCCAGAATAAGGGCGGGAAACAGCATGCGGTACATTGGGAACTCCTTTGATGTTTAGCGAATAGGGTTATGGACAGTCACAAGCTTGGTGCCATCCGGAAAGGTGGCTTCGACCTGCACCTCGTGGATCATCTCGGGCACGCCTTCCATGCATTGGTCGCGGGTGATCACTTCAGCACCGGCCTGCATCATGTCGGCGACCGAACGTCCATCGCGCGCGCCCTCGACCACGGCGTCGGTGATTAGGGCGATAGCCTCGGGGTGGTTCAGTTTGACGCCGCGAACCAGCCGTTTTCGGGCGACCTCGGCGGCCATGGCGACCAACAGTTTGTCTTTTTCACGAGGTGTCAGGTTCATGTCAGAGCATCCAGCATCGGGGGAGGGTGTCTTTGTTCAGTTTGCGAAGAACCGGAATCAATGTTCGGCGAAGGGTAAAGCTGTTTTCGGCCAGAACCCGCGTGACGAGCAGGTCACTGCCGAGCAGGGTCGCCCCGGCGTCTTCGGGCAGCAATTGGCGAACAGATTCCAGAAGACCCTCGGCTGCCTTTGACGCAAAGACAATCAGCGCCATCGCTCCCGCGTCGTTCGCAATATGCGACCGGGACAAATGCTTGTGCCAGTCACCAGAGAATCGGATCGCATCCAAAAAAACCGGCGTCCCTGCGCGCCGAAGCTCAATCTGATCGCGCAAACGAATGTCGGTCAGCGTCTCACCCATGGCGGCGCGTCCGAAGATCAGCGGTTCGACCATCAGCATCTCTGCATCCGGCGCCATATCGATCCTGAGGCGTCGATCCAATGCGCTGCCATTGAACAGGATGGTCTCTTGCGGCAACCAGTTCAGCCGGGCTCCGACCTCAACTGTCAGATGATTGGCAATCTGACCACATTCGTCGGGTAGGGCCTTGTAAGCCCGCTCGCAGGCTTGCGTTGTCAGAGTCAGCGCAGTGCCTTCCGCCGCCTTTCCAGAAAACCGGAATGAATCGCCTCCGGTTACGCCGCCTGCTGTATTTAGAAGAACCGCATCAAGATCAGACGTCGTGGTTCTGGGAAACAGGCATTTAAATGATCCGGATTGGCGAAGCGTGTCCAGCACCGTCTTTTTGCCTAGTTTCTTGGTGCTCAAGCTGACGGCACCCGCAGCGCGTGGCGGCACTGCGCTGTGCGTGGGCAATATGACTGCAGCTTGAGTAATAGGGCACCTTTAGAGCGTCGGATCGTGCCACTTGTTTCTCCGTTGGGGCGTCGGAACTCTAATCTACAGTGTCGAAATCTGTATATTTCCACGTCGTGCGGCTAAATTTTAGACAGTGGCGTCAGCCCGAGATTAATAAATGGGCACATCCCATTGATTTCCAGAATTGATGCAAACGAAAGTTGCCAGTTATGCTGCAATGCAGAAACCGTATGGGTGCCACCGCGGAAACAAACCGGGGGTGTGTGACGGCTGCGCGAATTGGACCTCGAACACAACCGCCACACGGAACGCAACAACAGTTGCGGGGATCAGGTAGAAGAAGAGTGCGCCATTGCGCAAGCCCTCTCTCCCGGCCCCGCCAGGAGGAATACATGAATTTGCTCAAATCAACGCTCGCCGGATCGGTTGTCTTTGCTGCCTTGGCCACCGCCGCGTTTTCGGCTGAAGACACGATTAAAGTCGGCGTACTGCACTCGCTGTCGGGCACGATGGCAATCTCAGAAACCACGCTGAAAGACACCATGCTGATGCTGATCGACCAGCAAAACGCCAAGGGTGGCCTGCTGGGCAAACAGCTTGAGGCGGTCGTGGTGGATCCTGCATCGGATTGGCCGTTGTTCGCTGAAAAAGCGCGCGAACTGCTTACCGTGCATGAGGTGGATGTAATCTTTGGCAACTGGACGTCCGTCAGCCGCAAATCGGTTCTGCCGGTCATCGAAGAGTTGAACGGTCTGCTGTTCTACCCGGTGCAGTACGAAGGTGAAGAGTCATCGAAAAACGTGTTCTACACCGGTGCGGCTCCGAACCAACAGGCCATCCCGGCCACCGACTATCTCCTGGAGGAATTGGGGGTCGAGAAATTCGCTCTACTCGGCACAGACTATGTCTACCCCAGGACCACCAACAATATTCTTGAAAGCTACCTGAAACAAAAGGGTATTGCTGATGGCGACATCTTCGTCAATTATACACCTTTCGGCCATTCCGACTGGTCCAAGATCGTGGCTGATGTGGTCGCGCTGGGCGCGGATGGCAAGAAAGTCGGTGTGATCTCGACCATCAATGGCGACGCCAATATCGGGTTTTATAAAGAACTGGCCGCTGCTGGCGTTTCGGCGGATGATATTCCAGTCGTAGCCTTCTCGGTCGGCGAGGAAGAGCTGTCCGGTTTGGACACCACCAACCTCGTCGGTCACCTCGCCGCTTGGAACTACTTTCAGTCGGCGGATACCGAAGCCAACGCGGACTTCGTGGACACCTGGAAAGCCACCATGGGCGACGAGCGCGTGACCAATGACCCGATGGAGGCGCATTACATCGGCTTCAACATGTGGGTGAACGCCGCGACCGAGGCCGGTTCGACCGAAGTCGATGCCGTGCGCGCCGCAATGTACGGGCAGGAGTTCCCGAACCTGACCGGTGGCACTGCTGTGATGTTGCCGAACCACCACCTGGCGAAACCGGTTCTGATCGGTGAGATTCAGGAAGACGGCCAGTTCGATATCATCAGCGAAACCGACGTCGTTCCGGGTGACGCGTGGACTGATTTCCTTCCGGAGTCGGCTGTGCTGGTCTCTGATTGGAAAGAGCTGGGTTGCGGTATGTACAACACCGAGACCAAGACCTGCGTTCAGACCCTGTCGAACTACTAACAGACCACGCAAGGCGGGTTTGTTTGCCCGCCTTGCCACAAAAGACATTCGGGTTTCACCACATGGTACGACTTTTCCTTGCGGGCCTCGCAATCCTGTGCGCCTGCCTGACTGCCAACGCTCAAGAGGTCGGTCTGCAACCGATCCTGCAAGAGCATCAGGAGATCATCGCCAAAAGCTCGCGTAAGACGATCAAGCCGGCGATTGATGCTATTGCGTCAAGCGGTTTGCCTCAGGCGCAAGAAATGCTTGAGACCTGGGCCGCCAAAAACATGTGGATGCGCAAGTCTGACGGTCTGTTCTTCGCTGGCCAGAAAGGTGAGGGGCGGTCGTACGAACTGACCGATTTCGATACAGGTGAGATCGTCGGCACCTTCGTGAAGTCCGAGCTTAAGCAGTTGAAGCCCAACAGCGGTATCCGCGCGATGATTGGGACAGCTTTGGTGCAGTTCCAACTGACCGATCCCAACCGCGCGAAGCGGCTGGCGGCCCTGCAATCCATTCAGCGTGATCCCGAAAGTGCACTCTTAGAGCCACTTCGCGCTTCGATAGGCGATGAACCGGACACGGAATTGAAAGCGCAAAAACAGCGGCTTGAACGATTGCTGACGATTGGATTTGACGAAGATACCGCAGCCCGCGTGGCCGCAATCGAAGAAATGTCCGGCGATCTGGGCGTAGATGTTCGTGCCGCTTTGAACCCTTTGGTTGTCACCTCCCGGCACGCCGCTCTCGAATTGCCCACGGATCTGAACGTCGCAGTTATTCTTGAAGCGGGCTCAGAATTCTTAACGTCCGACGAAGCATATGACTTGCTCGTTGCGGGAAACCTCGCCCCACCGCGTGTTTCAGCGGAAGATATCAGAGCGGCACTATCGACTAACATTGTCGGTGGTCGTGTAGGTGATATTCCCGTCGCGCAACTGAGTTCAGATGCAATGCGCGAGCGTGCGTATGCCTCTCTGGCAGAGGCCGAGCTTGTGCCAGCCTTATTCACGGACGCAGACATCGACGCTGCAGTAAACGCGCATGTATTCTTCGAGACCTACAGTGAGTCGTCTGCTGAGGTCACCGAAGCAGCCGAGAAAACTCTGGAACAGATCGAACTGAAGGTCGGCCTGAACCAAACACTCGACCTGACGCTGGACGCGATCTCACTGGCGTCGATCTATTTCCTCGCCGCCATTGGTCTGGCCGTCACCTTCGGCGTGATGGGCGTGATCAACATGGCCCATGGTGAGTTTATTATGATGGGCGCCTATACCGGCTACGTGGTGCAACAGTTTATCCCTGACCACACGCTTTCGATCGTCGTGGCAATCCCCATGGCCTTTGCCGTGACATTTGCCATGGGTGTCGCAATGGAGAGGTTGGTGATCCGCTGGCTATACGCCCGGCCGCTGGAGACACTTCTGGCGACGTTCGGTATCTCAATTGCCCTGCAGCAACTGGCCAAGAACATCTTTGGTACACAGGCTCGTCCGCTGACCGCTCCAGGCTGGCTCAACGGGGCGTGGGTGCTGAACGATGTGGTCTCGATCAGCTACATCCGCATCGCGATCTTTGTGCTGGCTATGATCTTTCTGGGGCTGTTCCTCTACATCATGAAACGGACCCGGCTGGGGCTTGAGATGCGCGCGGTGACGCAGAACCCGCGCATGGCGGGGTCGATGGGGATCAATCCGGGGCGGGTGAACATGCTGACCTTCGGGCTGGGCTCGGGCATCGCCGGGATTGCGGGTGTCGCCATCGGCCTCTTTGCCAAGGTCACATCAGATTTGGGCAACGATTATATCGTACAAAGCTTCATGACCGTCGTTGTCGGCGGTGTCGGCAACATCTGGGGCGCGCTGGCGGGTGCCGGAATGATCGGCTTCCTGCAGAAAGGGATCGAGTGGATCAACCCATCGAACACCCTCGCGGCGCAAACCTACATGATCATCTTCATCATCATTTTCATCCAGTTCCGGCCAAGGGGCATCATCGCCCTCAAGGGCCGCGCGGCGGGGGATTGAGCCATGGAACGCAGCTTTATCTCCAAGAACCCATCCGTGCTGATCTTTCTTGCCATCCTGTCCCTGTTCACCCTGAGCGTGACCATCCTGTCCGAGGGTTTCGGGATCGGCGTAATCTCGACCAGTTTCGTTAAAACACTGGGCAAAGCCCTGTGCCTGTGCCTGATCGCAGTGGCGATGGATCTGGTCTGGGGCTTCACTGGCATCCTGTCGTTGGGCCACTTCGCCTTTTTCGGGCTGGGCGGCTACATGATCGGCATGTGGCTGATGTACGAACGCACGCGCCTGATCGTGGTCGAGTCGCTATCGCAGGCCGAAATCCCTCCTACCCCGTCTGAGGTCGTGGACGCCATTGGTATACAGATTTTCGGCGTGGTCGGTTCAACGGATTTTCCGCTGATCTGGGCCTTTTCTCATAGCTTGACCCTGCAACTTATAATGGTCGTATTGTTGCCCGGTCTGTTGGCATTCATCTTCGGTTGGTTTGCCTTCCGCAGCCGAGTGTCGGGTGTATACCTGTCAATCCTGACCCAAGCCATGACGCTGGCGTTGGCACTGTACCTGTTCCAGAACGACAGCGGCTTGCGTGGCAACAACGGCTTGTCCGGCCTGCAGAACCTGCCCGGTGTCTCCGCCTCGCAGGACGTGGCGTCGATCTGGTTCCTCTGGGCCTCGGCGCTGGCCTTGGGGCTGGGCTATTTGCTGGCCGCGTGGCTTGTGTCGGGCAAGTTCGGCTCGGTCATCCGTGGCATTCGAGACAACGAGGCGCGGGTTCGGTTCCTCGGCTATTCGGTCGAGGTCTACAAGTTGGCTGTCTTCACCCTTACGGCTTGCATCGCCGCAATCGCGGGCGCGCTCTATTATCCGCAAGCGGGCATCATCAACCCCGAGGAAATGGCCCCCATCGCCTCGATCTATTTGGCCGTCTGGGTAGCCATCGGCGGGCGGGGCCGCTTGTACGGCGCGGTGATTGGCGCAGCTTTTGTCAGCCTGCTGAGCACGTGGTTCACGGGCGGGCAGGCCCCGGATATTCCTCTTGGATTTTACACGATCAAATGGGTTGATTGGTGGCAGGTGCTACTGGGCGTAACTTTCGTGTTGGTTACGTTGTTCGCTCCGCAGGGCATCGGAGGATTGTTCGACTTGTGGACAGACCGCCGCCACCCGGACAGGCATGGGGCAAATCTGGGACCGGATGACGGCGCCCTGCGAGAGAAGGAGGCCATGGAATGAACACGTTGCTTGAGGTTAGCGGTGTTTCTGTCACTTTCGACGGTTTCCGAGCTATCAACAACTTGTCGTTCCAGATCGGCGAGGTCGAGCTTCGCGCAGTGATCGGCCCAAACGGGGCCGGCAAGACTACGTTCATGGACATCATCACAGGTAAAACCCGACCCGATGAAGGGCGTGTCATCTGGGGAGAGAAATCCGTATCTTTGTTGGGACTGTCCGAAGCAAAAATTGCGCAGGCTGGGATCGGGCGGAAGTTTCAGAAACCAACGGTTTTCGAAGACCAGACCGTGCACGAAAATCTACTGATGGCGCTTCAGAACAAACGTGGCTGGCTTCACGTGCTTTTCTATCGAACCACCACTGACGATTTGCAGAAAGTTGAAGATCTGGCCGTCGAAATCGGTCTGCATCAAAATCTAAGCCGCAAAGCTGGTGAACTGAGCCACGGTCAAAAGCAGTGGCTGGAAATTGGCATGCTGCTGGCCCAGGAACCACGACTCTTGATGGTGGACGAACCTGCCGCCGGCATGACACCGCAGGAGCGCGAACACACCACCGACTTACTGGTACAAGCCGCCAGAACCCGTGCCGTTGTCGTGGTGGAACACGATATGGAATTTGTCCGACGCCTGAATTGCAAAGTCACGGTTTTACACGAAGGGTCCGCCTTGGCTGAAGGCAGTCTTGATCACGTCACATCTAACCAGGACGTCATCGACGTTTATCTAGGGCGCTAAACAATGCTGAAGCTGAATGATCTGACTTTACATTATGGGCATTCGCAGATCCTTAACGGGATCTCCATAGAAGCCAGACAAGGTGAAGTGACTTGTGTCATGGGGACCAATGGTGTCGGGAAAACCAGCCTGATGAAAGCAATATCAGGTACGCATCCGCGCTCGGGTGGCAATCTGGAACTGGACGGGAAACCTTTGGGTGTCCTGCCTGCTCATCAAATGGCGTGGAAAGGCGTGGCTTATGTTCCACAAGGTCGTGAAATATTTCCTTTGCTCACAGTTCGCGAAAACCTTGAAACGGGGTACGCCTGTCTGCCAGCCAGCGAGCATTTCATCCCAAGCGAAATTTTTGATATGTTCCCGGTCCTCAAACAGATGCAAAACCGTCGCGGAGGTGACCTTTCTGGCGGTCAGCAGCAACAGCTGGCGATCGCGCGGGCACTGATCACGCGGCCACGCCTGCTGCTGTTGGACGAGCCGACCGAAGGTATTCAGCCCAACATCATCCAACAGATAGGCGAAGTCATCCGGCACCTCAGAACCACGAGCGGAATGGCAATCATCTTGGTGGAGCAATACTTTGGCTTTGCCTATGACCTTGCCGACAGATTTATCGTGTTGCGACGCGGAGAAGTCTTGATCAACGGCACTAGGGAAGACGTGACACGCGATAAGTTGTTGCAGGCCGTAACTGTCTAAAGCAGATGCTTGAAATTGGTTTCAGGATTGAAGAATAAAACGCAAAACTTGGTTAAATTTAGGCTCGGGATTTGGTTTGATCCTCTGAACACGTTCAATTGAAACTGTATTCTCTTCTGAAATCCCGTCGTTCGGTGTCTCCTTCCTTGAAGGGCAAGTATATTTGATCACATGACCGACTTCATTTCGTGCTGAAGTTCGACGTAGACGCTTTCCCAGCTTTCACCGTATTTCGAGTAATGACGGTTTTCTAAAAGTACCCTTGTTGTGGAAGGCTTTTGAGTCGCAAATGGCAAAACCCGTGCGCCCATAAAAAATCGAATGACTCACAGGCTTTCCATCGCGTTGGAGCTACCGAAAGATTCTATTCTGGTTTTTGATCGCCCTCATCGGCACAAATCGTATCTAAATCACTCAAAATCTAGGCCAATTCTCATCTGACAAACCTCAACCGTACTGCCGATATCGCTTCGCTACGTTCCGCCAATTCGAGTGCAACTGCGAGAATTGTAGGCCGTAGCCAGCAAACTGAACTTCAACGACAATGTTTGGCTTCCCGGTGCAAATCCCTCAAGAAAGTAGCCTTCTCGTCGTCCCATTCCTGCGGGGTGCAGTTTTGGATGTCATTCAACTTAGACCAAAGGTCGTTTTGGCCGAGTATCGCAGCAGAGCCACA
Source organism: Ruegeria sp. YTSA075 (assembly GCF_059610245.1). Classification (NCBI taxonomy): domain Bacteria; kingdom Pseudomonadati; phylum Pseudomonadota; class Alphaproteobacteria; order Rhodobacterales; family Roseobacteraceae; genus Ruegeria; species Ruegeria sp. YTSA075. The sequence goes on along the minus strand of NZ_JBXWNG010000007.1, from coordinate 30,132 downwards.
TAGTTTATGCACCGTTTGCCGATGTACATTGTCTAAGCCATTGGAATTATTTAGACTATCAATAAGATCAACGACTTCGTTCTTCAGTTCCTTGCACGCTTCGCGGAATTTGTCACCGCCAAAACGGTTCCGAAATTCATTCTCTGGCTCTGAGGCACCAATCCTTTGCACCTTCACAACCTTAGCCAGTTCAGATTGCAGAGCAGCTACTGGAACGGGTTTAACCAGCAGCCCCTGAAATTCAGCCGCCAGTATGACCTCGTGATCTTTAGGGGCCGCATGGGCCGTGACTGCAATAGCTGGCAAATTGCGCCAGCCGACATTCAGTTCACGAACTTTGCCGAGTGTTTCGATGCCATCAATTCCAGGCATGCTAATGTCCAGAAGAAGTACGTCGAAAGGCTCAACGCCGAGTCTTTCCAAGGCAGCATATCCATTTCCGGCTTCGACGACCTCAAAGCCAATATCCGCAAGCATGTCCGTCAAGATCATCCGGTTGATTGCGTTGTCGTCCACCACCAGCGCTTTCAAACCGTGTTGAACGTTTGCCTGTGGCATTTCGGAAGTATCCAGTTCGTTTTTCACGTCAGGTCTGGATGCTGGCAAAGGCAGCCGCATGGAGAACAGGCTTCCCTCGCCGAGTACGCTGTCGGCGGAAATGTCACCTCCCATCGCCTCAACCAATCTTTTGGTGATAGCCAACCCTAGTCCTGTTCCGCTTGCATCTCGCGCAAAGGCTGTATCGATCGTGACAAATTCATCGAAGATAATATCGAGGTATTCAGGTGATATCCCCACCCCGGTATCTGCAATTCGAAACTCGACCAGATCGTCATGCTGAAGTCTTTCAACTTCGATGGAGACTGAACCGTCGCGCGTAAACTCGATTGCATTGCCCAGGAGGTTCACTAGGCATTGCTGCAGCGCCGTTCTGTATCCAAGAACATCACAAAGCTCTTCAGATAGGACATCCACTTTCAGAGTGTTGCCACGCGCGTCGGCATTTGCTGCGAGGCTATCCGCCACCTCCCTCACGACCTTGCATAGGTCAAAATTGGATTTGTCGCGCAAAGCAGTGCCAGAGCCCACGCGAGAAAAATCCAGAACATCGGTTACATGCGAAAGCAATAGCTTGCCGGACACTTCGATTGAGTGAAGATGCCGCTTTTGCCTATCCGTCAGATTGCTCCGATCAATCAGTTCGGCAGACCCGAGTATTCCGTTCAACGGAGTACGCATCTCGTGGCTCATCACGGTCAGAAGATCAGATTTGGCCTGTTCACTTTCCTGAGCTTTGTCTCGTGCGGTGCGCAAATCTTCCTCGGCCTTAAGGTCTTCGGTGATATCCCGAAGGAATGAAACAAAAACCCGCTCTCCAGCGGTTTCGGCAAGGGAAATCGACAGCTCGACCGGAAACGTCTCTTGCGATTTGCGCAAACCCTCCAGCCGCACACGACCAGCGCCGATGACCTTTTGCTCTCCGGTCTCCAGAAATCGCGCCATACCCTTGCTGTGAAGGTCACGCAGGTGCTCAGGAACGATGAGCTCAGCCATATCAGCACCGATTGCCTCGGCTTGGCTATATCCAAAAACATCTTCGGCGGCGCCATTGAACTCCAGGATTCGCCCCGACGTGTCGACGACCAAAACCGCATCCAAAGAAGATGTAATGGCCGCCTCAAACCGATTGCTGGCCGACTGGCTTTGGCGAGCCAACAACTGCCCTTGCCGAAACAACTTCACGAGGATTGCAAAGGCAAAAAGCAACGCAACGAAAAGCACGACAAGTAATGAAGCCAATCGGATCAGCGTTCCGGCCAACTCAGCACGTCGGTTTGCGTTTTCCTGCGCAAATCCTTGAATTCCGCCAAGGGCAAGTTCGCGAATTTGAGGGCGCAGTGCCTGAATTTGCGTCCGCAACTCAGGAAGCCCCGCGCGCAACTGAAGATCCGGCCCATCGATCAACGGAATCAACCGGGATTTGAAGTCTTCGGTTGCCCGCAGGGCGGATTCTGCCACCGCGTCCTTTCGCAAGAAGGAAAACAGCGCGCTGTCGGTCAGAGTATCCGCGCGGCTATAGAAGATATCGAAACGCCGCCGGACGGCCGACAAATCAACATCTGGGTCTGCCGAAGCATCAATGACCGCAACCTCAAGCCTAAGAAGCTCGACTTCGAGCTGGGACATCAGCCAGCTTACGTTGTCCGTTTTGGAAGTCGCGAGGGCATCGAGATCTGACTTAACCTCGCGCCCAAGGGAAAATACGATCACAAGGCCTACAATCAGCAAGCCTATGAACGCGAATATCGGCCATCTCTTCATGTTTATGAAAGGCGCTTGTGTATCGATGGCCTTCTCCTTGATCCCTACTGCGCAACGACTTCCAATCGATTGAGTTGCCAAATGCTGCGGGCATAGATTTCTTCGGACTGATACGCTTCGTTAGCATCGTAAGGGTAAATGATCCACAAAGGTCCTTTATCGCGAACCGACATTGCGCGGCTATTACGCGAGTAAGCGACGATCGGGCCGCCTTCTATTGCATCGCTGGTTGGGATGGTGACAGCGTAGTCGTTCAACGCCACCGCGCGTATGGTCCCCTCTTCCGCCTGAACATGGTTCAATAAAACACTGAGGGGAACGCCTTCAAAGCTTTGCATACCTTCGGTCCAGATCGTCGTTGTTTCGATTAACTGACCGGGCAGTGCCTCAAGGGCCTTCCTGTCAAATGCCCAAATGTTCTGACCGTCGTTGGAACCCACATCGCCAGAAACTGTGAGGACGACTTCATCCGCCAGTGTCGATGTACCAAGTGATACGACAAGCATGACACAAAGTGATTTGAGTATTTTGAACATGCGAGATTGTGCCCGTTTTTAGTTGCGACTTTGCTATTGGGTTTTGACATGCGTCCGGGAAACAATCTCAGGTGCAAAAGGATAGACCGCTATACTTTAGGATAGGTCATCGCGCCAAAGGTCAGATAATCAACCTAATTTGCACGCATTCGCGTTCCCCATTCATGCCATCAAGGTGAGCGCCGCTTTGGTCAAGAGATCCAGCCGGCCAGTGTGACAGAGCAAGAGTTTAGGGAAACAACATGGCTTCACAAAGTCTGGCGAATAGTAACCCTTTGTATGGTTCAACTATACCGGGTGCGGTACAATCGGATAAAAGCAATTGTTCAAGGTTACCCATATCGATGCGGATTCTATTGGCTGATGATCACGGGTTGGTTCGTGACACGATTTCCTCCTACCTCGAAACCGAGGGGCGCGCGGCAGTCGTAGCCGTGCCCGACTACACAGCCGCAATGAAAACACTGTTATCCGAAGATCCATTCGATCTCGTCCTCTTGGACTTTGAAATGCCGGGTATGAACGGAATCGACGGGCTGTCCGATGCAATCACCCGATTCCCTGAACAAGCATTTGCGATCTTGAGCGGAACAGCGCCAAACAAAATAGCGCAGCAAGCGGTTGAAATGGGTGCCGTTGGCTTTTTGCCCAAGACTATGGGCGCCAAATCCCTGGTCAACGCAGTGCGCTTTATGATCGCTGGTGAAACCTTCGTACCGGCCAGCGTTCTAAGCATGGATGGTGACGTCAAAGAAAGCGATTTTTCCCGTCAGCTCAGCCAGCGGGAAAAACAGGTTCTGCGCGGATTGTGCCGAGGGCAATCCAACAAAGAAATCGCGCGCGAGTTGGATCTTCAGGAAGTTACGATCAAGCTACACGTGCGGACGCTTTGCAAGAAACTGAATGCAAAAAACCGGACCCAGGCTGCTCTCATCGCGCGGGATGCAGGATTCGAGTGACCCGGGCCCGGAGGTTGGGACCTCAGAATAGGAAATAGTCGTAGAGTTGATCGTAATCCGCAGCTGCGCCTTCAAGGATCAGCGTAGTATCGACTGACAAAGCGACGGACACATCGGTTCCACCCACGATTTCAGAGTTGGCATTGAACCAGTCCAACGTGTCAGCACCACCGCTATCCAGGTTGAGACCACGCAGATCGAGCAAATCACCATCGCTTAGCGAAAAGTCAGTGATCGTATCGGTCGACCCATCCAGATCCTCATTGCGGAAAATGAACCTGTCCGCATCAGCGCCACCGCTTGCGTGATCGTCCCCTGCACCAAGGTAAAGCCGATCTTTCCCTGAACCTCCGTCCAGAACATCGTCACCGCTGGAACCATTGAGATAATCGTTACCAGCGCCACCGATCAACTCATCATCGTCGGAACCGCCCTTCAGCGTGTCGGAACCCTCGCCGCCAGCTAAGGTGTCGTTTCCGGAACCGCCATCCAAAGTATCAGAGCCGAGACCGCCTATCACGGTATCACTACCGGAGCCTCCTGAGAGGCTGTCGTCGCCCACACCGCCATCCAGGTCATCGTTGCCAGATCCTCCGGACAGCGTGTCGTTCCCGTCATCTCCAGACAGAAAATCATCACCGGACCCGCCTGACAAACTATCGCTGCCATCTCCACCGTTCAGCACGTCCGCGCCCGATCCACCATCGATTTGGTCGTCGCCTGTGCCACCGAACATTTCATCATTTCCAGAGCCACCGTCCATAACGTCTTGGCCGTCTTCACCTTGCAATGTGTCAGCTTCGGATCCACCGCGCAGTGTGTCATCGCCCAAGCCACCGATAAGAATGTCAAAGCCTGAACCACCGTCCAAGATATCATTGCCGATGCCACCATCCAGCATGTCGTGCCCAGCCGAGCCCATAAGGTGATCGTCACCCAGCCCACCGAACAACGAGTCATCGTCTTCCGTAAGAACATTGCCAAACTGGTCGTATCGCACACCGTCGTCGTCATATTGCGAGACAATGCCGCTGGCGGCACCGACGCCGGCTCCACCGTGCAGCAGATCGTTGCCGTCATCTCCTTCGAGAACATCCCCTGAACTACCACCTGTTAGGGTGTCTGTGCCGATCCCACCGTATAGGGCATCGCTACCAGCATTGCCTGAAAGGTCATCATCGTAGCTCAACGCGCCTTCGGTGGTCGCGACAAGTGTTAGATCCTTCACCAGGACGCTCGCCTCCAAATCGACAGGCGCAAATGGGCTGGTTGCCGTCGGGTCGGCGGCACCATCATTCGAATACGATTTCGGAGCTTCTTCGATAAGGTGCAAACTGGCCTCACCGGTCACATCATCTACGATGACCTGGAAAATGGCGCCTGTTGCAGGTGTCGAGTCATCCATGTCATGATCGCCCGAGTTGCCACCAACAAACAGGTTTCCATCCGCGTCAATGATTGCAGCTCCAAACGTCATTAACGGGGCTCCGTTCATGACTTCACCGTTGATCACGGTCGATGTAACTGAAACCGTTCGAAACTCGGGTTCGCCTGAAGAGATGTCGACGACTAACATAATCGTATCGGCACCTTCGGAACTTGGGCGAGAGACACCATAGAACGACTGTGAGGCCGCGTCGAACGCAACATCGTAGACTTTAAAATCCACAAGATCGGATGGCAATTTGTATACCGTGGTTACCGGGTTTCCATCCGCATCGAACTGATCAACATCAATGACTGCGATACGGTCCATGCTGGATTGGAAAGACCAAAGGTTGCCCTGATCATCAAAGTCTCCAGTCCAAGACCTATACGGTGTGCTGCCCACACGGTAACTGTGTCCTTCGGCGTCCAGCATCACCAAATCAGAGCGGCTCACCACCTGCCCCAGTGAATCCACTCCGTCACCTACTGCGATGGCATACAGAAGGTCGTCTTCTGTATTGTAACCCATCGAGTTCACATTGACGGTGCCCTCGACGCCGGCCATTTCATAGGCTTGAGTTTCGACATCAAACACATGCAGTGTTCCATTCAGAACCTGATAGAGATTTGATTGCCCATCGGCGAACGCGGAAACCGTCACGGTTTGCCCACCAATCTCGACATCCTTGTCATAGTGAAACGCAGGACCGGACGTATCAATTGTTGGACCGCTGCCTGACACATCAATCGATCTGATCGTAATGGTCGAGCTGTCATCGTCAGCTGTGAATTGAACGGAATGAGATCCGAAGGCACCGCTTTGAGAAGAAAACTCTGCGACAACCTCACCATCGACCAGCACTTCGACGGCAGCCCCGGAACGACCTGCAGCAAAATTTGTCGCGAGATCCAGGTTCAGTTCATAGACCCCGCCCGCTTCAGTCGTAATCTGCTGCTCCATCTGCTGGTGGCCGTTTGCAAGATCAATCAATCCCCAATCGCCGTTCGCGGCGTAGTCGGAAAAACTGACAGCACCTTCCGTGCCGTCCAGCAAGTTTGCCTCTGCATAGTCACCGTGCAACACATCATCGCCAGCTTGCCCTTGGAGTTCATCGTTGCCGGCAAGCCCTATCAAGGTCTCTTGCTCACTTCCGCCAACTAGTTGATCGGACAAACCCGTTCCTGAGATTACATTTGAAGATACCACAGGCATCATTTCACCTCTTACTTTCAGCTATTTGGAATAATGAATTACCAACCGATGCCGTCGATCCGGCGGTTCACCGGGTTCTCGGGAAACAAGCGCACCACATCCACAACCGGCATCTCCGGTTTACTGAAAACGGCGTTCTGATAAGCGGGGTTGCGGTGGCAGACGATGACAGCCTCGGCCTGTTCCATCACGTCTTCTATGCTGTCGCAAAGCATCGATTTGATGGATCCCGCCAGGCTTCGAATGCCAGAGCCCGCGTCATGCATGTAGGCTTGCAACCCACTCAGAGGGGTTTCTTTTGTCACCGCCGGATCATGCAGGACCAACTCCACCCCCTCGGCATGGAGCTCGGCCATGACTTCCAGAATAGGGCTTTCGCGCAGATCGTCGGTACCCGGTTTGAAAGCCAGCCCCAGAACCCCAACGCGCTTGGCCCCCGTTTTTCGCAGCATCTCGGTCGCCTGTTCGATCTGCTCCCGGTTTGAGCGGTCAAGGTTGCCGATCATGGGCAGTTCGACACCCAGTTCTTCAGCGATATGTGTAACCGCCCGCACTTCTTTCGGCAGGCACGAGCCACCATAAGCAAAGCCCGGCTTCAGATAGTAAGGGGACAGGTTCAGCTTTGTATCTTGGGTAAAGACATCCATAACTGCGTGGCTGTCCACGCCCAGCGGCTTGCACAAGCGGCCGACTTCGTTGGCAAAGCAAACCTTGGTCGCGTGCCATACATTGTCGACATATTTGATAGTCTCAGCCACTTCGACTGTTGTCAAAATAGGATTTGGATCAACCGGCGCGAAGATGCGCTTCATGACTTCCGCCGTGCGAAAATCGTTGGTGCCAAGCACTGTTTTCGGAGGGTTATGGAAGTCATCTATGGCGACACCTTCCCGCAGAAACTCAGGATTGAAGCACACCCCAAAGTCCTGGCCCATCTTCTTTTCTGAAAGCCGCTCAAGGATCGGGACCAATACGTTCATCGTGGTTCCGGGCGGAATTGAACACCGCATGGCAAAGATGTGGAATCCATCTTTTTGGCAAAGGCCAACTGCCATCGAACGGGCCGCCTGTTCAATATAGCTATAGTCGCAGCCCCCGTCCGGAGCGGTTGGTGTTCCTACCGACACAAAGGTAACTTCGGTTTCGCGTACAGCTGCGCTCAGATCGTCCGTTGCAGAGATCAGACCCTTTTGAACACCTTGTTTGAGAGTTGAACCAAGATTTTCTTCGTGGATCGGGCTCTCACCGCGCGCGATCTGAGTCACTTTGTCAGGGTCGATGTCAACACCTACAACCTGATGCCCAAGAGAAGCCAAACATGCAGTTGATACGGCACCAACATAGCCCAACCCGACAACACTGATCCGGGATTTTTGCGAAGACACCGGTATGACAATTTCGGCGTCGTTCTGAGTAATTTTTCTGAGTTCCATAGACTTACCTCCGATTTGAATCCAAGGTAACGCACTGATAATTTGATGAAATGTATCGGCAGACTATCCGCGGCGCGCAAATGACGCCGGACATATACGAATGGTCATCAACCCCATACGAGAGAAAAAACCCGCGTGGAAATCCACGCGGGCCAGTCATTAGGAGGGTGGTGCAATTGAATCTAGGCTACAGCGACACGGTCATAGATGTCCTCGTATCTCACAATGTCGTCTTCACCTAAGTAGCAGCCCGATTGAACTTCGATCAGATGCAAAGGCAGCTTCCCCGGGTTTTCCAACCGGTGGACAGCACCCAGCGGGATGTAGGTCGATTCATTCTCGGAAAGCAGGCTGACTTTATCACCAACCGTCACGCTTGCTGAGCCACTGACGACAACCCAGTGTTCAGCTCGGTGAACATGGCTTTGCAGGGACAGCTTGGCGCCGGGCAGAACCATGATCCGTTTGACCTGAAACCGAGGCCCCAGAGATAGGGTTTCGTAGTAGCCCCATGGACGATGACACCGACGAAACATCTCGGCCTGGTCAGATCCTTCGTTCCGCAACTCGTCCACAACCTTGCCAACTTCTGCGCTGTGCGACATGTCCGCGACCAGAATGCCATCGTCGGTCGCGACTGCAACGATGTCTTTCAAACCCAGCCCGACCAACTTGATGTCCGGGTTTTCCGACCTCAGGAGGCTGTCGCGGCAATCAATTGCTGTCGAGTTTCCAGAAGTGACATTCGCACCATCATCTACTTGCCCTTGCTCCATCACCGATTTCCAACTGCCCAGATCGGACCACCCGCAGTCCAATCCAAAAGCCACGACACCGTTTTCGACATGCTCCATCACCGCATGATCAAACGAGAGGTTCGGGCAGCGGGAAAAGGCGTTTTGATCCAGTCGGTAGAAACCCAGATCCTGCTGACCCAGGGCCAAGGACGCTTCGACCGGTGCAGACATCTCAGGGGCGTGTGATTCAAACATCTTTAGCACGGTATCGACCCTGAACATGAACATTCCGGCATTCCACAGCCAGTCACCGCTTTCCAACATGCCCTTCGCGGTTTCAGCATCGGGCTTTTCCGCAAACGTAGAAATCAGCAGCGACCCTTGGTACCCGCCCGCAACCCTCAGGTAGCCGAAACCCGTCGCGGCATGATCGGGTTTGATCCCGAAAGTCACGATCTTACCGCGTTTGGCTGTTTTCTCCGCCCGCATCATCGTTCGACGGAACGCGGATACATCCTCAATCGCGTGATCGCTGGGCAGGACAAGCAGGACTGTTTCCGGCTCTTCTTTGTATCGCAAAGCCGCTGCCAGAACCGCAGCAGCGGTATTGCGGCCAACAGGTTCCACGATCAGTTCAGATTTTTCGACATCGATATCTGTCAGTTGTTGTTGGGCGATGAACCTGTAGTCTTCTCCCGTGACGATCAGTGGTGCAGAAAATCCAGGCTCGGCCACACGCACAACGGTTTTCTGAAACAGGCTGTGATCGCCATCCAGTTCGACGAACTGCTTTGGATAGCTCTTTCGAGAGACGGGCCAGAGACGGGTGCCGGAACCGCCAGCAAGGATAATTGGTTGAATCATGTGAAACCTCTTCATTTCAAGTCTGATTTCAGATTATCGATCCTCGCTTTTATTGCTGTGTATCATAGGCTTAAATTCACTATCGAAAGGATATGTCTATTAGCCGAACGGCATCTCGATCAGACCAACATAGATCAGGATGGCGGTTAGAAATGTCAGGATTGCCGTAGCCATCTGGAACTTGGCAAAACCGCTTTTAAGCGTCTCGACAAAGCCCGATCCACCGCCCGAGCTTTGGTTGCCTCTGTTCGACCATTTCTGCTTGGACAAGTGAAAGATCATGTAGATCTTGACCGTCGCGTTTATCACTTGGTTGAGATACAGGATGAATGGCCAACTCATATCAGCGCGCCTGCTGTACCCGAACAGGAACAGGCATAGCACGATCCGCGAAAACAGCACCCAGATGATGCAGTTCCAGAAGTAACCCGGCGCAACCATACTGCCAACGACGACCATGACCGGACTGACCATCATGGTCCACATGGCGATCCTTTGATCAACGACACACCACCAGATAAAAAAGGGCATTGCTGTCGGCCCAAGTGCGATTGCGCGGCTTCCGTTCCGCAACATGTTTCCTGACCATCGGCGGAAATTCTGGACCATCCGCATGAGGCCGTTTTCTTTGATGACCTCAATCGTGTAGACTGTAGCATCCGGCACGTAGGTCATTTTTGCGCCCACGCTCAGCAGACGATACCAGGTTGATTTGTCGTCCCCGGACAGAAACCGGAAATTGCCCCAAAGCCAGTGATGCAGATGATCTGCCTCGATGGTGCGAATGAACTTCTCGTCCAGAATATGCCGGGCGCGAAATACGCTCATTCTTCCCGTCAGTGTCAAAACACGACCCGACAAGGCATGGCTTTGCATCGCAAGACGGCGTTGCGCGAACCGCATGTCCAGCCATTTGGCGATCCAAGCCGGTCCGTAGCATATGACCTCTTCATCTGTGGTCAGTGCCTGCAACTCTGGGTCGCTTGCAAACATTGGCAGGGTTTTGCGTAGAACATCCCCACCAAACAGGGCGTCTCCGTCCATGAAAATCACCAGATCATCCGGTGACGCCCCGGATCTGCAGATCGCTCGCAGGATCAGACCAATCGCCATTCGCTTGCCCGGCTGGTTCTGACGGATAAATACTAGGGTCGCCAGATCATCCGGGATATCCTGCGCGTAGGTTTCGACAAAGTCGCGAATGATCTGCTCGTCATATGCGCTGCCTGTGCCGATATAGATCGTCGTCGGAATCCGTTCGCGGCGGATTTGCCCAAGCATGGACCCCACAACACGTTTTGTGATGGAGGGCTCCTCAAAGTAAGTCGTCATCTGGATATGGAGGTGTTTGGGGCGCCAGCCAGCATCCCAAATTGAGTCCGCCCGACGCCGCATTCCCGGCCATTTGGCTTTCGCATAAATCTGAGCCCTTAAAGCATGGGTAAACCACCAGCCAAATCGCCAGAACCCAAGTGTTCCAAGTACCATTGTGACGTGCAAAACACTCGGGTTGAAGAACCGGTTCGGTACGTTGGCCAACAGCCAGAGCAGGCCCATTAACAGGAGCAAGAACAGAGTGAACTGCGGTAGTGACCACTTGCAAAAATAGTTGGGAACATCTGTTTGCAGTTCCCTTAGTCGCCGTGCCAGATCCTTGTCGAACTCGTATTCAGTCATGGGATCGACCCACACGCGGGTCCATGGACTTTAACCAGGCGCGGAAGCGTGTACCCAACTGTCGCTTTGCTTCCAGATTGACCGGGGCTCCCAACCGCAATTGGGTTTTTGTTTGTTTCGAGGACAGACCGATTGCGCGAACCGTGACAATGATTCCGAACTCTCCAGGTCGTTCAGGGTTATCCCCGGCGCGTACGTCCCAGACCTCACCGGGAATGGTGATCTTTTTCCCATTCTCATTGAAGCCAATCGTTGCGGGCATACCGATATAGATTGTTTCAGCAAACCGTTCCGACACCCATCCGATCGTCATACGAGGCTCAGCCGTCTCAAAGACCAACTCGTCTGCTGTGCCACCAAACGGCTGGCCTTTCCGAACGATTAAATCCTGAACAATCCCGTCTGTTGTCGCGCGAACGTGATTGTTTTCTATTTTCTGTTGCTGAGCCTCTCTTGTTGCTTCCAACGACTCTACTGCGGACGCGCGATTGCGTTCTTCAGCTTGAAGTAAGTTTGTTACGATCAATACTGGATCAACCGATTGCGCCAGCGCAGGGTTGCGCGCACGAAGGCTGAGCCATTGACGCCGCATATCATCAAACCCGCCGTCTTGTACAAACTCTGCATAGAAGCGCATGGCTGCTGCGACCCGTTCGGCCAATACCTCCGAGCCAGATTGGGCCCTAAGATCATTCAAGGCCTCAGTGATATTGACGTGCTCGGTGCGTGCAAGTGCCAACTCCGTCTCGGTGCGTTTGAGGGCCGCCACAGCGTCTGCGTCACCCATCGAGAAAAGTAGATCACCTTCACTTACTTCTTGCCCGACCGCGACTTCAATGTGTTCGATGTAGCCGTTGGCTGAAGGGAAAGAAGGGATCATTGGGGCCAGCACGCGCCCGTGTTGAATGTCAATTCGGTCCAAATTGGTGAAAATGTTGTTTCCAATAACGCCAATCACCGCCGCTGCGATCAGCAGATAGGTCGCCACATTGAGTGCTACATGCAGAGACCGTGGAAGAAATCTCGCAGGTTTTGGGGATTGTTCGCCTTCCGTTTCCTCCATCGGCACCAAATCAACCGGAGTGTCGAGGCAGGTTATCACATCTGCGCTGCTGGCCATTCGTCCAGACAACAGAGAGCGATAAAACAGAGCCAGCGTCTCGCGTTGCCGACCGCTCAAACCTTCCAGTTGTACTGTTGCGTTGGAACCTGGCTTCGACAAACGTACCGGGAAACGGATATCTACGCCTTGAAAGGGAACGCTAAGCGTTGCGGTTTTAGGGCATTCAGGCGCGTCGTCCGGCCATTCCAGCCCCGCGAGCGACCAGCGTTCAATCGCGACTACCGCACCAGATGGTGTCTCCACGATCAGCGGTGCTCTGACCTTCCAATCCAGATCCGACCCCGGTGTTTCGTGTAATATACGCAATGTCGCCTCAGAAACTGTTGACAGGACTGAGGTAGCAAGAAATCAGAGCTTCTGACGGACACACGGACGCATATTTGTCCGCAAATAAGATCACTTCCCATACTAAAGTATGTCGGAAAAATCTTCCTAGGCCGAGCCAGAGCCTCTCATTGTGTTCTCGAACATCTGCGCGTGCGCCTTAGTTCAGAGGCACTCGCAGACAGTCTTGGGTTGAAACGCTCCGCCGCAGCAAACCGCGAACATCGCGGTATAGGTGTTATGTGATGCGATCTCTGGTTGAGTGCGCGACGTGATCTCACGTACCTTCGACAATGGCATTTCAGGCCTTGGCAAATTCCTTAACGATGTGCCTCAGCAAGCTATTACCTTCGGCCATGAGGTCGAGGCGATCTTCGTTCTTTTTCACCACGGCTGCCCACGCCATTTGATCGTGTATGAAATCGTCAATGATCGCTATGGCGCGGGGTTGGCGCTGATCTTCTGGGGTGGTGCCATCTCGGCCATACTGGTTGGTTTGCAGACCTGGGTCCAGAAAGAAGCCGGCGCGGATGCATTGCAGGCCTCGGCCATCGATGTCGCCCTTTTCAATTGCGCGATCGGATTGGGAGCAGCGATCGGTGCGGCTTTGCTTAGTGTGACAAGCCTGACGGGCCTGTTCCTGTGCTCGGCGCTTCTTATCAGCATTGGCATTGTCAGCGTGATCTCTTTGGCTGACGCACGGCGGACGTGTTCTGGGCATTGCCCATGATCAAATCGATTCCGGCATCTTTCGCGGCTGCTGCCTCTTCGGTTGTATTCGCCGTTGTCTGAACCAGCTTGCGGATACCCTTTAGCGCACGCAGGTCGGACGCGGTGTAATTTCTAAGTGGGAACTTCGCGTCCCAGTCGTAGATCCGTTTCATGGCATCACCCGATATCGATGAAGACATCTCCGCCTTCGATCTTAACGGGGTAGGTTTTCAGATCCACACAGACGGGTGAGCGCTTTGCCTCGCCGGTGCGATAATCGAATTGGCCGTTGTGCATGGGGCATTCGATCAGATGATCGATCACCAGACCGTCTTCCAGATGCACTTCTTCATGGGTGCACAATCCGTCGGTGCAGTAAAATTCGTCCTCGGGGCTTCGGTAGATGGCAAAGGTACGATCGCCATTGTCGTAACGGATTAGATCTTCGGTTTCGATGTCATCGCAAGCGCAGGCGCGGGTCCAGTTCGTCATGGGCTTTCCTGTATTCCGGGGATTGATTTACTCGGCCGCTAGGGCTGTTGGTCGAGTGTATTCTGGGCTGGGGTTAGCGTCCTTGGGCAGCAACGGCTTGCGGTCGACAAAGTAGAACGGATCGCGCCGCTGGATTAGAATGGCCGGGAGCATTTCGCGAAACGCGGTCAGTGTCCCCGTGTACGCTGGTGGGCAATCGCCTTTGATTTCTTCGTGCAAGGCCGGGAGATTGTAGAACGGCACCATGGGATACATGTGATGTTCCACATGGTAGTTCATGTTCGAATACACGAAGCGGAAGAACCGGTTCATGTAGACGGTTCGCGAGTTCAATCGGTGATCCGGGACGTCTTCTGCCAGCCCGGCATGCTGCAGTGATGCCAGCAAGTGATGCAGCCACGAACCATAAAACGTCGGTCCGCCGATCAGCACAATGGGCAGCCATGATTGCAGCACCATTGCCAAAACAAATGTCATCGCGAGGATTGCGAGGTGAACACGCGACGCTAAGAACGCCTTAGATCGGTCGGCTTCGATGAGGAAGGTTTTCTGATCTTTGGTCAAGCGACCAGCCGACAACCGAAACATCTTTTTTAACTCGTTCCAGCCAGATTGCAGATGCAGCATGTTCCATAGGATGTTGAGTGGATGCGGAGGCCGGGGAAACGCAATCTCGGGGTCTTTTCCGACGATCACCGTATCCGTGTGATGCCGTGTATGGCTCCACCGCCAAAGATAGGGGTTCTTCAGCGACATGAATGAGGCCAGCTGATAGGCTGCGGTGTTCAGCCAAGGCGTTTTGAACACAGTCCCATGGCAGCACTCGTGCCAACGGCTGTCGGCGCAGGATCCATAAAACACCCCGTAAAGAATGACAGAAGGCACTGCCCACCATGTACCCCAGGTCAGAACGACCAGAGCACCGGATGCCAACACCAATCCCAGCCAGATCCCGTAATCGATCAGGGCCGGAGTATCGCGGCGCTTCATCAGTTCTTTCATCCGTTTCCGGGGGACTGGAGTGGAGTACCACTGTTTAGGTGCAAAGCTTGGACCGCTGTCCCGGCCCGTCAGCGAATAATCCCGCCAAGGAAGGGTATTGTCCTTCGGCACATCAGGTTCCTTTTCTACATTGCTGTTGCCGAGCAGAACCGAGGAGCGCCTGAATCGTCAAACCTGTCGTGATATTTTCTATCATTTCTCTCAGAGTATTCTGTAAAATAGATGATATGTTTTATCATGGAGCGTGCTATGGCCCGTGTCACACTCAAAGACGTCGCAGAAAAGGCGGGGGTAGGCGTCGCAACAGTAGACCGCGTTCTGAATGCGCGCGCGCCGGTTACTGCGGCGACATCTGTGCGGGTTCTTTCAGCGGCAGATGCGTTGGGGTATCGTTCGGCAGGGTTGTTACGACGCCGAATTGAAGAGATGGCGCCAGCTAAACGGCTGGGCTTTATTCTTCAAAAGGAAAGCAAGTGGTTTTATCGCGAGTTAGCGTTTGAATTGCAGCGACAGGCAGAGCAGTTGCGGAGTATCCGGGCAAAAGTTGTAATCCAATACGTAGAAAGCCTGTCGCCGTCCGAGCTTGCAACTGCGATTGACGAAATGCGCGGCAAGGTAGACGCCATAGGCTTGGTTGCGATTGATCATTCGGAGATCAATCGTGCGATCGTCAGCGCCGATGTACCTGTCTTTGCATTGCTCTCGCCGCTGTCTTCGCCTCACGTTACCGCCTATGTCGGGATCGACAGTCGAAAAGCGGGGCGGACGGCAGGTTGGGCGATGGCGCGTCTTGATCGAACCGAAGGCGTGGTTGGCATCCTTATCGGGTCGCACAGGTATCTGGGGCACGAAGCGCTTGAGAGTGGGTTCAGAAGCTACATGCGCGAATTTGCACCGCAGAAACCTCTTCGAGACTCTGTGGTGTATCTGGATGACGCCGCGGTCGCATATGAAGCGGCAGCAGAATTGCTGCGGGCCAACAAAGACCTCTCCGGCATCTATCATTGCGGAGGCGGCGTGACCGGAGCATTGAAAGCGCTGCGCGAGGCAGGGCAATCGCGGGAAGTTGTCTACATCTGCCATGAACGGACACCGGTTACCGAAGCCGCGCTTGCCGATGGCAGCATCGATTTGGTGATTAACAACCCGCTGGATCAGGTTGCAGATCGCGTGACTCAGATGATGTCTCGGTGTCTGACCGGAAAACCAATTCAGGAACAGGTTGGAGTTATTCCGTTTGATCTCTGCACATCTGAAAACCTATGAACATCAGCCGAAGGTGGCGCCGTTGATGTTTTCACGGGTGATGACTTCAACCGGAACGACTTCTGCCTGATAGGGGCGGTTTTCCAGTGTCGCGATCAGCGTTTGAACGGCCTGTTCGGCGATCCGTCGCATATTCTGGTGGATGACAAGATCCATTGATCCGTCTAGCAGATAGTTTCGCGTCTTCGGCGTAAGGTTGTGGCCGATCAGCATGATTTCTCCGGTCAAATCGCGATCAGCCAGAGCCGCCACAATACCTTCGTTACCGCCGCCAACGTTATAAATGCCGAGCAGCCCAGGATGTTCGTCCAGCATCTGGGCCACCACCACGCGATTTTCCTGCACATCATCGTGGCCGATATAGGTGCCCACAACGCGGAGGTGGCTGAAATCCCTTCGCAAGGCTGACCGAAACCCCATCTCTCGATCCGAATGGTTGCGATACAGTTGCTCACCGGAAATTACCCCGACGGTCCCGGATTGCCGCAGCATACGACCCATAAAATAGGCCGCTGTTCGTCCTGCGGCCATGTTGTCCGTCCCGACAAATTGGCCCAGAACGGGGCTGATCAGATCGGAGACGACAGGTATGCAGGGAATATTCAAACCGTGCAGCTCTTCGACAGCGTCGCGAACCCGCGGATCATCCAAAGCCTGAAAACCCACTGCATCAATACCCTGCCCGGCGCAGGCTCTCAGTTTTCGAGCCAACACAGATGGTTCCAGTTTCGTGGAAAAGACGCACTCGACAGTGGCGCGGCCATTGGTAAAAACATTCTGGAAACAGTCGCCCAGAAATTCTGTCGATGGCCCGGCTTCCTCTGGCAGAAACATCTTCAGCCGCCAGGGTCGCGCAGGCTGGTCCAATTGAGCGCCAGATTCAATCGCGTGCTTGGCTTGCAAAACACGCTGGCGGGTCTCAGGCTTTACGTTTGATCTGTTGTTCAAAACCCGGTCAACCGTAGCGGTGCCGACCCCCGCAATCCTCGCAATCTCGGAGACGCGTGCCTTCTTTGGGATTATTACAGCTTCATCGCTCATAGACCTCTGCTAACATCATTTCTGATCAAAATCATCCTCAAATAAGCTTCATATGACATCAAAAACCATCATTACTGTCATCTGATGTAATTTTTCTTGCCACCGAATTGTGGGGGGGCTTATCCCAGCGTCATGCAACGGGATCGAGTCCCGTTCAGGGAGGATAACATGACCTACACAGCTAAATTACTAGCCGGGGTTACCGGCCTAATAATGACGGCCAGTACAACACTGGCGGCGGACTTCACCTTTAAATATGGCAACGAGCAACCAGAAACCTCAATCCGTTCGCAGTCCATGGATTGGTTCAAGACCGAACTTGAAAAACGTACGGACGGTCGCATCGAAGTCGAGAACTTCTTTGGTGCCGCGCTTGGTAATGAGCGTGAAATGATGGATCAGGTGACGGCCGGTTTGCTGCAGGGAACGCGTGGCGGTTTCTTTGCCGACGCGTCCGGGGCATTCAACCTGTACCAGTTGCCGTTCCTCGTCGCGAATTGGGATGAGATGGAATGTCTGGTCGGTTCGGACTTCACCAAGGGCGTTCAGGCCCGTGCTGAGGCGAACGGATATCACATACCTGCCACCGGTATCAGCCAAGGGTTCCGGGCCTATACCAATAACGTTCAGCCAATAACATCTGTTGATGACCTGCAAGGTCTGCGCATCCGCGAACCTCAATCTGATCTGATGATCGCCACGGGCACAGCCATCGGGTCTGTTCCGGTCGCCATGCCGTTTTCCGAAGCATATCAGGCGTTCAAACAAGGTGTGATCGACGGACAGCACAACCCGCCGCAAAACATCTGGGACTTCAATATTCACGAAGTCCAGAAGTATCTGACCCTGTCGAACCACATGACCGGCCCCGATCCTTTGATCGTCAACAAGGCCTGGTATGACGGTTTGCCCGAAGACCTTCAGGCCACCTTTGACGAGGTTGCGGTCGAAGCGATGGCCATGTCGGACAAGCTGTATCGCGATGCTGAAACGAACATCGTCGGCGAACTCGGTAAGCACATGGAGATCAACGAATTAACGCCGGAAGCACTGGCTGGTTTTCAGGAAGCCGTTGCGCCGGTCTATCGACAGATGATCGACGCAGGTCATTTCACGATGGATGATATCGACGCTGCCCGTGCTGCAGCGGCGTCTTGCGGCTAATCTGAAACGGCAATTCCGGGCGCTTTTACCCTGCGCCCGGATTCCCTTCTTAACGGAACCGGTTTATGGATACGCTCTCTGCAATTGACCGTGTACTGACGCGCGTTATCGAAGCGCTGATGGTCGTGCTGTTCGGGGTGTTTCTGGTGATTGTCGTCACCAAAGTCCTGATGCGCCCCTTTGACATGGCGATCTACGGCGTCGACGAACAGGTTAAGATTGCGTTTCTTTGCACTTCGGCCTTGGGCGGTGCCGTCGCGATTGCGAAGCGCGAGCATATCGCGATCACATTCTTCATCGACATGATGCCCTACTACGTCAAAATGGCCTTCTACGTGGCAGGGCTAGTCCTCGTGGGAGTGATGAACGCGGCTTTGGTCTGGCTGTCCATCGATTGGATTGCGGGGCCGGGGAAAAACATGTGGCAACCTTTCGGGATGCCTCAGGCCTATGTGTTCATCATAGTACCGATCTCCTGCTCGATTGCCGTTTTCTACTGTTTCGTTCGTGTGGTTCTGACACTGGGTGGTCGGGATTCCATCGATGTTCTCTGGATGCCGGAGGACTGACATGTTGATCCTTTTTGCCACGCTTGGAATATTGTTGGTCTGTGGAGTTCCTATTGCCTATTCTCTGGGGCTGGCGTCACTGGCGTATTTCCTGATCGAAGCCCCCGCGGCGACAGGTTTCGTCGTGCAGCGTTTTTTTTCCGGCATCAACAATTACCCGCTGGTCTCACTGCCCTTCTTCATCCTGATGGGCCTGGTGATGAATTCCGGAGGCATCACACGGCGCCTGCTGGACCTGTCCATGTTCTTCGTCGGTCGCCTGAAGGGCGGTTTGGGTCTGGTCAACGTGGTCGGCTCGATGATCTTTGGCGGTATCTCTGGTTCCTCCGCTTCCGACACCGCATCCATCGGGTCCGTTCTGATCCCCGAGATGGAAAAACGAGGATACCCCAAGAGTTTCGCAGCGGGGATCACGGTTGCCTCGTCCACTATGGGCATGATCATCCCACCGTCTGTTCCGATGATTATCTACGCTGTCGCCGCGGAAGAAAGCATCGGTCGCCTGTTTCTGGGCGGGATCATTCCCGGCATCATGGTTGGCTTACTTCAGCTGATCGTCGTGTGGTTGCTGGCCAAGAGGAACGATTACCCGACCGAAGACGTACCGTTCACATTAGCCGAAGCCGGGCGGCAGGCCAGACGTTCTGCCGCCGTAGCGCTGATGCCGATCTTGATCGTAGGTTCCGTCGTCTTCGGTTTCGTTACCCCGACCGAAACAGCCGGGGCGGCCGTAGTGTACGGCCTGATCATTGGACTGTTCATCGTCGGATTTGGCGTTCTGAAAGACCTGCCGGGGGCCATGCGTCACGCCATCATCATGTCCGCCAAGATCATGATGATCATCGCATTCAGTCAAGTGTTCATCACTGTTCTGGCGCTGGAACGTGTACCCAATCAACTGGCCGATTTCGTTTCGGGCCTCGGACTTGGCCCGGTTGCCTTCATGGTTCTGACAGCCATTTTGATCCTGATGGCGGGTACGTTCATCGACGTTAGCCCCGCCATTCTTTTACTGACACCGGTTCTGTTGCCGGTCGCTGAAAAGCTGGGCGTATCAGGTGTGCATTTTGGTGTGGTGATGGTCTCGGGGTTGGCTGTTGGTGCATGTACCCCGCCAGTCGGAAATTGCCTGAATGTCTGCGCTGCGATCTGCCGTATGCCGATCGGAAAGATTTTCGTCGGGGCCGCGCCGTTCCTGTTGGCAAATGTGGTGGTGCTGATCCTGATCGCGATCTTCCCGCAACTGGTCATGTGGATACCGGACGCGGTCATGGGGCCGTAACGGCACGGAATTGGGCAGCGGGGTGTCTTCCGGACCTGCCCGGCCTTGGTCAGCCAAAGCCTGAAACCCCCGCACACATCGACGCCCGAAAAACTACGGGCGCCAAACCTCAACTCCGGCCAGGCCGGACGACACATTAGGAAGACAATCATGCAACGTGCAGGTGTCATTGGATTAGGGGATATGGGCAGCGGGCTGGCCAAGAACCTCATCAAAAACGGGTTCGAAACCACTGGTTTTGATCTGAGTGAGGCGCGACTGAAGACGCTGGGTGAAATGGGCGGAGTGCCTGCTGCCAGCGTGGCAGATGTGGGGGCGAACGCGGATGCAGTCTATGTCATGGTCATGAATGGCGATCAAGCCAAAGCCGTCATTCTTGGTGATGACGGTCTGGTCCGTCACATGACGCAAGGCGGGACGGTCATTCTGACCGCCACGATCAAACCGCGTGAGGCCCGCGAGATTGGTGAGGCCATGGCCGGTTCTGGCATTCACCTGATCGATAGCCCTGTCTCTGGCGGCTTTCCGGGTGCGCAAGGCGGTACACTAACCATGATGGCCGCAGCCCCTGATGCCGTACTGGACGAATTCCAACCGGTGATGGAGGCGGTCTCGGCCACCATTCACCGCGTAGGGGACGGGCCCGGCCAAGGTCAGACCGTAAAAGCATGTTTGCAGACCCTGATTGGCTCGATCTTTTCTGCAACATTTGAAGCGTCAGTCCTCGCCGCCAAGGCGGGCGTGAAGGGAGAAAACCTGTTCAAAGTCTTTTCAACCTCTGGCGCGGGATGCGGATGCACCAATACTGCGCTGGAGAACATAATCGACCGCAAATTCGAAAACACCGGGTCCGGCATCGGTACGATGCACAAGGACCTGACCATCTCTCTGGACCTGGCCGAAGAGCTGGGCGTTCCAATGCATACTGCTTCATCTGCTATGCAGATTTTCCATGCGGGCAAAACCAAGTTCCCCGATGGCGACAACTGGGCCTGCACCCGCGTGATCGAAGACATTGTCGGCGCTGAGTTGCATCGCTGAGAAAGGACAAGAACATGAAACTTGGCGTTATCTGTGATGGCATCAGTCGCGACCTGAAACACGCGGTCGATGTGATGGATGAGTTTGATCTCGAATATGCCGAACTGCAATTTGTCGGCGATACGGAGGTTGGCGATCACTCGGCCGATGAGATCAGGGAAATTGACACTCTGCTTCGGGATCGGGGCAAGCCTGTATCCTGTCTGTCGCGCCACATCTTTGCGGGAATGACCGGGGCGAACAAACCAGGGGACGACCTTCACAGCAAGCATATGGATGCTCTGAAGCGCGTGATCGACATGGCGCATGTGGTCGGCAGCCCATTGGTTCGCATTATGACGCCCAAGAAAGAGCAAATCCTTTGGGGGTACGGAGGTGCCGAAAAGTGGAACGTCGCCAAGGGTGCATGGGACGCGATGTTGCCCCTGATTGCACCGGCGATTGACGTTGCCAAGGACGGCGGAGTGACTTTGGTCGTCGAAACGGGCAACGGGACCATGGTGAATTCGAATTACACCGCCCGTAAGCTGATCGATGATCTGGACGCCAAAGACACGTTGAAGGTACTTTGGGACCCAGCCAACAACTGCTGGTGTCACGAACAAGCGTTTCCTGCTGGGTATGACGAGGTAAAAGATGGCTATCTCGGGCACATCCACATCAAGGACGTTCACGTCGACACGCCCCGCGCAACATTGACGGTCAAACCAATGGGCGAAGGCCAACTGGCCGATCAGTTTCAGCCGATGGCGGATGCTCTGAAAGCCGACGCCTATGATGGGGTGATATCATTCGAAAGTGTCTACCACTCCGGTAACGGAAACTTCGAAGACGGTTTCCGCCGCTGTATTGATCGCTTCAAAGAGCATTTTGGTTGAACCTCTGGCGAGATCAAAACGGCCAATCGATGTTCCTCCCAATACATTGTTCGGCCGAAACACAGACCCGTCGTCAGACGGGTCTGTGTCGGGTTTCAGGTGAAAATTGAATGATGATCAAAACATCTAACTTTGTGGGACGACTGAGGTGATTTCGCATTATTTGCCACAAAATTCCCTTTCTGCAATCGTGCCGCAGTACATGAATGGCAGCTTAGGCGGACCGCACCGTCGCGTGGAGATAGTCTAGTCGGCTTTTACAAGGTGTGATCCTTGCGCAGAGCCATGGCAGCAATCAGAGCTTCGAAGTTACTCGTGCGCGGTGCAGCATTTGTCAAAATGGGCTCAGAACGGCCTAACCCTGCTCGCAAAACAAGAGGATGGGGCAGGTTCGTGTGACGTTCAACAAGCACTGTGGGACGTCACTGACCTTTGACTCAATCGACAGCCGAAACCTCAATAAATCAGTGAATCACGTCACTCAAATCTGACCCAAACATCAAGCATTTCTGACCCAAAACGGACAGTGGGACAATTCGACAGGCCATTTTGTTACAAGGTTTGATTTGCAATTCTCTTGCTGCGCTAAAGGCATTGTCGACAGCTCCAATCAATCATTCAGTCACTTGGTGGCTCAATGGTTGAGAAAACAATTGGATCACGACCGTTCATTTCGATCCTGATACCAAGTGCAGGTATCTCTCGCCTATCCGGCAAAAATCGGGAACTATCCGCAAAATTTGCCATCACTGCTGTGCCGTCTGAGAATTCCGTCCTCTGCAACAATTGGTCCTCTGAAATGAACGCAAACCCTGTCATTTGCTGCGTCATCAAACGGGTATGCAACGGTGCAAATTCAGCAACGTAGCGGGCAATTTCGGGCAGATCGCTCTCAATGACTGCCGCGTTGAGATGATAGAGCGGTGGCACAGCGTAGAGCAGGCCAATCAACTCGTTATGCGCGCGTTCGTCCAACGGTTTAAGTGTGCCGAAATGCCAGTGGTGCGTTGTTACCACGCTGTCTCCGAGCGCGATTTGGTACAGCGGAATGCGGTTGACAGGGTTGAACACAATCTCACGCATCTCAGGCGGCACCGGTGTAGGTTCAAAAAAGCGCGCCGGCGCTTCGGGCGGCCAGTAGCCGCCTATAAAAAAAGGTGGTTCGGGGTCGCGACGCATGCGTGAATCCATCCAGTCGAATGCAGGTGTTGTGATGCCATGCGCAAAGTCGATATGCGGCGCGAAAGCCGCCACACCCACCTCAGAACCCAGCACCAACTTCAGATCGTTGGCCACAAAATCAAGTCGCTGCTTCACGGCGCCCAAAGCTTCCACTCGCTCAGTCTCACGCCCCTCCGTGTAATCCTCGAGCAACAGACCCGTGGCATCGACATCAAGGAAGTAGCTGTTGAAACCGACGCTTTCGGATACGGCCTGAATGCGGTTTTTTGCATAGTCGGCAACGGCCGCCGGATTCACATAAAAACCTCTCCCTCGAAACCCTCTTTTTGCCGTCCCATCTGCATTCACTATCCGTGCATCTTTGTATGCAGCGGCACCCATCTGCGCAGTTGGCCAAGTTTGTTTGGCCGCCTCTGCGTGCGCGCTGGTATAGCTGTCATAGGGGCCAATTAAATACCCTCGGGCTTTTGCCTCGGTCACAGCCTCAGGGTGCCCAAGCACGTGTCTCCAGTTTTCCACCCCCAGCCAAGCTTTCGAAATCCCTGCCTGCTTCAAGGCATCCAGCATCTGCATGCCCATGCCACCCCCCCAGGTTTCCGGTGGCGCCAAGCTGCCCTCGAATTCTGCAATCAATTCCGAGCGTATCGCCAAAAGATGCGCCCGCTCTTCAACCGGATCATGACCGCCTGGAAGCGCTGTATCGTTGGAAAATGGGCGCGCACGCTGAATTGCGGCATTGAGTGAGCGTGTCACATGCGTTCGGCTGTACTGCGATACAAAGCCTTCTCGGCCTCGCGCTTCGTGGATAGACGTTTCGAAGTCGGTTCGCATATCGCCCGGTACAGCATTCCAGAGTTGCGCGGAAAGTGTCGTGGCGATCTCTCTTTTCTCTGCGAACTGACGGATGAAGCGCCTCCAGTTGGTGACATCCCGCGGCGAAAGAAGCCCGTCCGACCATAGGTAAATATGCGGCGCACCGGCAAGCAAGGCGACATCCGGTCTGGCCGAAATCTTGTCATTCAAGTCGCGGAACGTTCCGGTCTTTTCCAGATGCTCTCTGTACAGTCGCGCTCCGATCACCGGGTCCTGTGGACCCATCTGTACGGTCACGCGGTAAAGTCGATCCAGGTTGAGCGAAGTGAACTCTTGTACTACTCCGACCGTCAGGGCCGTTCCTGTATCCAGAAAAGACAGCTGTGCATCCCAGGGACTATCCATTCGCCATGTCACAGACCGTTCGCCATCAAGACGAGTCCAGAAAGGTAGTGAAAACTGTTCACCTGCGGCAGTGCCATTCAGAACGTCCATCAGAAAATTGCGCCAGGTTTGGCTGTTGGCATCAAACAGACGGCCTTCCCCGAGAATGGGCAAAGCCCACTGATCTGAGATACGCGCTGGAACCTGCGGCCAGGCCAGCGCAACTGCATGGTTTGAAGCGACTTCAAGCGTAACACTGTCACCGATTGCGGTCGCCGTAACAGAGAGCTGTCCGCTGTCAATGTCGATTTTCCATTCGGCACGGAATGTAGTGCGTGTCAGACCCTGCGTTCGTCCGACAACAGCGGGCAATGCGATCTCTGCCAGCTCAGTTCCGATGGACGCACCGGACATCGCCAACGTGTTGGTGTCGATCTCAAAAGTGGCTCCGTCGGTCTGCAAGTTAATGCGTTCAGCGCGGACAGACTGGCTTGCCAAGCACGTACAGCAAACCAGAATGAATAGTAGGGAGTTATTCGTTCTCATAAAGTTCAATCCTGTTTCGGCGGTAGCAAGCCGCGGGTGACAAACCGTTCTCGGAGTGCCGTCTCCTCTTCCCCGGGCGACACAAGTTGCCGGGGATGTGTCCCACCCGCGTGCGCGATGGCGGCGATGCGCCCCTGACCATTAAACTGCGTATCAGGCCGTTGGTTTGCGATGGGATCAGCGTAAGCGTCAGCGACTGGTATTATCTGCCAGCCATCGCGCCTGAGGGCCTCGGCGAGTTCATCAACAAAAAGGGCAGCCAAGTCGTTTTCGTGCAGTAAGAGCACATGTGCCGGATGCCGCCCGAGCGTCTGCACGGCCAGCGCATCGTAGAACTCAACGGTCTCGAAAATAACCTCGACATAGGCCCGCTCCAGTTGATTCAAGTTTAGCGTATGACCCGCATCAACCGCCTCGGTCACAAGTGCTTGTAGGTACCAGTCATAAGTGTCGATCGTCACGTAACCGTTCGACAGGCCACGCGACCGCAATCCGTCCACTACGGCCGACCGCCTATCGCGCGTGTTGCCTTCGTCCAGATACGGGTATCGGAAATAAGGAGCGACATGGTCGAGTGCTTCCAAAATTTCGGCAGCCCGATCAATATCGGCAAGGTAGGTCGCCGCATCGGTATCGCGCAGCCGAGGATGCGCGTGCGTGTGATTCCCCAGCACATGCCCTGCATCGGTATATGCGCGTAGCCGTTCAGCGCCCACAGGATCTTCAAGGAGTGACTGCGTTACAACAAAGAACGCGGCGCCCTCGATTTCTGCCGCACCAAGCGCTCCGATCAGCATTTCAGTCCGGTCGACACCACTCAAAATTGGGCCGTCGCCTATTGGCGCATCATCAAAGCTGAAGGCGATGCGACGCGTGTCCTCGGCGTAAACCGTGCGCCCATTTGAAAACAGGATCAGAAGGATGAAACAACCTAAGAGAAAATGGCGTATCGTATCAAATAAGTGAATTGTCATCGACGGTGCATGGATCATGCATTTTGGCATCACAGAGTGTCCTCCTGCTGCTACGTTGTCACACACAAGGGTGACACGCTTGCCTGTGTGTCGTGGGAACTATTTTTATCTGTTTCAACCCGACGCCGTGCACCGGGTTGAAATGATACTGGCCATCATGAGCAGTTGAACGCGCCAACCGCATCCAATACCGCCCTGGAAGTGGTGATCCGCATATTCCTGTAAGAAGCGTCGGGCATGTCCAGATTCAGTGCAAACACGTAGATGTCGGACCCGCACCGGACCCAACCCGCATTCCAACCGATGTCCATGATATCATCGCCACTGCGCCAACCAGTCTTACTGTACATGGTCCAGCCATCGCCCACGTCAGTCTGCATGATCGCGTCAGCCGCAGCATATGTTGTGTCAGAGAGTGGCAGGTCACGTTCGGCCAGGCGGCGCAGGAATGCCAACTGTTCTTCGACCGATATACGCAACGTGCCATCCAGCCAATATGTGGTCAGCGTTGCCTCGGTCCCGACGTCGGCATTGCCGTAGTTGAACCGAGTCAGCCAATCCGCCATTCTCTTTCCACCGGCACGTTGCGCGATCTCCTGGTAGACCCAGACCGCCGAGACCTGAAAGGCCGTGTGCAGGCTGTGATCCTGGTTCCAGGCGTCGATCCAACGTGGCTGGCCGTCCCATTCGAACATCGTGTTCGGCTCTGCCACGCCCGATTCGAGTGCGATCAGAGTGTGTGGGATCTTTGATGAAGATGCCGGTGAAAAGCGCTCTGCTGCGCGCGGTGGGTTGCTGACCCAAACCTGTCCATCCGAAAGACGTTGAACCATCACAGCAGACGCCTCAATGGCGAGGCCGTTACCTTCGACAATTTGTGATATGTCGACGACATCTGGTTCGCTGGCCGTTAAGACCGGCGCCGTTGAGAACAAGCCAAACAAAGCGAGAAAACCTGCCTTGAATGTGACGATGAGCTTGAGGGGGAAAGTGCTACTCATTTCTTGAATTCCTACGGTATGAACCTCACGGCCACACCAAATTTGTGTTTTTTACAGGGGCATGAGCAAAGGCAAATACCTTTGATTTCTTGAAGAACGGCGAGCAATCGCGTTTATTTAAGACCAAGAAGCCGGTGCGGTTTCAACTTTGCCGGAAGTTGCATTGTCCAACAAAATCCGATTAGGCACAGGACGAGTGAAAAGGTTCGCTTCACAAGTTTAACTGGACATGTTGAACTTCCCCTCCAGCTGCTCCACTAATTGCGGGGTCTTCCAAATATAGCGTCTTCTGCAGTCGACATCGTCCGAACGTAACGGGCCAGACAATGAAATTGAGACGTGTATCAATCAGGTTTGATCAACTGAAGCCGGCACCATCGTGTCTGCACCGACCGCAGCATCAGCGACTTTCACAGTCTTCTAGATTGGGTGCATTCGCACTGCACAAACCGGGGCGTAGCTGAAGAACATGGCCAATGGCAAAGACGTTCTCGGTTCCAATCAGGTTTCCTTCACGGCGGTCAATGACATCGAACCCTTCCGATGCGTAAAGCGAGTGAGCAGGAAAGTTGCCTTCAAGCAACTCAATTTGCATTTTTCCATTGCTCTGCCTCATGACGTGGCGGAGAAGCGTTCGTCCAACACCACGACGCGACAGTGCTGGATCGACATAGAGCCATGTCAATTCAGTTTCGTCAAAGGCGGCAAAACCTGCTACCATCCCGTCCCATTCGGCCACCACCACTTCAGAATCGAAGAGCCCTTCACTCTGGTAAGTTTCCTCCAGAGAGCGGAAGGCCGCAATTCCGACCGTGTGAGCCAACTCATCCAGACGCGCGGCGTCATGAATCAAACATAGGTTTGGCCAATCATCTGGGTGATACGCACGGATCGATATCCTGTTTCCCGCTATCAACGCTTGCCGGCTCCGATAACAACCGCGTCATCGTTGAGTGCGCTCCTCTTAGCCATGGCGTTTTTGTAGTTGGTGGGTGTCATGCCGGTCTCACGCTTGAAAGCGGTGTAGAAAGAAGAGCGTGAGTTGAAGCCAACTTCGTAGGCAATCGCCAATACCGTAGAACCGCCCTTCTCAACAAGCGGAATGGCTTCCTTGACCCGCCACTTATTAATGAACTCAAAGAACGATTGGTGAAGGTGCTGATTCAAGGTCTGGGATACGTAATTGATCGACACGCCGATTTGGGCGGATAAGCTACTGAGGGTCAGATTGGGATCGCGGTAAAGGCGTTCTTTCTCCATCGCCTGAATAAGCTTACGCGCGATACGCTCTGATTGGTCAGAACCAAGAGCACTTTTTTCATATTTCTTGTTGTTTCGCTCAGCCAGATTTTCCAGTTCCGCTGTGACGGTATCCAGCTCTTTCGATGGCCTTAGCCCCCAAAGTGTCAGAGACACAATAACGATCAAAACCCACAAGCTGTCGAGCATCGGGCCAATCGGATCTCGAGCACCGTTAGCAGCAAGAATTACTCCGACCAGGCTTTGCAAAACGTATGTTCCAAGGGCCAATGCCAAGACAACGACCCAACGAAGCTCAAGGCCTTCAGTGCTAGAAAAGTGCTGCTCTAGAAGTGCAATATGTTTCGTTTGCGTGCGTATAACCCAAAACACGTAGATCGCCCATTGAACGACAAGCACGAATGGCAGGAATGTGAAGCCGTAGTTCAGAAACCCAACTAAAGGTAGCGGTCCCTCTGCCGGCACGCCCGCGTACCAGGCTTCTCGTGACGCTTCCGGCATTGCCATCGCTAGAACTGCGAATGCTGTGACCGCAGCAGGCAACGCGAAATGGGGTGCGACCGAGCTCCTTCCATCAGATTGACCTTGTGCCAACGTCAACGCCTTCACATAAAGCAAGAAGACCGGCATCAAGGTGAAATTGGCAATGACGCTTAGCAGTGCAGCCGCATCGCGCGCTGTTTGCGGAATTTCAGCGGTGAGCATTATTAGAACGGTATCAAACTCGCTCACTGCGAAGACCGCAAAAAACATCGCCAGAATTGAATGCGACGAAGTGGTCCATCGCTGTGACCAGCTTACCAGCGCCGCCAAAACGGCAACCGTAAACGTCGCGGAGATTGTAGCGATCAAGAGTATCTCAGTGTTAATGGTCATGGTTCAACCAGGGAAGCAGCAATAGAAGAAATAGTCCAAAGACCTACCGCAGAAACCGCCTTTCCTCAACGTATGCGCCATTGCTTAGTGTCCGCGCCGACCGGGTCAGACAAAGGTGCGGGTATCCGGACGATATGGCCGAGTCGAAATGTTACAACGGTCTCAGGCTATTAAAAGGATCTACCAAGTGTCTCAAAAGTTTGACGCGAAAGTCATTACCCTTGGTATTACCAATGCAACGACCAATCCCTTGGCCCTGATCGACACTGTTTGGATACATGGTGCGGGGCTGTCTGGCGACACGTGGCTAGCCATCACGAAGGGATTTGCCAAAGCGCTCACACCCTGCCTCCCTGGTCACGGAAACAGCCCACTCACGCAACCACATCGCGTTGAAGCATATGCTGAACGCCTTGCGGATGGCGTGCCAAATGGGGCCGTACTTATTGGTCATTCACTTGGCGGTATGGTTGCCCTTGAACTGGCAGCGCACCTAAAGGATCGGGTCAGAGCATTGGTGTTGATCGAAGTCGTTCCTACGGTTCGCGACCGTCTTTTTGGACAATTATCGGCAACGATCGCGGCCGCGTTGTTCCGATCGATCCCGATGCCCTGGTTGGCGAAACTATCTAGCATATGCGAAAGTAGGAATACCAGGATTGAACTTCAGCGACAACTGGCTCGGATGGATCGGCCGCGACTTTCCGCGGCACTTGAAGCCGCATTGCACTATGACGGGCGACCTCTCCTTGCGAAGATCCGTGTACCAACTCTTATTATCATCGGAAAACAAAACTCCGCGACGCATCGTAGCGCGAATCTTATGGCCGGGCGCATCCCTGAGGCTGAGCTGGTAAAGCTGCCAGGTGGGCATATGTTGCACATTGACAATCCCGTCCAACTTCGGCGCTGCATCGAAGGTTTTCTACATCGTACAAATGCGTCCACCATTGATGCTTAGGCTCCAGACTCATTAAATTACAGCCAGAACAGGACGGTAGCTGCGAGTGCGATTGCGGATAGGAAGACCTTCG
>NZ_JBXWNG010000006.1:0-192953 GCF_059610245.1 Ruegeria sp. YTSA075 | reverse complement strand
ACCAGGATCGCGCCGTCCATCTGAGCGGCACCGGTGATCATGTTCTTGACGTAGTCGGCGTGGCCGGGGCAGTCAACATGCGCATAGTGGCGTGCGTCTGTCTCGTATTCCACGTGGGCGGTCGAGATGGTGATGCCGCGCGCTTTCTCTTCCGGCGCACCGTCAATCTGGTCATACGCTTTGAAGTCACCAAAATACTTGGTGATTGCTGCGGTCAGCGTCGTCTTGCCGTGGTCAACATGCCCAATCGTGCCGATGTTGACGTGCGGTTTTGTACGCTCAAACTTTTCCTTTGCCATGATGGCCTCCTTTTTCGGTAATGAAGGGAGCCCCTGAACGGCGCTCCCTCAAATCTTCGCTTATGCGTATTTCGCCTGGATCTCGTCCGAGATGTTCTGCGGAACCGGATCGTAGTGGTCGAACTGCATGGTGAACTGGGCACGGCCCGACGACATCGAACGCAGAGTGTTGATGTAGCCAAACATGTTCGCCAGCGGAACAAACGCGTCGATCGCGATCGCGTTGCCGCGCGGTTCCTGACCAGACACCTGGCCACGACGCGAGGTCAGGTCACCGATGATACCGCCGGTATATTCTTCCGGGGTGATCACTTCGACCTTCATGATCGGTTCCAGCAGCTTCGCGCCAGCTTTGCGCATGCCTTCACGCATACACATACGGGCCGCGATTTCGAACGCCAGAACGCTCGAGTCAACGTCGTGGAACTTACCGTCCAGCAGGGCAACCTTGAAGTCGATCACGGGGAAGCCAGCCAGCGGGCCGCTATCCATGACCGAGTTGATGCCTTTTTCAACACCCGGGATGTATTCCTTCGGAACGGCACCACCAACGATGCGGCTTTCGAACGAGTAACCTTCGCCCGGCTCTGTCGGCTGGATTTCCAGCTTAACTTCGCCGAACTGACCCGAACCACCCGACTGTTTCTTGTGGGTGTAGGTGTGCTCAACCGGCATTGAGATGGTTTCGCGATAGGCCACCTGCGGTGCACCGATGTTCGCTTCAACCTTGAACTCACGCTTCAGACGGTCAACCAGGATGTCCAGGTGAAGTTCGCCCATGCCTTTCATGATGGTCTGACCCGATTCCAGGTCGGTTTCCACACGGAAAGACGGGTCTTCAGCGGCCAGACGGGCCAGACCCTGGGACATCTTCTCTTGGTCGCCCTTGGTTTTGGGCTCAACCGCGATCTCGATCACCGGATCGGGGAAGGTCATGGTTTCCAGAACCACCGGATCCTTCGCATCACACAGGGTGTCACCGGTGGTGGTGTCTTTCAGACCCGCCAGCGCGATGATGTCGCCTGCAAACGCTTCTTCGATCTCTTCCCGGTTGTTCGAGTGCATCATCATCATACGACCGATGCGCTCTTTCTTACCTTTGGTCGAGTTCAGGATCGAGTCACCCTTGTTCATGGTGCCCGAGTAGATCCGAGTGAAGGTCAGCGAGCCAACGAAGGGGTCGTTCATGATTTTGAACGCCAGACCCGAGAAGGCCATGTCGTCATCGGCACGACGTGCGATGTCACGAACTTCTTCCTCGTCGCCGGGTTTGAAGCCCATGTAATCGACAACGTCCAGCGGGCTGGGCAGATAGTCGATCACAGCATTCAGAAGCGGCTGAACGCCTTTGTTCTTGAACGCAGACCCACCCAAAACCGGAACAAACGCGATTTCCAGCGTACCTTTGCGCAGCAGGGCGCGCAGGGTCGGAACGTCGGGCTCATTGCCTTCCAGGTATTCCATCATCGCGTCGTCGTCCATTTCGACGGCCGCTTCGATCATCTTGCCGCGCCATTCGTCAGCCATGTCTTTCAGGCTGTCACGGATCGGTGCTTTGACCCAGCTAGCGCCCAGATCTTCGCCCTGCCACAGCCACTCTTCCATGGTGACCAGGTCAATCAGACCTTCCAGCTCGGACTCGGCGCCAATCGGAATACCAACCGGAACAGCACGTGCGCCGGTGCGGTCTTCGATCATCGCAACGCAGTTGAAAAAGTCTGCGCCGATCTTGTCCATTTTGTTGACGAAGACCATACGCGGAACCTTGTAGCGGTCAGCCTGACGCCACACGGTTTCGGTCTGAGGCTCAACACCGGCGTTTGCGTCCAGAACGCAGACGGCACCGTCGAGAACCGCCAGCGAGCGTTCGACTTCGATGGTAAAGTCAACGTGGCCGGGGGTGTCGATGATGTTCAGGCGGTGCTTGGGTGAGTCAGCCGTTACACCATCTTCGGTACGTTCCCAGAACGTGGTGGTTGCAGCCGACGTGATGGTGATGCCGCGTTCCTGCTCCTGCTCCATCCAGTCCATTGTGGCTGCACCATCGTGCACCTCACCAATGTTGTGGGATTTGCCAGTGTAGAACAGGATGCGTTCCGAGCAGGTGGTTTTACCTGCATCGATATGCGCCATGATACCGAAGTTACGGTAGTGTTCGAGTGTATATTCGCGTGCCATTTTGATAAGCCTCTGGAATTACCAACGGTAATGGCTGAAGGCTTTGTTCGCCTCGGCCATCTTGTGGGTGTCTTCGCGCTTCTTAACGGCAGTACCGCGGGACTGTACAGCGTCCAGCAGTTCACCGGCGAGGCGTTCTTCCATGGTGTTTTCGTTGCGGCCGCGCGCAGCAGTGATCAGCCAGCGGATGGCCAGTGCTTCGCGGCGCTCGGGGCGTACTTCGACCGGAACCTGATAGGTTGCACCACCAACCCGGCGCGAGCGAACCTCGACCGACGGTTTGATGTTGTCGAGCGCTTCGTGGAAGACTTCGACAGGAGCGCGCTTAATCTTGCCTTCAACGCGGTCAAACGCGTTGTAGACGATGCGCTCTGCAACCGACTTCTTACCGTCGATCATCAGGTTGTTCATGAATTTGGTCAGAACCTTGTCGCCAAATTTGGCGTCAGGCAAAACTTCGCGTTTTTCGGCGGCGTGACGACGTGACATATCAGCCTCTCCTTCTTACTTGGGACGCTTCGCGCCGTATTTCGAACGACGTTGCTTACGATCTTTGACGCCCTGGGTATCCAGAACACCGCGCAGGATGTGGTAACGCACACCGGGAAGGTCTTTCACACGGCCGCCACGGATCAGAACAACCGAGTGTTCCTGCAGGTTGTGGCTTTCACCGGGGATGTACGAGATAACCTCGAACCCGTTGGTCAGGCGCACCTTGGCAACCTTACGCATCGCCGAGTTCGGCTTTTTCGGTGTGGTGGTGTACACGCGGGTACACACGCCGCGTTTCTGCGGGCACTGCTCCAGGTGCATGGACTTCGAGCGTTTTACTTTGGGCTGTCGCGGTTTGCGGATCAGCTGTTGAATAGTTGGCATTCCGGTTTCTTCCCCGTTTTGCAACACACATGACATGCACGCGAGTTGCGTGCGGCTAAACTTCACTGCGTTCGTGCGTCCACAAGCGCAAAATCCGCGAGCGTTCCCATTCCGAGGTGAACGTCGCGGTTGGTTATCAGAGGGCGCGAACGGCAAAATTGTCCGGGCCTTGACCAGTTCATTACTGAAATCGGTTTTGGGGCGGCCCCCGGTACCGAGATGACGCGCGTAATAGGGGGAGTCGGGGCGAGTGTCAACAGCCCGGCATTTACAGGGTAGTCCCCAGCAGCTCGTACCCTGCGCGTCTTTCGGTTGCCGCGGGTCTAAAGCAACGCCATAGTGGCCGGAAGAGCGAAAATAACAGGTTCTCAATGCAAGTCATCGGACTGTGCCGTTTCTCGTTTCCGGCCTTGGGCAGCTTTCAGATCGAACATGAAACGATCGAAGAGCGGCGGCACCATCTGTACAATCCAGACCGGCTGGAAGAACGGTTCCGCCTGTTCGAATCTTCAACCCTGCCGTGTTTCCGCGAACAGACGGATGAGGATTTTGTGCTTCTGATCGTGACAGGCGACTGTCTGCCCAAACAGGCGCGCGACCGGCTGCATGATCTGACAGCAGATGTGAAACAGGTTCAGATTATTTCAAAGCCTGCCGATAGCGGGTTGAAGACGCGGCAAGTGATGCGTGAGGTCCTGAACAAGGCCCGCACAGACCCGGATAAACCTTGCATTCAGTTCCGGCATGATGATGACGACGCTGTATCCGTTGATCTGGTCGAACGCCTGCGCATCGCCATCCAGGAAGGTCGCGGCCTGATCGAGGCTCATCCAACCGTCGCAGTGGATTTTTGCCAGGGGTTTCTGGCGCGCTGTGACTCAGATGGCATTCAGGCCGCACGCGTTTTCATCAACCAATTGGGCGTCGGACTGGGCATGTATGTTGCCGGCGGCTGCGACAAAGCCATCATCAGCTATACGCATAACAAGATCGGGCGGTCGATGCCCGTGATCTCATACGGGGACGCGCCGATGTGGGTGAGGACGCTGCATGGCTTTAACGACTCTCCTCACGCCCGCAAGAACAAGGTCGACCTGCAGCCCCTGACCCCCGAAATGGAGGGTGAGTTTATCGCCCGCTACGCCATTGATCAGGATGTCGTGCGCCAGGTGCATGGCGCGGCATGACGCATCCAACCTCTCTGTCAGTCATTGGCCTGTGCCGGTTTTCCTATCCCGCTATCGGTGGTTTTCAGGTCCAGCATGAAACAACCGAGGAACGGCGGCGCTACCTCTATGACCCTGCACGTCTGGAGGAGAGGTTCCGGTTATTCGAAGCCTCGACCTTACCCTGTTTCCGCAACCAGACGGATCAGGAGTTTCAACTGCTGATCCTGATCGGGGACTGCTTGCCCAAGCACGCCCATGATCGCCTGCGTGATCTGACCACCGGAATGTCGCAAGTGCGGATCATACAAAAGCCCCCTGCCCGGCACCGGCGTTTGATGAAAGAGGTTCTGAACGACGCCCGCACCGACCTAGGCCAATCGTGTCTGCAATTTCGCCATGACGACGATGATGCCGTCTCGGTGGATTTTGTGGAGCGTCTGCGCCAAGCCGCTCAGGATTGCGCCGGCCTGATGCGAAATCATGAAACTGTGGGGATCGACTTCAATTGCGGCTATCTTGCGCGTATGGATGCGGGTGGTGTGCGGGCCGCAATGGTGCATCGGCCTCTCGTCACTGCTGGCCTGGGTATGTATGTGCCCGGTGGAAGTTCTGCCACCATCATGAACTATACCCATAACCGGCTGGCTCGCATTATGCCGGTCGTTAGCTATCCGGACGCTCCAATGTGGGTGCGCAGCCTGAACGGGTTCAACGATTCACCTGCCACACGCAACGCACAAACCGCGTTGGAACCTTTGGACAACGAACTAGAAGCAGAATTTCAAGAACGCTTTGCCATTGATTCTCAGACCGTCCGAAAGGTTCATGCCTCGGGTTGACGCGCGCGCGTCCGAAACAGCGTAAACAGGCCCGAGCCAACCACAAGCACCGCACCCAGCATGGTAATCGCATCCGGCCAGTCCCCAAAGACCAGCCAGCCCAGCCCAAGCGCCCACAGCAAACCGGTATAGCGAAACGGCGCGACGAAACCGACCTCTCCAACCCGCATCACCATGACACTGCACAAATACGCAACCAAAACGAATATTGCAGCCGAAACAACCAGCCCTCCTGTGGCGGCAGAGACCGGCACCCATCCTTCAAAGATCGACATCATCGCGGCCGTCACCGTGATCGACAGCGAGGTTGCAAGTGTGACGACCATCGAAGGTACCTCAGCCGACATTCGGCGCGTGATCAGGTCGCGCGCCGTGACCGACAGCACTGCGACCAGCGCAAAGATCGCGTAGAGGTCAAACCCCTCGGGGCCGGGGCGGACGATCAATAACATCCCGGCAAACCCCATCGCAATCGCCAGCACGCGCCGCCAGCCGATTGCTTCGTGAAAGAACAACGCGGCCCCAAGCGTTACGGTCAGGGGCAAGACCTGCAACACCGCCGTCACATTCGCCAAAGGCATTTGTTTCAACGCAGTCAAAAAGAAGAAGGTAGCCGACAGCTCCGCCACACAGCGTAGGGCAATCAACCATCTGTCATGCTGCGGAAACCTCAGATGCAGCACGCCCAGATACTGGGCCAACAGATACACCAGCACCGTCGCCAACAACCCGCGCAAGGCAATCAACTGAAACAGCGGCAAATCCTGCAACGCGACCTTTACCAGCGTATCATTGATGGTAAAGGCCATCATGCTGCCCATCATCAGCAGCGCACCTTTGGTGTTTGCGGACATTCTGCTTCGGCTCCGGGGATAGGCAACAGGCCATATTGGCCCGCAACTGAAACCCGAAGTCAATCAAACTTCCGCAACGGCCGATATGTTAGCCAAAGACAACACTGTTGCCGAACATATAAAGGCTTGATGGTTCGGTCAGTTTTTGGATGAACTCTACCCAATCTTCTCCGTACACGTACTCAAAAACCTCTGGGTATGCCCAAACTAGGTTGTGAAAGGTGAATGTGCTACACAACACGCCCAGCGTGACCAGGCTGGCGAATTCTTTCTTTCGATCTCGTAGAAAGAACGAAACAAAGAAACCTGCGCCACTGGCCATAACAACGCTGACAATCTCCTGTGTATCTAGCTGCCCGGCCTCTGGCACACCGACCATGTGGTACCGAATGTACCGCGTTAGAAATACGGCAAAAAAGCCCAGCAAGAACGCTCCAACAAAGGAGGCCGGATAGGCCAGCCGCTGCCAGATGCTTTCAGTACTGATGCGATTGCCACTGCCGGTCGTCTGAAGATTGTGCTGCTTTATCCGAGCAACTCGCTCCTCGAATGAGGTTTGCTGGCCACCCATTCCTCAACCCAATTTCTTTGTTTTTAATCAGCAAATCACTAAACCAATGGGTGCATCACATCAAGCGGCATACAATCTGGAAAACCGCTCGGAGCTGCCGCATTTGATCTACCGGCACCTCCATCATGCTTGGACATCAAATCGAACCAAGCTCTTCGCGAACCTGCATCAATATCTGCCCCAGTTTGTTCAAACCCTGCCCATCTGGACCGCATCCCCAATAGGAATCCATCGGCGCGTTTTCTACGATCTCGGCGTTTTGGGTTGATAACAAAAGTTTCTGTGGCTGCACATGAGTCTGAAACTTCACCCGAACTGCGTCCAGCATAATCTGGTCCTTGATGTCTTCCCAATCTGCGCGCAGCTGGAATTTTCGGCTCATCCCAAGGACCTTGGCGTCCTTTGGTTTGTTTGCCAGCCTGATACGTTCCTTGTAGTCGGTATCCAGAAACTTCTGGGCTTGGAAGAAGTGTTCAACCGTTCGCCACCAATGACCATCCATAGCGACACCAAACGGGGCAAAGTTAGAAAACTCTGCATACCTATCTGTTTGCGCATAGAAATAGATTACCGAGTGATCTGAGGTTTTGGACATAGGGTAAGAAACACGCATGTCACAAAGGAAGGCAAGCCCTCTTACACTCAAAGACCGCGGAACGCCATTCCCCTGAAACGAAAAAGGCCCCGCGGGATCGCGGGGCCTTTTCTAATCGTACAAAGCGATGCTTACTCGCGGCTTTCCGGGGTTTCCACCAAAACGTCCAGCTCGTCGCCAACCATGTCGTCGTCGAAGGTCGGAGCTGCCAGCGCAGCGGCGGCTTCGGCCTCTTCCCGGCGGGCTTCGATCACAACATTGTCGCGCGATTGGGCAACCTGGCGCACGGCCTGAGTGGCTCCGCCTGTACCGGCGGGAATCAGGCGTCCGACGATGACATTCTCTTTCAGGCCAACCAGCTTATCTTTCTTGCCCTGTACTGACGCTTCGGTCAGCACGCGGGTGGTTTCCTGGAACGACGCCGCCGAGATGAACGAACGCGTCTGCAGCGAGGCTTTGGTGATCC
Source organism: Ruegeria sp. YTSA075 (assembly GCF_059610245.1). NCBI lineage: Bacteria > Pseudomonadati > Pseudomonadota > Alphaproteobacteria > Rhodobacterales > Roseobacteraceae > Ruegeria > Ruegeria sp. YTSA075. The sequence goes on along the minus strand of NZ_JBXWNG010000006.1, from coordinate 185,106 downwards.
CCAACAGGATCGGCTCACCCTGTGCCGGACGACCACCACGAGAGATGGTCTTTTCGTTGGCCGCGTCGAACTCCTGCTTGTCGACATGTTCGCCTTTCAGCAGGGTGGTGTCACCTGAATCCAGGATCTCCCACTTCTGCAGCATCTGGCGCACGATAACCTCGATGTGCTTGTCGTTGATCTTCACGCCTTGCAGACGATACACATCCTGCACCTCGTCGATCATGTAATCCGCCAGCGCTTCGACACCCATGATGGACAGGATGTCATGCGGAGCCGGGTTACCGTCCATCAGGTATTCACCCTTCTGGATGAAATCCCCTTCGGCGACCGGGATGTGCTTGCCCTTGGGTACCATGTACTCGATGGTCTCCATGGACTCGTCAGCCGGTTCGATGCTGATGCGGCGCTTGTTCTTGTAGTCGCGGCCAAAGCGCACGTAACCATCGGCTTCTGCGATGATCGCGTGATCTTTCGGACGACGGGCTTCGAACAGTTCGGCCACACGCGGCAGACCACCGGTGATATCCTTGGTCTTGGCGCCTTCACGCGGGATACGCGCGACAACGTCACCAGCTTCGACCTGCTGACCGTCTTCGACCGAAAGGATCGCATCCACCGACATCGGATAGTGAACCGGGTTACCCGCATCGTTGCGGACCGGTTCGCCATCTTCGCCAACCAGAATGATCTCGGGCTTGAGGTCGCTGCCTTTGGGCGCCGCGCGCCAGTCGATCACGATCTTCTGGGTCATGCCGGTTGCATCGTCGGTCTCGTCGCGGACAGCAAGGCCCGAAACAAGGTCGACATATTTCGCAGTACCGGCTTTCTCGGCGATGATCGGCAGGGTGTACGGGTCCCACTCGAACAGCTTGTCGCCACGGGCGACTTTCGTGCCGTCCTTGACGAACAATTTCGAACCATAGCCCAGCTTGTGGCTGGCACGCTCTTCGCCGTGTTCGTCGCTGATCACCAACTTCATGTTCCGGCCCATGACCAGGCTTTCGCCTGCCGCATTGACCAGGATCTGCGGGTTCTCAAACGAAACAACACCGTCCTGGCTGGCTTCCTGGAACGACTGCTGACCACCTTGGGCAACACCACCGATGTGGAATGTACGCATGGTCAGCTGTGTACCGGGTTCACCGATCGACTGCGCGGCAATGATACCGACAGCTTCACCTGTGTTGACCATGGTACCACGCGCGAGGTCACGACCGTAGCAGGTTGCACAGACGCCTTCCTCGGACTCACAGGTCAGAGGCGAGCGGATGCGCATCGAGGCAACACCGGCTTCATCGATGGTGTCGGCCATGCGTTCGTCGATCAGCTGACCGGCAGCGACCAGAACTTCATCCGTACCCGGACGCAGCACGTCATCGGCAGAGACACGGCCCAGCACACGTTCGGCCAGCGAGGCGACAACCTCACCATCGTTCACGGCAGCTTCGGCAGTGATCGCACGCTCGGTTCCGCAGTCGATCTCACGAACGATACAGTCCTGCGCGACATCCACCAGACGACGGGTCAGGTAACCCGAGTTCGCCGTCTTCAGAGCGGTATCCGACAGACCCTTACGGGCACCGTGGGTCGAGTTGAAGTACTCGAGAACGGTCAGACCTTCTTTAAAGTTCGAGATGATCGGCGTCTCGATGATGTCACCGTTCGGCTTGGCCATCAGGCCGCGCATACCGCCCAGCTGTTTCATCTGAGTGACCGAGCCACGCGCGCCCGAGTGAGCCATCATGTAGACTGAGTTCGGTTCCTGTTCAGAACCATTCTCAGCCCGTTCCGAGGATGAGATGGTGCTCATCATGGCCTCGGTGACGCGGTCATTACACTTCGACCAGGCATCGACAACTTTGTTGTACTTCTCGCCCTGAGTGATCAGGCCGTCCATGTACTGCTGTTCAAAGTCCTTCACCTGACCGCGGGTGTCATCGACGATGCCCCACTTGTCGTCCGGTATGACCATATCGTCCTTACCGAACGAGATGCCCGCCTTGAACGCTTCTCTGAAGCCCATCGACATGATCTGGTCGCAAAAGATAACCGACTCTTTCTGACCGCAATACCGGTAGACGGTGTCGATCACCTGCTGCACTTCTTTCTTCCGCAGCAGGCGGTTGACCAAATCGAACGGTGCTTTGTTGTTCAGCGGCAGCAACGCACCCAGACGCAAACGGCCCGGAGTGGTTTCGTAACGCTTCTGAACTTCATTGCCTTCGTCGTCGATCTGCGTGATCCGCGCAGTGATCTTGGTGTGCAGATGTACTTCACCGGCGTCCAGCGCATGCTGAACTTCGTCGATCGAACCGAACACTTTGCCTTCGCCCGGCATGCCTTCGCGTTCCAGCGTCACATAGTAGAGACCCAGGATCATATCCTGCGACGGAACGATGATCGGCGCGCCGTTAGCAGGCGACAGAACGTTGTTCGTCGACATCATCAGAACACGGGCTTCCAGCTGGGCCTCAAGGCTTAGCGGGACGTGAACGGCCATCTGGTCGCCGTCAAAGTCGGCGTTAAAGGCCGAACAGACCAGCGGGTGCAGTTGGATGGCTTTACCTTCGATCAAAACCGGCTCGAACGCCTGAATGCCAAGACGGTGCAGCGTCGGCGCACGGTTCAGCATGACAGGGTGTTCGCGGATAACCTCGTCGAGGATATCCCACACTTCGGGACGCTCTTTCTCGACCAGTTTCTTCGCCTGTTTCACGGTCGAAGACAGACCCTTAGCTTCAAGGCGCGAGTAGATGAACGGCTTGAACAGCTCCAACGCCATCTTCTTGGGCAGACCACACTGGTGCAGCTTGAGTTCCGGACCGGTCACAATGACCGAACGGCCCGAGAAGTCGACGCGCTTACCCAGAAGGTTCTGACGGAAGCGACCCTGCTTGCCTTTCAGCATGTCCGACAGCGATTTCAGCGGACGCTTATTGGCGCCAGTGATCACGCGGCCACGACGGCCGTTGTCGAACAGAGCGTCAACGGATTCCTGCAGCATCCGCTTTTCGTTGCGGACGATGATATCAGGCGCGCGCAGTTCGATCAGACGCTTCAGACGGTTGTTCCGGTTGATGACGCGGCGGTACAGGTCGTTCAGATCCGAAGTCGCGAAGCGGCCACCATCCAGCGGAACCAGCGGACGCAGTTCCGGCGGAATGACCGGGATCACGGTCATAACCATCCACTCAGGCCGGTTGCCCGACTCTAGGAAGGATTCAACAACCTTAAGACGCTTGATGATCTTTTTGGGCTTCAGCTCACCTGTCGCTTCGGCCAGATCAGCGCGTAGCTGCTCGGCTTCGGCTTCCAGATCGATCTGGGCCAGCATCTCACGGATGGCTTCGGCACCGATATTCGCGGTGAACGCGTCCATGCCATAGGCATCCTGCGCATCCATGTACTCTTCTTCGGTCAGCATCTGGCCGTAAGTCAGGTCAGTCAGACCGGGCTCGATGACGACATAGTTTTCAAAGTACAGAACACGTTCCAGATCGCGCAGCGTCATGTCCAGCATCAGACCGATGCGGGACGGCAGCGATTTCAGGAACCAGATATGTGCCACGGGTGCGGCCAGTTCGATGTGGCCCATGCGCTCACGGCGGACTTTCTGCAGGGTGACTTCCACACCGCATTTCTCGCAGACAACGCCGCGATACTTCATCCGCTTATATTTGCCGCACAGGCATTCGTAATCTTTGATCGGGCCAAAGATACGCGCGCAGAACAGACCGTCGCGTTCAGGCTTGAACGTCCGGTAGTTGATGGTTTCGGGTTTCTTGATCTCGCCATAGGACCAAGACAGGATCCGCTCGGGCGACGCCAAGGAGACTTTGATCTCGTCAAAAACCTTCGGGGGCGTCAGCGGGTTAAACGGGTTGTTGGTGATTTCCTGGTTCATTAGGTATCCTTTCCAGGCTCCGCACAATCAATGATGTGCGTGTAGCTCTTTGGAGCGATAATGAGGTCACGGGAGTCTCGAACATCCCGCCAGTTCATATCAACGAAAGTGGAATTGAAGTTATCTGGGCAAATGTGAGCGCTCGGGCACGCGTCTTCGCTCCCAAAGGCAGTCTTACACCGCGCTGCGGCCAGATAGTTTGAACCCCCATAGACGGTGAGAAAACCACCTATGTCCATGAGGTAATCCATTTCTGGGGTTATGCAGTTCGGTGTAGTCATGCCAATCAGAGCCATCGCGACGCAAGCAGCGCTCGCCATTACTCATCCACCTCCGCATCCAGGAGTTCCATATTCAGGCCAAGGCCACGGACTTCTTTCACCAGAACGTTGAACGATTCCGGTACGCCCGCTTCAAAGTTGTCCTCGCCCTTGACGATCGACTCATAGACCTTGGTCCGGCCGGCGACGTCATCCGATTTCACGGTGAGCATCTCCTGCAGGGTGTAGGCGGCGCCGTAAGCTTCCAGAGCCCAGACCTCCATCTCACCAAAGCGCTGACCACCGAACTGCGCCTTACCACCCAGCGGCTGCTGGGTAACCAGGCTGTACGGCCCGGTCGAACGCGCGTGAATCTTGTCGTCCACCAGGTGGTGCAGTTTCAGCAGGTACTTGATGCCCACGGTCACCGGACGCGCGAATTGCTCACCGGTACGACCGTCGAACAGAACCGACTGACCGCTTTCCGAGAAGCCCGCACGCACCAGCGCGTCGTTGACGTCAGCCTCTTTGGCACCGTCGAAGACCGGGGTCGCGATCGGAACACCGCGGGTCACGTTGCCCGCCGCCTCGATCAGGTGATCCTCGTCCATGCCAGCAATGCCTTCTTCGTAGACATTCTCGCCATAGGCCAGCTTCATCGCTTCGCGAACCGGAGTCAGGTCGCCGGAACGGCGGTATTCACCCAAGGCGTCATCGATGTTCAGACCCAGACCGCGCGCGGCCCAACCCATATGGGTTTCCAGGATCTGACCAACGTTCATACGCGAAGGAACACCCAGCGGGTTCAGACAGAAGTCTACCGGCGTACCATCGGCAAGGAACGGCATGTCTTCCATCGGAACAACCTTGGAGATGACGCCTTTGTTCCCGTGACGACCGGCCATCTTGTCGCCCGGCTGCAGCTTGCGCTTCACGGCGATGAAGACTTTGACCATCTTCATCACACCCGGCGGCAGGTCGTCGCCACGGCGGACTTTCTCGACTTTGTCTTCGAAACGGGCATCCAGAGCACGCTTTTGCACTTCGTACTGCTCGTTCAGAGCCTCAACGATCTGTGCGTCCTGCTCGCCTTCCAGTGCCAGTTGCCACCACTGACCGCGGGTCAGGGTTTCCAGCAGGTCCTCGGTGATCACCGACCCTGCCTTGACACCTTTCGGGCCTTTGACAGCGGTTTTACCCAGGATCAGGCCCTGCAGTCGCGCATAGATGTTACGATCCAGGATCGCCAACTCGTCATCCCGGTCACGGGCCAGACGCTCGACTTCCTCACGCTCGATCTGCAGCGCACGCTCGTCTTTCTCGACGCCGTGACGGTTGAAGACGCGAACCTCGACGACCGTCCCGTAATCACCCGGCTTCACGCGCAGCGAGGTGTCGCGCACGTCAGATGCTTTTTCACCAAAGATGGCGCGCAGCAGCTTTTCTTCCGGGGTCATCGGGCTTTCGCCCTTCGGAGTGATCTTGCCGACCAGAATATCGCCCGGTTCTACATCCGCACCGATGTAAACGATGCCCGCCTCGTCGAGGTTGCGCAGCGCTTCTTCACCGACATTCGGGATGTCGCGGGTGATCTCTTCCGGGCCCAGCTTGGTGTCACGTGCGGCGACTTCGAATTCCTCGATATGGACCGAGGTAAAGACGTCGTCACGCGCGATACGTTCAGAGATCAGGATCGAGTCTTCGTAGTTGTACCCGTTCCACGGCATGAACGCGACGACCACGTTCTTACCAAGGGCCAGTTCACCGATATCGGTGGACGGACCATCAGCAATCACCTCGCCCTTGCCAACCGTGTCACCCACTTTCACCAACGGACGCTGGTTGATGCAGGTGTTCTGGTTCGAACGCTGGAACTTGCGCAGACGATAGATGTCAACGCCAGCATCGCCCAGCTCCAGATCTTCGGTGGCGCGGATCACGATACGCTGAGCATCGACCTGGTCGATGATGCCTGCGCGTTTCGCCTGAATCGCAGCGCCCGAGTCGATCGCAACCTTTTCCTCAATCCCGGTACCGACCAGCGGCGCCTCGGCCCGCAGCAGCGGAACCGCCTGACGTTGCATGTTCGAACCCATCAGAGCGCGGTTGGCGTCGTCATTTTCAAGGAATGGGATCAGCGAGGCAGCGACCGAGACCAGCTGTTTTGGGCTGACGTCGATCAGGTCCACATTCTCGCGCGGGGCCAGAGTATAGTCACCCGATTGGCGGGTCGACACCAGATCGTTGATGAACTTGCCGTTCTCATCCAGCGTCGCGTTCGCCTGCGCCACGGTGTGACGCATTTCTTCGGTCGCTGACATGTAGTGAACCTCATCAGTCACCTCGGCGTCTTTGACAACGCGGTAAGGTGTTTCGATGAAGCCATACTTGTTGACGCGGGCGAAAGTGGCCAGCGAGTTGATCAGACCGATGTTGGGACCTTCCGGCGTTTCAATCGGGCACATCCGGCCATAATGGGTTGGGTGTACGTCGCGCACCTCAAAGCCCGCACGCTCACGTGTCAGACCACCGGGGCCAAGCGCCGAGAGGCGGCGTTTGTGGGTAACCTCCGATAGCGGGTTGGTCTGGTCCATGAACTGCGACAGCTGCGACGAGCCAAAGAATTCGCGGACAGCAGCAGCAGCCGGTTTCGCGTTGATCAGATCCTGAGGCATGACGGTGTCAATCTCGACCGACGACATACGCTCTTTGATCGCGCGCTCCATACGCAGCAGGCCAACGCGATACTGGTTCTCCATCAGTTCGCCGACCGAACGGACACGACGGTTGCCTAGGTGGTCGATATCGTCCACGTCGCCTTTGCCGTCACGCAATTCAACCAGCGCCTTGATGCAGGCCACGATGTCTTCGCGTCGCAGGGTCCGCAAGGTGTCCGGCGCATCCAGAGCCAGACGCATGTTCATCTTCACGCGACCAACAGCCGACAGGTCATACCGCTCGCTGTCGAAGAACAATGTGTCGAACAGGGCCGACGCAGCTTCAACGGTGGGCGGCTCACCCGGACGCATGACGCGGTAGATGTCCATCAGCGCGGTTTCGCGGCTCATGTTTTTGTCCTGAGCCATGGTGTTGCGCATGTACGGACCGACATTGACATTGTCGATGTCAAGAACCGGAATGTCGGTGATGCCCGCATCCATCAGGTCCTTGACTGTACCGCCAATCAGGTCGCCGTCTTTGTCATATTCCAGCGTCAGTTCATCACCGGCTTCGACATAGATCGCACCGTTTTCTTCGTTGATGATGTCTTTGGCGACATACTTGCCGACGATGTTGTCGAAGGGCACCAACAGGTCGGTGACGTTGCCTTCGTCGATCAGCTTCTTGACCGCACGCGGGGTGACTTTCTTGCCGGCTTCGGCAATCACTTCACCGGATTTGGCGTCAACCAGATCATAGGTCGGGCGGGTGCCGCGCACACGCTCGGGGAAGAACGGCGTGACCCAGCCTTTCTTCTTGTCCAGCTTGTAGGACACGGTGTTGTAATACGCATCCATGATCGCTTCCTGATCCAGACCCAGCGCATAAAGCAGGGTCGTCACAGGCAGTTTACGGCGACGGTCGATACGGGCGAACACGATGTCTTTGGCGTCGAACTCAAAGTCCAGCCAGCTGCCGCGATACGGGATGATGCGGCAGGCAAACAACAGCTTGCCCGAGGAATGGGTCTTGCCTTTATCATGGTCAAAGAACACACCGGGCGAACGGTGCATCTGGGACACGATCACACGCTCGGTGCCGTTCACGATGAACGTGCCGTTCGGTGTCATCAGGGGCATATCGCCCATGAACACATCCTGTTCCTTGATGTCTTTGACCGATTTCGCGCCAGTGTCCTCATCGACATCAAACACGATCAGCCGCAGAGTAACCTTCAGCGGCGCGCTGTAGGTCATGTCGCGCTGCATGCACTCTTCGACATCGTATTTGGGTTTTTCCAGATCGTATTTCACGAACTCCAGAACGGAGGTTTCGTTGAAATCCTTGATCGGGAAAACCGACTGGAACACGCCTTTGATGCCTTCGCCGTCTGTGGGCTGTTCAGCATCACCGGAGCGCAGGAAAAGATCATAAGAAGATTTCTGCACCTCAATGAGGTTCGGCATTTCCAAAACTTCACGGATTTTGCCGTAATATTTACGAAGACGTTTCTGGCCAAGGAACGTTTGAGCCATGTCAGATGTCACCTTTCGATGTTCTCAGCGGGCAAAGACACCGTCGGGCCCCGGCATCTTGCACAATCGAGACAACACGTCCGGATCAATTCGTGGCCACCGTCCCGAAGGCGGCCTCCCGATCCGAAAACCGTGTCTTAGAAAACACCCCACGTCATGAGGCCCTTTCTAAGACAGGTTCGGCTGGACCCGGATTTCTCCGGACCCAGCCAAATTTCCAGGCACATCAGCGATGTGCCAGCGGACTGACTTAGGCCAGTTCGACCTCGGCGCCAGCTGCTTCCAGCTTGCCTTTGATCTCTTCGGCTTCGGCTTTGTCCACGCCTTCTTTGATCTTGCCGCCAGCTTCGACCAGCTCTTTGGCTTCTTTCAGGCCCAGACCGGTGATGCCGCGAACTTCTTTGATCACGTTGATTTTCGAAGCGCCGGCGTTCTTCAGAACGACGTCGAATTCGGTTTTTTCTTCCTCAGCTGCACCGCCGGCATCGCCAGCTGCGCCTGCGACCATGACGGCGCCGCCAGCTGCGGGCTCGATGCCGTACTCGTCTTTGAGGATGGTTTTCAGTTCTTGTGCTTCCAGCAGGGTCAGACCCACGATGCTTTCTGCGAGTGCTTTCAGATCAGCCATTGTATCAGCTCTTTCCGTTTACAGTGTGTGTTCCAACGTCAGGGGGTTTTCCCTACGCAGATCATTCAGTGCCAACCGCTTACGCAGCTTCCGCCTTCTCTTCGATGGTGGAAAGGATGCTTGCGATGTTGCTTGCAGGTGCGCCAATTGCACCGGCGATGTTCGAAGCAGGCGCGCCAAGCATACCAGCGATCGTAGCAATAAGCTCTTCACGCGACGGCATTTTCGACACGGCTGTAACACCAGCCCGGTCCAGAGCGTTCTCACCCATTGCACCGCCAAGAATTTCGAACTTTTGGTTCTCTTTGGCGTAGTCCTCGGCCACTTTGGCAGCTGCCACAGGGTCCTCGGAATAGGTCAGAACGGTCATCCCTGTCAGCAGGTCGGCCATGCTTTCACACGGCTTACCCTCAAGGGCGATTTTGGCGAGCCTGTTCTTGGCAACACGCACAGAGCCACCCGCGTCACGAGCACGTGCGCGAAGGTCCTGCATCTCGGCAACTGTCAGACCGGCGTAGTGAGCAACCACTACGACGCCAGAGCTTTCGAAGATTTGGCCGAGTTCCTCGACCACTTTCTCTTTCTGGGCTCTATCCACAGTTCTCTCCAAGTTAGGGGTGATACCTCACCCCGGCTCATATTTGCCGCGGTCGAAACCCCGGCGTTCAGGTCCGTTGTTACGGGATTGGCCAAAACGCGCCCGAGGGTGGGACCCTCAGAATTCTTTGGTCTTACCCGTCTCAGGCAGGAAATTAAGGGGTCAGATGACACCACCCACCGTCTTGGACGAAACGAAATAAAGCGCACGACGAATCGCACGCTTTGTTCCGCAGGTCTACTTAGGGCAGACGCGCCCGGTTTCCAAGAGGTAAATTGCACGTCCGCGCAATCAATCGCGCCGTTCGCCCTCACCCATCGACAGGGCGCGAACCATTGACACTGGTAGGTCGCTCTTGTCTTGTCGAACAGGCCGATCACACCCAATTCACCAAACGCAAATCCGCCTGACCATGCCAACACTCACGATTACCGAATACGACATGGCATCGGGCTTTGCCAATGAGTTTGCCCAACATCAGTTGAACGACCGCATCACCGGTTTGGAATGCGTCTATCGCTCTCACGGGTTTCCGGGATCCCGTCTGGTCATGAAGGTGGAAACACCGGGTCAGGACTTTGCCCTCAAAATCGATACGGTCTCACCTGAGTCGGGACGTCTGGGCAGAGAGTTCGAAACACTCAACCGGGTCTTCGACCATTTCAAAGGGCACGAATCCGGTCGCGTCGTGCGGCCTGTCTATTTGGCCCCCGGTGGCGCTTACATGGTAACGGAATATGTCGACCGGCCCACAGCTGTCGATGTGATCTATAACAGCGACGATGACAAACAGGTTGCGCAGGTCTATCGTCGGGCCGGTGCTTGGCTGCATCATCTTCACAGCCTGCAGAAGCCAGTTCAATACGCGTTCCGGCCCCGTTGGATGACTGATAACATCCGCGAATTGTCAGCCCTTGTCCCGGATCATATCACTCCGATCAGTCAGCCCATGGTCAACACGTTTCTGGCCGAAGCCGCCCGGCTGCGGAACCGACCCGATCTGCGTGTGTTTTCGCACGGGGATTTCCACGGGCTCAATCTGATCATGGGTCAGGGCACGGCCATCGGCCTCGATTTCACCGAAGCGCGCGACAAGCTGGCTGTCTACGACATCGTCGATTTTGTGAAAGCAGACATCTTTCGCAGCGCCACTCAGGAGGAGGTTGACCGGAGCGGTATGCTCAAGACCAACAAAGAGATGTTCTTCAAACTCTACCGCCACCCAATCGACACGGAGATTCTGGATTGCTGCCTGCGGGGCCGCCTGCTGAAAGACTGGCTACGCCTCTGGCGGCCGGATTTCATTTGCAGCCAGTTTGAAGAACGCAGGCGCGACCTGTTAGAGGCGCGCCTGAAACAGATTTTCCCTTAGCAAAGAAAAACCCGGGCAGTTCGCACCACCCGGGTCTTGTTACTGATGGCTAGATGCCAAGGGCTTATTCGCCCGCAGCAGCTGCCACATCCAGTGTCACACCGGGGCCCATGGTCGAGCTCAGCGCGATCTTCTTCATATAGGTGCCCTTGGCGCCCGACGGCTTGGCCTTGGCCACAGCCGAGATGAAGGCACGGACGTTTTCGACCAGCTTGGCTTCGTCAAACGACGCTTTGCCAACACCGGCATGCACAACGCCGCCTTTTTCCGCCTTGAACTGAACTTCACCGCCCTTGGCTGCTTCCACGGCGGCTTTCACGTCCATGGTCACGGTGCCAACCTTGGGGTTCGGCATCAGGTTGCGAGGGCCCAGAACCTTACCCAGACGGCCAACGATGGGCATCATGTCAGGGGTTGCAATGCAGCGATCGAATTCGATGGTGCCGCCCTGAATGGTTTCCATCAGGTCTTCTGCACCAACGATATCAGCGCCTGCTTCTTTTGCTTCGTCAGCCTTGGGGCCACGCGCAAAAACAGCAACACGCATCGCTTTACCGGTGCCGTTCGGCAGACCGATAACGCCACGAACCATCTGGTCCGCGTGGCGAGTATCAACGCCCAGGTTCATCGCGATTTCGATGGTCTCGTCGAATTTCGAGGTCGCGTTGCCTTTTACTAGGGCAACGGCTTCTTCAACCGACAGGTTTTCCTTGCCAGCGACAGCTTCGCGCGCAGCGCGGGTACGTTTACCGAGTTTTGCCATCTTACTTCACCTCGATGCCCATAGAGCGGGCCGAGCCCAGGATGATCTGCATTGCGCCTTCGACGTCGTTGGCGTTCAGATCTTTCATTTTGGCTTCGGCGATTTCGCGAACCTGCTTGCTGGTCACGGTGGCCACGGTCTCACGACCGGGGTTTTCCGCACCGCGGGGACGGTTACGCTTGCCAACCGGCTTCAGACCAGCCGCTTTTTTCAGGTAATAAGACGCGGGCGGCGTCTTGATGTCCATGGTGAAGGACTTGTCCTGATAATAGGTGATCACGGTCGGGCACGGAGCGCCTTGCTCCATGTCTGCGGTCTTGGCGTTGAACGCCTTGCAGAATTCCATGATGTTGATGCCGCGCTGACCCAGCGCCGGACCAACTGGAGGCGACGGGTTCGCCTGACCTGCAGGAACCTGCAGTTTCATTGTACCAGCAAGCTTCTTGGCCATTTGGTTTTCCTTTCAACGTAGGTGAAACGCGTTCCACCCGGTTTATGTTGCGTGGTCCGGCCCGGGATCGCGATCCCAGCAACCTCCCACGAGAGAATCTCGCCCGAAGACGATAGAGGCGGCATTTATAGGGGAATGGTTGGGTTGGCAAGGCGTATTAAACTGTCGCCTAGATCATGTTCAGCATTTTACACTGACACAAACCAAAGATGAAAAAGATGATCCGCTAAGAGTAGTATTGGTCAGGCACCTTGACTTTGGACACACCGATGACAGAATTTATAAAATATTTTTTTGAGGTGATTAGTTTGACAAGCTCAATGTGGTGTTCTTGCCCTGCCGAAGAGGCGGAAGAGGTTATTAGGCAAATTGAAAGTGTCAGCGGGGAGTGTTTTGATCACTCAAAAGCGACCGTTTCTCGCTTCTATAGCTGTCCGTATGATTCCTACGAGGCATACAAAATCTCTTTTCAAGCCCACTGGTCTACCAGCGCGCATAACGGGATGCAAAAGTGTTTGATTTCGGAAGGATCGTTTTCGATAGTTTTAGTCTGCGTTTCCAAGGCTGCAAGCGACGGACCTAGCGTTGTTTGTCTCCGCAACAGTGGCGATTTCATGCACGCAACCAATGCCGCAATTGGTCTTTGTTTGAATGCTGGCACTGTTGCAAACTACGTTACCTTCTTTGGACAGATCGTCCACGCCGATCAAGGTGCGTTCCACTTTCTTACCAACTCAGGGCAAATACCCGGACTTGATAAGGATTCTGATGTAGCCAAACGCCTTGAGGCAGCAATAGACGCCATATTCGGCAAGGACGAAAATGGCGATTATCGTTTAAACATCAACGAGAAATCATATTGGGTGCTCGGCAAAGCTTACACCTTGGATGCCCCCACTATCTACTCGGGAGTTTTGTTCTCTGCTGACATGCGGGTAGCCCAGAACGGTTTCATCACCATGGACGAAGATGACCCGACAGCTATCGATGGACTCTCAGAGTTCATGCCTCCGAGCCCCTACTATGTGATCGGCAACTCGGCAGAAACGGCGCAGTGGATTCAAGCTGGGAATAAGAAAGTGCAGCGCCCAATACTACAGTATGCGGCGATACAACTAGTTGAAAAAGCGCTAGGTGTCCTTGCTTTGCCCACCTTCCTAACTTTTATCTATCTGTCGCTGGCGTTCGGGCTTTCGAACGCGACAGTTTTTAACTTTCTGGAATTGATCACCGAGTCAAAGATACTGACATGGGTTTCATTGGTTTTAGGGGGGGTCATGGTCTTTGCGAGCATCGTGCGCTTTGTTTTTTTCAGCGTTGCCAAAGCGATCTCAACCTTTGTACCCAATCGCACTTCGATGATGCAGCAAATGGTTGCCAGACAGAGTCAGGCGGCGCGAAAAAAACTTGGTGTCGTCTGGTTTCTTCTACTTACAGCGATAGAATTCGCAGCGATTCCATTTATTGGATCTGCCATTTTTGTATTCGGCGCAATCAATTCCTTCTATCCGCACGCTTCTGTTAACTTCATTGAAGCTCTTTTGTTCGTCATCAGTTCGATACCGATGGTTCCGTACCTATTGGTGAATTTGTATAGCTTTGATGGAACAGTCGGGTTGTATCAAGCACCGGTTTTTCCAAGTCTCAGCTGGTCCATTTGGATATTCTTCTCAACAATCGTGTTTGGTGTAGTATTGAGGTTTTTCTCGCTTTCCAGAGAGTAGGTAGGACACGCAGATACCTTGAAAGTCAGCTTGATATCAAACATCGATCGTGTCACCTGGTTCACTTGAATCAAGTGCAATTTTTCAGGGACTATCCGCGCACTCTGATCAACTCGGATACGAGTCGAGTGGGAAGCTTGGACACCACCAAAAGCGGCACTCGCGCGGCCAAAGCCGCCGAAGCGCCGTTCTAACTCTGCTTCGTAACCTGCGTGAAGTCCAGTTCGACCGGCGTCTCGCGGCCAAAGATCGAGACCGAGACCTTCAGCTTCTGCGCCTCGTCGACCACACCTTCGAAATCCTCGAACGTGCCGTCAAAACGATGCGGACTCGTCGTTCAATCTCAATCCACCCAATTGAAATACGCATCAAACATCTTGAGTTCCCCATCACTCAAATTTGTCTCAATCTCTATACCGACTGGCACCCGCTGCATCACGTCTGACGACCTTAGACGCGTCATCCCGTGTTTGGACAACAACCGCTCCAACTGGATACTCAACTGCAAAACCGCAGGGAAGAAACGAGATCGACGCTATCAGCACTTGGGAGGTATGAGCTCCCTGAATTTCCGCTCCAGCTCTTCTGACCCTCGCCCATCGCATAAAATGGAACGCTTTCATTCAACAAAACGAACAACCCGGTAAACCCCAACCCAGACATGCGACACTATGGCCGACTGTTTTAGTCAAATAATACCCGGCGACCAGTTGTTTTCATTGCGCAAGTTCACTCCAATATGAGGAAACATCCGATGAAACAAACTGTAAAAGATCTGGTTCTGGTTGCCGCTCTGGCAGGCGCGATTGGCTTTAGCCTGAGCCCCGCTCATGCAGGTGGTCATGTTCACAGTGCAACCGCAGATTTGAAGAACCTGGACGGGGAAACAATTGGCGCGGCAGATATCACCCAAAGCTCACATGGGGTGTTGGTCCACATCAAGATCAGCGACCTGCCTCCGGGCCCCAAAGGTGTGCATTTCCATTCCAAAGCGCATTGCGCTGCAGATACGGGTTTCAAATCGTCGCACGGCCATCACGGCGAGGGCGAAGGTGAGCATGGCTTGGTGAACGCCAAGGGCCCCGGCAAGGGCGATCTTGGAAACATCTATGTTGGCGAGAATGGCATAGGTGAGATGCAGTTCTTCAAAACCGGCGTCTTTCTAGAAGGTGACGACCTGCCCCTTCTGGACGCAGACGGGACCGCGATTGTCATACATGCCAATGAAGACGATCAGATCACCCAACCCATCGGCGGAGCTGGTCCACGTCTGGTCTGCGGCATCGTTGAGGTCGGTTGAACCCGACAACATCGTTGGTACCGGGCGCGAAAACCCGTCCGTTTGAGACCTTCACCTTGTTGAACCAGAAAAAAGCCGCGATGCGTACACATTGCGGCTTTGACCTGTTCTTACACTTTCGAAAGCGTATCAGCTCTGCTTCGTAACCTGCGTGAAGTCCAGTTCGACCGGCGTCTCGCGGCCAAAGATCGAGACCGAGACCTTCAGCTTCTGCGCCTCGTCGTCCACGCCTTCGACCATGCCGTCGAAATCCTCGAACGGGCCGTCGTTGACTTTGACCTTCTCGCCGACTTCGAAGGTGATCATCAGCTTGGGCGCGTCTTCGCCTTCCTGAACCCGGTTGAGGATCTGGTTCACCTCAGCATCGCGCATCGGCATCGGGCGGCCCTGAGGGCCAAGAAAACCGGTGACCCGGTTGATCGAGTTGATCAGGTGATAGCCCTGATCGGACATTTCCATATGCACCAGAACGTAGCCGGGCATGAACCGGCGTTCGGTTGTAACCTTCTTGCCCCGGCGCACTTCGATCACCTCTTCGGTGGGCACCAGCACTTCGTCGATATCGTCTTCAAGGCCCTGTTCAGCCACCGACGTGCGGATCTGCTCTGCGATCTTCTTTTCGAAATTCGAAAGAACGCTGACCGAGTACCACCGTTTCGCCATGAACCTGTCGTCCTTGTTTAGCTTCGAGGCGGCGAGCCGCGCGCCCCGCGTTGAAATTCAATTGCGTGACCCGGAATAAAAAGCGGCGCGCAACCTGATTCGCCGCACGCCCATTCCGAATAGTCATGTCACCTACTCTGACACGCCGTGCTGTGCAAGGGGGCAGTGGTGTTTCCGCCTGCCCGAACTGCCTTAGCTGAACGCGCCCAGCACCAGTTGCAGACCCCCACGAATGCCCAGATCGACAAGCGCAAAGAAGGCAGCGGTCAGGGCAGCCATGATGAACACCATAACCGTCGTCAAAAGCACCTCACGCCGGGTCGGCCAGACGACCTTGGAAACTTCGGCACGGACTTGCTGAATGAACTGGATCGGGTTGGTGGTGGCCATGTGGCGGGTTCTCTCTGCTAGCGAATGCGCCGGACATAACCGGGCAATGCGGCAATTTCAAGGGCGGTTGGATCAACTCTGCCGCAGGAGTGTGGCACGGTTATGGCTTAGGCTTATCATCCCACTCATCGCTAAGAATGCGATGGGCGTCGCCTTCGGGGTCTTCGTATTGGTTCGACCGAACGGTATAGACAAAGGCGACCAGACCCACACAGCCCAGAAACAGGGATATCGGGATCAGATAGGCAAGAACTTCCATTTGGATTACCTCAGCCGCAGGGCGTTTAAGGATACGGTAATGGAAGAGGTCGACATCGCCAAGGCCGCAATCAGGGGCGTAGCCAAACCAATGACTGCCAGAGGCACTGCAATCACGTTGTAGACGGTGGCGATCCGAAAGTTCTCACGAATCCGTTTGGTTGCTTTGACGGCGGTGTCGCAGGCATCCGAAATGGGCGACAGATCAGTGCCCAACAAAACGATGTCCGACGCGACACGGGCGGCATCCAAGGCCGAAGCCGGAGAGATCGAGACATGCGCCGCAGCCAGGGCCGCCGTGTCGTTCAGACCATCGCCGACCATCAGCACATGCCGCCCCTGATCACTGAGCTCTTGTATACGCTGGGCCTTGTCTTGCGGCAGCGCCTCGGCAATCCAGTTCCGGATACCCAACTTATCGGCCAATGCCTCTACAGCGCCTTTGGAATCGCCTGAGATTAAAATGATCTGCTTACCGGTCTGGGAAAGTGCCTCGACCGCCTCTGCCGCCCCTGGGCGCAAGGCGTCCGAGAAGGTGAAGCCCACGGCGGGGTTTGACCCGACGGCCAACCAGGCTGATGTTTCGGCCCCTTGCACAGCCCCCACCCAAGCGGCCCGACCCAGGCGAACCCGCTGACCGCGATACTGCCCTTCCGTGCCGTAACCCGGCACCTCAGCAATATCCTGCACCCCAGCAGGTTTGACCCCGGCAGCCCGCACCGCCTGCGTCAACGCAACCGACAACGGGTGGGCCGATGCCTCGGACAGTGCCAATGCAATTTCCAGGTCAGTGCGGGAATGGTCACCCAGATTGGTCAACTCGGGTGCCCCCGATGTCAGCGTGCCGGTCTTGTCGAACACCACCGTGTCCACCTCGGCCAGACGTTCCAGCGCCGTTGCATGTTTGATCAGCATCCCTTTGCGGAACAGCCGACCCGATGCGGCGGTCGTGACCGCAGGCACAGCCAGACCCAGGGCGCAGGGGCAGGTTATGATCAAAACCGCCGCCGCAATGTTCAATGCAGTGCGCAGATCGCCGGAATAGATGTACCACCCCAAAAAGCTGAGTGCCGACAGAATGTGAACCCCCGGCGCATAAAGCTTCGCGGCCTTATCGGCCAGCGAGGTATACCGGGATCGACCGGATTCAGCGATCGCAACCAGATCGGCCATGCGGTGGAGTGAAGTGTCTTCGCCCACAGCGGTGGCTTGAATGGTCAGGGGCCCGGTCAAGTTGACCTCTCCCGCGCTCACGATCTGGCCTGCTTCGGCGAACACTGGCAAGGTTTCACCCGTCAGCAACGACCTATCCAACTCGGACTGGCCCGAGACAATCTGACCATCCACCGGCATACGCCCACCGGGGCGAACCAGGATCAGATCGCCCACGGTCAGGTCCGAAACAGCAACCTCTTCCTCGACCCCATCAATGACGCGAATGGCGCGAGGCACCTCAAGCGCGGTCAACTCCTCGGCTGCGGAGCGCGCCGCCGCCCGGGTTCGGTAGTCCAGATATCGTCCAGCCAGCAGGAAAAAGGTCAGCGTTAGCGCAGCATCAAAATAAGCATGTTTCCCGCTAAGCGCCGTTTCCCAAAGCGATGTCGCCAAGGCCAGCAGGATCGCCAATACAATCGGCACATCCATGTTCAGACGTCGCACGCGCAGGGCGCTCCAGGCGTTGGCAAAGAAGGGCTGTGCCGAAAAGGCAATCGCGGGCAAGGCGATGGCGGCAGAAATCCAGTGGAACATATCGCGCGTTGCATCGGCTGCACCCGACCAGACCGACACTGACAACAACATCACGTTCATCGAAGCAAACCCGGCCACAGCGAGCCGCATCAACAGATCCCTTCCCGCCTTATCCGCACTGGTTGCAGACAGGGCGCCGGGGTCCAGCTCATGCGCCTCATATCCGGCGCGTTCCAGAACCGGGATCAGGTCTGTCGCCCGCGTTTCGGGCGTGGCTTTGATCATCGCGCGTTTCAGAGTCAGGTTCACGCGTGCATCCTCGACACCGGGATGTGCGTTCAGTGCACGCTCGACATTCGCGATACAGGCCGAACAATGAATGCTCGGCAATGACAGCGCAATCTGCACATCCTCGGGGATCGGGCGCGCCGGTTCAGCCGGGGTTGCGATGCACCCCGGACAAGCTGCCGTACCTGAAGACATCTGTGCCGTCACACCATCAGCCTTTCACATAAAGCGGAACGCGCTGAGCAAACTCAGCCCCCGCATGATCGCGAGCCACCAGACGGATATTCCAATTCCCCTTACCCAATGCAGCAGGTGTCGCATAGGCGATGCCATCAAAGGTGAACTCGGGCGAGAAATCATCCTTTACATGGGTCGCGCGACCTACAACGGCCTGCAATTCGGCGACCTGAACCGGTGCGCCGGTCGCATCGGTGATATGCAGGATCAGCAACCCGCCCTTGGTTTCGGCCCGCACGTCCCACCCCAAGGCCCGTTGCTCTTGCAGACGTTCATTGAAGTTCTGGCTGGCCACGTAGGAGTTCTTTACCTCCAACCCCGGAAAGGTTTTCACGGCGCTATAAGCCAGCAGCAGATTGACCGAGATGATGACCGTGAAAGCCCCCACAAATATGGCAAGCGCATGTTTTCCCGTAAACTTACGTTCTGTCATGATCCGTTTCCTCGTCCATTGAACGTGGTGTCTTTGTAAGCGCGTTCGCCACTGATGATATCCTCAACCCAAATCCGTACCGGCGTTGTGTGCGCACCGGCGGGGCCGGTATCGCCCGAGGCGATAATGTAAACCCGTACCAATTGGGCCGTATCGGCCGTCACATTTACAGTATGTAGGTTTGTACCTTCAATCTCCAACCGCATGCTTGGGTCCCCGGCCAGCGACAAATTGAACAACCTGTCCTCGCCATGTTTGTTGCGCAGGCGCACATCATAGGTGTTGCGGATGGTGCCATCAGACAGAGTCACAAAGGTAGGGTTTCGAACCGGCGCAACCGTCAGATCGATATCGGATCGGATGAACAGGGCAAAGAGCAAGGCGAAGCCGACGGCAGACCACAGGCCTGTGTACATGATGGTGCGCGGGCGCAGGATATGCTTCCACACGCTCTTGGGGGTCCCGCCTGCACGTTCGCGGGGCTCATCGCTTAGCGCCATATAGTCGATCAACCCGCGGGGCTTGCCGATCTTTGCCATCATGTCGTCACACGCATCGATGCACAGGGCACAAGTGATACACTCAAGTTGCTGGCCGTCGCGGATATCGATGCCAACGGGGCAGACATTCACGCAGGCCATGCAGTCGATGCAATCGCCTAGCTCGGAATCGGCGGTGCGTTTGCCCTTGCCGCGCGGTTCACCCCGCCATTCGCGATAGCCGACGACCAGAGTATCCTCGTCCATCATCGCGGCCTGAATACGTGGCCATGGGCAGGCATAGATGCAAATCTGCTCACGCGCGAACCCGCCGAACAAGAAGGTCGTGCCGGTCAGGATCAGAACAGTTGTGTACGCCACCGGATGCGCATTGCCGGTCACCAGATCACGCAACAGGGTTGGCGCATCGGCAAAATAGAACACCCAGGCACCACCCGTCAGAAGACCGATCAGAAACCATGACACCCACTTGGTCAGGCGCAGGCGTGCTTTGCGGAAATCCAGCTTCTCTTGCCGGTGCAGGCGCAAGCGCGCGTTCCGGTCCCCCTCGATCCAGCGTTCAACCAGAATGAACAGATCCGTCCAGACGGTCTGCGGGCAGGCATAACCACACCAAACCCGGCCCAAGGCCGAGGTAAACAGGAACAAGCCCAGCCCCGCCATGATCAACAGGCCAGCGACAAAGTAGAACTCATGTGGCCAGATTTCGATCCAGAAAAAGTAAAAGCGCCGGTTGGCCAGATCCAGCAGCACTGCCTGATCCGGCAGGCTGGGTCCACGATCCCACCTGATCCACGGGGTCACATAGTAAATCCCCAAGGTCACGATCAGGATGATCCATTTCAGGTTGCGAAATGGTCCGGATACGCGCCGCGGAAAGATCGGCTCTCGGGCGGCATATAGGCTGGGGGCGGGGTCGGAATCGCTCACGGGCTGGCTCCAAAAAAATGGCACTTTGGCTCGCGTGTTCTCTCAGATCACGTCCGCGCAAACTTTGACATGGGTCAAAACGCGCATCGAACACACATCTTTTAGGGCGTTGCGTCTTTTAGGGCGTTGCGTCCGCTTGTCGCTTAAGCCAGCGTACAAATGTCTTGACGGCGGGTCTAAGCGGCGTTTTTGCCGTTAACACATGGTATCCGCTGCTTTCCGGTTCGAAATAAAGCTCAACCAGGCGTCCGGCGCGGATATCCTGTTCGACGAAATGTCGCACCGTGGCCGTCACTCCCTGCCCTGCGCGAAGCCCATCCAACAGCAGATTGCCTGGTAAAGACAGACGGCCCGCCAACGGGGGATGATCCACACCCCGTTTGGCCAACCAATTGCTGGCCTCGGTTGTGCCAAGTTCCTCCAACCAAGGCAACTGGCTCAACTCCTCTGGCGTCCACTTGGTTTTGCCCCCTAACAAAGCAGGCGCTGCCACGACGACAAAAGGTGTTTTTAGCAACATCTCAACATCCACTCCCGGCCACCCGCCAACACCGTACCGGATCGCGACATCAACCCCGCCGGGCGCAAGGGTGACGAGATGTGGTGAGGGGTCGATGGCCAGGTTGATATCAGGGTGCTCGGCCTGAAACGCGGGCAAGCGTGGCATCAGCCACGATGCGGCGAATGAAGGTGTCATAGACACATGAACCGGGCGCGCCTCGCCCGACCGCATCAGATCTTCTACAACGGCGCTGATTGATCCAAAACCAAGCTGCAGGGCGCGGGCCAGATGCTCACCTTCGGCTGTCAGGGTCAACGCCTTTCCAGTGCGATCTAACAGCGCAACGCCAAGGTGTTTTTCAAGCACGCGAAGCTGTTGGCTGATTGCCGCATGACTGACGTTCAACGCGGCACCGGCATCGCTCACATTCCGCCTTTCAGCAAAGGCCGCGAAAGCCCTGAGTGAGGCCATCGGGGGCAGAGAAAGCCAATCCATATGTAATCCATACTTACATGACGGAATGGTAATTGAGTGGCATTCAGCGCGTCAAAGGTCAATCTTTATTGTCAGAAACGCTTCTGCACAGGAGAGAAACCATGCTGAATGTTCTTGCACGCTCTTTTATGACTGCGACCCGAATAGACACACCGCGCATCCAAGACGCACCAAAACCAGGCGACCGCAAACGTCGCTGGCTGCCAGAGGGTCACTGGTGGGTAAAGAATCCGCGCGATGTGGATCTGAGCAATCTTTGATACGCGCAAAGATAAAGTATCCGAGCCGCTGCCAAAGGCAGCCATATTGTTAATATACAGACACCGGTTGCCCAGGAAACGCGCGAACAGATCGAGCAGCCGGTGCCTGAACCTGCGGGCAGCGCACTGCCTGCAGGTATTCTTGTATGCTTACTGACCGCCACCCAGCTGGTGGACATAGGCCGTGACCGCACGGATCTGAGCTTTGGTCAGGCGGTTATCCCAAGGCGGCATCACGCCAAAGCGGCTGTATGTCACCGTTTCGGTCAAGGCCTCCTCGCTTCCGCCATAAAGCCAGATCGCATCGGTCAGGTTCGGGGCACCTTGGAAGACATCCCCCTGACCATTCTCACCATGACAGGCTGAGCAATTGTCTTCGAACACAACCTTGCCAGCTTGCGCCGCCGCATCGTCGGTTTGCGCGTTGGTCAGTGACATGACGTATTGCACCACCTGGGTGATCTCCTCTGATGCAAGGATGTCACCAAAGGCCGGCATCTCGGACCACCGTGTGTCGTCACTTTCTTCGCTACGGATGCCATAGCTGACTGTAGTCTCGATATCTTCCAGCGTTCCACCCCACAGCCATGCGTCATCCAGCAGGTTCGGGAAGCCGGTTGCACCCTGCGCACCCGAACCGTGACATTGCGCACACCAGGTGCGGAACACCGCGCTGCCTGCGTTGACGGCATATTGCTGCAACTCGGCATCTTTCGAGATATCCTCAAGCGGGGTTTCCACCAGCTTTACGTTCCAAGGCGCGTTGGCCTCTTCAAACGCAACCAGTTCCTTCTGCACCTCTTCACGGGATGACCATCCCATGACGCCTGCGGTGGCAGATTGGACCAGTGGCCATGCCGGATACATGATCGTGTAGATCACACCCCAGATAATCGTGACGTAGAAGGTCCAGAGCCACCAGCGTGGCATCGGGTTGTCAAACTCTTCGATCCCGTCCCAGGTATGGCCGGTGGTGTTTGGATCACCCGGCTGTTTATCAGGTGTCTTGTTCATTGCCGCGCCTCCTTGGATGTGGCGGGTTCGTCTTGCTGCGGTGCAGGCGCATCGGCGTGCCGGAAGGGAATATTGGCCGTATCTTTGTATTCCTTGCTGGCGCCCGGCCGGAAAACCCAGACCACGATGCAAACGAAGAAGGCAAAGAGCAGCAATAACATCCAGCTATCCGCGAATTGCCGTAGGAGTGTGTATTCTTCCATCTTACCCTCCTGTTACCGGTTTGCTGCGGGGGTGAAGGTCGAGAAGTCGACCAGCGTGCCCAGCATCTGCAGATAAGCGATCAGCGCATCAGCCTCGGTCAGTTCGGGCTGACCATCGAAGTTGCGCACATTGACCTTGTCACCGTAACGCTCCAGCAACCCGTCAAAATCACTGTCCGGATCGGCCTGAGCGCGGAAGTCCGCCACAGCGTTCTCCAACATCTCTTCGGTGTAGGGTGTTCCAACAACAGCGTTCACCGCCATGATGTCACCAATGTATTCACCGTCGATCTTGCGGTTCTCAAGGAAACCGTATTTCGGCATCACCGATTCCGGCACAACCGACTGTGCATCGCGCAGATGGCGCACGTGCCAGTCATCCGAGTAACGGCCACCCACGCGGGCCAGATCAGGCCCCGTCCGCTTGGATCCCCATTGGAACGGGTGATCATACATCGACTCAGCCGCCAGCGAGTAATGGCCATAGCGTTCGACCTCGTCCCGCATGGGGCGGATCATCTGGCTGTGGCAGACATAGCAGCCCTCGCGGATGTAGATCTCACGGCCCGCCATCTCGAGAGGGGTGTAAGGGCGCATGCCCTCCACCTTTTCGATGGTGTTCTCAAGATAGAACAGCGGGGTGATCTGAACAATGCCTCCGATGGTCACGACCAGGAAGCTGAAGATCAGCAGGAGGGTCGCGTTGGTCTCGAGGATCTTATGTTTGTCGAGAATTGCCATTGCTCCGGCCCTCCTTATTCAGCCGGGACCGCGACGGTCAGGTTGGCCTCACGGGCCGGCGCTTTCCGTACAGTCATCCACAGGTTGTAGCACATGATCACCGAGCCAGTGAGGAACAGGACCCCACCCAAGCCACGTACCACATACATCGGGAACTTGGCGGCTACGGTGTCAGCGAACGAGTTCACCAGGAAACCGTTGGCATCAACTTCGCGCCACATCAGGCCTTCCATGATACCGGTGACCCACATCGACGCGGCGTAGAGTACGATGCCGATGGTGGCGAGCCAGAAGTGCCAGCTGACCATCTGCAGCGAATACAGACGCTCTCGCTTCCACAGGACAGGAACCAGGAAGTACAGCGCGCCAAAGGTGATCATGCCGTTCCAGCCCAGCGCGCCCGAATGCACGTGACCGATGGTCCAGTCGGTGTAGTGGCTAAGGCTGTTCACCGCACGGATCGACATCATCGGACCTTCAAACGTGGACATGCCGTAGAAGCCGACCGAGATGACCATCATGCGGATAATCGGGTCGGTACGCAGCTTGTCCCAAGCGCCCGACAGGGTCATCAAACCGTTGATCATACCACCCCAAGACGGCATCCACAGCACGATCGAGAACACCATGCCCAGCGTCGAGGCCCAATCCGGCAGCGCGGTGTAGTGCAGGTGGTGCGGGCCGGCCCAGATATACAGGAAGATCAACGCCCAGAAGTGGATGATCGACAGCTTGTAGCTGAACACCGGACGCTCGGCCTGTTTTGGGATGAAATAGTACATCATGCCCAAGAAACCCGCAGTCAGGAAGAAGCCCACAGCGTTGTGGCCGTACCACCACTGGATCATCGCATCTTGAACACCCGACCAGACGATGACCGATTTCGAGCCCCAGATGCTGACCGGGATGGTCATGTTATTGACTAGGTGCAGCATGGCGACAGTTACTATAAACGCCAGATAGAACCAGTTGGCCACGTAGATGTGGGGTTCTTTCCGCTTGATGATTGTACCCAGATAAACTGCAAGATAGGCGACCCACACAACGGTCAGCCACAGATCGACATACCACTCCGGCTCGGCGTATTCCTTGGACTGCGTACCACCCAGAACATATCCGGTCGCGGCCAGCACGATGAACAGCTGATAGCCCCAGAATACGAACCATGCGAGGTTTCCACCCCACAGACGCGCAGCACTGGTGCGTTGCACCACGTAGAACGATGTCGCGATCAGCGCGTTGCCCCCAAAGGCAAAAATGACTGCGGAGGTGTGCAGCGGACGCAAACGACCAAAGTTCAGATAGCCCTGAGCCCATTCAAAGTTGAGCGTTGGAAAGGCCAGCTGGAACGCAATAAAGGTTCCTGCAAGGAACCCAACAACACCCCAGAAGGCTGTTGCGATCACGCCATACCGGATTACGTCATCCATGTATTCGCCCGAGCGATCCACAAGAATATCTGGCTCATCCGTGTTTCGAAGCGTCCAGACAAACAATCCCGCGGCGATGACCATCACCAGAATCGCATGCACCTGATACGCCAAATCCCGTGCGTAATTTGACCCTATGGCAGCAAACACCACCAAAAGGCCAAGCACGATCAGCTTGATGTAATTCGACATATTGCGTCCCTTTACCCTGCTCTGCGCGATTTACATGCCGCGAAGAACCTTTTTGACTGCTTGATGTAATGTCGAATGATGGTCCCGACTGCTTTGATCTGAGTCAAGACAACCCGCCGTTTTCTGTGACACGCATAATAGGTGAATGGGCGTTTACTGATACCGAACCCACGCCCGGAAGATGAGGTCAACATGGCTTATAAATCTATTCTCACCATCATGACTGAAACAAAATTGGCCCTGCCTGCACTTGTCCAAACCGCCGCTCTGGCCGAGGCACAGGATGGTCATGCCGAGGCCCTGTGCCTGGGTGTCGATCGCAGCCAAACCGGCTATTACTATGCCGGGGCAAACGCGTTGATCCTTCAGGAAACACTCAGCCGGGCCAATGCGGACGCCGATGAAGTCCTGGCGTTTGCAAAGGATTATCTGAAAAAGACATCTGCGCGCTGGTCAGCCGAAAGTGGCGTTGCTCAAATTGCCGATATTGGCCGCCACGTTGCGCATCGCGCCCGGTTCTCAGACCTGGTCGTGCTGTCTAAACCCTATGGCGAGGAGTGTGGGGCCGAAGCTGAGCCCATCATCGAGGCTGCGATGTTCGAAGGTCACGCACCGGTTCTGGTTGTTCCGGGCAAGGACAACCCTGTCGCCGCACCCCAGAACATCATGATTGCCTGGAATGAAAGTGTCGAAGCAATGCATGCCGTTCGACGCGCCTTGCCGTTCCTAATACAAGCTGAATTGGCGCGCATCGTTGTAATCGACCCACCCCGCCACGGGCCCGACCGGTCGGATCCAGGTGGCGGCTTATCACAGATGCTGGCACGGCACGGCGTGAAATGTGAAATCGAAGTACTCAGTAAAACCATGACTCGTGTCTCCGACATCCTGAACCGGCATGCGACCGACACGGAATCGGACATGATTGTCATGGGGGCCTATGGCCATTCGCGTTTTCGCGAGGCGATATTGGGCGGGGCAACGCGCAATATGCTGGAACAGTCTGTGGTGCCGGTTTTTCTTGCCCACTAAACAAGGCTTACACTGTGGAGGCTGCCTGTCCGGGCAGCTTCCTTGATCACCCGCGCCGCACCAGACCGATCAGGAACAACAATATCACCGCGCCAATAGTGGCGGCGAAGATGGACGAGAACACGCCACCGCCAACGGAAAAACCCAGCGCCGGGAAAATTAGACCGGCTACAAAAGCGCCAACTATTCCGACGATGATGTTCCCGAACAGTCCAAACCCGCGACCTTCCATGATTTTGCCCGACAACCAACCTGCGATTGCACCGATTGCAACCATGGCCAATACACTGCTGAATTCCACGGTCTTCTCCTTAAAAAGGGCGTGCGGCCCTTTGCGACCGCTGCCGAGCCGGACACTCAGACAAGAAATCCGCCATCCGAGTCATCTCCGGCCTCTTCCATCAGCCGATCCATATCCGGTACGGTCACATGTCGTTTGCCTTCCAGCAAGATCACCCCGTCCTTTTTGAGCGCTGAAATCTGTCGACTGACGGTCTCTAACGTCAAACCAAGGTAATCCGCCATGGCTTCGCGTGTAAGCGGGAGATCGAAAACAAACGGACCAGACAGCCCCTTTTGGCTGACCGATGCATCGCGCCGGGCAATGATCGACAACAGGCTGGCAATCTTTTCCCGCGCGGTTTTGCGCCCCAGGACCAACATCCACTCGCGGGCAGCGTCCAACTCATCCAAGGTCATTTGAAGCAGACGATGTGCAATATGTGGCGTCACATTCATCATGTCTTCGAAGGGTTTTTTACGAAAACAGCACATGACGACATCCGTGGTGGCCTGCACATCATAGGCCGCCGCGTCGCGCCCAGGGCGACCGACAAAATCACTGGGCAGCAACAGACCCACCATCTGGGTCCGGCCGTCCTCCATGGTTTGTGTCAGCGAGGCGATGCCCGACACGATCGAGCCAACAAAGTTCATCTGGTCGCCTGACCATATGATCGTCTGGCCCGCTTCGAAGCTGCGGTAGTACTTGATGTTATCGAGCACTTCGAGCTCATCCGCATCACAGCGCGCGCACACGGCGCGATGACGGATGGGGCAACTTTCACAGTTGGCGTGATCGAACTGTACTTTTGCAGTCATGCGCGTTCCCACTTGATCTCGGTCAAAGCAGCCAGGTCGTCTAGGTGCCTAGGGTATCGCCATGATACAGAAATCACAATTGGCTCGGCTTGGACTTTTTGACGCGAAGGTACCGCGCTACACCAGCTACCCCACCGCCCCCCATTTCAGCAATGATGTGGGGGCGGATCGTTTTGGTGACTGGGTGTCCGCAATCAAGCCTGGAAGCGCGATCTCGCTATACATTCATGTCCCCTTCTGCCGCAGACTGTGCTGGTTCTGCGCTTGCCGCACGCAGGGAACGCAAACCGATAACCCAGTGATCGCTTACGTGGATGTGCTGAAAGTCGAGCTTGATTTGCTGGCAGCGCGCCTGCCCGACGGTGTGGTTTTATCGCGTCTTCATTGGGGTGGCGGCACGCCAACCTTGTTGAACGCCAATCTGATACGCGATCTATCTCGGCATATCCTTAGCATTGTTCCCCTGGGCCCCAAGGTGGAGTTCTCGGTTGAAATCGACCCGAATGAGGTTGACGAGGCACGGCTGGATGCGCTGGCCGAGGTTGGCATGAACCGGGCCTCAATCGGCGTGCAGGATTTCGATGATGAGATTCAAAAGACAATTGGCCGCGTTCAAAGCTACGAGACCACCCGACATGCAATAGACATGATCCGCGCCCGCGGCATCACCAGTTTGAACGCCGATATTCTATATGGCCTGCCCCATCAGACCAAGGCGCGTATGACAGAAAGCGTTCAGAAGCTTTTGTCGCTCAATCCGGATCGGGTCGCCCTATATGGTTATGCACATGTGCCGTGGATGGCCAAGCGGCAGCAGCTGATTCCATCGGATGCCTTGCCCACCCCGGAGCAGCGACTGGATCTCTTCGACACAGCCCGCCGCCTGTTCATATGGGATAACTACGCAGAGATCGGCATCGACCATTTCGCGTCGCAAGAAGACGGCCTGACCAAGGCGTTGAATACAGGGCGGCTGAAACGAAACTTTCAAGGTTACACTGACGATCAGGCCGAGGTTCTCATAGGCATTGGCGCAAGTTCGATCTCGCGCTTTCCGCAAGGTTATGCACAGAACGACCCGGCGACTTCGGCCTATATCAAGGCGATCCGCGACGGCACATTCTCGACCTCACGCGGACATTTGTTCAAAGGTCAGGACGTGTTGCGGTCTCGGCTGATCGAAGCGTTGATGTGCGATTTCCAAATCAACTCAGCGGAAATTCTGCGCGACCACGATGTGTCAACTGAGGAATTGAACCGTATGTACAATTCGGTAAACGCAGCCTTCGACGGGTTACTGCGCGTCACCACCGATGGGCTGTTCATTCCGCCTGAGGCCCGCGCCTTGACCCGGATGATCGCACGGAATTTCGATGCCTATGACCTGAGCAAAGCCGGGCATAGTTCCGCGATCTAACATCCCGAGTTGCGCAGCACCCCCGGACAGGCGATGCGAAACAGGGGACTTGACGCACGGCATGTGTATTCCGCACACTCAAGGCGTGGGCCTCTATATGGGCCCACAGCCCGAGGCAGGCCCATTCGCAGACAACCCGTGCCGACGCCCCAAGCGTAAGGCAACCCCTTTCGTGCAGCCACTCTGCAACCTGAAAGAGGGACAGCACTTATGCGCGTTTTCACGGTTCTAGGCCCCAGCCAATCGGGCAAATCCACTCTGGTCGAGGCCATAAGCCGCCTCGACGGGCGCCCCACAACATTCGACATCTGCGGAACCGTGCATTTGCACGGTTTTTCTTATTTGGACGAGCCCTGGTGCGCGGTTGACGTCGATGGCGGTGGCGATGCGCTGGCCTATGTCGGCCCCGCCATGGCAATCTCGGACGCGGCGGTTGTGGTCGTGCCACCCGACCCGGACGCCGCGGTACTTTGCGCACCCTATCTGCGCCTGATCGAAGAGGCTGGTATCCCCTGCTTTTTGTTCATCAATCGAATGGACAACCCAAATGGCCGTGTCCGCGACATCATCAGCGCGCTGCAGACCTATTGCTCCCATCACATCGCATTGCGACAAGTGCCAATCCGGGATGGGGACACGATCATCGGCGCGGTTGATCTGATTTCCGAGCGGGCGTGGAAATATCAAGAAGGCCAACCCTCGGCTCTGATTGAGCTGCCACAATCGGTTGAGGATCGCGAACAAGAGGCGCGCACCGAGCTCCTGGAAACCTTGTCGGACTTTGACGATCACCTGCTGGAACAATTGATCGAGGACAAGCAACCCCCAAGCGCCGAGGTTTATGAACTCGCCGCGCAAGTCTTACAGAACCACCAACTGATCCCGGCCTGCCTGGGGGCCGCGAGCCATGGCAACGGCCTGACCCGGCTCATGAAAGCTCTAAGACACGAAGCCCCGGAGTTTGACATCGCCGCCGGACGAGATGAGGCGGCGGACAATGCGCGGGCCATCGCAGGGTTTGCCGATGTGAAAAAGCATATCGGTAAGATTACCGTGCTGCGCGGCCTGGGCGATGGTATCAAAGCGCATGAGGCCTTAGGCGGCGAAACCGTTGGCAACCTGACCACGCTGGACGCCAAGACACAGATTGGTGCCCTTGAGGCCGGGCAGATCGGTCTGGCGGTCAAGTCCGATCACCTCAACCCCGGGTTCATCTATGACAGCCGCGCAGCGACACCGCTGCCCGATTGGGCCGCGTCGCACCCGGTTGCGCATCGACAGGTGGTCTCGCCCGCGCATGAGCGGGACGATGTGCGCCTGTCAAATGCCCTGACACGGTTGGTCGAGATCGATCCAGGGCTTCAGATGGAACAGGATGAACTCAGCGGGCATGCTATTCTGGGTTCGCAAGGACCGCAGCATATGCGGCGCGTTACCGCCAAGCTGGCCGAAGATTTCGGGATCGAGATCGAGACCGACGCGGTCGAGACCGCCTATCGCGAGACAATTCGCGCACCCGTCGACCACCGACATCGACACCGCAAGCAATCAGGTGGGGCAGGACAGTTCGCTGATGTCGTCATCTCGGTTTCGCCATTACCCCGCGGCTCGGGCTTTCAGTTTGAAGAGGTCGTCAAGGGCGGGGCCGTTCCCAAGAACTACATCCCATCGGTTGAACACGGGGCACAGGATGCTCTGGTTCAAGGCCCCGAGGGCTTTCCGGTGGTAGATGTCAAAGTCATCCTGAGCGATGGTAAACACCACAATGTCGACAGCTCGGACTATGCATTCCGAACGGCTGGCAAGAACGCTGTACGTGAGGCCCTGCCGCAAGCCAAGCCGGTTGTGCTGCAGCCCATTCTGAGTGCCGAGATTCACCTGCCATCCGATTTTGTGGGTGATCTGGTCCCCACGATCAGTTCGCTGCAAGGCCAGGTTCTGGGGTTCGAAGGCAACCCAAATGCGTCGGGGTGGGAAATTTTCAACGCCCAACTTCCGGCCGTCGCACAGGATGAACTGCACCGAACCCTCGCCAGCGCCACGCGTGGCACCGGCTGGGTAAACCTGAACTTCGATCACTACGAGGAGTTGCGCGGACCGGTCCCAACTACGGCCACACGCGAAAAAGCCAACGCATAAAAAGCGCGCGAGGCGGGCGTCAGCCCGCCGCTGCGATCAGTTCGCGTGTATAATCTGTTTGAGCGTTTTCAAACAGGTCTTCTGCTGCGCCCATCTCGATCACATCGCCGTTGCGCATGACGATCACGTTATGCGACATCGCCCGAACGACCTTCAGATCATGACTGATGAACAGATAGGCCAGCCCGTATTTCCGCTGTAGATCCCGCAGCAGGTCGACAATCTGCACCTGCACCGTCATATCCAGCGCGCTGGTCGGTTCATCCAGTACCAGCAGCTTTGGTCGCAACACCATGGCACGCGCAATCGCGATCCGCTGACGCTGCCCGCCCGAAAACTCATGCGGATATCGATCCATCGAGGCAGGGTCCAGACCCACCTCGGTCATCACCTCGGCCACCAATTCGCGCGGCGCGCGGTGCGGGTCGACATTGTGAATGGCCAACCCTTCGGAAATGATCTGCTGACAGGTCAAACGCGGGCTCAGACTGCCAAACGGGTCCTGAAACACGATCTGCATGTCCTTGCGCAACCGCCGCAACTCGCGCGTTGACCAGCGGCGCACGTCCTGATCGCGGAACGTGATACCGCCTTCAGATGCGATCAACCGCATGATGGCCAAGGCAAGCGTCGTTTTGCCCGAACCACTTTCGCCGACAATGCCCAACGTCTCTCCAGCCCTGACACTCAGCGTAGCGTCATTGACAGCCTTCACATGCCCGACGGTGCGTTTCAGGAAACCACGCTGGATCGGGAACCAGACTTTCAGATGATCCGTGCGTGCAACCTCTTCGGCGTCCGCAGCCACTGGGTCAGGCTGGCCCGAAGGCTCAGCCTCCAATAGCTTGCGCGTATAGGGGTGTTGCGGATTGTCGAAGATCTCAGCCGTGATCCCGGTTTCGACGATCTCGCCATCCTTCATCACGCAGACTCGATCAGCAATCCGCCGCACGATTCCAAGGTCATGGGTAATGAACAGCATCCCCATATTCTCGGATTTCTGAAGTTCTGCCAGCAGTTCCAGTATCTGCGCCTGTATAGTCACGTCCAACGCGGTCGTGGGCTCATCTGCGATCAGGATGTCCGGCTTGTTGGCCAAGGCCATCGCAATCATCACCCGCTGGCGCTGCCCACCCGACAGTTGGTGCGGATAGCTGTCCAGCCGTTCCTCGGGGTCGCGGATGCCAACCTTGGTCAGCAATTCGACAATCCGAACGCGCGCTGCATCGCCCGTTAACCCCTGATGCAACGCCAGAGACTCGGCCATCTGCTTCTGGATTGTGTGCAATGGGTTCAGCGATGTCATCGGCTCCTGAAAGATAAAGCTGATGTCGTTTCCGCGTACCTCCATCAGCTTGGCATCAGACGCGCCAATCATCTCTTGCCCGTCATACCGCACGGACCCTTCCACAATCGCGCTGTCCCCCAACAGGGACACCGTCGACAAGGCTGTCACAGATTTACCCGATCCGGATTCCCCGACCAGCGCAACAGTTTCACCCCGGTCCACGGTGAACGAAACACCTTTGACCGCCGCAGAGATCTGCCCGTCCTGCCGGAACGAGACCTTAAGGTTGTTCACATCCAAAAGGCTCATGAGAAGGTCTTTCTGGGATCAAACGCATCGCGGACGCCTTCGAAAATGAAGACAAGCAGCGATAGCATGATGGCAAAGGTGAAAAACGCGGTGAAGGCCAGCCACGGGGCCTGAAGGTTCTGCTTGGCCTGCAAGGTCAACTCACCCAGAGACGGGGCCGAGGATGGCAGGCCGAAACCAAGGAAATCCAGTGAGGCCAGCCCGCCGATGGTGCCGGTTACGATAAACGGCATGAAGGTCAGCGTGGCAACCATTGCATTGGGCAGCATGTGGCGGAACATGATGGTCATGTTTCCCACGCCCAGCGCGCGCGCGGCACGGACATATTCCAGATTGCGCGCCCGCAGGAACTCGGCCCGAACAACACCCACCAGACCGGTCCAGCCGAACAGTATCATCAATGCCACCAGCAACCAGAAACTTCGGCCTAAAATGGCAAACATGATGATGATGACATAGAGTGAGGGCGTTGCTGACCAGATCTCGATAATCCTCTGGAAAATCAGATCAAGCCAACCGCCAAAGAACCCCTGAATGGCCCCCGCAAAGATACCGATCAGGCTGGCCGCGCCTGTTACAAGCAGGGTAAACAGGATCGACAGGCGGAAGCCATAGATAACCCGCGCCAGCACATCGCGTTTCGTGTCATCCGTGCCCAGCAGGTTCTGCCCGTTGGGCGGCAATGGGGCCGCTCCGGGGCGGTCGACGCTGGTGTTGTAGGAATACGGGATCAGAGGCCAGATGGCCCAGCCGC
Organism: Ruegeria sp. YTSA075; assembly: GCF_059610245.1. Lineage (NCBI taxonomy): Bacteria > Pseudomonadati > Pseudomonadota > Alphaproteobacteria > Rhodobacterales > Roseobacteraceae > Ruegeria > Ruegeria sp. YTSA075. The sequence goes on along the minus strand of NZ_JBXWNG010000006.1, from coordinate 151,642 downwards.
GTTCGAACCCGTCGGCCTGATATGTTCCGGCATCGATCTGTTCAATGATGCCTTCGGGATCGTCGAAACAGGCGTCCATACCACCACTGTCGATCAGGCACATGACCTCTGGGTCGCGATAAATCGCTTCGGTTTGGAAGTCGCCGCCAAATTCAGTTTCAGCGTAGAAGTTGAAGATCGGCGTATAGAAATCGCCGCGGTATTGCACCAGGATCGGTTTGTCGTTGGCGATGAACTCGGCAAACAGGGACAAGCCGAACAAGATTGAAAAGATGATCAAAGACCAGAAAGCCCGGCTGTTACGCCGAAAATTGCGCCAGCGGCGCTGGTTCAGAGGGGAGAGAGCCACTTATCCCTCCCGCTTTTCAAAGTCGATCCGCGGATCGACAAGGACGTACATCAGATCGCTGATGATCCCTACAACCAGACCCATCAAGCCAAAGATGAACAGCGTCCCAAATATCACCGGATAGTCACGCGCCACGGCAGCTTCGAACCCGAGACGGCCGAGCCCGTCCAATGAGAAGATCGTCTCGATAATGATTGATCCACCGAAGAACACCCCAATGAAAACAGCAGGGAATCCAGCGATCACGATCAACATGGCATTGCGGAACACATGGCCATAGAGAACCCGTTTCTCACTCAACCCCTTCGCGCGGGCCGTCATGACATACTGCTTTTTGATCTCATCCAGGAACGAGTTTTTGGTCAGCAGCGTCAGCGTCGCAAAGGCAGAAATGGTCAGCGCAATGATCGGCAAGGCGATGTGCCAGAAATAGTCAGCAATTTTGCCAAACAGGCTCAAGCTCTCCCAATTGTCCGAGGTCAGCCCGCGTAGTGGAAAGATTTGCCAATAGGATCCTCCGGCAAAAAGAACCAGCAGCAGGATGGCGAACAAGAAACCTGGGATGGCATAGGCGACGATAATGGTTCCGCTGGTCCAGGTATCGAAGGTCGATCCATCCTTGACGGCCTTGCGAATGCCTAAGGGAATGGAGACCAGATAGGCAATCAGGGTCGACCAAAGGCCCAGAGAGATCGACACGGGCATCTTTTCGAGCACCAGATCGATCACGCTGATCGACCGGAAGTAGCTTTCACCAAAATCCAGCGTCAGGTAGTTACCCAACATGTTCAAAAACCGCTCTAGCGGCGGTTTGTCGAAACCGAACTCCTTTTCCAGTTCTTCGATGAATTCCTTCGGCAGTCCACGGGCGCCGATGTATTCGCTGTCCGACCCAAATGTTTCTTCGGTCTGAACGTTCTCGCCCCCGGCAAAACCGGCGAATACATCACCTTCGCCCTGCATCTGAGCCAGAATTTGCTCGATCGGGCCACCTGGCACAAATTGCACGAGCGTGAAGTTCACGATCATGATGCCAAGCAGCGTTGGAATGACCAGCAAAAGCCGGCGTAGTACATATGCGCCCAAAGCCTGTTACCTCACCGCGCCGGCAGTTTTTAGTTTCTGGTATTTTTCCTCGTTAAACCACCAGAAATCAAACTGACCCACAGCCAGCGGAGGCAGTACCTCGGGATGCTCATACATGTCGTAGTAGGCGACCCAGGTATCTGAAACATATCCAGACGGTACCTGAATACGCAGGTATCTAAGGACACGATCCAGAGCTTTTAGTGATGCGATCTCTTCCTCGCGCGACTTGGTATCCAGAGCCGCATCAATGATCGCATCAACCAACGGGCTTTGCAAAGATTGCGGGTTGTAAGACGATACGACGGCGTTTTCTGATCCATACGCCTGTTTGAGACCGGTACCTGCTTCCAAGAACGGCTGGTTGCGGAAAAAGATCATGTCGAAGTCTTTATCATAGTACCGCTGAATCCACTGGGCACTGTCGATCTTTTCAACCGTGACTGAAACACCAAAGCTTTCCAGGCTTGATGCATAGGTAGTCACGATAGCCTCTGCCGTGTCCGAAGAGGACGCATTCAGCATGATCTGGATGGACATCGGATTGCCATCTGCATCCTGCAGTTTGCCCGCACCATTTACAGTCCAGCCCGCTTCGGACAGCAGTTTCAACGCGGTGCGTTTGTTCCTACGATCCACGGTACGCGATGGATTTGAGCTGTGCGCACGCACCGCTTCTTGTGTCAGAACCTCTTCGGGGACCAAATCGCCAAGTGACTCGAGGAAGGTTTTTTCAAGACCTGTCGGGACCCCCTCGGCAGCGACTTCCGAGTTTTCTGCGAAGGAATGGCGCTGTTCTGTCAGACCATATTGCAGAGATTCAGACGTCCATTCGAAGTTGAAGGCAAGCCCCAAAGCCTCGCGCACTTTGATGTCGTCAAACGGTGCCCGCGTCATATTGAAAATAAAACCCGAAGGCGATGGAGGCGACATGACCGGAATTTCTTCGCGTTTCACATAGCCGTTTTGGACAGCCGGAAACTCATATCCCGTTGCCCATTTCTTGGTACTGCCTTCGGCCCGGAAGGTGTAGACACCCGCCTTAAACGCCTCAAATTCGGCAGCATCGTCTGCGAAGTATTCGACCCGAACGGTCTCAAAGTTGTGACGACCCACATTGATCGGCAGGTCCCAACCCCAATAGTCGGGGTTGCGGCGATAGACGATATAGCGGTTCAGCTCAAAATCATCGACCACATAGGGCCCGCTGCCCATCGGAGTTTGCAAGCTCTGCTTATCCAATCGCTCGCCCGTTTTTTCGTACCAGGCTTTTGAAAACACAGGGGTCCCGCCAACCTGAGAAATCAAGGAGCGGCGCGAAACCCCATCCACGAAGTTAAATTTGATCGTGTGGTCATCGATGATCTCATAACCTTCGATCCGCTGCTTCACCGCGCGGGCATAGCTGCGGATGCCTTGTTCCAGAAACAGGTCATGCGTGAACGCTGCGTCATGAGCGGTCAGCGGAGTGCCATCTGCAAACCGAGCTTCGGGGCGCATATAAAATATGCACCATTCCTTGGTGTCTGGGTATTCGACGGCCTCGGCCAACAACCCGTAAGCTTCTGTGATGGAGTCTGCAGGCGTCGCAGATCCAAATGGGCTTTCGCCAAACATGCTTTCCGCAATCAGCCCCGAATACCGCCCGGCTTTGCCTTGCCAGTTGAACCGGTTCATCCCATCGAACGTGCCGCGCGTTGAAACCGATATATGGCCCCCGACAGGAGCATCCGGGTTCACATAGTCAAAATGTTTGAAGTCAGGTGGATATTTAAGGTCACCAAAGAACGAATACCCATGTGCCCGAATGATGGTCTCTGCATCAGCACCAGCGGCCAAGGCACCGCCGAGCCCGGGGGCGGTTGCAGCAACAGCCGTTCCGCCCAATAACTGCAGCGCGGTGCGCCTGTTCATACGCGCCTGCGTTGGTATCGTGCTTTTGCGTGTCATCCCCACCTCTCCTACAAACCTGTCAACGTCTTGATGCGTCTCAGCCTAGCTAAAGGCCTAGAACACACAGTTTCAAGTTTAGAATGCATGAGCGTATTGTGAAGTAATCCTCACGCAAAAATTAAAGCCGCTGCAACAGGCAGCGGCTTTCACGAGTTTTTGATCTGTCAAAGGGTCAATTGCCGATGGTCTGCAGATAGGCAATCAAATCTGCGCGATCTTGCGGCTTTTTCAGGCCAGCAAAGCTCATGGATGTGCCCGAGATATAAGCGCTTGGGCGCTCAAGGAAGGCATCCAGCGCTTCGGGCGTCCAGTTGCCACCATGCGCTTGCATCGCTGCCGAATAGCCGGTGAACCCTTTGGCCGTTGCAACAGGGCGGTCAACCACAGCATACAGATAGGGGCCTGTTCCGTTCGCTCCGTCTTCCAGCTTGTGACATGCGGTGCATTTGCGGAACACTTTGGCGCCCTTGTCGACATCGGCTGCGGCCAGCAGGTCTTCGAAGACCACTTCTTCGCCATTCGCGCTTTCGCCCGCGCTTTCGGTTTCGATAATGTAAGCGGCTTCCGCCTCGCCATGACCACCGGGCGAATACAGGATATCCGCGCCCCATTTAGCCAGAAGAAGCACCAGGAAAGTGCCGAACAGGCCTGCTGAGGCCTTGGTAACTGTCATCGTGTCGAACATTGATCGCGTGTCCATTTCAGCTGTCTGCGCAGGTGTCTAAGGCTTCCCCTGACGAGAGGCAAGGTATAGACACCGCGACTAAACGCCCAATTCAAGAACTTGTTGCACGGAATCGACCAAATGACCAATCGCATTGCATTTCAAGGGGAACCCGGTGCCTATAGCCACGAGGCCTGCCGCAATGCGCGGCCGGATATGGAGGCGTTGCCCTGTCGGACATTCGAGGATGTGATCGAATCGGTTCGCTCGGGCCAGGCCGATCTGGCCATGCTGCCGGTCGAGAACACCACGTATGGGCGCGTGGCCGACATTCACCGGCTTCTGCCCCATAGCGGCCTGCACATCATTGATGAGGCGTATGTGCGGGTTCACATCAATCTGCTTGGTGTCCCCGGCGCCAAACTTGAGGATGTGACCGAGGCGCATTCCCATCTGGTTTTGCTGCCTCAATGCGCCACTTTCCTGCGCGAACATGGCATTCGGGGCCGCGTCAGCCCTGACAACGCCCGCGCCGCACGTGAAGTCTCTGAGGCTAACGATCCGCAATCTGCCGCATTGGCCAGCGAACTGGCCGCTGAAATCTATGGCCTGGACGTGCTGGCGCGCCATATCGAGGACCACGGCGACAACACAACGCGGTTTCTGGTTATGTCACCCGAGGCTGATACTTCGCGTCGTGGTGACCATGAGATGATCACTAGTTTCGTCTTTCAGGTCCGCAACATTCCCGCTGCTCTCTATAAGGCCATGGGCGGGTTTGCGACCAATGGGATTAACATGACCAAGCTGGAAAGCTATATGGTTGATGGCTCGTTCACAGCGACCCAGTTCTACGCCGATATCATGGGGCATCCGGACGACAGGAATGTCCAACTGGCAATGGATGAGCTGCAGCACTTTACGACCAATGTCGAGATTCTGGGGGTCTACCCGGCCGCCCGGCCCAGAGGCTGACAACTACTCGCTAGGTTGTGGCGTCCGAGAACTCGGACCGGCGTTCACCGCTGCGCCATGCGGTGAGTATGGCATCAACACATAGATCGACTCCTTCGATCGACGTGACCTCAAGATCGTATCGCCTGCCGATGTGGATCGTAGCTTGATCCCGCGCGGCGCTGCCCAATGGGCGGTCCCCTCGTCGACGCTCACGCTCGGTTAGTACCGGCAATGGGCAATGGACCGCGACAAACAGCACATCATGAGCTCTGAACAGGGATTGAAGCTGCTCCGCCCAACCCGGTGTATCCAGGATATGCTCAAGCATCAAATGATTGCCCGCATCCGCATAAGCGGCCACCGACCTGTGGAATCCATCAAAGAATGCGGCCCGATCCGAGGGCCAATCAAACTCTGCGGCGCGATACCGATCCAAGGGCAGCACACCGGAATCCCTCAGATGATCGATCGAGATATGCCAGAACGGCAGTTCTATCTTCTTCTGAAGTGCGCGGGCGATTGTGCTCTTGCCACTACTCGATGCGCCATGAAGGACAATGATATGGGACATGCCTATCAGACTAACAGAGTATAGGCTTTCGACACCCCACCATCGAGCTGTCGATAGGTTCGGAACCCCATCGCGTCATAGTAGGCAAGGCCATCCTCGTTATCCGCACCAATCGTAGCGTCGATTGACGTCAACCCGAAAGTGCGAGCAGCATTCAGCGTCTGGGCAAACAATCCACGCCCAATGCCGCGTCGTGCGGCTGATGGCCGGATATGAGTGCCAATGATGCCCCAACCGATCGCGACATCGTACGGATTGTTTTTGGCGGCATATCTCAGCGACTGAAACCCAAGGATCTGCCCGCTTTGATTAACGGCAACCGTGCAGCGAATACTGTCAGGATGGGTGATATAGTGACCCAGAACAAACTCGGCTGTTGCTGGCGCCTTGCGCTTTCCCGCCTCAAAGATGTGCTGCAAGACGCTTGCGATACCCTCTGCGTCACCTTCTCGCGCAGGTCTGTACAAGATTTCGCTCAAATCCCTGCCCCTAACTGCCCGCAGCAACCAACATTATGCCCCGTGCTTGTAACGTTGCTCCAACTCGCGCGCGAATTCAGCCAGCCGTAGTTGAAATTGCTTGCGGAACCGCGCTTGCCCCAGCTTCATGGATTGCAACAGCAACCGCGCGGGCAGGGATTTCGCGCTCAGCGACATATCCACGCTCAACCGGGTCCTACGCTGCGACAGCGCAAGCAGATCAATTGTCGTAACGCCTGCCATCCCCTTGCTGTTGGCCTCAAACCGCATCTGCGCCGGGCGTTCACAATCTGTCATGACGACGGTCATCTGGCGCGCTTTGCCACGCAGTTTGAATTCAGTGTCCCAGGTAGTACCTGCGGCGGGCGGTATATCTTGCGTCACGCGCCGCACATCGATGCCACGCCGCATCGCCATCCGCTCGAACCGGTCGAAATCGGCGACCATTTCGAACACCGAGTTTATCGGGGCTTCGATATCTTCACGTGCTGAAAACTGCATTTCGGCCTTTGCTGTGCTTTTATCTAGTTTTTCGTCAGTCTATGGTATCTGCAAGCCAGTTTCGTAAAAGGAAATGCGCGATTGCACCTTTTCGGGCGGGCAGAAGCTTGGGGTGATCTCCGGCAAAGGCCTGCATCATTTCGGTTTTGGTGACCCAAAGCGCGTCCTCGATTTCAACCGGGTCAATCTTGATGTCACGCGACAGTGCCTCTCCCGCGCAGCCAAACATCAGCGACGACGGAAACGGCCAGGGCTGGCTGGACAGGTACGAGACGGCGCCCACCGGCACTCCTGCTTCCTCCATCACTTCGCGGCGCACGGCGGCTTCCAGCGTTTCACCCGGCTCAACGAACCCCGCGAGTAGAGAATACATCCCTTCGGGCCATCCAGGCGACCGGCCCATCAGAACCGCATCGCCATGGGTGATCAGCATGATGACAACCGGGTCGGTGCGTGGGAAATGCTGGGCCCCGCAAGACGGACAGCTGCGTTGCCACCCTGCCTGCGCGATCTGAGATAGCACACCGCATTGGGCACAGAACTTATGCGTCTTGTGCCAGCCAACAACGGACTTGGCGGTTGCAGCCAACTCGGCATCGCGGTTTGAAAGCCGGGTCATGATCCGGCGCAGCTCAGCGAACGCAGTGCCCGCGGGCAGGTCGGGATGTTGCTGTTCAGACCGATCAACAAACGTATCAAGGCCGGTCAGATCCTGCCCCTCGGCTGCCCAGCCCGAGATATCATAGGCAAAGATCGGTGCGCGCGCTTCTTCCAAACCCAAAAGGATCGGGGCAGAGATAATCCCACCCGGTCCGTTTTGAATCACAGGGTGTGACATTGGAAGCCTGACAAGCTGATCCAGCGCCTCACCCTGCACCAGCAGTTTTCCGCGCCACAGCAGGACACAGCGCGCCTTTGTATCATCGTGCGCTTGTTGCAGCTGTTCTGCATCAGATCGCAGCTCGGCGGCTCGATTCAGGCCCGAACCACCAAAAGTCACCAGTTCTGCGTTTTTCATTCATTGTCCCTTGGGCTTTGCTGACAGGGCTGCCACGGCAACCGGAATGTTGCAATGCCATTTCTTGGCGCGCGCCTGACCCTGCGACAACGCAGTGGTTGATACGCCTAAAAATATGTGCATTAAATCTACTAAATGTTGATTTTGAATAATATTATCGCCCAAAAGTAGTAGTTCAGAGTGAAAACAAGACCAGTTTGTACAGGTCAGACTGAAAGCGCAGACGTGAAAATTCGTATTCTTGCGACAACCGATCTGCACATGAACCTGACCGGTTTCGACTATTACTCCGACCTGCCCGATGTTTCGGTCGGGCTTACGCGCACCGCCAACCTGATCAACTCCGCGCGTAAATCCGCAGGTAACGCAGTTGTCCTGTTGTTTGACAATGGGGATGCGCTTCAGGGCACTCCGCTTGGCGACCGGGCAGTGCAAGACCAAGACCCTAATCCGATGATGCAGGGCTTTGCCGCTTTACAGTACGATGCGATAGGTCTGGGTAACCACGACTTTGGCTTCGGACTGGATGCTCTGGACCGCATTCTTGCCGACGCGCCCTGCCCGGTTCTGTGCAGCAATATGCACCCTGCCAAAGGCATCAGGACGCGCTGGCAAGGCCACACGATCTTTGACCGAACCGTTTTGTGGGACGGGCAAGATATCCCGCTGCGCATCGGTGTTTTTTCGGTTCTACCGCCGCAGACAATCCAATGGGAGGCCCATCACCTAAGTGGGATGGTCGCCGCCGAAGGCATGCTCGACGCGGCCAAACGCGCAGTACATACCTTGAAATCGGCGGGATGCGATCTGATCATCGCCTTGGCGCATTCAGGTATCGAGCAGGAAGACGACGCCCCCGGGTCTGAGAATACGGTGATCGCACTGGCAGATCTTAAGGGCATAGATGCCCTGATCGCAGGACATACCCATTTCACGCTGCCCGGCCCAAGCCATAGCACCATGCCCCATGTCGATCACGACGCCGGGCTGATCCATGGCAAACCTGTGGTCATGGCTGGATCCGCGGGCTCACATCTGGGACAGATTGATCTGCATATGACGCATTCAGCCGATGTTGGCTGGGCCATTATCGCGCAAAGCGCAAAACTGCATGCGGTAAGCGCGGCCTCCGAAGATGATGAAGTGCCGGAAGATCCCGAACTGGTCGCGCTCTTTGCACCAATCCACTCTAAAACCCGCGCCGAGATGGCGAAACCGGTGACTGAAATCTCACAGCCCTTGCACAGCTATTTCAGCTTTTGCGCCCCGGATCAGGGGCTTGCACTTGTTGCTGTGGCTCAGGCGGCAGGCCTAAGGCCATATTTAGCTGGCTCGGCACTGGCAGATCTACCAATTCTATCGGCTGTCTCTCCTTACAAGTGTGGTGGTCGATCTGGCCCTCGCTTCTATACCGACGTCCCCGCAGGTGAGGTTTGCCTGCGCCACATCGCCGACCTGCATATTTTCCCCAATGAGCTGCGCGCCGTCAGACTCACCGGAGCACAGGTTCTTGACTGGCTTGAGATGTCGGCCGGCGTTTTCCAACAGTTACAAGGCGATGCCGCATGCGAACTGATTGATCCAAGCCGCGCAGGGCATAACTTTGACGTGCTGTTTGGGCTGACCTACCAGATCGATCTGTCACAACCAGCGCGATTTGACCGCCAAGGGCAATTGCTAGGCCAAGACCATCGGCGCATACGCCAGCTGCGCATTAACGGGTCTGACCTGCGGCTCGAGCAGGAGGTCATCGTCGCACTCAACAACTATCGCGCCAGCGGAGGTGGGTATTTCCCCTTCGTCAATGAGGCGCATGCCATCAACTTACCGCCATTGGATATCAAACGGGTCCTGCGCGACTATTTGATTGGCGATCTGCCCGCCGATCCGCTGGCGCAGACACCCTATCCTTTTGCACTTGCCCCCCAAGACGGGGCAAAGGCGATCCTGACCACCGGACCTGGCGCGCTGAAGTATTTGGCGGAGCTAGACATATATGAACCACAAGTTCTGACCCCTGATCCCTCAGGTTTTGAACGCATTGAGTTAACTCTCTGACGGGTTGCCATTTGCAGCGGGCTTGCCTATATCAGGCCCTGAGAGGTTGGCGCGGGCGAGCGCCTCGCCAACCTGGTCAGGTCCGGAAGGAAGCAGCCACAACGAGCCCCGCTTGGGTCGATGTCCAACCTCTCACTGATCGCAACCCACAAGCCGCGGGAGGGCTTTTATGAGTGTAGCAAAACCCCTTCAGGCAGCGTGGTTCTGATCACCATCTAACCAACTGCCTGAACACATCGCCGCCGGATGCGCGTTTGCCATCTGGCCGCCATGCTGTTTCTGAACATAGGCAGATCAATGTCTCATACACTTTCGGACCTTGGATGGTCCTCTCATTTTGCCGCGCAAAGCGTGGATGACCCTAGTTGTATCCCCTATCGCATCTCAGCGGTGCATCGTGATCGTCTGATCGGGCTGTCAACTGCAGGCGAAGTGCCACTTATCTCACCTTCTCGTTCAACTGGCGACTTTGCAGTGGGCGACTGGGTTCTTGCTGATCAGGATCAGCGCATTCAGCACCTGCTGGACCGGCGCAGCCTGCTGCAACGCCGTGCCGCTGGCACGGGGGCCGAAGCGCAGCTGATCGCTGCAAATGTGGATGTGCTGTTCATCGTCACCTCATGCAATGCGGATTTCAACCTGCCCCGGCTGGAGCGATATCTGGCGCTTGCCAATCAGGCCGGGTGCTATCCGGTCATCGTGCTGACCAAAGCGGACCTGTGTGCTGATCCCAACGCGGTTCAGCGCCAGGCACAGGAACTTGGGCCTTTCCTGACCATTCTGACCGTCAACGCGCTTGATCCTGCGGATATAGGATCCGTCCTCAGCTGGTGCCCCACCGGACAGACGGCTGCTCTGGTCGGCTCGTCCGGCGTTGGCAAAACCACGCTGGCCAACGGGATGACCGGTCAGGCCGAGGCTACCGCAGGCATTCGCGAGGATGACGCCCATGGGCGTCACACCACAACTGCTCGTGCCCTGCATCCTATGCGAAACGGGGGCTGGCTGATCGACACACCGGGCATGCGCGCGTTGCGGTTGCTTGACGCGCAGGAGGGGGTGGATGAGGTCTTCTCGGACATTCTCGACCTTGCGCAAGGGTGCCGGTTCTCGGATTGTCAGCATGATCAGGAACCGGGATGTGCCGTGCAGGTTGCGATTACCGATGGCATACTTGATCCCGCGCGGCTGGATCGATGGCGCAAGCTGCGGCGCGAGGATCAGAGGAACTCAGAAACCATCGCCCAATCCCGCGCACGTGACAAAGCCTTCGGAAAGATGGTCCGGTCGGTTGTGAAAGGCAAAAAGCACCTAAAAGGTCGATGATCAAATCAGGGGCGTTGCGCGACCGACGCCCCTACTCAATCAGACGCGGCCAAACGGCCGCATTACGCCGCGCAAACGCGCCAATATGACCGATCTCCTTAACCCCGAAATCACGTGCAGACAGCACATGGCGTCGCGCCTCGGAGCCATAAAGATCGGCCAGTCCCCAGACCGCCTTAGGTGGAACGGTCTGATCATCATCGCTGGTGAACAGATCCACCGGGACACCCAGTTCCGCCCAGCGCGCTTGTGGCAGGTCTTGACCCATCTCGGGCAGATAGCTGCGCGGTGCGGTACACCACCTGCGCCATTGCCAATAGACAGGCCCCGGCAAATCAGCCCCAAACCCGATCGCCTTGCCCGGCAGATACCCCAGCGCCTTCACCAGCAAAGGCACATGCCCACGCCAAAACGTCCAGGCCAGCCCTTTGTACGGCCAAGGATGATCCGACAAGGTGACCAGCCCCGAGCAGACACAGATCATACGGTCGATCTTGTCGATGTCCGGCTGTATTGGCCCCAGCATCCCACCAACCGAATGACCAATTGTCCACTGATTGGCATCAGGAAAACGCCGCCGCATCTCGGCCCGTGCGGCTGGCATGTCGATCAAGGCCCAATCGGCCATTGTGACCTTAGAATCTCTCAAACGGCCCGTGCATGAATGGCCAAAATCGCTATAATCATAGGTCAAGCAGGCAATGCTGCGTTCTGCTGCCAACCAGCGCGCAAAGTGTTGATAATAGTCACGCGGCACACCCGTTGCGCCGTTTAACACAACAACTGTTTCGGGTTCGACTACGGGGCAATACAAGCGCGCCGACAACATCGCTGATCCGGATGGGAACCGAAAGTCTTCAACCGTCGCTGCCTCGTGCGTGTCTAACATCGCGTCTTCGGGTGCTTTCTGAACCGACCAGTTTACCGAATTAGAAAGCACAGCAAACCTTGTTCGAGTCAACCCGAGGGCTACTTGACCAAACGTCCACCTACGCAACACCATACATCTGCCCTACGTTGCAAAGATACCGCTATAGACCCTCAGGGGTGCTACCGGATCACCCCGAACGCAGTTCGAGTACGTCAGTGGTCGCGCGTGTAGCCCAGCTCATCTGTTCGTTGGTCTCCACAGCGCACGGACGCAGCGCCCGTAAGCGGGCCAACGCTTGATCAAAACGCTCACCGCATTCGATCATCAACCGCAAAACTACCATTCCGGACCGCCCGCACCCGCCCCGACAATGAACCAACACTCGGCCACCCCCGGACAGCGCATGTCTCGCTGCCGCGCTGACGGCAACCCACTCATCATCGATATTGGACAAAGGAGCTCCATAGTCCTCGACCGGCAGATGCACCCACCGGCTGGCACGCCCCTGAATATCACTGCCAAAGGTTTGGGCTCCGTCCTGAAGCATCTCAACTTCCGTCGTCATCGAGATCACAAGCCCGGGTTTCCAGTCAGATATCCTGTTCAGATCATCGGCATAATCGCCACCTCGACCCGGCAGTGATGTCAACGCAAGCGTGCCGCCCCCGACTTGCAAAGCATAGACCACTAGCTGAGACATCAACGACCTCCTCCCAAATACGCACCTGTTCAATAGTTGTATTTCTACAAATCTGAGACCTCAGTTTACGCATATCCCGATTCGCTCCAAACCAAATTTCCTGAATCGCGCTGTGGACGCGGACAGCAGCGGCCACTACGCTGTGTCGACGCCCCGAATCCGCCAGAGCAGACATGACCGAAACAGACAGCCCCGCCTATCAGGTTCTCGCCCGCAAATATCGCCCGGAAACCTTTGCGGATCTGGTGGGGCAGGATGCGATGGTCCGCACCCTGAAAAACGCGTTCGAAGCCGATCGGATTGCACAAGCCTTCGTTATGACCGGCATTCGCGGGACGGGTAAGACCACCACAGCCCGGATCATCGCCAAAGGCATGAACTGCATCGGGCCGGACGGCAATGGCGGCCCGACAACCGAACCCTGCGGCGTCTGCGAACACTGCACCGCGATCATGGAAGGCCGTCATGTCGACGTGATGGAGATGGACGCCGCCAGCCGCACCGGCGTCAATGACATTCGCGAGATCATCGACAGCGTCCGCTATCGCGCCGCCTCGGCCCGCTATAAGATTTATATAATTGATGAGGTTCACATGCTCTCGACCAGCGCCTTCAACGCGCTGCTCAAGACGCTTGAGGAACCTCCCGCACATGTAAAATTCATCTTCGCCACCACCGAGATCCGCAAGGTCCCGGTGACGGTTCTGTCTCGCTGCCAGCGCTTCGACCTGCGACGGATCGAACCAGAAGATATGATCGGCTTGCTCCGCAAGATCGCGGCTGCCGAAGGGGCCGAGATTGCCGAGGACGCATTGGCATTGATAACCCGCGCGGCCGAGGGGTCAGCGCGGGATGCGACCTCACTTCTGGATCAGGCAATCTCGCACGGGGCTGGAGAGACGACAGCGGATCAGGTGCGCGCCATGCTTGGCCTTGCGGATCGTGGTCGGGTTCTGGACCTGATGGATATGATCCTGCGCGGCGATGCCGGTGGCGCGCTGACCGAACTCAGCGCGCAATATGCCGAAGGCGCCGATCCACTGGCTGTGCTGCGTGATCTGGCTGAGATCACCCATTGGGTGTCGGTCGTGAAAATCACGCCGGACGCAGCAGAGGACCCAACCGTATCGCCTGACGAACGCGCGCGCGGCCAGCAGATGGCCGAGGCCCTGCCCATGCGCGTGCTGACCCGGATGTGGCAGATGCTGTTGAAAGCGCTTGAGGAGGTCTCGGCCGCGCCAAACGCGATGATGGCAGCCGAAATGGCCGTGATCCGCCTGACCCATGTGGCCGATCTGCCCAGCCCGGAAGAATTGATCAAACGTCTTCAGGATGCACCGCCACCGCCCATGGGCGGACCGAGAGGCGGCGCACCTGCCCACAACAATGGCGCAACGCCTGTAGAAGCACGCGGTCCGATGCCGACACATCACCAGCCCACCGCGCGCAGTTCCGGGGGCGCACCGGTCGCGGCGCTGGCGCAGGATGTGCAGGCGGCACTTGCGCGGTATCCCACCTTTGACCATGTGGTCGAGCTGATCCGGACCAACCGCGATGTCAAACTTCTGGTCGAGGTCGAAAATGGTGTTCGCCTGGTTTCGTACCAACCCGGCCGGATCGAGTTCACACCCGCACCTCAAGCCCCGACCGATCTGGCCCCGCGTTTAGGTTCGGCCCTGCAACGCTGGACGGGCAACCGCTGGGCTGTTTCGATTGTATCGGACGGAGAGGCGCCGACCATTGCCGAAATTCGCGACAAAGCCGAATTTGCACTAAAGGAAGAAGCCTCTGAGCACCCTCTGGTCCAGGCCGTGTTGGCGCAGTTCCCGAAAGCCAAAATTACCAAAATCGAGACCCCCGAACAACGCGCCGCACAGGTGGAAACCGAAGCCCTGCCCGAGGTGGAAGACGAATGGGACCCGTTCGAGGAGGACTAATAGGTGCACTATGCACGCATCGATGCGGTCTACCACGAAGCATGCGAAATCTATAACCCGTCTTGGAATGGCGAAACGGTTAGCGAATGGGTCGAAGCAGCCGCCCTTGCCTCAAATCCGGTTTCAATCATCTTGCTGGTCTTATCGGCACTGGCAATTTGGCGTGGAAACCTCTGGATTGCTTTGATGACATCCGTCGGCTGGATGATCTGGGCGGCTCACATTCTTGTCGACGATATGATGTATGACCCGCGTCGAACGGCAGCGGACATAGGATGCGTCGGCCATTCCACTCTGTTCATTGGCTTGGCAATTGCGCTATGTGCTGGGATGACACTCTACGCAGTATATATTCGCCTGAGGCGATCACACTTAAGGAGACTCTAAATGCTCAAAGGACTAGGCGGTCTGGGCGATATGGCCAAGATGATGAAATCGGCTCAGGACCTGCAGACCAAAATGACCGATATGCAGGAAGAGCTGAACACCATCATGGTGGTTGGTGAATCCGGTGCAGGTCTGGTCAAGGCAACGGCCACGGCCAAAGGCGAACTCAAGGGGCTGGATATCGACCCGTCTATCTTCAACGGCGACGACAAAGAAGTGGTCGAAGATCTGATCCTGGCCGCGATAAAGGACGCACAGACCAAAGCAGCTGAGCGCTCGCAGGCCGAGATGGCCAAGCTGACCGAAAGCATGGGCCTGCCCGCGGACATCAAGTTACCGTTCTGATCTTTATCTTTTCGAATACACTTCCGCCGGAGGCCTCCCCCGGCGCCAGACAGGACAGGCCGTGAGTTCAAACAGCGACATCGACAATCTGATCGACCTGATGGCCAAATTGCCGGGCCTCGGCCCGCGTTCGGCCCGTCGCGCTGTGCTGCACCTGATCCGAAAACGCGCCCTGTTGCTGACGCCTCTTGCGGACACGATGCAACAGGTCGCCGTCACCGCCCGCGAGTGCCTGAACTGCGGCAATGTCGGCACGACCGATATATGTGACATCTGCAGCGACGAGGCCCGCGCAACCGGAGAGCTCTGCGTGGTCGAAGATGTCTCGGACCTCTGGGCGATGGAACGCGCAGGCGTTTTCAAGGGCCGCTACCATGTTTTGGGCGGTACGTTGTCGGCGCTTGATGGCGTGGGCCCGGACGAATTGCGCATCCCCCGGCTCAAAGACCGCGTCGTGGCCGAAGAGATCACCGAAGTCATTTTGGCCCTGAACGCCACCGTAGACGGCCAGACCACCGCCCACTACATCGCCGATCAATTGGAAAGGCAGGTCCGCCTGACCTCACTGGCGCAGGGCGTGCCGATTGGGGGCGAGTTGGACTATCTGGATGACGGGACGATCACGGCAGCATTGAGGGCACGGAAGGAACTATGAATGCAGGCCTCAATATGTTGAATCTCGCGATCTACCCTGCCAAAACGGACTAAATCTCGATAATAATATAGAGAGCAGGAACTCCAATTGTACAAGTTATCCTTACATCTTTTTCGAGTTTTTTGGCCAATCATATTGTCGGTGTCTGTAATTCTTTTCTTACTCGACATCTGGGGTCAAGAAAGTTGGTCAAGAACTGTTGTCCCTGGGGTAATTGCATATGGGTTCTTAGTGTTCTTTTTCCATTTGCACCTATTGACCGACCAAAAAGTTGAACTGTTCGGAAAACACCCGCAAGGACAGGCGCCAAACCGACAATTTTGGTTTGCCTATGCTTTTCCGTTCGTGGCTATTTTTGCTTCTTTTTTTATCTTTCTGAGATTGGTCGAAACAACATTTCCGACCGAAGCATTGGTTGGACGGGCCGCGATCGCCTACGCGTTTGTTCTCTCGCTCATGTCTCTTGGAGTACTTCTGTCAGTCATTGGAACGATGATACCAGCGGCTGCAATCGGCGCATCTACCGGCTTCAAAGCGGCGTCGAGACGCTCGCGAAAAACCTTTTGGTTTGTCTTATGGCGCTTGATTGTCGGACCCGCCTTGTACTCGGTAGTACTCATGACCGCGATGGTCCAGCTAGGCAATCTCGTTAGCTTACCACCTCTGCCCGAGGGTTTTTCCACAATCACTGCTACAAACGCAATTTTTCATGTGGCTATTACATTTTTAGGCATCTTCACCAGCGCGCTTACAGCGGCGATACTCTCAATGGCTTACGTGTGGGCCGAAGAAGGTCAAAAACTAGCACTTCCGAAGAAAAACCATGTTATTTCCGAAAAAAATGCTACGCAATAAATCAAAGCAGAACTCGTTCATGCCAGAATCATCCAAAATTATTGTCGGAACTGAAATTACCTTAACCAGATGACCCGCCTTCTCGCCCTGACCCTTGCCGCCTTCACCGCCACCGCCGCAATCGCCCAAGACCTCATCGACAAAGGTTTCGTCGAAGGCTGGAACATCATGATGGACCCCGCGCTTGGGAATGGGTGCCTCATCCAGACGGTGTATCAGGACCTCTCGGTCGTGCGACTGGGCTATGATGCGTTGGACAATCGCGGGTATTTTACTGTGTTCAACAAGGCTTGGGGCGAGATTGAGCCGGGGCAGAGCTATCCGATCCGGTTCGAGTTGGACGGCAAGAGTTTTGACGCCATCGCAATCGGGTTCAAACAGGACCGCGTGCCGGGGGCGACGGTGTTCTTCACTGACCGTACCTTCGTGGCGGCGATTGCGCAGAACAAGACGATGACCGTGTTCAACCCCGAAGATCAGCCGGTGATAGCGATTGATCTGACAGGCACCGCAAAAGCGCTGGAATACGCGCGCGAGTGTCAGAACAAAGAGCTTTAACGAATCGGGTCAAACACCGCGTCGGTTGCCTTGCAATCGCGGATCACGTCCCGTCCGCAGGGAACCGGGGCCAGATCACGTGACAGGCACAGGCGAACCTCTTCGATGTAACCCTGCTTGCAGGTCACGGTGATCATGTCGCGCTCTAGCCCGGGATTGGCCTTTAGGAACGCCTCTTCGATCACTGCGGCGGGCAGTTTCACGGTTGCGTCCAGTTGGCGAAAAACACTGGGGCGTTCAACACGACCATAGGCTTCTCGCGATAGGGCGAAATACGCGGGCGCAGAGAGGCCCGAGCAGGTGCCGTGTTTCTTCCACTGATGCCAGGCCAGGCCGGAACTGCCCTGAATATCCTCCATGTCTCGGGTCATCCCTCGCGATGGCGGAACTTCGGTCGTGCGGCAGTACGACGGCCAGCCCTGATGGAACTGCGGCCAGAGCCCATGCAGGACCCAACCGTGGTCATGTCGCGCATCACACTGATCCGACCCGCGCGCGTCCCCTTCGCGGGCGCACCAATTGGGCGACCAGCTGAGCGACAGAACATAATAGTCAAATTCGCCCGCCTTCTCGCCCTCGGCCTGAACAGCCACAGCGCCGATCAGCGCGAAAACAAAGCCCAAAACCCCTTGGCGCATTCGCCTCTTCCCTTCTTGTACTGGCGCGACTATATACGGGCCAAGTTCCCCGACAACGGAAACCTGCCCCAAAATCCGGGGCCGCCGAATTCCGGCGACGGGAAAGATGTATGTATAGGAGACGGGCTGATGGCAAAACCGCTTATGGCCAAGGCAACCGCCGTATGGCTGGTGGACAACACCACGATCAGCTTCAAGCAGATCGCGGATTTCGTAGGGATGCACGAGTTGGAAGTGCAGGGCATCGCCGATGGTGATGTAGCCACTGGTGTGAAGGGCTTCGACCCGATTGCCAACAACCAGTTGACACAGGAAGAGATCGACACCGCGCAGAACAACCCGCTGCACAAGCTGAAGCTCAAGTTCAACCCGTCGGCCACGGGCGAGGAAAAGCGCCGCGGCCCGCGCTACACCCCGCTGTCCAAGCGTCAGGACCGTCCGAACTCGATCCTGTGGCTGGTCAAATTCCACCCCGAACTTACTGATGGACAGATCGCCAAGCTGGTTGGCACCACCAAGCCGACCATCCAGTCGATCCGCGAGCGGACGCACTGGAATATCGCCAACATGCAGCCCGTCGACCCTGTTGCTCTGGGCCTGTGTAAACAGTCCGAGCTGGACGCAGTGGTTCAGAAGGCGGCCGCGAAGAAGGCGGCCGAAGGCGGCGTCATGAGCGATGACGAGCGCCGCAAGCTGGTCTCGACCGAGCAATCGCTGGAAATGGACGCTGCACCGAAAATCCCGACGGCGATTGAAGGTCTGGAAACGTTCTCTCTGTCCGATGATCCGGAAGGTGAGGCAGAAGACAGCGATCCGATCGTGGATGCTGACAGCTTCTTCAACCTGCCCAAAGGCGGCGGTGACGAAGAAGATGAAGACGATCAGCGCCCCTGATGTGTTGGCCGCCTCGGTCTAAACAGGCCGGGGCCTTCTTTCCAACGGAAGCCTTATGCTTAGCGTACTTTCCGCCATTTTTGGCCCACACCACGCCGTTTCGATTTATGCGTTCCTCAGGACATGGGGCCTGGGTCTGGCTGCGGGCGTTGGGATGATCGCAATCGTATCCACGCTGTTCTTGTTGGGCGGAGATGGCGAGCACGAGCATCATTCGTTCATGACTGTCCCGGTCCTGTCCGCCACCGCGATCAATGGTGACCTCAGGAATGGCGTGATTGCATCGGTTCGGCTGCCGGATGGTACCGCGGCCTCTATCACGTCGACCGAGGCCCCGATCTCTCAGACGGTTGGCACCAGCGCCTGTATCGAAAAACGCATCTATGTGGACAGCGGAGAGCCCAGATACCGCTTCAAACTGCCAAAGTTCTGCGACGCAAGCTGACTTGAATGGAATTGGAACCGCCCGGCCATTGTGCCGGGCGGTTCCCTTTAGAGGGCCTGGAACACGATCCCGGCGACGATTGCACCGCCAACACCGAGGCTCAGATAGGTGGCAAAAACACGCGGTTTCACCAGCGACCAGACCGCCGCCATCGCAGGGATCGAGCTCACAGCACCCGCGACCATGAACGACATCGCAGCGCCTGCAGTCATACCCTGATCCATCAACCCGGCCAGCAGCGGTGGCGCAACGTAGGAGTTCAGGTAAGCAGGCATGCCAACCAGTGCCGCGATCACGATGGGCAGCACACCTTCGCCACCAACAACGCGGGCAATCAGGTCTGCGGGCACGTAGCTGACCAGGAGCGCCTCGAGCACATAGGCAAGCGCCAGCCATTTCAGCAGAAAGATGCCATTGTGCAGAAACTCGGCGCGGAAACGCTGACGTCGTTCGGGTTCCTGCCAGAACTTCCAAACCGGCTTGTCGTCCATCTTGGGCCCGCAGCCGCAGCATCCCGCCGGTTTGTATTCCCGCAACGGCTGGGAAAACGCGCCGCTGCGCATCAGAAAGCGGACGGCAAAACCGCCGAACAGGCCCAGCGCTACGGCTGCCACCGCCTTGCCAATGGCAAAGGGCCAACCCAATGCGCTTGCCGTAATCAGCAATGTCGGCGGATCGATAAGCGGCGAGCTGAGCCAGAACGCCATCACTGCCGACAAAGGGGCACCCAAAGCCAACAGACCAGCAATGAACGGAATAACCTCGCAGGAACAAAACGGCGCGAGACCACCGAACAGGGCCGCCAGAAAGATCATCCGTGTTTCGCGCCCTTCAAAGGCGCGCGCCACCATAACTTCGGCCCCTGTAGCCTTGAGATACGAGAGCAATAAAACGGCGAACAGGATGTATTGACCAGTATGTGCAAGCGCTTTGGCCGCAAAGGTCACAACCTCGCCCCAGTTACCCGGGTCCAGAATCGCCACCAATGCCAATATGGCGACGATCAGTGCCCAGGGCGTTTTGATCAGGTCAAACACGGCCTTAGATGACAGTTTCGGATTTTGTGTTAACTCAGCCATCGTTTGCGGCCTTTCCTACCTCATCCACGCAGCATTCACTGAGAATGAATTCTGCCAGATTTCTCAACTCATCAAAGCAGGCGCGGTTGATCGTACTGCGTCCGATCTTCTCCTGCTCGACCACGCCACCGGCAGCCAGAAACCGTAGGTGATGGGCCAGCGTCGATGGTGCAATCCCGGTACGCGACTGGATTTCACCAACCGTCAAACCAGTCTCACCCGCACGGACGAGTGTTTTCAGAACCTGTAGCCGGGCCTCGGAGCCCATGGCCGAGAATCCTGCTGCTGCGGTTTCCCACATCTGACTTCTCCATTAAACTAATTTTCTAGTTATTTAGTTTGATTCGAGCTGCCCGTCAATCCACTGCTAGAAATTTCAACAAATAGAGTAAGTCCAGATTGCACCATCCTTAAGTCCAACCTATAAGCGCCTATGGCCATCTCGATCGACACCTTCTTCCTTGAACTCAATGGACAAGGCACTCTGCAGGCACAGATCCAGCAGATGATCGCCGAAGGCATTCTGTCAGGTCGGTTCCATGTCGGAGAGAAACTGCCATCTTCCCGGAAATTGGCCGCACATCTGGGTGTCAGCCGCATCACCGTGACGCTGGCCTATACTGAACTGCTGGCCAATGACTACCTGACCGCGAAAGGCCGGTCCGGGTACTACGTGTCAGAAAACGCGCCAGTACCGCCAAAATACACGCCAGTGCAGCGCAACGAAGAAACAATCGACTGGGATAACGCCCTGGCCCGTCGGTTTTCAGGCGGGGACATGCTGTCCAAACCCGCTGACTGGCGCGACTATCGCTATCCGTTCATCTACGGGCAGGCCGACCGCACCTTGTTCGATCACGCCAACTGGCGGCTCTGTGCTGTTCGCGCGCTTGGGCATAAGGACTTCGCCTCGTTAACAGCTGATTACGTGGATCAGGATGATCCGCTGCTGGTGGAATTCATAGCCCGCCACACCCTGCCCCGCCGTGGCATTGCGGCACGGCCCGAAGAAATTCTGATCACCATGGGTGCGCAGAACGCGTTGTGGCTGGCCTCGCGCGTGTTACTCACCCACAATCGCACCGCGGTGATCGAAGATCCCTGCTATTACTCGCTGCGCAGCCTACTGGACCATTGGGATTGTGATGTAACTGCACTTCCGGTCGACCGTGATGGCCTGACCCCAGATCAGTTGCCCGAAAACACCGATGTGATCTTCACAACCCCCAGCCATCAAAGCCCGACCACCGCAACCATGCCTATCGCACGCCGGCACAAACTGCTGGAACGCGCGCGCGAACTGGATG
Organism: Ruegeria sp. YTSA075; assembly: GCF_059610245.1. Lineage (NCBI taxonomy): Bacteria > Pseudomonadati > Pseudomonadota > Alphaproteobacteria > Rhodobacterales > Roseobacteraceae > Ruegeria > Ruegeria sp. YTSA075. The sequence continues at coordinate 130,009 of NZ_JBXWNG010000006.1, read as the reverse complement.
CTATGGTGGTTGAAGATGACTATGAGTTCGAGATGGCCTTTCTTGGCGCGCCCTCTCCGGCGCTGAAGTCGATGGATCGGGATGGGCGCGTGATCTATGTGGGCAGCTTCTCAAAATCTCTCTTTCCAGGATTGAGACTGGGCTACATGGTCGGGTCCGAGCCCTTCATCCGAGAAGCGCGCGCCCTGCGATCCATGGTGTTGCGCCACCCGCCGGGACACATCCAACGGACTGCGGCCTATTTCCTGTCGCTGGGCCACTACGACGCTCAAATCAGGCGCATGTCCAAAGCACTGGCAGATCGGCGGGAGGCGCTCGACAAAGCCGTCGAACACCACGGGTTGACCGTTGCCGGGCGAGGCATCATGGGCGGGTCATCGCTGTGGATGTCGGCGCCTCGACATGTCGATACCACCCGGCTTGCACAAAAGCTGCAGGGACAAAGCGTGCATATCGAACCTGGCCTGCCCTTCTTCTCCGGGCCGGAGCAGCCGCAGAATTATTACCGCCTCGGATACTCTTCGATTCCAGAGGACCGGATCGAACCCGGGATAAAGCTGATCGCCGAGGCGATCCGGGCCATCTGACAACCGACTGGACCTAGTCCGCGCTGCGTTCTGGACCTAACGCCACCCTGTCCAATGGGTCAAAACCAAAAGCAACGGCGGGGTAGCGTGCCCGGCCATTCCTCACCTGCCCGGAGATCAGTCACATGAAAATGACCACAGAAGAAGCTTTTGTTAAGGTCCTGCAGATGCATGGGATCGAACATGCGTTTGGGATTATCGGCTCGGCCATGATGCCGATCTCGGATCTGTTCCCCAAAGCCGGGATCATGTTCTGGGACTGCGCCCATGAAGGCAGCGCCGGTATGATGGCCGATGGCTACACCCGCGCCACCGGCAAGATGTCGATGATGATCGCCCAGAACGGCCCCGGCATCACCAACTTCGTTACCGCCGTCAAAACTGCTTATTGGAACCATACCCCGCTCCTGTTGGTCACCCCTCAGGCGGCAAACAAGACGATCGGTCAGGGTGGTTTCCAAGAAGTCGAACAGATGAAGCTGTTCGAAGACATGGTCGCCTATCAGGAAGAAGTCCGTGATCCGTCCCGCGTGGCCGAAGTCCTGACCCGCGTCATCAGCCAGGCCAAGCGTCTGTCTGGTCCGGCGCAGTTGAACATTCCCCGCGACTTCTGGACACAGGTGGTCGACATCGAAATCCCCGAGCCCATCGAATTCGAACGCAGCCCGGGTGGCGAAAACTCGGTCACGAAAGCGGCTGAGATTCTGTCAAACGCCAAGAACCCTGTCATCTTGAACGGCGCAGGCGTGGTTCTGTCCGAAGGCGGCATCGACGCCTCGATGGCACTGGCCGAACGTCTGGATGCGCCGGTTTGTGTCGGCTACCAGCACAATGACGCCTTCCCCGGCAAGCACCCTCTGTTTGCGGGTCCGCTGGGCTATAACGGCTCGAAAGCTGGGATGGAGCTGATCAAGGAAGCCGACGTTGTTCTGGCCCTTGGCACGCGCTTGAACCCGTTCTCGACCCTGCCCGGCTACGGCATGGAGTACTGGCCCGCAAACGCCAAGATCATTCAGGTCGACATCAACCCGGACCGCATCGGCCTGACCAAGAAAGTCAGCGTCGGCATCGTGGGAGATGCAGCCAAAGTGGCCAAGGGCATTCTGGCGCAACTGTCCGACACCGCTGGTGACGAAGGCCGTGACGCGCGCAAGGCGAACATTGCCCAGAAGAAATCCACCTGGGCGCAGCAGCTGTCCAGCATGGATCACGAGGATGACGACCCCGGCACCACTTGGAATCAGCGTGCGCGCGACGCCAAACCCGACTGGATGAGCCCCCGCATGGCGTGGCGCGCAATCCAACAGGCTCTGCCGCGCGAAGCCATCATCTCGTCAGACATCGGCAACAACTGCGCCATCGGCAACGCCTATCCCGATTTCGACGAAGGCCGCAAATATCTGGCGCCGGGCCTGTTTGGTCCCTGTGGTTACGGTCTGCCCGCCATCGTCGGCGCTAAGATCGGTCAACCGGACGTGCCGGTTGTTGGTTTTGCTGGTGACGGCGCATTTGGCATTGCGGTGAACGAACTGACGGCAATCGGCCGCTCGGAATGGCCCGCCGTGACCCAGATCGTTTTCCGCAACTACCAGTGGGGTGCGGAAAAGCGGAACTCGACCCTGTGGTTCGACGACAACTTTGTCGGCACCGAACTGGACACGCAAGTGTCTTACGCCGGTATCGCACAGGCCTGTGGTCTGAAAGGTGTGGTCGCCCGCACGCAGGACGAGCTGACCGCCGCCCTGAACCAGGCCATCGAGGACCAGAAAAACGGTATCACCACCCTGATCGAAGCCATGATCAACCAGGAACTGGGTGAACCCTTCCGCCGCGACGCGATGAAGAAACCTGTTGCAGTTGCTGGTATCGATGCCAGCGACATGGCTGCACAGTAAGCCAAACTCGGATCGGAGCCGGAACGTATGACCCTAACGCCCATCGAGCTGTTGCGTCAGAACGTCCCGGCGACCCGACCTGTTATCTCTCTCTGCGAAGGCAGTGATCCCCGCATCGTCGCGGGGGCGCTGGCCGCTCATCAGGCCGATCTGGCCGATATTATTCTGGTCGGCCCACAGGCCGACGTCGAGGCCGCGCTGCAAGAACACGAAGCCGCCCCTACGAACGGTATCATGATCCATGATCCCGTAATCTCGGACCTGACCGAGGAATTTGCCCAAACCTATTTTGAGCTGCGCCAGCACAAGGGCGTCGACCTTGCGAAAGCGCAGGCCGCTGTCAAAACACCCGCTATCTACGCGGCCATGCTGGTCCGCAGTGGCCGCGCCAATGGCACGCTTGGCGGTGCTGTTCACACGACCGGAGACATTGTCCGCGCCGCCCTGCAAGTGATTGGCATGGCTCCTGACGCCGGTATGGTTTCCTCTTTCTTTATGATGTACCCGCCGGAAAACGCAGACCCCGGTGCACGCGCGATGATATACTCCGATTGCGCGCTGATCATTGATCCGACCCCGGACGAACTCAGCAAGATCGCCATCGCTTCGGCCGCCTCAGCCCGCACCCTACTGAGGATCGATCCCAAGGTCGCGATGCTCAGCTTTTCAACCAAAGGCAGCGCCCGGCATTCGGATGTTGACAAGGTGATCGCGGCTACAGATACGCTGCGTCGCACCACTCCTGATCTGGAAGTTGATGGAGAGCTGCAATTCGACGCAGCCTATGTTCCGTCGGTTGGAGACCGCAAATCCCCCGGATCATCCGTTGCCGGTCAGGCCAACGTGATGATCTTCCCCAATCTCGATGCGGGCAATATCGCTTATAAAATCACCCAAAGGCTGGGTGGCTACGCAGCGGTTGGCCCTGTCTTGCAAGGGTTGGCCCAACCCGCCAACGACCTGTCGCGCGGCTGTAGCGCCGAGGACGTGACCCAGATGATCGCTGTGACCGCATTGCAAGCAATTGAAATCTAGAACCCAAATCAGGCATCGACCTCAGAACGATGTTCTCAAATCGACGGGAAAATGACAATGTTCTCCCGAAGTAACAGGTAGGACCCGCCAATGACCCATCAGCAGCCGATCCTTGATACATCGCCCAAAGTCTCGGACGAGATACGCAAGACCACGTGTTACATGTGCGCCTGCCGCTGTGGCATCAATGTGCATATGAAGGATGGCAAGGTCGCCTATATCGAAGGCAACCGCGATCATCCGGTGAACAAAGGCGTTCTTTGCGCCAAGGGCAGCGCCGGTATCATGCAGGTCAACGCCCCATCCCGTCTGCGCAAGCCTTTGCGGCGGGTTGGCCCACGCGGATCCGGTGAATTCCGCGAAATCGAATGGGATGAGGCGATCAGCACCGCCGTTGGCTGGCTAAATGAATTGCACGAAACTGCGCCACAAAAGCTGGCCTTCTTCACGGGCCGCGATCAAAGCCAAAGCTTCACCAGCTTCTGGGCGCAGAACTTCGGCACCCCAAACTATGCGGCCCATGGCGGGTTCTGTTCCGTCAATATGGCGGCGGGCGGCATCTACACGATGGGTGGCGCGTTTTGGGAGTTCGGCCAGCCCGATTGGGATCACACAAAGCTGTTCATGCTGTTCGGCGTGGCCGAGGACCATGACAGCAACCCGATCAAGATGGGCATCGGCAAGATCAAGGCGCGCGGCGCGCGGGTGATCGGGGTGAACCCGATCCGCTCGGGCTATAACGCCGTGGCTGACGACTGGGTCGGGATTACGCCCGGCACCGATGGCCTGTTCATTCTGTCGCTAATTCACGTGTTGATGAAAGCAGGTAAGATCGACCTCGACTACCTCAGCCGCTACACCAACGCGCCGGTATTGGTGAACGCCTCTGAGGGGCCGGAAAAGGGCCTCTTCCTGCGCGACATCGACGGCAAACCGCTGGTTATCGACCGCGTTACCGGAGAGCCCACAGCGTTCGACAAACCCGGCGTCCGGCCCGACCTGTCGGCCACCTATGACAAAGACGGCATCACCCACCGTCCGGTCTTCCATCTGATGGCCGAGAAATACCTCAGCGACGACCATGCCCCCGAAAACGTGGCCGACCGCTGTGGCATCCCTGCCCAACGCATCCGCGCCATTGCCGCAGAAATTGCCCGCGTCGCCTTTGATGAGGCCATCGAGCTGGATCATGAATGGACCGACTTCCGAGGCGAAACCCATTCCAAGATGACGGGTCGCCCGGTCAGCTTCCACGCCATGCGCGGGATTTCCGCCCATGCCAACGGGTTCCAGACCTGTCGCGCCCTGCATGTGCTGCAAATTCTGCTGGGCACGGTCGAGGTACCTGGCGGCTTTCGTTTCAAACCGCCCTACCCCAAACCAGTCGAGGCGCATCCAACCCCGCATGGCGACCGTCGCCCGGGCCGCCCGCTGGAGGGCCCGCATCTGGGCTTCCCGCGTGGCCCCGAAGACCTACTGCTTGACGCGTGTGGCACCCCACAACGCATCGACAAGGCCTTCACCTGGGAAAATCCGATGTCGGCACACGGGCTGATGCATATGGTTATCTCAAACGCCGCTGCGGGTGATCCCTACAAGATCGACACGCTGTTTATGTACATGGCGAACATGTCGTGGAACTCCTCCATGAACACCAAAGGTGTGATGGAGATGCTGACGGCCAAGACAGAAGACGGCAAATATGTCATCCCCAACATCATCTATTCGGATGCCTATTCCTCGGAAATGGTAGCCTATGCCGACCTGATCCTGCCTGATACGACCTATCTGGAACGGCACGACTGTATCAGCCTGCTGGATCGTCCAATCTGCGAGGCTGACGCCGCCGCAGATGCGATCCGCTGGCCCGTGATCGAACCTGATCGCGATGTGCGTGGCTTCCAATCGGTTCTGATCGAACTGGCCAACCGGATGAGCCTGCCGGGCTTCACCAATGAAGACGGCACGCCCAAGTGGAAAGACTACGCGGACTACATCGTCAATCACCAACGCAAGCCGGGCATCGGCCCATTGGCGGGGTTCCGGGGTGAAAATGGCGATAAAGAAGGGCGCGGAGAGGTCAATCCAGACCAGCTGAACCGCTATATCGAAAACGGTGGTTTCTACGTGGCCCACATCCCCGAAGGCGCCGACTACTACAAACCATGGAATGTAGCCTATCAGGACTGGGCGGTGGGCATGGGTATTTATGACAGCCCACAACCCTACCTGTTCCAGCTCTATTCCGAACCTATGCGCAAATTCCAACTGGCCGCTGAAGGGCACGGAGATCGCCAGCCGCCGGACCATCTGCGCGAGCGGATCAAAGACAAGATGGACCCGCTACCGATCTGGTATGAAACAGACCAACAAGGTAACGAAGGCTTCACCGTCAACGCTCTGACCCAACGCCCAATGGCCATGTATCACAGCTGGGGCACCCAGAACGCGTGGCTGCGGCAGTTGCACGGGCGTAACCCGCTCTACGTCCCAACCAAACTGATGCGCGAACATGGGCTGCAGGATGGCGACTGGGCCAAAGTCAGCTCTCCGCACGGGGAAATCACAGTGCCAGTTATGGAGATGGCCGCGCTCAACGACAACACCGTCTGGACCTGGAACGCCATCGGCAAACGCAAGGGCGCCTGGGCCCTGCAGGACGACGCCCCCGAAGCCACCAAAGGCTTCCTGCTGAACCATCTGATCCACGAACTCCTGCCGCCAAAGGGCGACGGAATGCGATGGGCAAATTCTGATCCAGTGACCGGACAGGCCGCCTGGTTCGACCTGAAGGTCAAAATTGAAAAGGCTAACCCGCCATCAGACGCCGAAAGCCAACCCGAATTCGCCTCGATTCAATCTCCGGTTGGCACTGGCCCAAAGGATATCGCATGGAAGGTTGGAAAATGACCGAATCCATTCTTCATCTGGCCCAAAATATCTCGGGGTCGCCATTGTCGCGCCATTGGTCCGAGAGACAATGGCGACGGGCAGAGCCCCAGCCCACTCTCACCATCAAAGCGGAGGCAAGGCAGTCATGACCCAGCTCCCCCAATCCACGGAACGCAAGATGGGTCTGGTCATCGACCTTGATACCTGTGTGGGCTGCCACGCCTGCGTGATTTCCTGCAAAGGTTGGAACACCGAAAACTACGGCGCCCCTCTTTCGGATCAGGACGCCTATGGCGGCAACCCATCCGGCACCTTCCTGAACCGTGTACATTCTTACGAGGTGCAACCCGAACAGGGCGCGGCTCAACTCATCCATTTCCCCAAATCCTGCCTGCATTGCGAAGACGCCCCCTGCGTCACCGTCTGCCCCACCGGGGCCAGCTACAAGCGGGTCGAGGACGGGATCGTGTTGGTCAATGAAAACGACTGTATCGGCTGCGGGCTCTGCGCATGGTCCTGCCCCTATGGCGCGCGCGAGATGGACATGGCCGAAGGTGTGATGAAGAAATGCACCCTCTGCGTTGATCGCATCTACAACGAAAACCTGCCCGAAGTAGACCGCGTGCCTTCGTGTGTGCGCACCTGCCCGGCCGGTGCCCGCCATTTCGGCGACCTCGGCGATCCGGACAGCGATGTCAGCAAACTGGTGGCCGAGCGGGACGGCATGGACCTGATGCCCGAGATGGGCACCAAACCGGTTAACAAATACCTGCCACCCCGACCCAAGGATCAGATCGAGGAGCAGATCGATATCCTCGCCCCTCTCCTGGCCCCCATCGCGGAAGAGCCCAAGGGGTTCCTCGGCTGGCTCGACAAAACACTGGAGAAGCTCTGATGCATCCGGCCCCTTCCGTCATCATCTTTACCACCTTGTCCGGGCTGGGCTTTGGCCTGCTCGTCTTTCTGGGCCTCGGCCTGCCAGAAGTCACGGGCTGGGTTGCGTTTGTATTCTTTGCGATCGCCTATGCCCTGGCCGTCGGCGGCCTGATGGCGTCGACCTTTCACCTTGGCCACCCGGAACGCGCGATCAAAGCCTTCACGCAATGGCGCTCAAGTTGGCTCAGCCGCGAAGGTTGGTGCGCGGTTATCGCGTTGATCGTCATGGGATTATACGCCATCGGCGCAGTGTTTCTAGGGCAGCATTGGGGTGCACTTGGACTACTGGGCGCGCTATTTTCGCTTGCGACGGTGTTTACGACATCAATGATCTACACGCAGCTCAAGACGATACCGCGCTGGAACTTGAAGCTGACGCCGGCGATGTTCCTCAGCTTCAGCCTGGCCGGGGGAGCACTGCTGGCCGGCCAGACGTCTATCGCCATACCATTGTTGTTGATTGCTGCGTTGGTCCAGATTCTGTACTGGCACCAAGGAGACAGCGCGCTCGCAAACTCTGGAACTGATCTGGGCACCGCAACCGGATTGGGCGCGCGTGGAACCGTGCGCGCGTTTGAGCCGCCGCATACAGGCACTAACTACCTGCTGCGCGAATTCGTCCATGTGGTGGGCCGCAAACATGCGCAAAAACTGCGGATGATCGCGTTTGCGTTGGGCTTTGTCTTGCCGCTTATTCTGCTGGCTCTACCGGTCGGAGGTTTGGCGATAAAGCATCTGTTTGCGCTATTGGCCGTGATCTCACATCTGGCGGGCATTGCCACGTCGCGCTGGTTGTTCTTTGCCCAAGCCGAGCATGTGGTCGGATTGTATTATGGCAAGCGATAGGTAGGGGGGCCAGCCCCCCTCTTGAGCCCGCAGCTCAATTCACCCCCCGGGATATTTCTGGCCAGATGAAGTCTGGATCCGGGCTGAAATGGAAAAGGCGGCGCTCGGGGATCGAGGCCGCCCTTTTTGCTTGGATTTGTTTAGGCTCAGATCAGACCGGCATGGGCCATGGCCGCATCAATGGCGGCTTTGGTGCTGTCTTCCAAGCTGGTCAGCGGCAGGCGCACCTCAGCGCTGCAGCGGGCCAATTTGCTAAGCGCGTATTTGGCACCCACAAGGCCGGGCTCGATAAAAAGAGCCTCGTGCAAGGGCATCAACCGATCCTGATAGGCCAATGCTGTTGCGTAGTCGCCTGACAATGTCGCCTGTTGGAATTCAGCGCAAAGTTTCGGGGCCACATTGGCCGTGACCGAGATACACCCGATACCGCCATGGGCGTTGAAGCCCAAAGCCGTCGCATCTTCCCCAGACAGTTGGCAAAAGTCGGCACCGCAGCTTGCACGCTGTTGGCTGACCCGCGCCAGATCGCCAGTGGCGTCTTTTACCCCTACAATACGTGGCAGCTTGGCCAGTTCACCCATCGTGGCGGGCGTCATGTCGATGATCGAGCGACCAGGGATGTTGTAGATGATGATCGGAATGTCGGCACAGTCGTGCAACGCGGCAAAATGTTCAAACAGGCCACGCTGAGTCGGCTTGTTGTAGTAGGGCGTCACAACAAGTGCAGCATTCGCGCCGACTTTCTTGGCAAATTGCACAAAGCGCACTGCTTCAACCGTGTTGTTCGAACCCGCACCGGCAATCACCGGCACACGACCTGCGGCGGCCTTGACCACCTCTTCCACAACCGTCTCATGTTCATCATGGCTCAGCGTCGGGCTTTCGCCGGTGGTGCCCACGGGGACCAGCCCGGTAGAGCCGGATTCGATCTGCCATTCGACAAGGTGTTTGAGCGTATCCAAGTCCAACGCGCCGTTTGTGAACGGGGTGACGAGGGCGGGCATAGAGCCTTTGAACATGACACGCTCCTTAAGGTGCAGTTTCCGTGTTTTTTACACCGCGGGCCATCACGATTTAGGCTTTGTGAGTTGATCCCGGCGATGCAAGGTTTATCCTCACAGGCTCTATCCTTGGTTGGTTGGGAAATGCAAGGCATGACACGCGTTCTGGGCCTGATGATGGCCGTGATTCTGTATTCCGCTTTAACGCCACAACCCGCGCAGGCGGATGCTGCTGCCGATTTGCGTGCCGGGTTAAGCGAGATGCGCAAGGGTGACTGGAACGAGGCACTGCGCGTGTCTGGGCAGCGCGGATCGGTTTCGCGCGATATCATCGTGTGGGAATGGCTGCGGCAGGGCTTTGGCAGCTCGGGCGATGTGCTGGTGTTTCTGGATCGCCGTCCGGACTGGCCCGGTCTGGCCTGGCTGCGCCGCAAAAGCGAGCCGTCTTTTACCGGCGCAGACCCCGATCGCGTGCTGAAGTTCTACTCAGATGTGCCGCCGCAAACGGCGGAGGGTGCGTTGAATTACGCCGTCGCCCTGATGGCAAAAGGACAACAGGGTGAGGCACAGGCGGATATCGTCACAGCCTGGCGCACCATGCCCATGGGCACGGGGTTGCAGAAAAATTACGTCGAGAATTTTGGCAAGTTGCTGAAACCCCATCACGCAGCGCGGTTGGACCGGATGTTATGGGATGGCCATCTGGTGAGTGCATCCCAGATGTTACCACTGGTGGGCGCGGATGATCGCAAACTGGCCGAAGCACGGATTGCGTTGCAAAAGCGTCTACCTGGCGTCGATACAAAGGTGGCGGCAGTGCCAAAGTCGGTTGCGGATGCCCCGGGTCTTGCCTTTGACCGTTTCGTCTGGCGCGACAGAAAAGAACTGGACGACAGCGCGGTTGATCTGATGCTGGCCCGATCTACCAGCCCGGAGGCTTTAGGCGAGCCTGACAAGTGGGCCGAAGGACGGCGCAGGTTGGCACGGCTGGAGATGCGGCAAGGCCGACCGGCGCGGGCCTACAAGGTTGCCTCAACCCATCATATGACGCCGGAAATGGGCTATGCCTATGCTGATCTGGAATGGCTGTCAGGTTTTCTGGCCCTACGCAGACTGAACGATCCAGCCACTGCTGTGCGTCATTTCCAGAATTTCTCGGACGCCGTGCAATCCCCGATCTCGAAAGGTCGCGGGGGATATTGGCTGGGCCGCGCTTATGCGGCGCAGGGTGAGGCAGAAAAGGCTTATGAGGCTTACGCCATCGGGGCGGACAATCAGACCTCGTTCTACGGGTTGCTGGCGGCTGAACAGATCGGACGCCCGTTTGATCCTGAATTGGCCACACCCCGCCGTGCGCCGCATTGGCGGCAGGCGGATTTCACCAATTCCAGTGTTCTGGAAGCCGGGCTGCTGCTGTTGAAAGCAGGCGAGGATAATCTGTCCGAGCGGTTTCTGACGCACCTGGTCGAAGGCCTTGATCCGGTTCAGGCCGCTCAGTTGGGCGATCTGGCGATCGAGCTGAACGAACCGCATCTGGCGGTCATGATTGCCAAACGGGCAGCCACCACCGGTACAGTCCTACCGGCGGCCTACTACCCCGTGCACCCTGTGGCCGATATGGGCCTGCCGATGGCCAAGGAAATGACACTAGCCATCGCACGACGCGAAAGCGAGTTTGATCCGGTCGTCATCAGCGGTGCAGGCGCGCGCGGTCTGATGCAAGTAATGCCAGCCACCGCGAAACTGGTGGCGCAGGAGCTAGGTATCCTCAGCGGGCATCAGACCGGACGCTTGACCTCGGACTGGCAGTATAACGCGAAACTCGGGGCCAATTACCTGTCGGGGCTGGCGGCTGATTTCAACGGCAATGTGGTCATGATGGCGGCAGGGTACAATGCCGGACCTCGGCGGCCTATTTCCTGGATGGAACGCTATGGCGACCCGCGCCGGGGCCAGGTGGATGTGGTCGATTGGATCGAGACCATCCCCTTTAGCGAAACCCGCAACTATGTGATGCGCGTGGCAGAAAGCCTTCCGGTTTATCGGGCTCGCCTGGGTCAACCTGCCCTGCCAATCCCCTTTTCGCAGGAGTTGAAGGGCTCAACCCTGGCTGCGTTCGCGCCATAGTGTGAACAGGCCCGCGGCCACAACAACCGCCGCCCCGACAACCACTTCGGGGCGCAACACTTCACCAAAGATTGAAATACCCAGGATTGCGCTCCAGACGAGGTGGAAATAGGCAAAGGGTTGAACGGCGCTGGCCTCGGCCATCTCATAGCACTTGATCAGCAACCAGTGCCCAAGCGCCCCGCTGACGCACAACACCGCCATCCAGCCCCAATCGCCTTGGGCCATGGGTTCCCAGAACCACATGCCAACAAGCGTCATGGCGACCGCACCGGACACGCCGGTCCAGAAAAAGCTGGTGGCCGTGCTGTCCTGACGCGCGGCATAGCGGGTCAACAAGCCGTACAAAGCAAACATCAAGGCTGAAATCAGCGGAATGATAGCCCAAGGGTTAAAGACCCCAACCCCCGGCTGCAGGATGATCAGAACGCCAACGCAGCCGACACCAATCGCCGTCCACCTACGCCATCCGACCCGTTCGCCCAGCACCGGGCCGCTGAGCGCCGCAACAAGCAGTGGATAGCAGATGAAAACAGCCATGCTGTCGATCAGACCCAGAATGGTAAAGCTGAAAACGGCGACGCAGATTTCAGCCGCCAGCAAGACGCCCCGAAAGATTTGCAATCCGAGTTGGTTGGTTCGGGTCGTTGTATTCAACCCGCCAGGCGCGCGCGCAGCCAGGGCGATCACGAAGGCAGCGAAGAACCAATAGCGGATCATCACGACCATGTAAGTGTTATAGGACTCGGCCAAATGGCGAGAGATTCCGTCCTGCAAGGCAAAGACGATTGTCGCGCCAATCATCAACGCAACGCCCGCGCGCGTATTGTTCTGCTGGGTCATGCTTTGACCGCCCGTGTCATATGGCGTTTGCGGCCATAGCCGGGGGTTCTGGTCACTTGGAAACCCGCGTCCTCCAATCCGCGCCGCACGAATCCGGCGGCGGTATAGGTGGCCGCCGAGCCCCCTTGGACCGTATGATCTGCAACCTGCTGCATCAAGTCAGGGCCCCAAAGCTCGGGGTTCTTGGCGGGTGAGAAACCGTCCAAAAACCACGCATCCGCCCGCTCCTGCCAATTCTGTAACGTCTGGCGCGCGTCGCCTTCAATGACGGTTAGTACCAGCGTATCGAGCAGGCAGTCTTTCCCTGTCCATTTCTCCAGAAATCGATCCGCCCATAGCGCCAGTTCAGGGAATGCAGTCAAAGCCCGCCGCATATCCGCTGTGTCCATTGGAAAAGCTTCGAAGCTAGTAAAGTGCAGCGGGGTCGTTTGACCCGCCTGTTCCCAGGCAGACCACGTGGTGAGCATATTCAGCCCAGTGCCAAACCCCAGCTCAGCAATGTGAAAACCCGGCACAAACCGCGCAGGCAGCTCGTTGCCCGCAAGGAAAACATGCCGCGTCTCCTCGACCCCGTTTTGCAACGAGTAGTATGGGTCGTCGAAACGATCCGAGACGGGTATCTGATCCTCGGTCCACGTGACCTCGGCGCGCTGGTTTGCCATCGGGGAATCCTGTAGCTAAACGGCGCGACACTGAACAAGGAAAAGGAGTTTGGCAATGGTCGATGTGACCGTCCGAGGAGCCGGGATTTTCGGCCTGTCCATCGCCTGGACCTGCGCGCAGCGCGGCGCGAAGGTGCGCATCGTCGATCCCTTTGGTCCGGGTGCGGGCTCCAGCGGCGGTCTGGTCGGTGCCTTGGCCCCGCATGTGCCTGAAAACTGGAACGCCAAGAAGGCCTTTCAGTTCGACAGCCTGATCATGGCCGAACCGTTCTGGACGCAAGTTGAGACTATCGGCGGTGTCTCTGCCGGGTATGGGCGTTTGGGGCGCATTCAGCCGATTGCCGACCCGCACAGCCTTGATCTGGCGCGCGCGCGCGAACTCACGGCACAAGAGCTGTGGCAGGGCCGTGCTGCGTGGCAGGTCATAGAGATCGCCGAGGCCGGATCATGGTGCCCGCCCAGCCCGACCGGCTATGTCATTCATGACACGCTAACCGCCCGGATGCACCCACGCCGCGCTTGCGCTGCACTAGTCGCGGCTTTGGCGGTCATGGGGGTAAAGGTGGTCACTGATGCACCCGATGCAGGTCGAGTTGTGCACGCCACCGGGGTCGCTGGCCTGCAGGAACTGAGCGAAGTCTTTGGCAAAACAGCCGGCAACGGTGTGAAAGGCCAGGCGGCGCTGCTGCGGTTTGATGCGGGCTCGGTGCCGCAACTGTTTACGGACGCGATCCATATCGTGCCCCATGCCGACGGGACGCTGGCCATCGGCTCGACCTCGGAACGTGACTATGACGATCCCGCCAGTACCGACAGCGCGCTGGACGATGTGATCGAGCGCGCCATGCAGGCGGTTCCGCTGCTTCACGGCGCCGAGGTGATCGAGCGTTGGGCCGGTGTCCGGCCTCGCAGCAAAAGCCGCGCGCCGATGCTGGGCGCACACCCGTTACACAAGGGGCAGTTCATCGCCAATGGCGGATTTAAGATCGGTTTCGGCATGGCCCCGAAAATCGCCGAGGTCATGGCCGATCTGATACTGGACGAGCGCGATACAATCCCGGATGACTTCCGGCCCGAAGCCTCGCTTTGACCCGGATCTAAACGCTCAGGTTCCGCAGCTTCTGCATCAGGGTCCCCAGCATGTTTTCATAGCGCGCGCTGGTCAACCTGCCCTGATCGTCAAATTCGTTCGAACTGTTGGCCAGATGGATTTCCGGTCCCTGTAAAATCAGCGGCTGGAACGGCACCATGTAAGCCCGCAGGATCATCTGAGCCCGCTCTCCACCTGCGCGACCCGCAGCGGCTGACATAACCGCAACTGGCTTGTCAGCCCATGGGTTGCCTTCGGTCCGGCTGACCCAGTCCAGTGCGTTCTTAAGAACGCCAGAAGGGCCTTTGTTGTATTCCGGGGTTGAAATGATCACCGCATGCGCCTGCTCGATCTGATCCCGAAGCGTTTGAACGACAGCGGGGATACCTTCGCCTTCCTCCAAATCCCCATCATAGAGGGGCAGATTCAGGTCAGCCTCAACAAACTGAGCAGGATCAAACAGCCGCGCGGCTTCACGCAGCAATTTACGGTTGGTTGCGCTTTGGCGCAGGGACCCGGACAGGCCCAGCAGGATCGGTTTGGACATCAGGGGAAACTCCGTTTCGTTGTTTCCCCATAGTTAAACCGGCACAGGCCCGATCCAAACCCTGTTTTATGCACAGGCCCTGCGCGATCAGGTGTTACCGCTGGGGACGATCACTATCTCAACACGGCGGTTCTGTGCCTTACCCGCTGGTGTCAGATTCGACGCAATCGGATTGTTTTCGCCCTGCCCGATGGTTGTGATGCGGTTGTAGCCCACGCCATTGGCCTGAAGAATATCCGCCACCGCATTCGCGCGACGGACCGAGAGGCCCTGATTGTAGGCGGCATCGCCGTCGCTGTCGGTATGGCCAATGATCTGGACGTTCGAGTTCGGGTAGTTCACCAGGTTCTGTCCAACCTTCACCAGATCCGAGCGCAGGGCCGGGCGCACGGTGGCGCTGTCCGTATCGAACGTGATGTCGTTCGGCACGGTGACAATCAGGCGATCCCCGGTATTCACGATGGTGATGCCATCATTGGCTAGCTGCTGGCGCAGTTCAGCTGCCTGACGGTCAAGCTGATTGCCGATCAGACCGCCACCTGCCGCACCGATTGCGCCGCCCGCCAAAGCACCCAACAGCGGGTCGGAATCGTTAGAAATGGCCCCGACACCCGCCCCAATCAAGCCGCCAATAAGCGCGCCCTGTTTGGCGTTTTGGTTCGGATCGCTGGGGACATTCAGCGTGCCCGGATCGGTACATGCTGCGAGTGCCAGGGTCGAACCCAGCCCGGTCGCCACGAAAAACTTGGAAATCGTCATGATATCACCTTCTGCTCCGGCCCCCGGTTTGTTCGGGTTTGCCTTGTTCAGCGCATTATATCATGGGGACTACCTACAGGCTCAAGCAACAATGCGGTGAAGTCGGCGAATACCTGCCCAAACCCACCGATCAGGCGGTTTCGACATGGCTGTCCCAACGGGTCTGTTCCTGCCAGAGGGTGCGCAGGGATTCGCCCTGCCCGCAAAAGCTCTCGTCTATGCTTTCACTGGCCCAGATACGGTCCGTTCGAAAATGGCGAAACCCGCTGCGCAGCTCACACCAGGCGGCCAGCATCGTGCATTCGATATGATAGATCAGGGCAACGGGGCGGACGACGCGAATTGTACGTTCCTCTGCCCCATTCACATAAGTAATGCGGATTTTCTGTTCGCTGCGAATGGCCTCTCGATAATTGGCAACAGGCACGCAGCCTTTGGCCGGATCATCCGGCGGCGTTCCCCAGGTCGAGACCCGCAGCCAGCGTCTGGGCGTGTCGTGCAGCGCGTCGATCTTGCGGCAGATACGGCGGGCAGCTTCCTGCAACTCGCTGTCGCCGGTGCGCGCCAAAAGCGACAGCCCTACCCAAAGGGCCTCAACCTCCTCCGCATCGAAATTCAGCGGCGGCAGATCATACCCGCGGCGCATCAGATACCCGATCCCCGCCTCGCCTTCGATGGGGGTGCGCTGCGCCTGCAGTGCCGCGATGTCCCGGTAAACCGTGCGCGCCGATACTTCGAGCTTGGCCGCCAATGCCTCAGCCGTCACCGGCGCGTCGGCAGCACGCAGTATCTGGATGATTTCGAACAATCGGGTCGAACGGCGCATGTTTTTCTCCCTCAACGCTACTGACACATTAGCACGCCCCACTGACAAGGTGGTGTCAGGAGTGATGGGCGAAGCTGGAACAGTCCCGAAAAAGGAGTGATGGCATGCCCTATCTCGACAACCACGTCATGATGACCCTGAAACTTGGCCGCTGGTCGGAGGACCACACGCTGCGCGCCTTTGAGATTGAACGCGAACTTGCGCAGGCAAGACAGCCTTGCCAAGCCAACACAAAAAAACGCGCGCGCCGCTTTTCGCTAGGCAATCTGAAGACGCTGTGGACCAGCATCGCGTGAATTCAGAAATCCGCCGGCGCCCTGAATTTCATGGAAACCCCGCCTTCGGGGTTTTTCAGACGCAGTTCCTCGGAATGCAACATCAAGCGCGGGAAATCGCGCGCAGGGCCTTCGGCATAAAACGGGTCACCCAAAATCGGGTGACCCAGCGCCAGCATATGAACTCGCAGCTGGTGTGACCGCCCGGTCTTGGGAAACAGGCGCATATGGGTACTCTCACCCTCGTGTTTCACGACACGCCAGTCGGTCACTGCCGGTTTGCCGGTTTCATGACATACCATCTGACGCGGGCGGTTGGGCCAGTCGACGATCAGCGGCAGATCAACGGTTCCAGTCTTGTCTTTGACCCGCCCCCAAACGCGCGCAACATAAGTTTTTCGCGTCTGACGTTTTTCGAACTGCATGCTCAGATGCCGTTGCGCATGAGGGGTCTGGGCGAACACCATGACGCCCGAGGTGTCACGATCCAGCCGATGCACCAACAAGGCCTGCGGAAACGCAGCCTGCACACGGGTCAACAAACAATCTGCCAGATGCTCACCCTTGCCCGGAACAGACAGCAACCCCGAAGGTTTGTTGACCACGATCAACTGCGCATCTTCATGCAGCACATCCAGCGGTGTGTTCGGAGGATCATAGGCTTCGGTCATGCGCGCCTGCCTAACGCAGGGCGCACCCTACCGCAACGTCGTCCTTGCGCGCCACACGGTGTTCGTGAACCCTTGGACCGAGCAAGGGAGAGAGGCCATGCATCCAACAATCGAACACATGCAACAGGTTGTCGCCAAAGGGGATGAGGCGCAGATCCGCCCACTGTTGGCCGAAGACGTCCGTTTCTTGCCCCCGACCTATTTCAGCACATGGACAGGACGAGAGCCCGTTGCGGCTGTCCTGGGCCATGTGGGGCAGGTGTTTTCCGACTTTCGGTATCGACGGATCATGGGCAGCGGCTGCGATTGGGCATTGGAATTTCAATGCAAGGTCGGTGATCTGGACGCGGTTGGCGTGGATCTGATCACGCTCAACAACGTCGGCCTGATACAGGAATTCGAGGTCGTCATGCGCCCTTACAAAACTATCGGGGCCCTGCGCGAGGCGATGATGGCCCGCGTCACACGCGATCCGCGCTTTCTGGACTTCAAATCCGCACTCAGCTGATCATGCCAATCTCAATTGCCGCCGATCAGATTGTCCGCTTACCATTGGCGCCGGTTCTTGCGTTGCAGGGCCTTTCGGTGCGCCGCAGCGCTCAACTGCTGCCGGAACCCGCTGGCCCACGCCACGGGCAAATCGGTCGCGGGCCCCGGCTCCGCCTGTTGATCACGGGTGACAGTTCTGCCGCAGGGGTCGGCGCAGGCAGGCAAGATCAGGCCCTTTCCGGTCATTTGCTGCGTCACCTGTCGAAACACCACGCGGTCGAATGGCGGCTAGAGGCCACCACCGGGCATACAACTCAAGACACGTTCAACAGGCTATCGCAACTAGGCGGCACATATGACGCTGTTGTCACTGCGCTGGGGGTGAATGATGTGACCCGTGGCGTCACTCTCAAACGTTTCGTTGAGCGCCAGACCCAATTGGCGACCCTGCTGACGCAGATGTTTGGCGCACGTCAGGTCGTGGTTACAGCCGTCCCCCAAATGAACCGGTTTCCTGCTCTGCCCCAGCCTTTGGCATGGGTTCTGGGCCAGCAATCCGCGCGGCTTGACCAGGGTTTGCAACGGGTGACAGCAGCGCATCCCGAACTCAGACATCTGAAACTGGACTTACCTGACGACCCTGCCCTGGTCGCGCCAGACGGCTACCATCCCAGCCCCAAGACCTATGCGATCTGGGCAGAAAGAGCGGCGAAACTTTTGCTTCAAACCTGACGTCGCGCCTGTCGGATCAACGGAATCGAATAGACAATCAACGCCGCCCAGATCAACGGAAACGCAATCATCCGGCCACGATCAATCTGCTCTCCGAACAAAGTGATCGCAGTGATGAAAATCATTGTGGGCGCGATGTATTGCAGAATACCCATCGTCGACAAACGCACCAGCTTGGCCCCGTTTGCATAAACCAACAAGGGCACAGCGGTTACAATACCTGCGCAAGACAAGAGCAAAGTGTCGGACGCAACCATTCCGAAATGACCCGCGCCTTGCACGCCCAGCAATGTCACATAAACCAGCGCCGGGATCAGCAGGATGAGTACTTCTAGCAGAAATCCCTGATTGGGACCAATGGGCAGAGAGCGTTTGAAAAAGGCGTAAAAACCCCAGCTGACCATCAAACCCAATGCGGCCCAAGGCAGCCGACCGGCCTCGAACACCAAAACCAGAACACCCAGCGCGGCCAGACCAACCGCCACAAGCTGCGTTCTGTTCAGCGGCTCGCGCAGCAATATCGCGCCCAGCGCGATGCTGAACAAAGGATTGATATAATACCCCAGCGCAGCATCCAGCGCATGTCCGGTTGAAATCGCCCAAACATAAATCGCCCAGTTCACTGAAATCAGCGCAGCCGTGACCGCCGCCATCCCCAGCATCTTAGGATTACCAAGGGCTGCTTTCAGATCCCCCGTGCGCCCCAGAAGGATCAACAACAGACCCGCAACCGGCACTGACCAGATCACACGATGTGCAACCACTTCGACCGGACCAATATGATCCATCGCTTTCATATAAAGCGGCAAGAAACCCCAAAGAACATAAGCCGTAACCGCAAGCACCAACCCCTTTGGGGTATCCGCGTTCTGAAGTGAAGAGGGTGTGTCTGACACGGCAGATCTCCGGTTGGTACCGGACCGGTGTACGGCAGGTACTTAGGGATTGAAAACTCCGAAATCAGTGAAGCCTAACATAACGAATAGTGATGGGTCGATGTCTGAGCGCGTACACAATTCAATTTGAATACAGCGAGGCTCCGCCTCGCGCTCCGAGATATTTTTAGCCAGATGAAGTCAGGATCCCAAGCTTCATCTGGCCCGAAGTATCCCGGGGGAGGTGCCCGCAGGGAGCCGGGGGCAGAGCCCCCTGACCCATCTCAGACTTTGACGCGTTCGGATTTGGGGTCATACATTGGCTTCAAAGACGCTTCGGCTTTGACCTTCACGCCACAGACATCGATCTCGTAAGTCGAAGCCAGGACATCGGCTGCTTTCTCACCTTCACAGGGAACATAGCCCATGCCGATAGCGCCGCCCAGCGTGTGGCCGTAGTTGCCCGAACTCAGATAGCCGACATATTCGCCATCCCGCACGATCGGTTCGTTATGAAACAGGAGCGGTTCGGGATCGGCCAGTCTGAACTGTACCAGACGGCTTTGGGGTCCATTTTCCTTACGTGTGATCACGGCCTCGCGGCCAATGAAATCGCAGCCCTTGTCTACCTTGACGGCAAAGCCTAGCCCCGCATCTACCACATGATCTTCGCAAGTGATGTCGTGGCCAAAATGGCGGAAACCTTTTTCAATCCGGCAGCTGTCCATCATATGCATACCGCACAGCTTCAGCCCCATATCCTGACCGGCTTCATGCAGCGTTTCGAACACATGGCCGGCCATATCTGAGGAGACATAAACCTCCCAGCCAAGTTCACCCACATAGGTTACGCGATGCGCGCGGGCCAGGCCCAGGCCGATCTCGATGTTCTGCGCGGTACCAAACGGATTGGTCGCGTTCGAGAAATCAGCCGGAGAGACCTTTTCCAGGAGCGCGCGCGCATTCGGGCCCATCACGGCCAATACGCCCTCGCCCGCAGTGACATCGGTGATGACCACGTTGAAACCACCCGCGTGGCGCTGCATCCAGCTTTGATCAGCAAGCCGCGTCGCCGCCGGGGTGACCACCAGGTAGGAGGTTTCGGTCAGGCGGGTCACAGTGACATCCGCTTCGATCCCGCCAGTGCGGTTCAGGAACTGCGTATAGACGATCTTGCCATTGGGCACCGAGTAGTCACCGCCACCGATATAGTTCATGAACTTCTCGGCATCCGGCCCCTCGACCCGGATTTTGCCGAAGGAGGACATGTCGTACATACCCACATTCTCGCGCACAGCACGGTGCTCAGCTGCAGAGTTTTCGAACCAGTTTTGACGTTTCCAGCTATATTGGTACTCGCGTTCCTGCCCGTCATTGGCAAACCAGTTGGCGCGTTCCCAACCCGCCAATTCGCCGAAAACGGCCCCTTGTTCCTTCAGGTGATGATGGAACGGCGTCCGGCGCACGCCGCGCGCGGTCGCCTTTTGACGATAGGGGTAGTGGTCGGCGTAAAGCAGGCCCAATGTCTCTTTCGAACGCTCGAACAGGTACTTTTTGTTGCCCTGAAACGGCTGCATCCGGCTGATATCCACGTCACCCAGATCGAACGGCTTTTCACCACTGTCCATCCATTCGGCCAACGCCATGCCCGCACCACCGGCGGATTGGATACCGATCGAGTTGAAACCGGCGGCAACCCAGACATTGTCCATCTCGGGCGCGAGACCCAGATGATAAGCGTCATCGGGCGTAAAGCTTTCCGGCCCGTTAAAGAAGGTATGTATGCCCGCTTCGGCCAACATCGGCATGCGTTCACAGGCCGCTTCGAGGATCGGTTCAAAGTGATCGAAATCCTCAGGCAGTTGGTCGAACTCAAAGCTGTCTGGAATGCCGCCCATGGCCCAGGGTTTGGCGTTGGGTTCAAACGCACCCAGCATCATCTTGCCCGCATCTTCCTTGTAATACGCGCATTCATCCGGCACGCGCAAAACCGGCAGCGGGGTCAGACCTTCGATGGGTTCCGAGACGATGTAGAAATGCTCGCACGCGTGCAGCGGGACGTTCACACCTGCCATCCGGCCAACTTCGTGGCCCCACATACCCGCGCAGTTCACCACCATATCACATTCGATATGGCCCGAGGCGCCGCCATCATCGGCAACCCAGTCCACACCGGTGACCGTGCGGCCTTGCTTGACGATATCAGTGACCTTCACCCGTTCTTTGACGACGCCGCCGCGCTGCCGCGCGCCCTTGGCCAATGCCAGGGCGATATTCGCAGGATCGCCCTGCCCGTCGAGCGGCAGGTAAACCGCACCTTTGACACCATCGAGGTTCAGGTGCGGATACATCTCATGCACCCGTTCGTTCGAAATTTCTTCGACCTCGACACCAAAGGCGCGGGCCATGGCGGCCTGGCGGTATATCTCTTCTTTACGTTCTTCGGTCAGCGCGACGGTGATTGACCCGACGCGCTTGAACCCGGTGGCGACGCCGGTTTCCTCTTCCAGCGCGCCGTAAAGCTCTTGGCTGTATTTCGCCAGTTTGGTCATGTTTGCCGTCGCGCGCAGCTGCGCGATCAGGCCCGCCGCATGCCATGTGGTGCCGCTGGTCAACTGCTTGCGCTCAAGCAGGACAACGTCTTTCCAGCCCTTCTTGGTCAGGTGATAGGCAACCGAGCATCCGATGACGCCGCCGCCGATGATGACCACTCGGGCTTTGCTGGGCAGATTAACCATTGTGCAGACTCCGCTTTGTCAGGTTTTTACCTGCATCGCACGGAAGATCGACAGAAAACCTATCAAAAACGTCAGCACATCTACAAAAATCACCTATGCGCGATTTGCCTCTTCTGGCGCCGCATCGCGAAAGGCGTGACCCCAAAGAAGCTTCGATAGACCGACGAAAACCCGTTTGGGAATCCACAGGCAAGGCCGATCTCGCGCACGCTCATGGTTGTGTTCAGCAGCAGGTTGTTGGCTTTGGCCAGCCGCATTTCGCGATAAAACCCATTGGGTGTGGTTCCGAAGAAGGCTTTGAATTTCCGTTCCAGCGACCGGTTCGATAAGCCCAGCAGGTCTACGATCTCATGAATGGGCAGCGGTTCTTCGATGTTTGCCTGCATCAGCTTGATACATTGATCCAGTTTCAGGTCTCCGGTCGCTGTGGTCTTGGCCCCGGAAAACGGCTGCAAAGACGAAAAATCGCGGATGTTTTCGTGCAGCATGATATCCGCGACCGTCATTTTCACCGCGCCTGAGATGTGGCGCCCGATCACCGCCAGGGCGATATCTGTCGTCGCCCCCATCCCGGCGCAGGTGACCACCGCGCCACGTTCGGTTGCGATTGACAGTTTAGCCTCAAAACCTGCACCACGTTCACGCAGGAAAGATGCGTTTTCCCAATGCGTTGCCAAATCGGCTGTTCCCTGTTCGTCAATGTAGCGGCTGGCCGCTTCGGCCAGCAGAAACACCTGCGCGCCGCGATAGGTATAGTCCGAGACGACACGGCCCAGTGACAGGTCGGGTTGATACGGGTCCGTATTCCCGATCACAAAAAGGTAGGCCGCTGTCGGGTTGGGCAAAACGGCTTTGGTCTCAACGGTCGCGTCGCTGCTGCTGGCAATCGGCCCTCCGCGCAGGGATCGGTAGCCAAAGGAAAACCGGGGCGACGGGCAGACCCGGTTTGCAATACGCAGCACATCGACCAAAGACGCCAGTTCCAACAACACATAGCCCGGCGCGACCAGTATGTCGAAATGGACAAGATCAGGGCCTGGTTCGGCGGAGGCTGAAACGGGTGTCTCTGTCATTCAGCCCTGCACATTTCTCAGACGATCTGATGACCGGCAGCCTTAAGCCGATGAGCCAAAGCCTCGATGTGATCTGGGCCGATCTCACAGCATCCGCCAACAATCGTCGCGCCTTGATTGACCCAGGCCATGGCATGATCGGCATAGGCTTTGGGCCCCAGATCATGGCGCTGTTCCAGCGCATCAACCGTCGGGGCATCTTTCAAAAAACCGTCCGCGATATGGGTGAAACCATTGGCATAGGCCCCAAAGGGCAGACCCATGCCGGACAAAACATCCAACGCCGCCGGGATTGCCTCGGGCGGCGAGCAGTTGATCAGAACGGCGTCGGGGTGATGTTCGGCGACCAAGGGGGCGATATCCTGCAAAGGCTCACCCGAGCGCAGGCGTGTTCCGTCCTCATCCATCACCGACACGGCCAACCAGACAGGTTTCCCGCAGTTGGCTGTCCCGTGCAGGGCTCCTTCGGCCTCAAGAACCGAGGACACGGTTTCATGCAGGAACATATCGACATCATCCGCCATCAACGCGACCAGCTCACCAAACTTTTGCGCCGCGTCGTCCGGGTCGGGCATCAGGTCGGGTCGGTATGACGCCAACAAAGGCCCCAGTGATCCGGCAACCCGCCCTGTTCCATCCGGCCGCGCGGCCTTGGCCTGTGTCACAGCGGTTTGCACCAGCGGCGTCAGCTGATCTTCGATCCCTTCACGCACCAGGCGCGAGCGGTGAACAGCATAGGTGTTGGTCGTGGCAACGGTTGCGCCGCGGGCGAAGTATTCAGCATGCACGTCATGGACCAATTCAGGATGATCAATCATCACCCGCGTCGACCACAATGGCGTCGGGCGCTTGCCGCTGCGCTTCACCAGCTCCTGCCCGATCGAGCCATCCAACAGAGTAATTTTTGCCATACCAAACCTTCCTTACGGGATCAGCACCAGTTTCCCCGGCAGCGCTTTGGACTGAAACGCCTCTTGCGCCTGAGTGATATCCCTTAAGGGGTATGTACGGGAAATCAATGGCTTGATGCGACCAGCATTCATAAGTTCGACCAGGCGGCCAAAGACCTCGGGCGCTTGATGCGTGCAGCCGTGGATGGTGATGTCGCGCAGATAGATATCGCGCAGGTCTGCCTGTACCATCGGGCCCGCGATTGCACCGGATACGGCGTAGTGACCGCCGGGTTTCAGCGCAAGGATCAGATTTGCCCATGCCGGGCCACCAACCACGTCGATAACAACATCGAACATATCGGCAGGCAGAGGCGCATCGCGGTCAAAGGTCCCGACCGCGCCCTGAGATTTCACCACCTCGGCTTTTGCCTCCCCGGTCACGCCCCAGACCTGTGCGCCATGCAGGCGTGCCAGTTGCACAGCGGCCAGACCTACGCCACCCGATGCGCCAGTTATCAGGACCTTGTGACCAGCGGTGACACCCGCGCGGGTCAGTAGATTCTCGGCGGTCCCGTATGCGCAAGGGATGGCCGCAATCTCGATATCTGACAGGGGCGAAGCGGAGACGTCATAAAGATCATCCGCCTCAACTAGACAATATTGCGCAAAGGCCCCATCGATCTCGGACCCCAGCGCGATGAACCCGTGCGGATGACCGGGACGCGGACGTGGCAGGTTGATCGGGCAGGTCACGCGCTGACCCGGCTTGAACCCCACCTCAGAGCCGACAGCTTCGACGATGCCACACAAATCACCCCCTTGAATCCGAGGAAATTGTAATGCACCGCCCCAGCCCCCGGCCTCGACATCCTGATCGACGTCATCTGTGGCCCCGGTTACATCCGACGAATACCAGCCGACCCGTGTATTGATATCCGTGTTATTGACCCCGGCAGCTGCAACGCGCACCAGAACCTGCCCGGGGCGGGGCATTGGCACGGCAATATCTTCACGCCATTCCAGCGCCTCGGGCCCACCATGGTGGGTCAGATAAACGCCGGACATTGTGGTTGGGATAGTCATAGGGGACGCCGTTCAACCTGCATCATCGGGATGGGGCGGAACAGGGCCCATCGGTACAATATCATAGCGGGAATTAAGCGCAGCCATCTTTGCCTCATCAGCAAAGTCAGCCTCACTCATATTCGCCAGCTCAACCAGGAAATCGTCAAAACCCGAAGGCTGAAAGATCATCAGCATCTTTGCGGGTGCACTGCCCGCTGTTCGGCACGCGTGCGGCACACCCGGGGGCACGTGCATCGTGGTCCCTGCCCTGCAGCGATGCCAATCGCCATCGATGTAAAAATCAACCTCACCATCCAGAAAATAGAATGTTTCGGCGTGGGTTTCGTGTCGATGAAGGCCAAGCGCAAAGCTGGCCTTCAGATTGTCCTCCATAAGAGTATAAGCGCCATTCGTATCCCGACCGGACACTTTCACAAACGTATGGTCGTTTTCCCAGTCATAGTTGGGGCCGTCACCAGGCCCCAGAACTGAATAGCGTTTGCCCATTTTGGGTCTCCTTCTTAACGATCAGGCGCGCAGCCGCTCGTTCGCCGGATCCCAGAGCGGTTGGTCCTCTTCTACCACAGCGCGGTATTTCTGACCGTAGATTTCCACCTGAAGCTCGGTTCCAGGGTTCGTGGCGTCGGTCTTAACCATGCCCAGCGCGATGGACTTTCCGACGCGGTAGCCCCATGCGCCCGAGGTCGTCTCACCCACGATCTGATCACCTTGCCAGATGCAGGACATGTAAGGCGCATCGCAATCACCGGCTTCAACGGTCAGTGTCACAAAGGATTTCTTCACCCCTTGCTGTTTTTCGTTCAGGATCGCAGCCTTGCCGGGGAAATCCTGCGGCTTGTCCAGCTTCACGAAACGCTCCAGCCCGCCTTCAAGCAGTGAATAGTCGGTGCTCAGATCGCCCTTCCAAGCGCGGTATCCTTTCTCGATGCGCAAGGAGTTCAGGGCGTACATCCCAAACGGCTTGGCCCCGGCGTCAAGGATCGCGTCATAGATGGCTGGCATATCCGCGTTCAGGGCATGGACCTCCCAACCCAACTCTCCTGCGAAGGACACACGGATCAGATGGGCAGGGTGTCCGGCCACCGTGGCGCTTTGATGGGTCAGCCAGCCGCTGGTCAGATCGGCGTCGGTCATCCCCGCCAGTATCTCACGCGACTTGGGCCCTGTGACGATCAGCGTGTCGCGGGTTGTGGTGACGTCTTCAATCGAGACAGTCGAGGGCATCGCGCTGAACAGGATATCCCGGTCATGCCATTGCGCGGTCGCGGCAGTGATCATCACGAACTCATCCTCACCCAGACGGACACAGGACATCTCGGTCAGGATGCGACCGCGTGCATCTGCGATGTAGACCAGGTTAATACGTCCGATCTTGGGCAGACCACCGGTGACAAGGCCGCGCAGCGCCTCAGCAGCTCCCTCGCCCTTGACGATGAAGCGCGAGAAACCCGGCAGGTCCAGCACGCCACAATGGTCGCGCACAGCTTCGCATTCTTCCTTGATCCGCTGTTCCCACGGACCCGAACGACCCCAGGTATGCGTGGCCTCAAGCGAGGTATCGTCGCCCAGTTGCGCGAACCAGTTGGCGCGTTCCCAGCCGTTATAAGCCCCCATGACACCGCCTTGCGCGATGACTTTGTCATGCACCGGCGACAGTTTCTTATCGCGTGCGGCAGGCCATTCGTGATGCGGGAAGTGCATGGCGTATTCGTTGCCATAAACCTCCAGACCCTTCTGGTTACAGTAGTCTTGATCGGTGTAATCGGTGTAACGGCGCGGATCGACGGCCCACATATCCCATTCGGTGGCGCCATCAACGATCCATTCGGCCAACACCTTGCCCGCGCCACCGCCCTGCGCGATACCGAATGTAAAGGTGTGTGCTTCAAACGCGTTTTTCACACCTGGCATTGGACCGATCAACGGCAGACCGTCCGGCGCGTAAGGGATCGGGCCATTGATAACGCGGCCAACGCCCGAGGTCGCCATCAGCGGCACCCGCTCCATCGCATCGGTGACAATGTCTTCGATCCGGTCCAGATCGTCGTTCCAGAGCTGGAAGCTGAAATCCTCGGGCATCGGGTCATCTTCGGTCATCCAGTGGCCCTTACAGTTGGGCTCATACGGGCCGAGGTTGAAGCCGTGCTTCTCCTGCCGCAGGTAGTAGGATACGTCCACATCCCGTAGCAGTGGCAGCTTGCCGCCATTTTCCTTGGACCATTCTTCGATTTCAGGAATCTCATCGGTCAGCAGGTACTGATGGCTCATGACCATTGCTGGAACGGTCCGACCACCAAAAGGTTTGAACCATTCACCCACGCGCTGTGCGTAGTAACCAGCAGCATTCACGACATAGTCACAAGAAATATCGCCCTGATCTGTGTGCACCGTCCAGGTGCCATCGTCGTGTTGGGTCACACCTGTCGCCGGGCAGAAGCGGATGATCTTCTGGCCCATGTCACGAGCACCTTTGGCCAGCGCCTGTGTCAGCTGGGCGGGGTCGATATCGCCATCTGTTGGGTCATACAAAACGCCTTCAAGATCATGCGTTTCCAAGAACGGGTAGCGCTCCTTGGCCTCTTCCGGGGTCCACATTTCCATCGGAATGCCCTGATACCGGCCCATCGCCAAGGCGCGTTCGAATTCCTGCATCCGCTCTTTGCTGTGCGCCAGACGGATCGAACCCGACTGGTGATAGTTCATCGGATAGTCGACCTCATCCCCCAGCCGCGCATAAAGCTCGGTCGAATACCGCTGCATGTTCATGATCGCCCATGAGGTCGAGAAGGTCGGCACGTTGCCTGCTGCATGCCATGTCGAGCCTGCGGTCAGTTCGTTCTTTTCCAGCAGAACGCAATCAGTCCAGCCTTTCTTGGCAAGATGATACAGGGACGAGGCCCCCACCACGCCACCACCGATGATAACCACGCGGGCTTTTGTCGGAAAATCATTCATGTCATTCAGTCCCTGTTACTGTGCCTCTTGGGGCAGATCGTCCGTAATGTCGTAGTAGTCGCCCTTGTCAGCCACGAAGATGTGGCGGGCGAGGTGCAACCCGGTGGGCCCGTCAAAGGCCCCCATGGAAATCGAAATCGTGTCCTCGTCATTGTGCTGCCAGAAGAGAAACGACCCGCATGCATTGCAGAACCCGCGACGGGCGGTATCAGAAGCTTCGAACCACTTTAGCGTGTCGCGCGCGGTGAAACTCAGATTGTCCTCATGCGTCCAGGTCGAGGCCCAGACATGCCCGGATTGCTTGCGGCACTGGCCGCAATGGCAGGCCGAGGGTGGCGACAGTTCCCCGTCAATCTCAAAGACAACAGAACCGCAAAGGCAAGATCCGGAATACATGGTTTTACCCCCTTGTTACGGGCGTCGAACTGGCCCCCAGCATGACACCATAGATGATGAAACAGGTTGCCATCACACGGCGCACCCAGATGTTGAACACCGCCCCCAACGCCGCTTTGCCCATCATCGCGCCCAGCACTGTGAAACCCGTATAGCTGAGCGTGGTGATCACCAGCGCGGTGGGCATGATCACCCCCATTTGCTGCCAGACCGGCACGTCGGGCTGCACGAATTGCGAAAAGGCGGCAAGGTATCCGGCCACGCTTTTAGGATTGATCGTCGCTACGGCCAACGCGTGCAGATAAACATGGCTTGCGGGTCTTTCACTGGCTGGCGCAGGTTTTGCTGCGTTCATCCAGCCGCGTATCCCGAGCCAGATCAGAAAACCGGCCCCGATCAGTTTGGCGATGAAGAACCCGGTCGGAGAGGCAGCAATCAGCGCGGTCACACCCAGCGCAGACAGGATCAGAAACGCGCTTGCCTGCGTCAGGATCGCAAGAACCCCCAACATGGCCTTGGGAAATGACAAGCTCATCCCGTTTGAGATACAATTGACCGCGTTCGGCCCCGGCGTCGTCACAAACACCACCCAGAACAGGGCGAATATGGTCCAGGCCTCGAAACTCATCAATACACCGGCGGGGCGATCACCCAGATGGCTATGGCAGGCTCATCATAGGGGTTCGCCCATTGATAGGGTTCATGCTTGATCCGAAAACTGTCACCCGGTTCGACGGTGTATTGACGCGCGCCGATGATCAGGTCCAGCCGGCCCGAGATCATATATCCAACTTCCTGCGTCGGTCGATTGGCAGGCTTTTGCATTCTTGATCGGGGCTCAAAGGTGGAATGGACCATTTCGAAATCGTCTGTCAGATCGGGCGACAGCAGCTCTTCAATCAACCCTTCCTCGCCCGAACCCATAGGTCGGCGTGAACCGGCACGGACCACATAACCTTGCTCTTCCGCGGGTACCGACGAATGCGCAAACAACATCGACATCGGAACACCCAGACATTCTGCGATCTGACGCAGGTCCGAGATCGACGGGTCGGACATGTCTCGCTCAACCTGGCTGAGCCACCCGACGGAGCGGTTAAGACGCTCGGCAATCTCGGACAAGGTTAATCCCCGCGCCTTGCGCAAGGCGCGCAGGTCCGCTCCGAGTGTGGCGCTTTGCGGGGCCTGACTGTTCAAAGGGCGCTCCGAATCTCGTGAAATTTACGTCTCGTTTTTCACGATGGCGCAGTTCTGTGAAATTTCCAAGAGTTTTTTCACGGATACTGACGTTGTGCCGATCTACAAAAAGTGAGACACGAAAGCTACCCGCCGAATGTCTGAGTCAGGATCGATGCAAGGCGATCTGCGTCGGTTTGACTAAATGCGTCCGGCCGATCGCTATCTATGTCAAACACCGCGATCACGGCACCCGTGGCGTCGCGCACCGGCAGAACCAGCTCGGACCGGGTGGACGAAGCACAGGCGATATGGCCGGGAAACGCGTCCACATCCGGCACAAGTTGCACCTCGCCTGTGCGTGCGGCGGCCCCGCAAACGCCGCGTTCAAACGGAATGACTAGACAGCCATGACCACCCTGATACGGTCCGATCTTCAGCAGGCCGGGCTGGGTCACGCGATAAAACCCCGTCCAGTCAAACCGATCATCGGAATGATGAACCTCACACGCGATAGTGGCCATCAGGGCGACCTGATCCGTTTCCCCTTCGGTCAGGGACGCGATGGTTTTGGCAAGGGTATCGTAATCGATTGTCATGACGCGCTTTCAGGTAGGGGAAACGGGAGCCAGCCCCGCATCCCCGAACTATGTGGAAAACGATAAAGCGTCAAATGCGTTCGATGGCGATGGCGGTGCCTTCCCCTCCGCCAATACAAATCGCTGCAACACCGCGTTTAAGGTTCCGTTTCTCCAGCGCATTCAGCAATGTGACCATGATCCGTGCGCCGGATGCACCAATCGGGTGACCCAGCGCGCAGGCGCCGCCGTTCACATTCACTTTCTCCCGTGGCAATCCCATTTCATGCATGAAAGCCATTGGAACCACGGCAAAGGCTTCGTTTACTTCCCACAGATCGACATCCTCGACTGCCCAACCGACCCGATCCAGCAGTTTCCGCGCTGCGGGCACCGGGGCCGTGGTGAACAGACCCGGTGCTTGAGCATGACTGGCATGACCCAAAATTCGAGCACGGACCTTTAGACCCTGTGCTTCGGCCTGGGCTGCAGACGCCAACACCAATGCGGCCGCACCATCCGAGATCGAGGAAGCGTTGGCCGCCGTGACCGTACCATCCTTGCGGAAGGCGGGTTTCAGGGTCGGAATTTTCTCAGGCCGGGCGGATTTAGGCTGCTCGTCCGTGGACTGAGTCACCTCACCCTTGCGCGTCCGCACGGATACAGGGGTGATCTCATCGTCAAACGCTCCGTTTTCCTGCGCGGCCAATGCGTTGAATAAGGATTGCAGGGCGTATTCATCCTGCGCCTCACGCGTGAATTGATAGGCCTCGGCACAGTCTTCTGCAAAGGTGCCCATCAGCCGACCCTTGTCATAAGCGTCTTCCAGGCCATCAAGGAACATGTGATCCACAACCTGCCCATGCCCAATGCGCGCACCACCTCGCATCTTTGGCAGCAGATAGGGGGCATTTGTCATGCTCTCCATTCCACCCGCAACCATCAGGTCCGCATGGCCCAGCGCGATCTGATCAAAAGCCATCATGGCAGCTTTCATGCCCGACCCGCACATCTTGTTCAGCGTTGTCGCTGGAACATCTTCGCCCAAGCCAGCTGCAAAACCAGCCTGACGCGCGGGGGCTTGCCCCTGCCCGGCAGGAAGAACGCAGCCCATCAGAACCTCATCCACCGACTGGGTGCCCGCCTGCGCAAGCGCCGCCCGGATCGCCGTGCCACCGAGCTCCGCCGCCGAGACGCCATCAAACATGCCCTGAAACCCACCCATCGGGGTACGCGCGGCCCCTGCGATCACAACATCTTTCATCCCGGCCTTCCTTTGTTCGAATTCTGTCCTCTGAATACCGAATGGTAAGATTTGCCGTCTAGCGTATTTCTACGACGTAGTTTTAGCGAAGAGGGCGGTCAAAATGGGTCTGACCAGCAAGACGACCGGGGATACCCAGATCATAACGGTCCAATCCGACCGAATCGATGCTGCCATGGCCATCCAGTTCAAGGAGGATATGCGGCGCGAAACCGAAACAGAATGCGGCCGCGTCATACTGGATCTGGCAGGGGTCGAGTTTATTGATTCCAGCGGTCTGGGTGCGATCGTCGCGTCGATGAAACAGCTTGGTGACGGCCGCAGACTGGATTTGTCGGGCCTGCAACCGGTTGTCGAAAAGGTTTTTCGCCTGACGCGCATGGACACAGTGTTCAAACTGTTCACAACTCTAGACGACGCTTTGGCAGAGACGTTGGACTGATCTGGCAGGAGTGAACTGCGTGACGCCGATACGGAACGAAACCTGCCTGGAACTCAGCTTTCCCGCCACCGAGGTGGAAGCCAGCGCCGGGATTGCACAGCTCAGCACCGGGCTGGCACAACAGGGGTTGCCTGATCATATGGCAGATGACGTCAAGATTGCCCTGGCTGAGGCAATCAACAACGTGGTTGAACATGCCTATGAGGGGATTGCGCCCGCAAAGGTGCAGGTAACCTGCCGGCTTGAACGCGACCGATTGGACATTTTGATCTCGGACACCGGGAACCCAATGCCCGGTTATCAACTGCCTGACGGAACCCCAGCCTCTGTCGAAACCGACCTGCGGGATCTGCCCGAAGGCGGATTCGGATGGTTTTTGATCAACCAACTGACAAGCGATATCTGTTATGAGCGACATCAGGGATGCAATCGCCTGTCCCTGCGATTTGACTTTGAACGCCAACACTAATTGAATCACTGTCGCCACAATAACGCCTTTTTCGAACCATTGTGGCGCCTCAAACAACCATCATACAGTGACTCGTAGCTCAGATAGCTTCCCTCGGCGCCAAGTGTCACAGCCCCCACCCAGTGAACGGCGCCGAGGAACCTCCCCCCGCCTGAAATATCTGGACAATCCTTCCCCCCACTTTACCTTCGCCACGGCAAGGAAGAGGAGAGAAGTTATGCGCGATTTGCACGTGCCTGGACGGTCCGAGGTTCTGGCAACAGAAGGTATGTGCGCAACCTCTCATCCCCTGGCGACAAAGGCCGCGCTGGATATTCTGGCGCAGGGCGGCAATGCAATGGACGCGGCCATCGCCGGTGCGGTTTTGCTGGGCATTTGCGAACCACAAATGACCGGGCTGGGCGGCGATTGCTTTGTCCTGTTCAACCGGGCGGGCGAAAACAAGGTTCGCGCGCTGAACGGATCAGGCCGAGCCCCGGCCAAGACCAATGCTGATGCGTTGCGCGCTCAGAACCTGACCGCAATCCCCCTGACCAGCCCCGATGCGGTTACGATTCCCGGCGCGGTCGATGCGTTCTGCCATCTCGCTGAAACTGAAGGGCTGTTGGGACTGGCCGCAATTCTGCAACCCGCAATCCACTATGCCGAACTGGGTGTTCCGGTTGCAGCGCGCGTGGCCTTTGACTGGCAAAGCGGGGCAGCAACCCTGCAAGGGGCTGCAAAACAGCACTATCAGATAGATGGACAGGTTCCCAAGGTTGGTCAGGTTTTCCGATCCCCCGGTCAGGCAGAGGTGTTGCGCCGCATTGCCAAAGACGGGCGTGAGGCCTTCTACACTGGCGAGATCGCTCAGGATATGCTGTCTGCACTGTCCCGACTCGGTGGTGTGCACACCGCCGAAGATTTTGAACGTACCGCATGCACGCCGACGGACCCGATAAGCGGCAGCTATGGCGGTATCGATCTGGTCGAGCATCCACCCAACGGACAAGGTGCAACCGCCATCTTGCTGCTGAACATCCTGAAACATTTCGATCTGGCAGACATGGACCCGTTTGGCGCAGACCGGGTCCATATCGAAGCGGAGGCCACCAAGCTGGCCTATGATGCGCGCAACCGTTTCATCGCCGATCCGGACCACACCGCACGTGCGGAACGTTTCCTTGATCCGGACGTTGCCGAACGCCTTGCCTTGCTGATTGATCCCAAATGCGCAATCGGGGCTCCTGCACCGCTGACCGAAGCCATTCACAAAGACACGGTTTACATCACCGTTGTTGATCGGGATCGGATGGCCGTTTCGCTGATCTACTCGATCTTTCACAGTTTCGGTTCGGGGATCGCCTCGGACAAATACGGAATTCTGCTGCAAAACCGCGGGGCAGGCTTTACGCTGGAACGCGGCCATCCCAACGAATTGGGCGGGGGGAAACGTCCGATGCATACGATCATACCAGGCATACTGACGGAGAACGGGCGCGTCATGATGCCGTTTGGCGTGATGGGCGGGGCCTATCAGCCAACAGGCCACGCCCGGTTTGTA
This sequence comes from Ruegeria sp. YTSA075, assembly GCF_059610245.1. Taxonomy (NCBI): domain Bacteria; kingdom Pseudomonadati; phylum Pseudomonadota; class Alphaproteobacteria; order Rhodobacterales; family Roseobacteraceae; genus Ruegeria; species Ruegeria sp. YTSA075. Next base: position 96,308 of record NZ_JBXWNG010000006.1, on the reverse strand, counting down.
TCGAACATGACAGATTTCAACCTTGGGCTACAAACCAGCATTGATGCCCCCCGTGCCTTTGCCGATGGTGGAGTTCTGAAACTGGAACGTGGCTTCCCACAGGAAGCCGCTCAACAATTGGCGGATATTGGCCACACTGTCACAGCTCCAGAAACCCCGCTTGGCGGGGCTCAGGCTATTCGAATCCGCGAGGATGGTATTTTGGAAGGGGCCAGCGATCCGCGCAAGGATGGCTGTGCACTCGGGTACTAGTCACATCCGCCTTTGGCCCCACGGGCCCAAAGGTTCAGTTCAAATGAAAGTGCAGCGGGTAGGAGCCGTCTTCGAAAGGACCAAACATATTGGGGATGTCCGGATGCTCGACCGGTTCGCCCGATTGATCCTCGATCAGATTTTGTTCTGAAACATAAGCGACATAGAAGGATTGATCATTCTCGGCCAACAGGTGATAGAACGGCTGATCCTTGATCGGCCGACTTTCTTCGGGGATGGCTTCGTACCATTCTTCAGTATTCGAAAACTCCGGATCCACGTCAAAAATCACCCCTCGGAAGGGATGTTTTTTGTGACGAACAACCTGTCCCAGGCCGTATTTGGCGTGTGTCTTTAGCATTGTTTCAGCCCCCAAAGCAGTTACTACCTCTTTCCGGGCAGAAAAGCCAATATTTGATCTGAATTTCAGGGAAACAGTCTGTGAACCTTCTACTGACAGTGTTCGAAATTGTCGCACCCGTCTTCATTCTGGCCGGAATCGGCTTTGCCTGGGTCAAGCTTGGGTTCGAATATCGGCTGCAGTTCGTCACCCGATTTGCCATGACATTGGCGGTGCCCAGTCTGATCTTCGTTGCCCTGATGCAAACCGAGATTCCGGGCGGTGACCTGTCGCGCTTTACCGTCGCCACGATCATCGCCAACCTTGTTCTGGCAGCTGTATTCTGGGCTTTCGTGCGCGTGCTGAAATTGGACCAGCGCACCTATCTGTCACCACTGATTTTCGGTAATACCGGAAATCTTGGCCTACCTTTGTGCATCTTCGCCTTTGGTCAGGCGGGGCTGGGATATGCCGTGATTTTCCTGTCGGTGACAGCTTTGTTTTCCTTCACTTACGGCATCTATCTGGTCGCCGGAAAAGGCGCGTATGGGCAGGTGATCCGACAACCTATGGTCTGGGCGACACTTCTGGGTGCGCTGTTTTTGTGGCGGGGGTGGGAAACCCCACTGTTTCTGACCAACACGTTGGATTTGCTGGGGCAAATGGCTGTGCCAATGATGCTTGTCACCCTCGGCGTTGCCATCGCCCGACTCACCACGCGCAACCTGGGCCAGGCGGTGGGACTATCCCTTCTGAAAGTCGGTGTCTGCTTTGCACTGGGCTGGATCGTCGCGGTTGCGTTCGATTTAGAAGCCATCGCTTTTGGCGTACTGGTTCTACAAATGAGCACCCCGGTTGCGGTGACATCCTATCTGCTGGCCGAACGGTTCGAGGCCGATGCCGATGCGGTGGCAGGGATGGTTATGGTCTCGACCGTGTTGTCCGTTGCAACACTACCACTTGTTTTGGCGCTTGTGCTCTAGCGATTGTGATTCCATCCACGCTCAATCTGCGCTAGAATGTCCGAAAAAAGGCATGAGGCACATGAGCAGAATTCTTTTCGTACTCCTTGGGGTGCTGCTTTTGGCATCCTGTGGCGGTGGTTCTAAGCAACCGCCCAGCAGATTGAATGACGCGTGCAGTATTGCGCGCGAGAAGCCCGATTATATCCGGGCCTTTCAAAAAACCGAACGCAAATGGGGCGTTCCCGTTCACGTTCAGATGGCCACCATCTATCAGGAAAGCCGATATCGTCACGATGCGCGCACTCCGCACCGCTATGTTCTGGGCGTAATCCCAATGGGGCGCCAAAGCAGTGCCTATGGCTATGGCCAGGCCCTGGATGGCACGTGGGAGCAATACCAGCGTGAAACCGGCAAGCGCCGCGCCAAGCGGGATCGTATCAGCGATGCGTCGGACTTTATCGGTTGGTACATGAACAAAAGCTACGAGCGGAATGGCATCCATCCTGCGGATACACGCAATCAGTATCTGGCCTATCACGAAGGGCACACAGGGTATGCGCGTGGCAGCTACAATCGCAAATCCTGGTTGCTTGGCGTGGCCAGCGACGTGGATGCGCGCGCCGAAATGTATCAGGCGCAGCTGGCAAACTGCCGATACTAAGCGTGATGGGGTCAGCGGTTTCGCTGACCCTTATTCGCTATTTGTCTGAAAAGATATCCTGATCAAAGGTACCGCCCTTGGTCAGCGGACCCAGCAGTACTGTGGTTTGGGTGCCTGCGTTGTCGTGGATCACCCATTTCCGCAGCTCAACAGGATTGTCGGTGAACATCATCTCGATCCGGCCCGATTCAGGGTTCTTGGGGTCCTGCGCCGTGACCACCGTTGCCGTGCCGTCAAATTCATGCCCAACCACCATATTCGCCTGCCCCAGATTGACGTTGCGCGCCAAAACCAAAGACAGTGGTGTTCGCCTCAGCGGGTATTGCTCGGGCGGTTGGTTCGATTTGGGATCGAAGATCAAAACACTGCCCGCCCGTGCCAGAACAACCGCGCTGTCCGGCGGATCATATTCAAACCGCATTTTACCCGGCCGTTGAATCCAAAGCTCGCCAGTGCTTAGCGAGCCATCGTCATTGACCTGGGTAAAGCTCGTCTGAACCGTTTTCATCTGGTTCAAATAGTTCGAAATCTCTGACAGCGGCAGTTTATCCGCCGCCCAAGCCGCAGGTGCGGCCAATGTCAGTGCAAGGGCAAAAGCAATCTGTTTCATAAGACCCAGATAAGCCTTTTGCCCTTGTTATTAAATATCCTACTGCTCGGGGACGAGGATTTCCCGCTTACCGACGTGATTTGCCGCCGAAACAACGCCTTCGTCCTCCATCTGCTCAACAAGCCGCGCGGCTTTGTTGTAGCCGATGGCAAGTTTCCGCTGGATATATGAGGTCGAGCATTTGCGATCCTTGATCACAATCGCCACCGCCTGATCATACAGCGCGTCTTCGCCATTGGTGTTGCCACCCGTGTTGAGGCCCAAAACGGCGTCGATGTTGTCAGCCTTTTCCTCAGCCGGTCCATCAACCACGCCGCTCATGTAATCGGGTGGGCCGAATTGCTTCAGGTGGTTGACGATTTCCTCGACTTCCTCGTCCGAAACAAAGGGGCCATGGCAACGAGTGATCTTGGCGCCACCCGCCATATAGAGCATGTCGCCCTGCCCCAGCAGCTGCTCAGCACCCATTTCGCCCAGAATTGTACGGCTATCGACTTTCGAGGTCACCTGGAACGAGATCCGGGTGGGGAAGTTTGCCTTGATTGTGCCGGTGATCACATCGACCGAGGGGCGCTGTGTGGCCATGATCAGGTGGATACCCGAGGCCCGCGCCATCTGCGCCAGACGTTGAATACAAGCTTCGATCTCTTTCCCTGCCACCATCATCAGGTCGGCCATCTCATCGACGATGACGACGATATAGGGCATCGCCTCGGGCGCGAATTCCTCGGTCTCGAACATCGGCTCGCCGGTATCATCGTCGAACCCGGTCTGCACCGTGCGGCTGAACATCTCGCCCTTGGCCAGAGCGTCCTTCACGCGGCCATTGTAGCCCGCGATGTTGCGAACGCCCATTTTGGACATCTTGCGATAGCGGTCCTCCATCTCGCCCACGACCCATTTCAGGGCTACGACCGCCTTTTTCGGATCGGTTACAACGGGTGAGAGCAAATGTGGAATGCCATCATAGACGGACAGTTCCAGCATCTTGGGGTCGATCATGATCAAGCGGCACTCATCCGGGGTCAGCTTGTAGAGCAGCGACAGGATCATCGTGTTGATCGCCACCGATTTACCCGAACCCGTGGTTCCCGCGATCAGCAGGTGAGGCATCTTGGCCAGGTTCGCCACGACAGACTCACCGCCGATATCCTTGCCCAACGCCAGAGGCAGCGCATGGTTGCCATCGCCAAAATCACGGCTGGCCAGAATTTCGCGCAGCACCACCATCTCACGATTTTCGTTGGGCAATTCGATCCCGATGACCGAGCGGCCCGGCAGGGTCGAGACCCGCGCCGAGAGTGCCGACATGGATCGCGCGATATCGTCGGCCAGACCAATCACGCGGCTGGCTTTCAGGCCCGGAGCAGGTTCCAACTCGTACATGGTCACAACAGGACCGGGACGCACGCTGACGATCTCACCCTTGACGCCATAGTCATCCAGCACATTTTCCAGCATCCGTGCGTTTTCCTCCAGCGCCTCATCGCTCAGATGGTGGCGCTGAATGGCGGACGGGTTGGACAACAGACCTAAGGGCGGCAACTCGAAATCCGAATGTCGTTCTTCAAAGGACAATGCTGGTTGTGCCTCGGCCTGTGCTCGGCGCGACGGTTGCGGTGTACGACGCACAGGCTGCGCGACCACCGGCTTGCGCGGCTCCGCCACAGGGATTTTCATCGCGGGGCGTACCTGCGGTTCCGGCGCAGGCATGTCTTCGAACACGGTATCGTCGTCGTCAAACTCTGGCTCAGCCGCGAAATCCTGATGCAGCGGCTCTTGCCACTCCGTCGTGGCCTCGGCGCTCAGCGTCGGTTCCGGAGGCAAGTCGGTCCAACTCATGGGTGGTTCGGGCGGCAGCTCCGCAGCTGCACCAGTGTTCAGGATCAGGGGATCAGGTCCCCGGCCACGGCCTTTGGTTAGCGGCAGGTTCGGATCAGGCTCAGGCGTTACCTCACCCGTCGCCACCTTGCGATTACGTACCGCTGCCGAAATTTTCGACCGAATGCGATCTTCGCCCGGCATTTCGTCAAAACCTTCGACCGGCATCGCTTCGACCAATTCCGGTTCAGGCATCGGATCAGGGCGGCGGATCAGAGCCGGCATACGGGCCAGCAGCCCGGTTTTCTGAGGAGGTTCAGGGGTCTCTTCTTCCAACTCTTCAAAAACAGGATCACCAAAGGCAACCACATCCTGCAAGACCGGCTCAACCCGCGCTGCCCGGTGCTCTTTCCATTGCGCGCGACGATCCCGCGCCGCTTGCGCCGTGGCCGAAGCCCCCCGGCCCAGCAAGGTCATCAGCATGTCATAGGACACCACCAGGCCCAGCAGGAAGGCCCTAAAACCGCGCTTTACATCACTTCTGGTGAAGCCCAGAACGAAGACACCCAGCGCAAGCATGCCGATCGCCATCACCAACGACATCAACTTGACAACAAAGGCCGACGAGATCGGGAGGATCAGCAAGATAAAGCCCAGCACAGTATCACCGCCCAAGCCGCCGAGGCCATAGCTATGGGTAACGCGCCACGCCTCTCCGGGCACCAGAGTCGCCGCATAGACCGCCAAAACTGCGATCCAGATGGGTGCAAAGATCAGCCGTGCAATGGCACGATCCTCGCCGAAATGGCCCGCAAACCGCACGCCCCAGACGATCAACGCCAGGGCAAAGCCCCAACTGCCCCAACCCACAACCATAAAGCAAAACGCAGCAACCCAGGCACCGACCCGGCCCATCCAGTTCTGCACCGGCGCATCGGTCGAAACCATCCAGTTCGGGTCCTCGGGCGTGTAGGACCAGATCATTGCTGCCGCAGCCAGGCCCAGCAGGATCAGTGCAATCCCGATCAATTCCTTGCTGCGCCGCTCGATGGCGGCCTGTGTGGTGCTGTCCAGCAGTGGATCGCGGTTGCGCGCGTTCAATGATGCCATTTTGCCCTCGTACCTCACGAATAGATGCAGTCGCGGAGTGTGATCAGCCCGCGCTGCAACTCTGTTTTTGGGGCCACCATGGCGGCCCGGATAAATTGCTCGCCCGGGTTTTGCCCCGGGTCACCCTGAGAAAGATATGCGCCCGGCAGGACCCGCACTCCGGTTTCCTGCCACAGCTTCAACGCGGTTTCTTCGCCGTTATCGACCGGCAGCCAAAGGAAAAACCCGGCCTCGGGCGGCATATAGCCTTGCACATTGGCAAAGACCTTATCCGCGATGGAGTATTTCTCCTGATAGAGCGCGCGGTTTTCCACCACATGCGCCTCATCCGCCCAAACCCGCGCTGCTACGGCTTGCAGAGGCAAAGGCAAAGGCGAACCGGCGTAGTTGCGCAATTGCTTAACGCGTTTGATGGTTTCCGGACCACCCGCGATCAAGCCGGATCGCAGACCAGCCAGATTGGATCGTTTCGACAGAGAATTGAACAGGGTGATCCTTTCGGGATCAGCGCCCACTTCTTGCGCGACCGTTAGAACGCCCGTGGGCGCCTCATCCCGGTAAATCTCGGAATAGCATTCATCCGCAAAGATGCGGAAATCGAATTTCTCGGCCAGCCCGATCAACTCGGACCAGTAGTCACGTGATGCGACAGCCCCCTGCGGGTTCGCGGGGGAACAGATATAGGCAATCGCGGTGCGGTTCAGCACATCTTCGGGCAATCCGGCATAGTCGGGCAGATGGCCCGTAGCCGCAGTCGCAGGCACAAAGACAGGTTCTGCCGCAACCGAGATCGAGGCGACCATATAGACCTGATAGAATGGGTTCGGGCACAAAACGACCGGCTTTTGACCATTCTTCTGTTCGGGGCACAGGGCCATGGCCGCATTATACAGCCCCTCGCGGGTGCCGTTCAGGGCCATCACATTGGTTTCGGGGTCCATGCTCACGCCATAGCGGCGTTTGATCCAGTCGGTGATTGCCCCGCGCAGTTCGGGAGAGCCTTCATTCGGTGGATAACCCTGAAATCCCGCAGCGTTTTCGACAATGACATCTGTCACCCAAGCAGGGAAATCATGCATCGGCGCACCGATGGTCATGTGAATAACGTCTCCGCCCGGCTGGTGATGATCCAACAGGGTGCGCAGACGCGGGAATGCATATTCCGGTAGGTTCGAAAACCGCTCGGGAAAATTCATAACTACTGCCTCAAGATCGGGATCGTTTTCGCCCCGTTTTTTGACAGAGTACAGATCAGACCCCGCCCCGTCCAGACAAAGAGACGTCGAATCAGGGGATTGTGGCATTCACGCCAATGTGGTTTCCGCCGCTGATCCCACCCGCAACAGGGCCTCTTCCGACCCCGGATAGCCCAGCATCATCAACCCGCAACCCGGTGTACCGATCGGCAGTGTCAGGGCCGCCAGTCCCATCAGATTTCCGATGCGGGTGTTTCGCAGAGCCAGCAGGTTCTCGGTCACGTAGTATTCGTGATCATTCATCAACCTGTCCAGATTGGGCGGCAGAATAGGCGCTGTGGGGGCCAGAACGGCGTCAAACCCGGCAGCGGCCGCATCCCATGCGGCCCGACAGGCTTTGAGTTTGGACCAGGCTGCAACGTAGTCCGGCCCGGAATGGGCCTGTCCCATGCGGAACCGTTCCAAAATCTCGGGATACATCGCCTCGGGATTGGCTTCGATCACGTCTTTCCACAGACCATATGCCTCGGTGGTGTAGAGCACACCCGACAGGCCCATCGCCTCGTTCAACTCGGGCACCTCAAGCGGAACAATCTCGGCCCCGGCATCCATCAGGCGTTGTAGTGCCCCTTCATAGGCTTTGCGCGGTTCATCCCGCAGGTCATCCTTGGCCACGTTTTGTAGATCGGCAAAGCGGCGTCCAACCAGTGATGCACCGCGCAGATCAGCAGGTGTGCCGCCCTCTAGCAAGGCCAACATATGCGCTGCGTCCTCGACCGACCGCGCCAGTGGACCAACTGTGTCGAAGCGCAGGCACAGCGGCACAGTTCCTTCCAGACTGACCCGCCCCGCGGTGGTTTTCAGCCCCACCAGATTGTTCCACGCCGACGGAATGCGAACAGATCCGCCAGTATCCGATCCGATCCCGCAAGCCGCCAACCCCCAGGCCACCGAGGCCGCCGCACCCGAGGATGACCCGCCTGGCACAGCCTCTTCATCATCAATGCAAGGCGGAGTGCCGGTGATCGGGTTCAGGCCAAGGCCGGAAAAGGCAAGCTCACTCATATGGGTTTTACCCAAACAAACCGTACCCATCGCAGTGGCGTTGCGCACAACCACGGCGTCTGTTTCGGGCACGCGGCCTTTCAACAGGGCCGATCCCGCCTCGGTCCCGATACCGGCGGTATCGAACAGATCTTTCCAACTGATCGGAACGCCATCCAGCAGCGACCGGCGCAATCCCAAGGCGGCGCGGTCCTTTGCAGCCTTCGCCTCGGCCCGTGCGCGATCATGGGTGACGCGGGCATAGATACGGTCACGATGCGGGTGGGCGTCAATGGCAGCCAGATAGGTTTCAGTCAGCTCGACCGGGTCGATCTGCCCCATGCCAATACCTCGACCCAGATCACAGGCTGTCATCACCAACCATTCCTGCATCACCGCGCTCCTTCTTTTTTGGCTGAACCGGACGGTAGCGACAGGACCGCACATGGACAATCCCGAAAGGGCGCGCATAGTGCGGGGCATGACACGAGGCTCTGACATTCTGATCGTTGGCGGCGGCTTGAACGGCCCCGCCTTGGCGCTGGCGCTGGCCCAAACCGGGCATTCGGTGACTGTGATTGATGCGCTGGCCGAAAAGATACGCAAAAATGCGGGTTTTGACGGGCGGGCCTATGCTTTGGCGTTAGCCTCTCAGCGTCTGCTGGATGCAATCGGCATATGGAATCGCGTAGCCGAACACGCCCAGCCCATGCTTCAGATCAAAGTGACCGACGGGCATGCGGGTGCAGGCCCATCACCCTTTTTCATGCATTTCGACCATGCCGAAATCGAAGAAGGCCCAATGGGCTATATGGTCGAAGATCGCCACCTGCGCCGCGCGTTTCTGGGCGCAATGGCCGAGGACGAGCGCATCACCCTGATCGACGGCAAGACCGTTGTAGCGCAGGAAACAAGTACGAGCGGGGCGGTTCTGACACTGGATGACGGCACCACGATCGCAGGGCAGTTGCTGGTCGGCTGTGACGGTCGTCGCAGCGGTACGGCGGCGCGGGCAGGTATCAAACGCACCGGGTGGGACTATGGGCAAACCGCTCTAGTCTGTGCAATTGAACATGAGTTGCCACATCACGGCATCGCACATCAGTTCTTCATGCCGCCCGGCCCGCTGGCTATTCTACCGCTGACCGGCAACCGCAGCTCGATTGTCTGGAGCGAACGGACCGAGACCGCGCATCACATCAACACCTTGCCCGAGGCCGAGTATCTGCAGGTGCTGCGCCCAAGGTTCGGTGATTTCCTGGGCGATATTCGCCTGCACGGCGATCGATTCACCTATCCGCTGAACCTAACCATCGCCAATTCTTTCATCGCCGATCATCTGGCTTTGGTTGGAGACGCCGCACATGGGATGCACCCCATTGCCGGGCAGGGTCTAAACGCCGGCCTGCGTGACGTGGGCGCACTGGCCGAAGTGCTGACACTGGCCGGGCGGCGTGGTGAAGAAATTGGATCGACCCTCGTGCTGCAGCGGTATCAGGAATGGCGACGGTTCGATACCGCCTCGCTCGCCATGGCGACGGATGTGTTCAACAGGCTGTTTTCGAACGACAATCCGCTGCTTCGGCTTGGGCGGGATATCGGGATGGGGGTCGTTGGCTCTCTGCCCGGATTACGCCGCGGTTTCGTGCGCGAGGCCGCAGGGCTGACCGGAGACCTGCCGAAGCTTCTGCAAGGACGCTCGATTTAGTCTAGCTGACGCGCCTCATCGACCAACATCACAGGAATGCCATTTCGGATCGGAAAGGCCAGCCCTGCGGCTTTGGACACCAGCTCCTGCTTTTCGGCATCATAATGCAAGGTGGTCTGAGTCTGAGGGCAAACCAGCGCCTCAAGCATATGACGATCAAAAGCGTTCGCGGAATCGCTCATTGCAAAGTTTCCTCATTTGATCCGCCGCGCATGGCGAATTCAATCAGTGTCACCAAGGTCTCGCGCCGGGTCCGCAGGCATGGGGCCTCAAGCAGGGCTTGTTTATCCTCTGGCTCAAAATCCATCAGCATCGACAGGGAGTTCACCAAAAGCTCATCATCTGCATCCTTGAGCGAATCCCAATCGGTCGACAACTGACGGGAGTCAAAGAACCGTTCCAGCAAGGTCAGGAACCGGGTTCGGTCGAACCCGTCATCCTTCTCGGATTTCCCCAAATCGCGATCAAACCCTTCCCAGGACACTTCGCAGCGTCGATATGGTGTGAATCCATCAAGCTCTGATTTGATGCGGAACCGGGATATCCCGGTCAGGGTGATCAAATAGCGCCCGTCCTCGGTTTCGGAAAACTGGGTAACACGCCCCGCGCATCCGATCCGATGCAACTTTTTCTCATCATTCACTGACGGGTTTGGCTGGACCATTGCGATTAGCCGTTCCTTGGTCTTCAGCGCATCGTCCAGCATCTGCAGGTAACGCGGCTCAAAGATATGCAGCGGCAAGCGAGACCGAGGCAGCAACAGCGCCCCGGGCAATGGAAAAACGGATACCGTTTCCGGCAGGTCGGCTGGATGCATCATGTATCCGAGTGTAGCTCTGATCGGGAATTAGGCAAATATCATCGAGCTGAGCTTGCGCCGCCCGTTCAGAACAATGGGATCATTGGGCTTGAGCGCTTCAAAGATTGTGAACAGCTGGGTCTTGGCGGCTGCGTCATTCCACTCACGGTCCCGGCGGAACAGTTCCAGCAATTGTGCCACGGCATCTTCGACATCCCCATTGGCATGCAAAGCCTGCGCCAGATCGAAACGCGCCTGATGGTTGTCAGGCTCGGCCTCGACCGTTGCCATCAGTTCAGCCACCGGACCGGCATCCGCGGCCTGTTTCGCCAGTTCCAGTTGAGCATTGGCCGCTTCCAGTTCGGGCGTACTGGAAATTTCTGCGGGGGCTCCGTTCAGGATCGCCTCGGCCTGTTCCAAATCGTCGGATGCGATATGCGCCCGCACCAAGCCGCCATAGGCCGCCGCATGGTTGGGATCTTCGCCCAGAATGGCAGCAAACGTCTGCGCCGCATCGACAGCGGCCCCTTCGGCCAGCATTTCTTCGGCGGCCTGAACAGCATCCTCCAATTGACCGCCTGGGCTTTCGCCGCCTGCCGCTTCGATCACCCGGTCTACAAAGGCCTTGATCTCGGACCCCGGCACAGCCCCTTGAAACCCGTCAACAGGCTGACCCTTAAAGAACGCGTAAACGGTGGGGATCGACTGAATGCGCATTTGCGACGCGATCATCTGCGCCTCATCCACGTTGATCTTGACCATTTTCACCGCACCCTTGGCGGCGGTCACGGCCTCTTCCAGCAAGGGCCCAAGCGTCTTGCACGGGCCACACCACGGGGCCCAGAAGTCAACGATCACAGGGGTTTCCTGCGACGCCTCGACCACATCGGCCATAAACGTCGCCTCAGATCCATCCTTGATTAGATCGGTGGCGGCGGTGCTGTCTGAGCTGTTCAGAAGGTCCATGGCAAATACTCTTTCGTTCAAACTTGCGCCCTATATGCAACCGCTTGGCGCAGAAACCAAGGGCCGAGTTGTACAGTTACAGATCGAAACTGGCGAAGACCGGGGCATGATCGCTGGGTTTCTCCCAACCGCGCGCATCGCGCAGAATACGGCTGGAATGGCCTGCGCTCGAAATATCCGGCGTGGCCCAGACGTGATCCAGCCGCCGCCCTTTGTCTGCCGCATCCCAATCCCGCGCGCGATAAGACCACCAGCTATAGAGCTGCCCTTCGGGGATATCCTGACGGGTGATATCGACCCAACCGCCTGCGTCCTGCGTTTCGGCCAGTTGCTCAACTTCAATCGGCGTGTGCGAGACAACCTTGAGCAGTTGCTTGTGCGACCAGACATCATCTTCGCGCGGGGCGATGTTCAGATCGCCCACCAAAATGGATTTCTCTGGCTTCTCCGCATGGAACCAGTCGCGCATATCGGTAAGGTAATCGAGCTTCTGCCCGAACTTCTCATTCACCTCACGATCCGGCACGTCCCCGCCCGCCGGGACGTAGAAATTGTGGATCGTTACCCCATTCTCCAACCGCCCCGCGATATGTCGGGCATGGCCGAGACCGGCAAAATCCTTGTCGCCCACTTCCACCATCGGTAGGCGAGACAGGATGGCGACACCGTTGTACCCCTTCTGACCACGCGCAACCATGTGGGTGTAGCCCAGCTCCGCAAAGCCTTCGGTCGGGATTTTCTCGACCGGAGACTTGCATTCCTGCAGACACAGCACATCCGGAGCCTCTTCCTGCAGCAATTTCAGCACGATAGGCTCACGCAAACGGACCGAGTTGATGTTCCAGGTGGCAAGGGTGAAGGGCATGGGTTGGCATTCCTCTGTCGCGATTGGGCGAAGGTTAGCGTGGTGTGGGATGGGGTGCTATCAAAAAACGTGCCGAAAACCTCAGGCCTATAAATGACAGCTATGCGGACAAAGTGATCTTTCGCTTTGGCTGCACCAATGGCCGCTTTCATGTCTGCCGGTCTCACGGAGGTTCTCGCCCGGGCATTAGAACACAAATTCCGTCATTCACATTTTTGGGCCGAAGACATCGCGATGACCTGTGCCTTCCGAGCGAGCGGGAGGGCACAGACCTCCTAGGCTTAGGTGGCCAGATCGAGCGCCAACCAGCCAAGGATTGCATCTGTGGTCTCTTGTGGTCTTTCCTGCTGGATCCAGTGGCCGCACTCAAGTTTGATCACTTCAACATCCAGGACAAAATCCGCGAGGTTCTCAGAGGGAGGGATCATGTCCTGCGTCCCGTAGATCATCAATGCAGGCTGATGAACGATTGGACCGACATCCGCTAAAAGGTGCCAGTTTCGATCCATGTTCCTGTACCAGTTGATACTCCCGGTGAAGCCAGTTTCTTCGAAGGAAGATACGAACACATCGATGTCCGCGTCGCTCATCACAGGCTCTCCCATCGGTGCATCTGCCCGCGCAAGGTTGATGATCATCATCCCAGGATCCGGTGGCAGCGCTGGCAAGTTCTTGCGGAAAAGGTTGCGTAGAAACGATCTGGCATTGCTGTCCAGTATGGCGTCTGCAACGCCGGGTTTGCGGTTGAAGTGGACAAAGTAATTGTCCTCCCCAAACACGGTTTCCATGAACTCAATCCACGGCATCGGTGTCCGAGCTTGATAGGGCAGTGCGAGGTTGATGATCTTCTTGACGCGGGTTGGATGTAGGAGCGCCATGCTCCAAACAACGTTTGCGCCCCAGTCATGTCCCACGAAGACCGCGTCGTCATATCCGTAATGATCCAGAAGTGCTGCAAGGTCGCCCGTCAGATGCGCGATGTCGTATTGTGTCACATCCTCAGGGCGCGAAGAGTTGCCGTAGCCACGCTGGTTAGGAACGATGACATGGTATCCTGCCGCAGCAAGTGCTGGCATCTGGTGACGCCAGGAAAAGGCATGCTCAGGCCAACCGTGGCACAGTACAATGGGGTTGCCCTTGTTCTCTTGCCCGGCCTCAAAGACCTCGAGCTCAATGCCATTCAGGGCAACTATTTTGGGGGAAGGAAAATTGGGGATCGTAGTCATGGTGGTATTCCGGATTGATTGTGGTAACACCGGATTAACCCTTAAAGGTATCAAGTTCTGACGCCTTTCTGTAGTAGACTTGGAAAATGAAAAGCCAATCCCGACAAGCCACTATCGTCCGAAGCCTCCGCCGAGGCGGGGCGTCCACGATCGAAGCTTTGTGTGAAGAAGTTGGGGCATCGCGCAGCACCATCTTGCGCGATCTCTCTGCCCTCCGGGACGAGGGCTACGTAATCATCGCTGAGCAGGGCCGTGGCGGGGGACTCTACCTTGACCCTACGTCGGTACAAACAACGGCCAAACTGTCTGTGCCTGAGGTCTTCGCCTTGATAATTGGCATATCGAGCATGCGTGCCGCCGGATCGCTTCCCTTTGCCCGCTTGGCTGACAGCGGGCTTTCCAAGATCGAGAAATCCCTGCCGCCAGACAAGCTGCGCGACCTCCGACGATTGTTGGAATGCCTCTATGTTGGGCCACTGGCGCCGCAAGTCGATATCTCGAATGTCGGAGAGATCGATAGTGGGCTGCTCCCTGCTTTTGAGCGGGCATTTCTTGAACGGTTGTCTCTGCAATTCGATTACGTCGATGCAAAAGGCGCAAAGACGCAGCGCTGCGTCGAACCTCAGGCCATGCTGATCTTGCCGCCGCTTTGGTATCTGGTTGCATGGGACCCAAGCCGTGAAAATGTTCGGCATTTTCGAATGGATAGGATCGGCCGACCTGACGTCGCAGAGGGCCCAACATTTCGGCTGCGGCGGATTGAATTCGATGCGGGTGTGCAGCCAGTTCGATACGCTTAGCGGACCTTGGTGCGTCATGCAGCATCATGCACATTGGGCTCAAAGCAGGAATCTTACCAACCTAGCCTAAGAAAAAAGCCGGGCCATAAGGCCCGGCAGTCCAACAGGGAGGTACATGTCATAACCCGGACATGTGCGGGATGGGAGTAACCTAATTATGAGTACAGAGTATCACTTTGATCCAAGTCAATCCATAGGCGATCAAGATACTAATCGATATCCGCCCGATTCTGTGACCAAAAGGCGCGCATTGGACGGATCGGGCTCAATTTTCTGACGCAGGCGGTAGATGTGCGTTTCCAGCGTATGGGTCGTGACACCCGCGTTGTAACCCCAGACCTCATGCAGCAGCACATCGCGGGCAACCACACCATCGGTCGAGCGATACAGGAATTTGAGGATGTTGGTCTCTTTCTCGGTCAGCCGGATTTTCCGGTCTTCCTCGGTGATCAGCATCTTCATCGCGGGCTTGAAGGTATACGGCCCCAGCACAAATACGGCATCCTCAGATTGCTCATGTTGGCGTAGTTGCGCGCGAATACGAGCCAGCAGAACCGGGAATTTGAAGGGTTTAGACACATAGTCATTGGCACCGGCATCCAGGCCCAGGATGGTGTCTGCGTCGCTGTCATGGCCGGTCAGCATCAGGATCGGGCTTTTGACACCTTGCTTACGCATCAGGCGGCACAGCTCTCGCCCATCGGTATCGGGCAGGCCAACATCCAGAATGACCAGATCGTAAATCGCTTCGCGGGCCCGCTCCATCGCTGATGCACCGTCTGAGGCTTCGAAGACATCAAAGTCCTCGGTCATCACCAGTTGCTCGCTAAGCGCTTCGCGCAGGTCTTCGTCGTCATCCACCAGCAGGATTTTCTTGAGCTGAGCCATCTGCGGTCCTCCTAAGCCTTTTCCATCACTTGCGTTTGGAATATGCAATCAGCAAGCTTTGCTGCAATCGTCTCACGCCTTCGTGTCGGACGCAGCGGAAATGTTTCACTTTTCGGGTGAAACCGATAGTAATTCGCCGGATGTTGTAAGGTATCATCGATGAGTCTTAGCCCTGACATGACCGAATTGCTGGCCCGCGCACGGGCCGATTTGCGCATGGGCGTGCCGGTGGCACTGACCGATGATACCGGGTTTTGCGTGTTGGCAGCGTCGACCGAGACGCTCAGCCCTCAGCGGCTGGCCGATCTGCGCAAGCTCGGAGGCACGCCCGTGGTGGCGATCACCGGACGGCGTGCTGAGACGCTGAAGGCGCGGGCCTATGACGGCGATCTGGCGCGGGTTCTTGTTCCTGCGGACGCAGATATCAGTTGGGTGCAAGCCGTTGCTGACCCGTCGGACGATCTGAACGCACCCATGAAAGGCCCGCTGATGACCGAGCGGCAGGGCAGCGCCAATCTGCATCGCATCGCCATCACTCTGACCAAATCCGCGCGCCTCTTGCCCGCTGCGGTGGTCGTTTCTGTCGAAAACGGTCGATCCTTCGCGACTGAGCGCGGGCTGACTTGTATCGATCACGCGCGCGCCGCGCCGCATCTGGCCGAGCGCAGCGCATTGCATGAAATCGTCGCCGCGCGCTTGCCGATGGAGGTGTCAGAAGCCGGGCGGTTGCATGTTTTCCGTCCTGAAGACGGGGGCGAAGAACACTACGCCGTCGAAATTGGACGCCCGGATCGCAGCAAGCCGGTCCTTGCCCGCCTGCATTCAGCCTGCTTCACGGGCGACCTGATGGGCAGCCTTAAATGCGATTGTGGGCCTCAACTGCGCGGGGCGCTGGCGCAGATGGGGGACGAAGGCGCAGGCGTATTGCTCTACCTGAATCAGGAAGGTCGCGGGATTGGGTTGGCCAACAAGATGCGCGCCTATTTTCTTCAGGATCAGGGGTTTGACACGGTCGAGGCCAACCATCGGCTGGGCTTTGAGGACGACGAGCGCGATTTCCGTCTGGGCTCGGACATCCTGAAATCGCTGGGCTTCAGCTCGGTTCGACTGCTGACGAACAACCCTGCCAAGATCGCGATGATGGAAAAAACCGGCATCGCTGTAACCGAGCGTGTGCCGCTGAAGGTCGGTGAAACTGTACATAACCGAGGCTATCTGGCCACCAAGGCCGCGAAGTCCGGGCATCTGCTTTGACACCTGGTGACCTGATCCTGACCCCGCGTGGGGTCCGTTTTTTGGGTCGTGTCTTTCCCTGTTCGATCGGGAAAGGGGGGCTGAGCGCCGACAAACGCGAAGGCGATGGCGCCACCCCGACCGGGACCCATCGCATCGTCGGCATGCTCTATCGCCCTGACCGCATCACTGCGCCCACCGCATGGGCCCGGCCCATTGGCCCATGGGATCTGTGGTCAGATGATATATCGGATAATCGCTATAACTCTTTGGTAACAGCATCTTATGGGTATAGTCATGAGAAGCTGCGACGCGCCGATCCGCTTTATGATCTGGTTCTGATCATAGACTGGAACTGGCCCAATGCGGTGCCGGGTCGCGGGTCAGCTATTTTTATCCATCAATGGCGCAGACCCGGATATCCGACCGAAGGCTGTGTCGCTTTTCGGCGCGACCACCTGCGTTGGATGGCGCGCCGCATTAACCTCGGCACGCGTCTGATCATCCCTGAGGTTTGACGCGTTCCCCAAAGATTGCCGAACCAACGCGTACATGGGTGGCACCCAGTGCGATAGCCTGTTCAAAATCACCACTCATCCCCATCGACAGGCCCGTCAAACCATTTCGGTCTGCGATTTTGGCCAGCAGAGCAAAATGCAATGCAGGTTCTTCTTCGACCGGCGGTATACACATCAGGCCCTGGATGGGCAGATCAAGCGCGCGGCATTCGGCGATAAAACCATCCGCCTCCAACGGTAAAATCCCTGCCTTTTGCTCTTCTTCACCTGTATTTACTTGAATGAAAAGCGCGGGGCAGCTTCCGATCTCCTGCGCCAGTCGGGCCAGAGTCTTGGCCAGCTTCGGGCGATCAACCGAATGGATGGCGTTGCATAACTCCATCGCCTGACGTGCCTTGTTGGTTTGCAGCGGGCCGATGAGGTGCAGGTCAATTCCTTCGAATTGTTCCTTGAACATCGGCCACTTACCCGCCGCCTCCTGCACCCGGTTCTCACCGAAGCAACGATGGCCCTGCTCTAGCACAGCCTTCACCCGCTCATTCGGCTGCACCTTGGAAACAGCGATCAGCTTGACCGACCCCGGATCGCGCCCAGCTTTGGCTTCGGCACTGGTGATGCGGGTGATGATGTCTTGCAGCGACATGGTGTTCCTTGAATCTGCTTTCTGAGGCGACAGAACACCATGGGACGGAAAAAGAAAAGGGCGGGTCCGAAGACCCGCCCCAAGAACCTTGTGGTTCAGATCGACTTAGAAGTCGAAGCGAGCACCGAAGTCAGCTTTCAGCTGGCTGTCTGCGTTGCCGGTTTTGGTGTTGCCGATACCACCGCGCAGCGATGCACCGCCGCCCAGATCGTAGATGGCACCAATACCGTACTGCTGAGTGTCGTTGTCAGCCGAACCGTCACCGTAAGCTGCGGTCAGGGTCAGAGCTGCACCAACGTTGTAGGCCAGCGAGAAGCCATATGCAGTGCCGTTTTCTGCGTCATCTGCAACATCATCGTCCGCTACGAACAGAGTACCCGAGAAGTCACCGAATTCTGCGCCCAAGGTCAGGACGGTCAGGGTGCTCTTCTCACCACCAGCCGGAGCATCGGTCTGACCATAGGCCAGTGCTGCGGTGATGTTGTTGAAGGTATAGGTCGCGCTCAGGTCCCAACGGTCAATGCCGCTCAGGGTGGTGTCGCCACCAACGTTGCCAACGTTCTGGTCGTACGACGCGCCAAACGCGAAGTCACCAACTGCGTACTGGAAGAACACAGCGTTTGCGCCTGCGCCAGTCGACGAGTAGGCTAGGAAGTCATAGTCAACGCCGGAGTACTGACCGATGAAGTTTTCCAGACCAGGCTCGTTACCGTAGTAGTTTGCCAGGTTGTCGAACGAGCCAGCTACGTTGCCCGCGTCAACACGCAGACCACCGAAGATGACCGAGAAGCGTGCACCGTTCAGGCCAGCTGCGTTTGCTTCGCCGTTGCCGGAGTCTTCGTCAGCCTGCACACGAACACGGCCTTCGAAGCGTACGCCGCCGTCGGTTTCAACGATGCCGTCGATGTTCAGACGGAAGCGCGAGACCAGGATGGTGTCGCTTACGTTTTCGTCAGTCGAACGGTCTTCAGCGTAGCCAATACCGAAACGACCGTAGCCGCCGAACTTAACTTCTGCTGCTGCAACGCCTGCGGTCGCGATCAGCGCCGTCGTTGCAAAGAGAACTTTTTTCATCTTGTTTCCCTCGGTTTCAAAGATTTATCTACTCGACACATGCCTAGCACATGTCTCAGCACGGACATCGTTTCGCTTTTTTTGCCCCCTTTGCGCAAGCTTGGCCTAATCAACGCGCTGTCATTGACAAAATATTGGTGCAAGGATGCCACAGTCACCTTCTCGCCCCGCTGCCCAACTGCACACTCAATAAATACCAAAGAATAGGGTTGTTGCACACAGGGACCTTAGTTAGGAGTATCCCCTGACGATGACAGCGAGTGAAAACAGGACCTGCTTACAATGCGTGTGCCTACGATTTTGGGTTTGATTGCAACAATTGCCGCCGTTTCGGCCTGTGGCCCGAATCGAAGCGCTGCGCCGAACCCCGTTTATCGCAACACCGACAGTAGCCGGTCAGCTGAGCGCGAATTGAACGACCCTGAGCGTACTACAATCTGGGATGTGTTTGATCGCAGCACCGCCGAGCAGACAACCAATGTGAATCGCTATCTTTGGTCCGCTTCACTGGATGTTCTCAGCTTTCTTCCCATTCAAGAGGTTGATCCCTTCACCGGCGTGATCGTGACGGGGTATGGCACCCCCCCAGGTGGAGGACGCTCTTACCGAGCAACCGTGCATATCAGCGACCCGGCCCTTGCCGCGCGGTCGTTGTCGGTCGCATTGCAGAGCAGCGGCGGCGCGCCGGTCAGCGATGCGACCGCGCGCGCGGTCGAAGATGCGATCCTGTCCCGTGCCCGTCAGCTACGCATTGCAGACAGTAAGTTCTAGCAACCCGACGAAATACGCTCTAATACCACGCCGGGTTCTGACCCGGCGTTTTCATTCACTAAGGACCGCATGATGTCGCGCTATTCGGCCAACGAAATCGAAGCAAAATGGCAAGAGGCCTGGGACAAGGCCGGGATTTTCACCGCCAGCCGTAAGGCGGACAAGCCGAAATACTATGTGCTTGAGATGTTCCCTTACCCGTCCGGACGCATTCATATCGGACACACTCGCAACTACACCATGGGCGACGTAATTGCGCGCTATAAGATAGCCTGCGGGTTCAACGTGCTGCACCCGATGGGATTCGATGCCTTCGGCATGCCTGCTGAAAACGCCGCGATGGCAATTGGTGGCCACCCCAAAGACTGGACGTACGCCAATATCAGCGAGATGGTCGCTCAGATGAAACCAATGGGCTTTGCCATTGATTGGTCTCGGATGTTTGCCACCTGTGACCCCGAGTATTACGGTCAGCAGCAAGCTCTGTTCCTGGATATGCTCAACGCCGGGTTGGTTTACCGCAAGAACGCCGTGGTGAACTGGGACCCGGTCGACATGACCGTTCTGGCCAACGAGCAGGTTGAAAACGGGCGCGGCTGGCGGTCGGGCGCTTTGGTGGAACGGCGTGAACTGACGCAATGGTTCTTCAAGATCAGCGACTATTCCGAGGAATTGCTTGAGGCGCTCGACACGCTCGACAACTGGCCCGCCAAGGTGCGCCTGATGCAGGAAAACTGGATCGGCAAGTCGCGCGGCATCGAAATCCCGTTTGAGCGCACAGACGGTGGTGAGCCGATCATCTGCTACTCGACCCGCCCGGATACACTGCGGGGTGCGAGTTTTATTGCAGTCTCGCCGGAACATCCTTTGTCGCGCAAACTGGCGGAAAGCAACCCAGAAGCCGCTGAATTCATTGCAGAATGCCGCAAGATGGACACCACCGAAGCGGCCATGGAAAAGGCCGAGAAAAAGGGCATCGACACCGGTATCTCTGTGCGTCATCCCGTTTGGCCCGATCAGGAACTGCCGGTTTGGATCGGCAACTTTGTCATGATGGATTATGGCACCGGCGCGGTTTACGCCTGTCCTGCACATGATCAGCGTGACCTGGATTTTGCCCGCAAATATCAGCTTCCTGTTGTTCCAGCATTCCATATGCCCGGCGATGAGTCCGAAATCGGCACCGAGGCGCTGGTGCCCCAGAAATCTGAAAAAGTCGTCTATATCGACCACTTTGCCGGTCTGGGCGAAACCACCAGCCAGGATGGAATCGACAAAACAATCGACTGGTTCGAACAGCGGGATCTGGGCAAAGCACAGGTCAAATACCGCCTGCGGGACTGGGGCCTCAGCCGTCAGCGCTATTGGGGCTGCCCGATTCCCGTGGTTCATTGCGAAAAATGCGGCACGGTTCCCGAGAAGAAAGAAAACCTGCCGATCGAACTGCCCTATGATGATGGCAACGGCAAACCCATCGACTTTTCGATCCCCGGCAACCCGCTGGACCGCCACCCCAACTGGCGCGACACCCCGTGCCCGGCCTGCGGCGCGCCTGCCAAGCGCGAAACCGACACGATGGACACGTTTGTCGATTCGTCCTGGTACTATGCTCGTTTCACCGCCCCGCGTGCCGAAACACCTACAGATTTGGCCGAAGCCGAGTACTGGATGAATGTCGACCAGTATATTGGCGGGATCGAGCATGCGATTCTGCATCTGCTCTATTCCCGTTTCTTTGCGCGGGCGATGCAGATCACCGGTCATCTGCCGAAAAAAGCCATCGAACCGTTCAATGCACTGTTCACCCAAGGCATGGTGACGCATGAAATCTACCAGACGCGCGACGCCAACGGTCGTCCGGTCTATCACCTGCCTGAAGATGTGACCGACGGGAAACTGGCCGACGGCACTGAGGTCGAAATCATCCCCTCGGCCAAAATGTCGAAATCCAAGAAAAACGTGGTCGACCCAGTCAGCATTATCTCAGCCTTTGGCGCGGACACTGCGCGCTGGTTTGTTCTGTCCGATTCTCCGCCTGAACGGGACGTGGAATGGACCGCATCCGGGGCCGAGGCCGCCTTTAAGCATCTCAGCCGCGTGCACCGTATCGCGTCTGAGATCGCCGAGTCGGATATCCCCGCCAATGACGAGGATGAGACCCTTCTGCGCGAGATGCACAAAGCGATCCATGATGTATCTGGCGGGGTCGAATCCTTTGGCTTCAACGCCTCTATCGCCAAGCTTTACGCGTTCACAAATACGCTTGCGAAATCCAAGGCCGGGTCAAATGCCAAACGTCAGGCAGCGAAGATATTGGCACAGCTGATGTCACCGATGACGCCGCACCTGTCCGAGGAACTCTGGCAGCTGCTGGGCGGCGAAGGTCTGGTGGCCGTCGCTGCGTGGCCCGTCGCTGATGAAGCAATGCTGGTCGATGACACCGTCACCCTGCCCATTCAAATCAACGGAAAGCGCCGCGCGGAAATCAGCGTTCCGAAGGATATGCCCAAGGACGAGGTTGAAAAAATCGCGCTCAGCACCGAAGCTGTCGAAAAGGCGCTGGATGGTTCGGCGCCGAAGAAAGTCATCGTTGTTCCGGGTCGGATCGTGAATGTCGTCGTTTAATCGCAGAAGAGTTCTACTGATGCCACTGGCAGCCTGCCTTGCCGGGTCTGCCTGCGGATTTGAACCTGTTTACGCCCCCGGTGGGTCTGGTTCAGAGCTGTTTGGCCGGGTCGAGCTATCGGCCCCGAACACGGTTGATAGCTTTCTTCTGGTTGAAAACCTTGAACAAAAGCTGGGCCGCAGCGCTACATCCGGCAAGGATTACAAGCTGAACGTCCAGGTTGCGACCAATATTCAAGCCGCCGCGATCACCACCACCAACGAAATCAACCGCTATACAATCAACGGCCGGGCCGAGTATTCGCTTCGGTCCAATGAAACGGGCCAGATCATGGCGTCGGGCACGGTTACTGATTTCGTGGGATATTCGGCTGCAGGCTCGACCGTTTCCACGCTGGCAGACGAGCGGGACGCGAAACGGCGGTTGATGTCGATTCTGTCGGATCAGATCATCAATCGGCTGTATGCCACGCCGGACCTGACCGCATGAAGCTGAGCCCGCGCGAGGCGGATGGCTATTTCGCCAAGCCGGATGCGGACAAAACCGGGCTGCTGATCTACGGTGCCGATGCCATGCGGGTGGCGTTGAAACGCCAACAGATTCTAGCGGCTCTGCTTGGAAAGAATGCCGAAGAAGAAATGCGCCTGACGCGGATGCCGGGCAGCGACCTGCGCGGCGATCCTGCTCTGTTGTTGGATGCAGTTAAGGCGGTTGGCTTTTTTCCAGGGCCGCGCGCGGTTTTTGTGGAAGAGGCGACCGATACCGCCGCGCCTTCGATTCTGGCAGCGCTCGAGGATTGGGCACCCGGTGATGCGCAGATCATCGTCACCGCGGGTCAGCTAAAACCCAGTTCGAAAATCCGGAAAGCCTTTGAGGCGCATCCACAGGCTTACGCAGTTGGCATCTACGATGATCCCCCGTCACGGGCCGAGGTCGAGCGGGTTCTGACCCAAGCAGGACTACGCAACATCCCACGCGATCCGATGTCAGCACTCAGTGAACTGGCCGTCAGCCTCAGCCCAGGTGACTTCGCTCAAACCATTGAAAAGCTGTCACTTTACAAGCGCGGCGATGATACCGAGCTAAGCATGGATGACATAGAAGCCTGCGCGCCCCGCTCGACCGAGGCGGCGTTGGACGATGTCCTGAACGTTGTTGCCGAAGGACGCGCCGGAGAAATCGGGCCGCTCATCCGACGCTTGCAGGCACAGGGTACAAACGGAGTAACGCTGTGCATCGGTGCGACCCGGCATTTTCGCACACTTTATGCCTGCGCCTCAGATCCCGGTGGTGCAGCGCAGGGCATCGGCAAGCTGCGGCCTCCGGTCTATGGCAAACGGCGCGACCGCATTCTGCGTCAGGCGCAGGGATGGGGCGCGCCAAAACTACAAACGGCACTGACGGTACTCACAGATACCGACCTGTCCCTGCGATCTGCCGGCCAAACCGCCCCCGCGATGGCATTGGTCGAACGCGCAATGATCCGATTGGCGATGCTGGCGCGGTCACGCTGACCCCGCGTATGTCTTGACGTACGCGCGATCCGGGTCACATTCGGTCAGGCATTTGGCAGGAGGATAGCATGTACAAAGTCTATGGGAGCGTTCGAAGCCGCGCAGCGCGTGTCATCTGGCTGCTTGAAGAGTTGGGTCAGCCATATGAGCTGATAAAAGTCGGTCCACGCGACCCCAAGGTCGTGGCGTTGAACCACACGGGCAAGATCCCTGTACTCGAGGATGGTGGCCATTTGATCTCGGACAGCTCCGCGATCATGACCTATCTGGCTGATAAACATGGCGCTTTCACCTATCCGGCAGGCAGCTATGACCGCGCTATTCAGGATTCGCTTTTTCATGCAATTCTTGACGAGTTGGACGCCGTTCTATGGGTCGCCGCACGACATGGCTTCATTTTGCCCGAAGACAAACGCGCACCCGGCATCAGTGAGGCGGCCAAATGGGAATTCGACAATAACTTCCAGCGACTAGAACGCCGGTTTCAAGGTCCGTTCCTGCTGGGTGATCAAATGACGATTGCCGATATCCTTTTGGTCCATTGCATGAGCTGGGCCAAAGGCGCCGGATTCCCTTTGAACTCAGATGTACTGAAAACCTATGGCAAAGAAATGCGGAACCGGCCTGCCTATAAGAAACTGGCCGAACTTAGCTAGTTTGCAACCAGTCCGTGGCTGATCGACCAGCCCAGCGCCCGGTGGCGAAACACGCCGTGAGCAGATAGCCGCCCGTCGGGGCTTCCCAATCCAGCATCTCGCCCGCGCAGAACACACCCGGAAGGTTGGTCAGCATCAGGCCGTCACTCACCGCATCGCGTGAAACGCCCCCCGCGGTCGAGATTGCTTCGTCTATCGCGCGCAATCCAGAATGACAGATGGGCAACGCCTTGATCACCTTGGCCAACGCCTCGGGCTCGGTGGGAAGGGGGCGACCAAACTCGGTCAGCAAAGCGGTTCGGGTCGGACCCAGCTTGAGCGACTTGCGAATATGGTTGGATAGACTGGCTTTGCCGCGTGTTTTGCTTAGGCGCTGCGCCACATCCTCCGCCGACAGATCGGGCATCAGATCAAAGGTCAACTCCGCCCCTTCCCGCACGGCTTTGCAGATGCTGTAGATGCCGCCGCCTTCCAGACCACGGGCTGAGATCACGGCCTCGCCCCGTGTGCGCAGCGATCCGGCCCGCAGGGCGACGCCTTTGATCGGCGCGCCGAAGTGCTTTGACATGTGATCGGACCAATCGACAAGCAGACCCGCATTTGCGGGGGCAAAGGGGGCGACCTCGACACCTCTTTGGACAAGGTCATTCGCCCAAGCCCCATCCGATCCCAAACGCGCCCAACTTGCCCCACCCATTGCAAGGATCGTCACATCGGCTTTCACCGCCTGCGCCCCGTCTGGCGTGTCAAAGCTGAGCGCGTCGTCCTGCCATCCGGTCCAGCGCCAGCGGGTTTTAATCTCAACGCCAATTTCAGACAGGCGCGCCAACCACGCGCGCAGCAACGGCGAGGCTTTCATAACCGACGGGAACACACGCCCGGTAGAACCGGTGAATAGTTCCTGCCCCAGCTCCTGAGCCCAGTTTTTCACATCCTGCGCGTCGAATTCAGCTAGCATCGGGCGGAGCCAGTCAGCGGCTTCGTCATAGGATTGGAGCAGCGTCTCGAAAGGTTCATCCTTGGTCAGGTTCAAGCCCGACTTACCCGCCATCAGAAACTTGCGCGCGACTGAAGGCTTAGCCTCGGCCACCAAAACCTTGTGACCAGCTTGGGCCAGCTGTTCTGCGGCCATCAATCCGGCGGGCCCTGCCCCGATTACCACTGCCTGCGCCATTGCAGCCCTCTTGCCTTCATCGCCCGCAGGCGCATCATTCCAGATCATGACGAACAGCGATCAAATCTGCCCGCTTTGCGACCGCCCGATCCCGGAAGGCGGTGGCAGTCTGCATCATCTGATCCCAAAACTCAAAGGAGGCAAGGGCGGACCCACCGTGCTGCTGCACAAGATTTGCCACAAAGAGGTCCACGCTACCTTGTCTGAGGCCGAACTGGCGCGCAGTTTCAACACGGCTGAGGCCCTGCGCGCTCATCCACGGCTTGAGAAATTCCTGAACTGGGTCCGCAATCGCCCACCCGCATTTCAATCGAAAGTGCCGGGCAAGCGCAGAGGGCGATGATCAAACTGGAAAGATGGGATTGCCAAACGCATCCTGAATAGGTTCTGCCAAACCTTCGACCTCCAGCCCCTTGTAGTCCGGCACAGGCGCGAATTGCGCACCCGGGATGTGCTGGAATTCCAGCGTTGTGTAGGGTCGTTTCCACAGCCATTCGCGGTTCGACACCGCCCAAAGATCGGGATCAGGCGGTACGTCATGCTTGAACGCATAGAAATGCAGATCGAAGCCGTGCGAGGCGACCTCTTGCATCGATAGCAAGGACATACCTTGGGCGCGACAGACTACATCTTCCGCTGCGATGTCACCGGTCCGCAGGGTGATTTGACCAACCCGTGCCTTCGCAAAGGGTTGCGCTGGGTCGGCTGCGGTTTCGGGTCGGTTGCCTTCGAAATCATGCTGAAGCAGTTCGATCACAAAGCCTTCGGGGTCGCTGAGATGGGCCATGTAGCCGATATCCAGAAACTGACGCGGGACACTGACAGCATGGCCCTGTTTGCCCAACGCCTCAACCGCCACGTCCACATTGGGCAGGGTAATCCCGATCTTCCAGTATCGTTGCCCCTGATCATGGGCGTACCCGCCGCCACCCGGCATCAGCAACAGATCCGCATCCTGCCCGTTATAGCCAACACGGCGGTTCTGCCCCTCGACCTGCACCGACATACCCAGCGCCTCCCGATAGAAACCGGCTAGGCGATCCGGGTCGGCGACGCGCAATCGCAGCGCGGACAACCTCATCGGCACAGCTCGGCGATGCCAGCGGCGATGTCGGGTTTTGCAGCCACACTGTCCGCCACCAGCTCTTGCGCAGTGGGCATCAGGTCTTCGGGTGCGACGATGCGGTCGACCAGACCAAAGGCATAGGCCTCTTCTGCTGTGATCTTCTGCCCCGCCATCAGGATCAGCTTGGTCCGCGCCGGGCCTATCAATGCCGCCATGCGTTTCGGATCGGACCGCTGAGGCAGGAAACCCAGCTTCATCACCGGATAGAAGAACTTGGCCGACGGCACCGCGATGCGTAAATCACAGGCCAGCACCATCCCGTTCGCCCCCCCGGCCAAGGTGCCATTCAATGCGGCCACCGTCAGGCAAGGCAAGGCCGCAATCGCGCCTGATAGGCGTTCCCACACGTCCGAGGTGGCAAGCCCGGCCCGCGCCTCGTCCAGATCGGCCCCTGCGCTGAACACCTTTCCCTTACCGGTCAGAATCAAAGCATGGGCCTCGGTGGCAGCCTCTGCAATCTCGGCGAGTTCGGTCAACATCGCCCCGGTCAAAGCGTTTGCCTTGCCGGGGTTGTTGATTGTGACGGTCCAAAGCCCGCCCTCTTGCGTCAGTTCAATCACGTCAGACCGATCCTTTGGCGAATGTCATCCTGCCGAAGGGAAATTTCGGACCCCAGAAACTCATCTGCATCCTGCGAACACATCCACAACAATGCACGTGCAGGCCAATCCGCCGGGATATGAACATCCCAGTCCAACTGGCTGACCGGGTTGATGCCGCTGGCCTTGATGACACGCTGCATATCTGTGGCCACCGTACCCGGCGAAAGACCTATCGCGCGGATACCATTATGCGCCTCTTCCAGATGCAGGCATTCGGTCAGCATCTTTGCCCCCGCTTTCGAGGAACAATAGTGGCTCCACGCCTCAACCGGGTTCGAGGCGGCGCCCGACGAGACGGTCAGTATCGTCCCCCCGCCCGCCGCGCGCATGACCGGCAGGGCGGCGCGCATCCCGTAAAAGACACCTTTGAGGTTGATGTCGATGGCCTGGCTCCAGGAGTCGACATCAGCATCGGCCAGATGAAAAATCGGCTCAATCACCCCGGCATTGCCGATCAGCACATCCAATCCGCCAAAACGAGCAACGCAATCGGCCACTGCCTGCTCGACCTGCGCGAAATCGCTGACATCGCAGGCCAGCGCGATTGCATTGTCGCCCAGCGAAGCCGCCAGTGCATCGATTTGATCACGACTGCGTGCAACCAGCGCCACATTGGCCCCGGCTGCGGCAAAAACGCGCCCTGCCTCAGCCCCGATACCCCTGCTGGCCCCGGTAATAAGTACTGTTTTTCCCTGCATTTGCCCCTCCTCACGCATTGGGCTGGTATTTGGCTACAGGCGTAGCGCGGAAACGGGGAAAGGGTCCAGCCCTTGCCCCTTGACGATACCCGCCACAAACCCGACCATGCGCAGCAAATTGATCAAGAAGGGTTACCTTATGTCTGTTTTCTTCCGCCGCAGCTGCGGCGCAGCCCTGGCTTATACAATTGCCACCCAAGGCGCCTGGGCCGACCTGACCGCCAATGATATCTGGGCGGATTGGCAATCTTACTTTCAGTCGATGGGCTATACTATCACCGGCAGTCAAAGCAGCGCCGGGGACGTGACCACAATCGCGGACATGACCGTGCTGATGGAACTGCCCGATGATGAGGGCGAGTTCAGCATGGTGGTGCCTGAAGTGACGCTGACGGAAAATGGTGATGGCACCGTCGGCATCGGCTTTCCCGAAAGCTTCTCGGTAACACTGGCCGGCACCGCCGAAGACGAGGTGTTTTCCGTCGATATGGTCTATTCGCAGTCCGATCTGGACATGGTGGTTTCGGGCACGCCTGAAGATATGACCTATGACTATTCAGCATCCGAGTTCAGCGTTGCGTTGCAAGAGCTGGAGGCAGGCGACGAAGCGCTGCGTGCGGATGCGTTTGACGTCAGGTTCGACATGACCGACCTGAGCGGCAGCTCGCGCATGCAGATTGGTGAGGGTCGCACCATCACACAGACCATGGAAGCCGCGGAACTGTCTTACAACATCGCGTTTGAAGACCCCGACCTGGGGGATTCGGGCTTGTTCGTCGGGCAGCTGAACGAGCTGACCTTCGAAGGTGACAGTGTTCTGCCCAGCGGATTGGACCTGAGCGACCCAAGCGCGTTTTATACCTCGGGTTTCGAATTTGACGGTGAATTCACCTACGGCTCAGGCGAGACAAATGTCAGCGGGGTCGCAGAGGGTAGCGAGTTCACCATGGCAAGCTCCTCCGAAGGTGGGCGTTTCGCGGCCAGTATGGACGCCGAAAGCCTGGCCTATGATCTTGAGCAAAACAAAACCCAGATGGCGGTGACCACAGCCGACCTGCCTTTCCCACTGGAACTGGCGATGGAGAAGGCCGGTCTGAAGCTTGATATCCCGGTGCAACCCTCGGATGAGGTCAAACCGTTCGGCTTTGCGATGAACCTGACCGATTTCACCATGTCCGACGTTTTGTGGAGCATGTTCGACCCGGCAGGCACCCTGCCGCGCGATCCGGCCACAATTGCGCTGGATACAAGCGGAACGGCCAAGGTTCTGATGAACATCTTCGACCCGGAACAGGCGGCAGCATTGGAAAGCTCGGACGAGATGCCAGCCGAGTTGCATTCGCTCAAGATCAACGAGTTGCTGGTCTCGCTGGTTGGCGCGCGCCTGTCGGGTGACGGAGACTTTGCCTTCGACAACGAAAACACCCAGGAATTTGGCATGCCCGCCCCATCGGGTGTCGCCAATCTTGAGTTGGTAGGCGCAAATACGCTGATCGACAATCTGATGGGCATGGGTCTGATGTCCGAGAATGATGCGCTGGGTGCGCGTATGATGATGGGCATGATGGCCGTACCCGGTGATGAACCCGATACGCTGACATCGACCATCGAGTTCAAAGAAGACGGCCAGATTCTGGCCAATGGTCAACGCATTAAGTAAATGTGATCGAACAAGGGCGCCCCAATGCGCCCTTGTTCATGACCTTGGATGTAAACACCGCGATTGCATCCGGCTGCAGGTCTTGCGAGACGGGCTGTGCAAGGCTACGTCCTGTGCAAATAAACCGGAGACCCCATGACCCGTACGCCACAAGACCTGACCCAGAACCTGTTGGATGCCGCCCACAAAGCCGGGGCTGAGGCAGCGGATGCCATTGTGATCGACGGCTCGTCGGTCTCTGTCGAGGTGCGGCACGGAGCCTTGGAGCATGCCGAACGCTCGGAAGAAACGGAATTTGGGCTGCGCGTGTTTGTCGGCAAGCAGCAGGCGATTGTCTCCAGTTCCGATACGCGACCCGATACGCTGACCAAAATGGCCGAACGTGCCGTGGCCATGGCCAAGGAGGCGCCCGAGGACCCGTTTACGGGCCTGGCTGACAGCGCTCAACTGGTGACCGATTGGGATATCGACGCGCTGGAACTGTTCGACCCCGCCCCGGAACCCGCAGCAGATGCCTTGATGCACGATGCAATTGCTGCCGAAGCCGCCGCGCTGGCGGTGTCTGGCGTATCACAAGTGTCAGATGCGGCGGCCAGCTACGGTACCCATCGGGTTAGTCTGGCGGCGACCAACGGGTTTTCCGGACACTATGCGCGCAGCTATCGGTCAACCTCCTGCGTTGCGATCTCGGGTGAAGGCACGGGGATGGAGCGTGACTATGACGGCGACGTCCGCACCTTCCAATCGGACCTGCGCACACCGCAGGATATTGGCCGCTCCGCCGGCGAACGGGCCGTGGCATTAGTAGGCGCGCGTAAACCAAAGACCGGCAGCTTTCCGGTTTTATTTGACGAGCGCATATCGACCTCTTTGATCGGTCACTTGCTGGCAGCCAGCAACGGCGCCGCGATTGCGCGCGGGGCATCCTGGCTGAAAGACAATCTGGGGGAACAGGTTCTGCCCGCGCGTCTGTCCCTGATCGAAGACCCGCATCGCCCGCGCATCTCGGGCTCTCGCCCTTTTGATGCCGAAGGCCTGCCAACCCAGCGTCGTGCGATTGTCGAAAACGGGGTGCTGACCGGCTGGACGATGGATTTGTCCAGCGCGCGCAAGCTTGGCATGGCGTCAACCGGGAATGCCGCTCGCGGCGTTTCAGGCCCGCCCTCGCCCAGCAACTGGAACCTGAGCCTGACCCAAGGCACGCAAAGCCGTGCCGATCTGCTACGCGATATGGGAACCGGATTATTGGTCACTTCGATGATCGGTTCAACGATCAACCCCAATACCGGTGACTACTCGCGCGGGGCATCGGGTTTTTGGGTCGAGAATGGCGAGATCACCTACCCGGTCAACGAATGCACCATCGCGGGCAACCTGCGCGATATGCTTATGCGAATGATCTCGGCCAATGATGCGCGGCCTTATTTGTCGCGGGTCGTGCCCTCGGTACTGATCGAAGGAATGACGCTTGCCGGCAACTGATCTGCCCCTTCTGATCGACGCAGCCCTTGAGGCTGGCAAGATCGCGTCCCGCTATTCGGGACCGCAGGCGCAGCGCTGGGATAAACCCGACGGTGCCGGACCCGTGACCGAAGCGGATCTGGCCGTGAACGCGATGCTCGAACAGCGTTTGCCAGCGGCCCGCCCGGGCTATGGCTGGCTCAGCGAAGAAACCGAAGATACCGCCGCGCGCCTTGATCGAGACCGCGCCTTTATCATCGACCCAATCGATGGCACCCGCAGCTTTGCCGAAGGGTCCCGGACTTGGGCCCATTCGCTGGCCGTTACCGACAACGGCGAAGTGACTGCTGCCGTGATCTACCTGCCCATGCGGGATCTGCTTTATGCAGCCAGCAAGGGCCAGGGGGCTACACTGAACGGCGCGCCGATCCACGCGACACAGGCTAAGGTTTTGGATCAGTCCGAGCTTTTGGCAGCCAAACCCAACCTTGCTGCGCATCATTGGCGCGCGGGTCAGGTGCCACCCTTTAAACGGGCTTACCGCCCATCGCTGGCCTATCGCATGGCTCTGGTCGCCGAGGGCCGGTTCGACGGAATGTTGACGCTGCGCCCTAGCTGGGAATGGGATATCGCAGCCGGGGATCTGATCGTGCGCGAAGCGGGCGGAATATGTACCGACCGCCAAGGTCAGCCGCTGCGCTTTAACAACGAACATCCCCGATTGAACGGAGTGGTCGCCGCCGGTGAAGGACTGCATACCATTCTTGCCGCGCAACTTGATGAGGATGGTCCGGGGATTCCGGCATGAGCCAACCCCAATCGCTTAGCCTTATGGCCTATCGGATTCTGTCGTGGCGCATGCCGAAAAACGACGGCAGAACCAATCTGCCCCGCCCAACTGGCGAGGTTTTATGGGTGCACATCGCCGATCCGGACCGTCTGCGCGTGATCGTCGATCTGTGCGACCGTCTGAAACAGGTCCGACCCGGATTGTCCGTGCTGCTAACCGCCCCTCCGGATGCTGATCTTTCGCGTTGGGCGGGAACCAGCTTTCCCCTGATCACACTACCTTTGGAGCAAACTGGCGCAGCCCGCAGTTTTCTGGAACATTGGCGCCCGGATATGGGTCTGTGGGTCGGTGGTGGGTTGATGCCAAGCATCATCACCCGCGCCGCAGAGCAGAAGATTCCTCTGATCCTGATCGAGGCAACCCCTGATGTCGTAAGCGCCAGGCTTGCACGCTGGCTGCCGGATATCAGCCGGTACACCTTCAATTGCTTTGATCATATTCTGACGCCATCAGAAGAGATCGCGCGCCAGATTCGGCGATTGGGGATTGCAACGCCAAAAGTCGAGGAATCCCCACCCCTTCAGATAAGTCCAAACCCGAGGCCATGGCCCGAAGACGAACTGATCGAGGTCACCCATAACCTGTCCAGCCGGCCCGTCTGGTTGGCGGCATGGGTTCAGGATAAAGAGTTTATCTCTGTCCTCAGCGCGCACCGTCAGGCCTTGCGCATGATGCCCCGGCTCGTGCTGGTGTTGCATGTCGCCGATATGGGCGAAGCACTGCCCCTGCAGCGGCGATTGGCATCGATGGATTTACGCTGTAGTAACTGGGACGAGGGTGACCAGATCGAAGACGCGACACAAGTCATCCTGACCTCAGAGCCCGAGGATCTGGGCCTGTGGCAACGGGTCTGCCCGGTGACATTCATGGGCAGCTCGCTTGAGCGTGGCGCAGGCGGATGCGACCCGCTGGAAACCATTGCCCTTGGCTCAGCCATCGTGCACGGACCATTTGTGCATCGATACCAGGGGCTTTACGATCAGCTGGAACAGATCAAGGCTGCGCGCATGATCAAATCCGCAACCGAATTGGGCGACGCGGTGGCCGAACTGCTGGCGCCGGATCAGGCGGCGGGGATGGCGCTGGCAGGGTGGAAGATGATCACCGAAGGCGCGCCTCAGGCCGACAGGTTGATCGAGATGGTGCAGGACACGCTGGACCAACGGAGTTCCGACAATGCGGGCACCTGAGTTTTGGAACACCCCCCCGGATCAATTGGATCTAAGGGCGCGGATACTGGCCCCTCTGGGTCGGGTTTACGCGTCGGCCACCGCCCGCCGCGTCGCATCGGCGGCCGGACTCAAACCGGGTGTGCCGGTCATATGCATCGGCAATCTGAATGCAGGCGGTACTGGCAAGACACCCACGACCATCTGGATGGTCGAGCAGTTGCGCGACAGCTGGCACACGCCGCATATCGTGACCCGCGGTCATGGCGGCACGCTGGAAGGCCCGGTGCGGGTCGACCCCGGCAAGCATTCGGCAGCGCAAGTCGGGGATGAACCGCTGCTGCTGGCCATGTTCGCCGATGTCTGGGTCGCAAAAGACCGCGCCGCCGGGGCACGCGCGGCGGCAGAGGGTGGGGCAACTGTCATCGTTTTGGACGATGGGTTTCAGAACCCGTCAGTCGCCAAGGATTTCTCGATCATTGTGGTGGACGCCCAGCGCGGTTTCGGGAACGGGCTGTGCCTGCCCGCAGGTCCCTTGCGCGAGCCAGTCGATGTCGGGTTGAAACGCGCCGATCTGGTGCTTTCGCTTGGGGATGCCACCGCTCAGGATAGCTTCGCAGCGCATTGGGGTAACACGATTGCCGTGCCGCACGCGACCGGAGTGGTCGAGCCCCTGCAAACTGGCATGGATTGGACAGGCTCAAAGGTACTGGCCTTCGCTGGAATTGGACATCCCGAGAAGTTCTTTCAGACCTTGCGCCAACAGGGGGCTGACCTAGTGCGCGCCGAAGCGCTGGATGATCACCAGCCGCTGACCCCGGCCCTGATGGCCCGGCTTGAGAATGAAGCGCGCCTATTGGGGGCCCAAATGGTGACAACCGAGAAAGACGCCGTCCGCCTGCCCGAAACCTTTCGGCGAAAGGTTGTGACCCTGCCAGTTCGTCTTCGCATCTCGGATGCAGACGCCGTCAAAGAGATGTTGGCAAAGATCGCGCCGTCACCTTAGGGTCGGCCCTGTTCGGGCCGACCGGATTTCTGTTTAGCTGCCCAGTTCAGATTCGATCAGCGTCTTGAAATCAGCATAGGACTGGTTGGACACTTTCTTGCCGTTGACGATGAAAGACGGTGTCGCCTCAATCCCGTCACGCTCGGCGTTTTCCTGATACCAGGCGACCAGTGTCTGGGCACGCGTTCCATCTTGCAGACAGGCCTCAAGCTGGTCGTTGTCGATCCCGGCCAGCCGACCGATCTTGCGCAACTCATCCACGATCTCGGTCGGACCACCGGCGCGGGTCCATTCTGACTGACCCTCATAAAGCAGATTGGTGATGCCAAAGAACTTATCAGGACCCGCGCAGCGCGCTATCATCGACGCCCACAGGCCATAGCGGTCAAAATAGACTTCACGATAAGTGAACTTAACCTTGCCGGTGTCGATGAAATCCTTCTTCAACTGCTTATAGGCCCCCTGATGGAAAGTGGCACAATGCGGGCAGGTGTAGGATGCATATTCGATGATCTCGACCGGGGCATCTTCAGCCCCCTGAACCATTTCAACGATGGTCGAAGTGTCCAGCTCTGCCTCTTGTGCGTTCGCACTTCCGACCAGCGGATTGGCAGGGGTCGAACTTGTGGTTGTCAGCCAATACCCACCAGCGGCAATGGCGACAGCCGCACAGATTCCTGTTGCAATACGGCTCATACTCAGCCCTTTCTCAGCTTTTGTGCTTAGATAAAATGTTGCGGCCCAGACGTTCAAGGGCAGCGCGCAAATCACCATCGTGAATGTCACGCGACACTTTGTCTGCCTCGGCTACAATTTCAGGTTCTATTTCGGGTTTTGGCGGTATCGGCTTGTGATCGAAACTGGCCTGCCCCTCGGCAAATCCGTTCGGAGCGGTCTGGGTGATC
Organism: Ruegeria sp. YTSA075; assembly: GCF_059610245.1. Classification (NCBI taxonomy): domain Bacteria; kingdom Pseudomonadati; phylum Pseudomonadota; class Alphaproteobacteria; order Rhodobacterales; family Roseobacteraceae; genus Ruegeria; species Ruegeria sp. YTSA075. The sequence continues at coordinate 61,371 of NZ_JBXWNG010000006.1, read as the reverse complement.
CGGATGCGGCTGATCGCGTTGTAACCGTAAACAGCATTCACCTTGCTGCGCAGCTGTTCTTTTTGCATTTCCAGCATCGGAGCCTGCGGCCCGGTGGTCAGCAGCGTCAACGTCGCGCCGATCCCGCCTTTGCTATATCCTACATTCACCGGGCGTGCGATGGAGGCAGTATCCTGACCCACAATCTCGGCCCAATGGGTCAGCAGACGTGACACAGCAAATCCCCGGCTTTCCCCGGCGCGCCGAATCTGATCATTCAGCAAACTGGCGGTGCGTTTGAACCCGCGGGTCGAGGAACGTCTGCGTTGCATCTGGTTTCCAACTCCTGCGCAGCTATTGTAATGAGCACAAGGATAGGTGCCAGCGAAACCTGACAGGGAGTTAGATAAAACTTGCGTGACATCACTGAATTCAGCGTAAGCACCGCGCTCTTGGACTGGTACGATCACCACGCCCGCGAAATGCCATGGCGCGTGGGTCCGGCGGATCGTGTGGCTGGTGTACAGCCTGACCCCTATCGCGTCTGGCTATCCGAGGTGATGTTGCAGCAAACAACGGTGGCCGCCGTGCGCGACTACTTCACACGCTTCACCACGCGTTGGCCTACAGTTCAAGCGCTGGCCGCCGCACCGGATGATCAGGTCATGGGTGAATGGGCCGGACTTGGCTATTATGCCCGCGCCCGCAACCTGTTGAAATGCGCTCGGGTGGTGGCCAAGGATCACAATGGGCAGTTTCCGGACACTTACGATGCGCTTCTGCAATTACCCGGAATTGGCCCCTATACCGCCGCTGCGATCTCGGCCATAGCCTTTGACCGTCGCGAGACGGTGCTGGACGGCAATGTCGAACGGGTCATGGCGCGGCTCTATGATATTCACGATCCACTGCCTGGGTCGAAACCCGTTCTGAAGGAAAAAGCCGCAAGGCTGACGCCCGATCATCGCCCCGGAGACTACGCACAAGCTGTCATGGATCTGGGCGCAACCATCTGTACTCCGAAATCCCCCGCCTGCGGCATCTGTCCGCTGCGCGATCCCTGTCTGGCCCGCGTCGCAGGAACACAGGCAGAGCTGCCAAAGAAAACTCCGAAAAAGCCCAAACCCACCCGCTTCGGTCATATCTATATCGCCCAGCGCGAGGACGGGGCTCTGCTGTTGGAACGCCGTCCTGATAAGGGTCTATTGGGTGGTATGCTCGGCTGGCCCGGGCCTGACTGGTCTGAGACCCCTGCCGAAGCGCCCCCTTTCCAAGCGGATTGGTGCACCCTGCCGGGCGAAGTGCGCCACACTTTTACGCATTTCCATCTGGTGCTGAAAATCTGGACAGCCGAGCTGCCAGCCAACACCATACCAGAAGGACTGACACTTCTGACCAAGTATGAGTTCAAACCCAGCGACCTGCCTACTGTGATGCGCAAGGCTCACGATTTGTGGAGGGGGCAATAAGCCCGCTGTCCAAGCGCTATTGCTCGGGCTAGGCTGCTCTCAAAGGTTCGGAGCACCAGATGATTGCAACAGATACCCTGACCCGCTGGCAGACCGCGATGCCTTTTTGGGTGTCGTTCCTGTTGATCCCCTTGATCTGGGCCACAGCACTTGCGGGTGGATGGTGGGTTCTGCTGGTCCCCTTGTCCACCTGGTGGGCCTTTGCAGCACTGGATCGGCTAACCGGGCTTGATCTGAGCAATGCCGACCCGGAAACGCCCGATGACATCCTGCATTGGTATATCCTGCTGACCAAGCTTTGGGTTCCTGCTCAGTTCATCACACTGTTTGGCCTGATCTGGTATGCAACCCATTCCGACCACTTGACGACCTGGTCCAAGATTGGACTGTTCTTTGGTATGGGCATCCTGTCGGGCACGGTGGGCATCAATTACAGCCATGAACTGATGCACCAGAAATCCCGGCTGGAACGCTGGCTGGGGGATATCCTGCTCGCTATGGTCCTGTATTCCCATTTCCGATCCGAACATCTGCTGGTGCATCATCGCTATGTCGGAACGCCGCGAGACCCGGTGACTGCGCGGTATAACGAAGGGTTTCATCGCTTCTATCCACGCGTTTTATTGCAATGCCTGGTCTCAGCTTTTCAGGCCGAGAAGGACAAACTTGCCCGCAAAGATCGCCCTTGGGCAGACAGTGCAAACCCGTTCTGGCGCTATTGGGCGCTACAGGGCGGGATGCTGCTGCTGGCGGCGCTGATCGGAGGATGGGCCGGGCTGGGATTGTTCCTGCTGCAGGCGGGTGTTGCGATCTGGCAACTGGAACTGGTCAACTATGTCGAACATTACGGGCTGACACGGAAACACATGGGCGATGGTAAATACGAACATGTCCTGCCCCGCCATTCCTGGAACGCCGCGCAAAAAGCCTCGAACTGGCTGCTGATCAACCTTCAGCGCCACTCGGACCACCACTACAAACCAAACCGGCGCTTCCCCCTGTTGCAAAACCACGCGCAAGAGGACGCACCACAACTGCCCTATGGCTATCCCGTGATGACCGTGGCTGCGATGATTCCACCCCTGTGGCGACGCGTCATGAACCCCCGCGTTCGGGCCTGGCGGCAGCAATACTACCCCGAAATCACGGACTGGCACCCTTACAACAAAGCGCTGAACCCGCGGCCAAACGCCTGACCGCAGCGCGCCCCGCGCGCTGCCCGGCCCAACGGGTGGGGTTGCATCTTTGATGCTGCCCCTCCGGGCGGGAGCTCCTTAGTTGACCCAGATATCCATAGGGTCTTCAACACCGCGCACCGGTTGGCTGGTTTTCTGGGCAAATCCTTCCAGCAATGGCTGGCTTGTTGGGCTTTCCTGCAATACCTGCTGCCGCAGCGCATCGCTGATCACAATATCCGCCTTGAAATCACGGGTCACCGCCTCAAGCTTGGCCGCAACATTCACGGCGTCGCCGATCACTGCAAACTCCAGCCGGTTGGCCCCGATATCTCCCAAAACGACCGAGCCATAGTGGACCCCGATCCCAACATGAATCTCGACCTCCCCCGCGCGTCGACGTTCAAGGTTCCAGCGTTCGATAACCTCGGCCATGGCCCGCGCGCAGCCCAGCGCGTTGGTCGCATCCAGCGGCGTTGTGACCGGGGTTCCAAACGTGGCCATCAAGCCATCGCCAAGATATTTGTCCAATGTACCGTTATGCCGAAATACCTCAGTCTCCATCCGCCCGTGAAACCCGCGCAAAACCTCGATCACCTCATAGGGATCGCGGCCCGCCGCAAACCGGGTGAACCCCACGATGTCGATAAACAAAACCGCTACGTTCTCTTTGCGAACCTGTTTCAGTGGCTCATCGTTGTGACTGAGCGATTCAACAACATTGGGCGAGAAATACCGCGACAGGTTTGCGCGTTCTCTCTCCAGCCCCGCATTGCTGAGCAACAGGCGATTGAGCCGCCGCATTGAGATGCCCAAGGTCACCGCAACCATAATGAACACGATGACCTGCTGTATGCGCTGAGGTGCCTGGAAACTGTTCGGGTCAAGCATTTCTTGCAGTTCAGGATGCCCCTGCAACGCCACAAAGACCCGTTCGCCCAATTCTGGGAACGGTGTCGAAAGGAGCCAAGCCAAAACCCACCCGGCCGTCCATATACCCGCTGTCCACGTGCCGATGGCCACAACCGTGCGCCAGGAATAGGCCAACGTTCCTGCGGCAAGAATAATGAAGAAATACTGGAAGTTATCGAATCGGAATTGAATCGCAAGCGGTCGGACTTCGTCGCTAAACGGGTTCGGAACGATCATGCCCAGCGTCATGATCAGCAGATCTGCAAAGATCAAAAGCAGCTCTACCCTGGATTGCCCGACCCGCCCGGCACGCTGAATCAACCAGCCGTTTGCGCAGATTAGCAACAGGATGAAATGATAATACAGAACCTCCCAATTCGGGTTCAGGTAGATCAGCAAGATGCCGGTCAACCCCATGGCAACCCAGCGGGCTCTGACGGCCAGTTCCAGCCCCTCGCGCTTATGCCGCTCCAGCGCCTCTTCGGCGTATTTATGGTCCAGATCAAAATCATCTGGCTGAGTTATGAAAAAGCGGCCAAAGCGGGACGGGTTGGGGGTGACGTCGGTCAAAGTCAGCGCTCCTATACGGTCTGACGTGTTCGCCTATGCAATCATTCCTTGGCCCAAAACAAAAGACCCCGCCGTAAGATCGGCGGGGCAAGGCTGAGTGCCTTGTGTCAGGCCACAGGCACCGGCGGTGTTCTTAAGATCAGTTGTGCATCTCGGACCGGATCTGCTGACGCAGCACGTCGATGGGCACAGTCTTGCCATCGCGTTTAAAGCACCAGTAGGTCCAGCCATTGCAGGAGGGGGCGTTTTCCAGATGCGCACCAACCTGATGGATCGAACCTTTGACATTATCGCCCACCAGGGTGCCATCTGCCCGAACCTTGGCCTTGTGACGCTGGTTCATGGAATAGAGTTCTTCACCCGGACGCAACATGCCACGTTCGACCAACTGGCCAAAGGGTACGCGCGGCTCGGCGCGTTTGCTGGCGCTGACCTCCAGCGCCTCGCGGTCGAACTTACGCACCTTGGCGATGCGTTTTTCGGCGACCTTGCGATAGCTTTCTTCGCGCTCGATGCCGATGAACTCACGCCCCAGCATTTTCGCGACGGCACCCGTGGTGCCAGTGCCAAAGAACGGGTCTAACACCACGTCACCTGGATTGGTCGATCCGATCAGAACGCGATGCAGCAGTGATTCCGGTTTCTGCGTGGGATGTGCCTTATCGCCGTTGTCGTCTTTCAAGCGTTCGTGCCCGGTACAGATCGGCAGCACCCAGTCGCTGCGCATTTGCACGCCCTCGTTCAGGGCCTTCAGCGCCTCATAGTTGAACGTGTATTTCGCGCCTTCCTGTTTCGAGGCCCAAATCATAGTCTCATGTGCGTTGGTAAAGCGCTTGCCACGGAAATTCGGCATCGGGTTCGATTTACGCCACACGACGTCATTCAGAATCCAATACCCAGCGTCCTGCAGGGCCGAGCCCACGCGGAAAATGTTGTGATAAGAGCCAATCACCCAGATCGCACCGTTGGGTTTCAGCAGGCGACGCGCAGCCTTCAACCATTCCCGCGTGAACTGATCATAGGCCCCAAAACTGGAAAACTGATCCCAGTGATCATCAACCGCATCCACCTGAGAGTTATCGGGGCGGTGCAACTGACCTTTCAGTTGCAGATTGTACGGTGGATCCGCAAAAATCAGGTCAACAGACGCCTCAGGAAGACTGTTCATCACCTCGATGCAGTCTCCGGATAGGATCGTGTTTAAAGGGAGCGCGGCTGCGCCCTTTGTCTTGATTGTGGTCATATCACTGCCTCAGTTCCACGGCGCTTTTGCGCTCATTTGGTTGAGACAAGGATGAGTCAAAGATGATTCGCCGTCAAATTCTTTTTTGAATCAGTAGCTTACGATTTACTCTTGATACAAGATATTGTGGACTGGTTTGAACGAACGTCTATGGTGTGGGGTCACACCAAGATTTCGCAGCGCATCGCGGTGTTGTTTTGATGGATAACCGGCATTGGTTTCCCATCCATATCCCGGATGCTGTTGCGCCAAATCCACCATCAGTTGATCGCGCCAGTTTTTGGCAAGGATCGAGGCCGCCGCAATCGACACTGATCGGGCATCTCCTTTGACCACAGCTTGCGCGGGGATCTTCAGGCCGCGCGGGATCATGTTACCATCGATCAGCAGATAATCAGGTGCCGGGCACAGAGCTGCAACTGCCCGCTCCATTGCCAGATGCGAGGCGCGCAGTATGTTAATCTCATCAATCTCGGCCACGGATGCTTCGGCCACTGCAAACTCTGCCCGGACCCGCAACGCCGAATCCAAAGCGGCGCGGCGTTTCGCGGTCAGTTTCTTGGAATCGTTCAACCCTTCGGGGATATCCTGCGGGTTCAGGATCACAGCGGCCGCAACCACCGGCCCGGCCAACGGGCCGCGCCCCACCTCATCCACACCTGCGATGCGAAGATGCCCACTGTCCAGCAGGGCCTGCTCAAGCTCAAAACTCGGAACCATCATCCCCCTGGAAAACCGCGTTTCATCACCGACCGCAAGAAAAAAGAGAGGGCAGCTTACGCCGCCCTCTCTCTTACGCGGTACTTCTGTGGCACCGCTCCTGCTCGTGACTGATTACTGATAAACCACGCGGTAACCTTGTTGGCGCAGGCATGCGGGTTCGTAGGCCCGTTTGACCTTTTTGCCATTCCAAAAACCGACCTTGCACTCTTGTGGCAGGCTACCTGCATGTTTGTAGTGCTTGTTGAGGCAACCGGTCCCCAACAGCGGCCGATCCCCATAGGCATTGAAAGTTCGCAAACAACGCTGGGGCAAATCATACCGCGCCACCCGCTTGGGCAGAGGTTTCACATGGCGCGGCTTTGGGTCCACATGGGTGTACTGCCGCGAGGCACGTTCACGATCTTTGCGTTTTTCCTTGTTGTAATGATTGACCGCCGCACCAATAATCGCGATTGCGGCCAACCCGCCCAATATGTCACCCGTGTCCGCCGCGCGCGCTTGCGAGGCGGAAACCCCGGTCACAGCCATGGCAACCCCAACGATCAGAGCAATGAATTTCTTGTGCATCTTGCTTGTCCTTTCGGATGTGGATGCGACCACCTGACGGGCCGCGCATTCGATGTACCCAAACTGGGCCCGCACCTTTCAGACAGGCAATAACAGGCCCTTGCTATCCAATATCAACTTGCGCAAACCCCTTGTGTTATTGAATATCGGGCCAACCCATGCGCAGGATGTGGCCTATGAAACAGATCATCTCTTCTTTGGCCCTGGCGTCCCTGATATCGGTGGGCTCCGTCGCGTCCGCAGCGGATTGCTATGCGGATTATAAGGCAAAACAGGACAACCCGTTGCGCCTGCATTACGGTGTGATGCAGCTGACCTCATGCGACAAAGGTCAGGCGCAGCAAGAGGTCGCCCAGCGCCTGCAAGGCTCTGGCTGGACCTTGCTGAATGTAATGACAGTGTTCGGACCGGAAGGGTTAGATCAAAGGAAGGCCAATGCCGGAAAATTCTATCTCCGTTTCTGATGCAAGACGCTCTGGTACACGGCTTGTGGGGCTGGGGATCGCCGCGATCCTGATCATCCTTGTCACCGCTGCCGCCTTTTTGCTGTGGACATTGCCCGACGCCAACGCCTTCAACGTGCGGGTCGAGCGGTTATTCGTTGAAAGCGATCTGACATCGCAAACAGAAATCCGGCTGTTGGAAATTTTGGCCCAATCCGGCACCGCCTTTGCGGATACGCTGTCCAGCTATCGGATGGTGATTTACGTCTTATTGGTCTTTTCCTGCGCGATGCTGATTTCAGCCTTTGTGTTTCTCGTCATGCTGGTGCTGCTGAACCGTCGCATGGCCCAGATCGAACGCACCGGGATACAGGTTACTTCCCTGCTGATCAGCCGTGAGGAAAACACTGTCTACCTCAACAACATGGATTTCAAACTGACCCCCGCGGCAATGGAAACCCTGTCCGTTCTGGCGGAATCCCGTCTGGATGACGAGGTACTATCCGGCGCCCAGATCGAAGGAATGATCTCTGGCCGGGACGCCTCGGATTGCGACGAAGCAGCAGGTGCGACACGGATAAAGCGGCTGCGCGATACCTTGGGCAACCAGATGGTCAGCGAGTTGTTGGTGAAAAACATCGCCAAGAAAGGCTATATGCTGTCGATCGAGAAAGATGTCATTCAAATGGTCTGACATCTTTGGGTGCACGATCGCACAGCCGATAAAATCTGCATGATCCCTCTTGGAATGGTGGGCGGAAGGCCCCATTCTTTGTGGACCCATGGCAAGGGAGGTCGATCATGAACGTCCACGCCACACCAAGAACCACTGGTTATGGAATCTCTGTAGAACCGTTAGAGGGCAGGATCGCCATCTATCGGAACGATACACTGTTGGCCGAAAGCCGTAACGCCAAGGTGATGTATGAAACTCGTCTGCCGCCGACCATCTACATCCCACGCGATGATCTATGCGTCGACCTGAGCGCCGAAACCGAGTTGCAAACCTTCTGCCCGTTCAAGGGTACGGCGACGTATCACGACATCACCGTTCAGGGCGAATATCTGGCCAATTCCGTCTGGGCCTATGAACAAGCTTTGCCAGAGAGCATCGCCATTCAGGGCCATATCGGATTCATGCCCGGCGCTTACACCGACATCGATCTGGGTCAGAACCAGCTGCGTGATCCGGATGATGGCAATATCAGCGGCCCATTGATTGACTGGCTGATGCGCGGTGCCTCGACCGCGACGACTCCCGAGGCCTTTACCGAAGCCCTGGCCGAGAAAATGTTGGAGCACGGGATCGCCATCCAACGCCTCAGCATACTGGCCTGGTCCCTTCACCCGTTGATCGCGGGCAAGCATTTTATCTGGGAAAAGGATCAGGAAGAGATTCTGACCCGCGCGCCGACTTATGAAATCTACGATCATCCGGCCTTTATCAACAGCCCCTTGCGCCACGTTTCCAATGGGCTTGGCGGCGTACGTCAGCGGTTGAATGACGAAAATCCGCATAACAGCTTTCCGATCATGGAGGATTTGCGCGAGAAGGGCGCAACCGACTACGTGGCGATGCCACTGCCATTCTCAGACGGGCGCACCAATGTTCTGACGCTGACCTGCGATCACCCCAATGGGTTCACCACCGAAAACCTCGGGTTGGTGTTTGAATGCTCATCGGTCATCGCGCGTTACTACGAAGTTTTCATGCAACGCGAAAACGCGCAGGTTCTGCTAGAGACCTATGTGGGCAAACGGTCAGGCGCACGGGTTCTGGGCGGTGAAATTCGGCGTGGCGATGGCGATGAGATCGACGCCGCGATCATGTTCTGCGATCTTCGCAACTCCACAAGTCTGGAAGAACAGTTAGGGCGTGAGGCCTATATCAATCTGTTGAACGAGTTTTTCGAAACTGTCTCGGAAATCGTGCACGAAAACGGTGGCGAAGTGCTGAAGTTTATCGGCGACGCTGTGCTTGCGGTCTTCCCGGCACTGGATGACCCAGACATCGCGCGCGAAAGCGCACAGCGCACGGCGATTGATATCGTCGAACGGTTGGGCGAACTGCGGCAATCGGGCGACGATATTCACTGCGATTGCTCGATCGGAGTGGCCTATGGGCGCGTGACTTATGGCAATGTTGGATCGCGCGAGAGACTGGATTTCACGGTCATCGGACAAGCGGCAAACATTGCAGCTCGGCTTGGTGAGTTCGGCAAAACGGTTGGCCATCGCATTGTTGTGTCCGAAGACATCGCCCCTGCCTGTGCCCATGCGCAGCCTTTGGGTGAGGTAGCCCTGCATAATGTATCAAAGCCTGTTAACTCCTATGCCCTGCGCACGTCCGCGGATGAGATCCTGAATTCTTAGCAAACGCGGTCGTTACTTGGTCGCGATGGCGTTTCACCCGTCGACAGATTACATGGTTAACCCACCAACTATACGCCGGAACGATAGCAGCAGGACATCTATCTCTGCTTACCCTGCCCCCAGCAAGATCAGCGCGGTCTGCGCTGGCGAGATGGTGCTTTGCAACTGTGCGATCTGACTGCGCGCCAGATAGGTGTCGGTCAATCGCGTCACCGCATCTTCTTCGGTGAATTGCGCCAGATCATCGGACCCGGTCAACCGAAGCAAGCGATCTTTGAATTCGACCAACTGCTTGTCGATATCCAACTGCCCAAACGACGGCGGCAAGCCCAGCGCTGTCTCCATCATGCTGCGCAGCGGAGGCAAGCCCATCAGATCGAACCATTTGGTATCAGCACTGACATTTTCTTGCGCCAGCTCCGTCAACGCATGCTGCGCATAAAGGGCGATCCGCATCGTTTCATCAGATTCACCGACCGAAATCTCGAAACGGGCGGCCATATTGTCTTGCGCGACCTGTTCCATCAAGGACGCAAAGCCGGTTCGCCGCACCTGACCAGGCCCAAACCCAAACGCGTCCGAAAACTCTCGGTACCGTTTATCGGCCAACCGATTGGACAAGGCATCATCCGCACTCGTCCCATCCTCAAGGATCTTGCGGATGAAAAATCGGTTGTCCAGATCCCCTTCCAGACCAAAGGCACCCAGCGCGACCTGCAGCAGGCGCCGATCCGAAACCAGCTGCTCAGCCGTTTCAATCTTTCCGATGTTCTCCAGGAAGTAGCGATTTTCGCGCTCGTTGATATTCGAGCTCGAAAAGGCCTGAAACTGCGACTCATAGGTTCGCTGGAGGAAGCGCCAACCAACCAACCCGCCCGTGGGTATGACGGGTTGAAATGTCATTGCTGATAAGCCATCAAACGCTCTTCCCGCGGCAAGAGCGAACGAAGGGATTTGAGGCATTTATAGTAATGCTCGCCCACCAGTGCATCCGTGGCTTCGCCCAGTACACGGCGGCTGTCAGCATCTGTGAAAACCTGACTCAACTCTTCGACCCGGCGCAGCAACTGCTGACGCGCTTCAACAGGATCCATATCGCCTGACAGAACAAGCTGCGCGGCATAACAGACACGGCGGACAGGCGTGTTAACCTCATCGGGGTGTATCGCATCGCGTAAGCGCAGAACATTCGCCTGAGGTGTCATGATCGAGAACCGGCTGCGACGATCCCCATTTTCAATCACGACACCGTTGATCAGAACCCTCTCTTTCGGGGCAAGTTTCAGAACCAGCCCCCCCATTACGCCGCCCCGCCCTGGCGCAGGCCGCGCAAGACCGCTGTGTTGATCTCCAATAATGGTTCTACGGTGGCGTTGTTGCCAAGGATCTGACTGCTATGATGTTCCGTGAACTCTGCCAGATAGAAAATCCGCGCGCGTAGTTCATTGGGCAAGGCGTTGTCGGAATCTGAAACGCCAGTTGCCAGAACGGTCCACAAACGACGGTTTTCATGAACCGCCTGCACAAAGGCGGCGAAATCGGTTGTCTTGCTGGCCGCGGCCGCTTTCAGACGGCGTGTGATTTTCGAGATCGCCTCGAATTCAGTGTCGCGTGGTGTACGAACAGGGGCGGCAGTTTGCGCATAAGCGTTGTGAGCAAGCATTTGCGGGGTCACTTGAAATCCTTCCAATTGGCCGTCTTCAGGCGGTCAGAACCGGGGCGCGAAAACCGCGCCCCGGCCAAGTTCCAAAATTAACGGAACAGCGACAGGATCGACTGCGGCGCCTGGTTGGCGATCGACAGCGACTGAGTCGCCAACTGCTGCTGGACCTGCAGAGCCTGAAGACGGGCCGAGGTTTCCTCCATATCCGCATCAACCATCGCGCCGATGCCGGATTTGAAGGAATCCGTCAGTTTGGACACGAAATCCTGCTGGGTCTCGATTCGACCTTGGGCCGAACCAAAAGCAGCGGCTGCGTCAATCGACGTGTCGATCAGCGATTCAATCGTGCCAAGTGCAGCAGCGGCACCCGCATCAGTGGACACGTCAATCGAGCTGAGCGCACCCAGACCACCCGAACCAGCATTTGAGAACTGAGCAGATACCGAGATATCCTGATCCGCATCAGCCCCGGCGGCCGCCGTGCCTGTTGCGAAGGACAGTGTGTTCGGAGCACCCGACGAGTCGTAGTCAACCGCCATCCCGGTGATGCCTAACGCATCAATCTCGTTCTTCAGGCCAACCGCAACCAATGCATCGGTATAGTTCTCGTCATATGTGCCTGAAGGATCGAGATCGCTGTCCTGGATAGTGTAAGACACCTCCTGATCACCAACCCGGATCGAGACCCGGTCACCAACTTCAAAGTTGTCAGTAGAACTGTCGATCACGATATCGCCGGTGCCGGCGGTACGGTCCATAGTGAACCCAGCCACGTCGTTATCGGTGGTCGCACCATCCGAACCTGCAAGCACGCCCTTGGCGGTATACCCACCGATGGACAGATCCTGGCTGGCGACCGAGATAGACGCCGAATTGACAGCACCCGTGCCATCACGGTCCAGCGAAGACAGGATCGAAACAGTACCCGCAGATCCATCCACAAGGTTCAGTCCATTGAACTGCGCTGCACCAACAACCGATTCGATCTGGTTGCGCAGAGCGGTGACATCATCGTTGATCTTGGCCCGATCAACGTTGCCTTCCTGCGCCGCGACAATCTTGCCTTTCATCTGGGTCAGAAGATCGGTCACAGTTTCAGATGCGTTCCGCGCGACCGCCACAGTCGACTCACCCAATGCAAGACTGTCTTTGATCGCGTTGAAGCCTTTGACGTCCGATTCCATCACTTTCGAAATCGCCCATACCGCCGAGTTATCCTTGGCGGTTGCGACGTCCTTACCTGTTGAAATTGCGTTCTGCGTCATCGCCAGGTTTTTGTTGACCGATTTCAGGGTCTGCAGCGCGACCATTGCGCCGTTGTTTGTCAGAATGCTGGACATTGCTGTCATCCTTTCACTTCGGGCGATTTGCGCCCATGTTCACCCCGCAGAGAACTGCAGGCTTGGCTGTCTTTCTGACCTGTGCGATGCGCCCTGTGGCCGTTCGCGCCACCTGCTGATTTCAGGTGCAAGGACACTTTTGGCGTTGATCCCCTAACGGAGTGCTAAGATGCCCGATCCCGAAACTTCAGATTTGAATCAACACCAAGCTAAGCCCGTTTTTCGAGCTTTGCATGGCTGCGAACTTTAAAGCCGCTGCGCTGCCCGTCAGCCCCATAGGTACTGAATTCCTGCCGCACCCGGCGCAGTTCGGCCATACGAGCGGCAACGGCGCGGATACCGTCTGCGGCGCTGTTCAACAAAGCCTGGTTGCGTTCGACCTTTTGCTGAACTCGAATCAGATCGACGCTGTCACGCACCTGCAAGTCATTGATCGCGCCAATCAGCTTCTCTTTTTCCGGCACCATGTGAGTCAGGCGATCCAGATCACCATCCACCAGCGCGGTACGTTCAAGATCCAAAATTTCTTCCAGGGATTTGATCAGGCTCATGCTTGGTTCAACCGTCATTGAACTTCTCCATCATTGATTTGAACAAAATTTCAGACAGGCCGACACCGCCCGACTGGGCCAATTGCTGGGCTTGATGCTGGACAAGGAAAGACGAAAACTGATCCTCACCCGCTCCGCCGCCGAATGAATCGCGCGATTCACCCAGCCCTGCAGATTTCAGCATCTCAGCCAGAAATGTCGCCTCAAGCTCGACCGCTGCGGCCTTCAGCTTATCGGCGGTTTGAACCGGTTGGGGCAGTGCCGTAACCTTCATCGCTTTCTCCGAAATTTACATCGAACTTTCTCGATCAAAGGTGAAAGCGGTTAAAATAAACGTAACTTCCTGCAGGCAGGTTTCCGATCAGACATGACGGAGCCCGGAGCAAAATGCCCAACCCGCTTACACCGATGACAGCTGCAACAGCCTCGACTGCCAAACCCGAGGCGAGCGCAGAGAAAGAGCGCCAGAACAGGACCGGGGCCCAGTTTCAGGATGTTCTGGATCAACAGGAAGCGCCGCCTGAACTGGAAATCTCGTCCGAAGATATGCCAGAGGAACAAGACGCCCCAATGGCGGCTGAAACCAATATCCCCTCGGTCAAAGGTGAGTCTTTGGACCCGGATGTAGCGATTTCTAACCCGACACCGCGTCCCGAAACTCAAAAACCTGTTGAGGTTGGGAAAACGGAGTTCGCAGTCACCCCAACACAAGCGCAACTTGGGAATGAGACTATGGTGCAGCCGCAGCAGGGACGGGGCGTGGTGGATGTTCCGCCAGAATCGGCACATAGCGAGATGTCCAAATCACGGATTGAGCCTGCTGACCCAACGCAGCAAGTTCAACCAAAGCCATTGGGGGAAACCCTCGTAGCTACAAAAGATGCGCCCAGTCGTCCCGACACCGGTGTGATCGCAATGCACGCTGCTAAAATGCAGTCAAAAGACAGATCCGCACAGGTTGATGCGGTGCCTGCTGACAAAGTACCGGATACCAATCCCGCCACCGTGCAACCGCAAAAGCCAACACATGCCGTACCGTCCCCGGCTGTCGGCATCAGTGTCGCGCAATTGCAATTGACAGCCTTTGCCCGGCAGCGTGATGCAGAACTGGCTGATAAAGTCGATGCCGCCGAACCCGTTGCTGCCTTGGGTGAGGAGCCCGTGTTGCAATCAACCCGCGATTCGACCGCACCACTCAGCGCACCTGTACAGGCGGCGCGAACCGAGGTTGCGCGGGCAATCGCGGGCCAGATGGCTGCAGCCATACAGGCCCGGCCTGGCTCGGGCGCAATCGAAATTGCCCTGAACCCCGAGGAGTTGGGACGCGTTTCCATCGTTCTGAATGGGCGCGAAGACGGGTTTCACCTGACCATAGCCACAGAACGGCCTGAAACCCTGGACCTGATGCGCCGCCATATCGCTGTGTTGTCTGAGGAGTTTCAGAAACTAGGCTATGGTGACCTGTCATTTGATCTCGGGGACTCCTCAGATTCGCCGCAAAACCCGCTCGGTCACCAAACCGCGAACAACTTCGATCTGACGCCTGAGGATCAGGGCGCGCAGGCTGCCCCGTTTCCGAAGAACACCGCCCCGGGCCGGGGCATTGATATAAGGCTTTGAACATGATCAATCCAACACAAGCCGCTCAGACATCGGTTCAGTCGCAAGCAACCTCGGGCTCCAAAACCAGTGCGATCGCCTCTGATTTTGAAACCTTTCTGTTGATGATGACAACACAAGCCCAGAATCAGGATCCGCTGGACCCGATGGATTCAGCCGAATACGCCTCGCAACTTGCGCAGTTTTCGATGGTGGAACAGCAGGTTCAGACCAACGATCTACTGGCCTCACTCACCTCCAGCATGGGCAGCCTGAACCTGGGCGAACTGGCGAATTGGGTCGGCATGGATGTCCGGTCAACGTCCGGGTTCAGCTTCGACAGCCAACCGGTGACTCTGTTTGCAGCTCCGCATGAATCGGCGGACCAAGCCACCCTGACCGTTCGGGACGCTGATGGCAAAGTCGTTTCCACCTCGGATGTCCCGCTTGATCAGACCGAGTTTACCTGGGCCGGAACCGATTCTGATGGCAACCCGCTGCCGCCGGGGAACTACACTGCAACCCTCAGCAGCTATCAGGATGGAGAGCGGTTGTCTGAAACACCTGTCGCCTCATACGGCCGGGTTGTTGAGGCGCAGATTGGTACAGATTCGATCTTGCTGACCCTCGAAGGCGGGCAGATTGTTCCCACACACCAGGTGAGCGGGGTTCGATCAGGCGCTTGATCTGACCAGACGCACGGGCCAAACCTAAGCGGATCGCGATTCGCCCTTAGAACTGGTTTTGACCCTGCCAAGCTTCTCCGCCCCTCCGCCTGATCTTATCCAACAACTTTCTGATCAAAAGTTGGTGCAAAACGGTGCGCGTTTCGAAACCCTCTACGGCGGGCGAACCAATCAGGTCTGGAAGGTTCTGGGCGGAGATGCCGACCGCGTTCTGAAACTCTATCGATCCTCGTTGCAAAACCCGCTGTTTCGCAACGACGCCGCGCTAGAAGCACGATGCCTGACCGCATTGGAACCTACGGGGTTGGTTCCACGCCTATGCGCTGCCGGTGGTTATCATGCAGATCATTGGGTTCTGTACGACCATGCGCCCGGCACACCTTGGAACGATGATCCCGCACCCGTCGCTTGGTTGCTTCGGCGATTGCATCAATCAACGGCTACAGTTCCAGCGCCAGAAGGCTGCAACGGGAGTGCAGATCTTGCCCGGCATGGGCAAGACATCCTTAATCTTTGTGCCCCCGAAACCCGAAACAAACTGCTGAGCCTTAGGCCAGATCATGAAGTCACTCCAACGGCGAACCTAAGCCTGATTCACGGCGACCCGGTGCCCGGCAATATTCTGGTCGCTGCATCCGGGCTGACTCTGATTGACTGGCAATGCCCGGCATTGGGTGACCCTTGTGAAGACCTGGCAATGTTCCTGTCCCCGGCGATGCAACTGCTCTATCGGGGTATGCCTTTGGACCGAGGTCAGGAAAACCGCTTTCTAAGCGCTTACGGAGACCCCGAAGTCCTGTCCCGATACGGACAGCTTCGACCGTGGTTCGCCTGGCGCATGGCCGCCTATTGCCTTTGGCGGGTAGAGAATGGTGCCCCAGATTACGAACATGGGTTTCAGCTTGAAGTTGAGGCGCTGCGTTAGGAATACGTCACCAATCAGCAACCGCCATGGCCGCATAGGCGGGCGGCAACAGCGCGCGCCGCATGCGCCCCAACGGGAACCGAGCGGGCGTTTGTGTCATCGGCTCTGGCAAGCCCGTCGCCTGCCCCAAAGCCAATCGCGCCAGCGCACGACCGCAATAGCTGCCCATCGCAACGCCGTTGCCATGAAACGCAAACCCCGCGAACATTCCGGGATATCCCGGAACGGCCCCTGCATAGGGCAACAGCGAACGTGACAGACACACCATACCCGACCAGATATGGGTGATATCGACATCGGACCATGCAGGGAACATCTGTCTGAAATCCCGCTGCACCTTATCTCGGATGGCCCTCTCGGACGCCTCGGAAGATCGCAGCCCCCCTCGCATTCCGAACAGAAACCGCCCATCCGGCATCAGACGGAAGTAATGCAGAAGATGCCGCGTATCATAGCACATTTGGTCTGAGGTCCAGCCCTGCGCCGCCTTTTCGGCCTCGGTCAACGGCTGAGTAACCAGAACCGTGGATTGCGCAGGCATGTACCGGCCTGACATCCAGTCTGGAACATCCTCGCTCGAATACCCGTTGGTGCAGATCAGCACCTGATCAGCCTGCACGCGGCCCGTGGGCGTTCCAAGTTCAAATCGCGAGGAGGTTTTCTGGACACTTTGCACAGGGCTGTTCTGATAAAATGCCGCCCCCAATGCGATTGCGGATCGCACAAGTCCAAACAGGTATTTCCGAGGATTCAAACCAAACCCGACCGGAGTCGTGTAGCCGCCATGAAACGGGCCGTTCAGACCCAATCCGGGTAAATCTTCTTTCTTATGCAGGGTGCCGCTTTGGTCTGCCTTTTTGCGCAATTTCGCCATCGCACGCGATGAATGCGCCAGCTGGGTCTCACCGACCGAATGCGTATCAGCCGCGATCTGATATTCCTCAAGCATGGCCGCAACCAACGCGACGGCATCATGTTCTGCTTGTTCATGAGCGGCGGCACTGTCCTGCCCAAAGCGGCGGGCTAAGGCGCTGTGGCTCAATTTTGATCCGCCCAGACAACAGAAACCGCCATTGCGCCCCGATGCGCCCCAACCTGGGGTTTCCGCTTCAAGCACGGCGACCGAAGCCCCTTCTTTGGCAAGGTGCAATGCAGCAGAGGTTCCGGTGAAACCGCTGCCGATGACGGCGACATCTACACTCTGATCGCCGTTCAGTTCCTGCCAGTCAGGGCTGGGGCAGGTCTCATCCCACCAACACCCCTCGCGCGGGCCGGGGCCGTAGGTGTAGGCCGGATAGATGCGTTTCATTCGGCGCGGGCGGCGGCCATTTCATCCTGCCGCTGCCGCATCATCGCACGTTTCGTGACCAGCGATGCGGTGATCACCCCCACCGTGACAACTGCGATCATGATGGTCGAAAGCGCATTGATTTCCGGACTGACCCCAAGCCGAACGGCTGAGAATATCTTGATCGGCAAGGTCGTCGCCGATGGCCCAGACGTGAACGACGCAATCACCAGATCATCCAGCGACAGGGTAAAGGCCAGCAGCCAGCCCGAGATCACGGCTGGTGCGATGATCGGCAAAGTGACAAGGCGAAACGCCTGCGCGGGAGAACAGCCCAAATCCAGCGCGGCCTCTTCCAAAGACTGATCGAATGTCACAAGGCGCGACGAGACGACAACCGACACAAAGCACATTGAGAATGTCGTGTGCGCCAGAACGATGGTCAGAATGCCTCGATCCAAACCGATCCCGATGAAAAGCAACAGCAGCGATAGGCCAGTAATCACCTCGGGCATCACCAGCGGTGCATAGATCATGCCCGAAAACAGGGTTCGCCCAAAGAAACGCCCCCCGCGCACCAGCACGTAGGCGGCAGCGGTGCCCAATATGGTGGCCAGCGTGGACGAAAACACCGCAACACGGATCGTGACCCAGGCAGCGTCCAAAAACGCCTCGTTCTGGACCAGCTCACCATACCACTTAGTCGAGAAACCCGCCCAAACGGTAACCAGCTTGCTTTCGTTGAAACTGAAGATGATCAGGATGATCATCGGGATATACAGGAACGCAAACCCCAGCGTCAGCGAGACGGCATTGAACCAGCTTAGCCTGCTCATTGCTCGGCCTCCGTCTGTTTTTGCTGGTTGCGCTGGAACAGCACAATCGGAATCACAAGGATCAACAGCAGGACCACGGCCACGGCGCTGGCCACGGGCCAGTCACGGTTCGAGAAGAACTCTTCCCACAGAACCTTGCCGATCATCAGCGTACCCGATCCACCCAACAGCGACGGGATCACGAACTCACCAATCACCGGGATCATCACCAGGAAGCAGCCGGCGATGATGCCAGGGCGCGACAACGGGATGGTGATCAACCAGAACGCTTGCAGACGGGAACATCCCAAATCTTCGGCGGCTTCAATCAGGGATTCGTCCATCCGCTCCAGTGCCGAGTAGATCGGCAAGATCATGAAGGGCAAGTAGGTGTAGACGATACCGATATAGACTGCCGTATTGGTGTTCAGGATGGTCAGCGGGGTCGAGATGATACCCGTCCACAGTAGCAACTGGTTCAGGTAACCCTCATTCGAAAGGATGCCCATCCATGCATAAACGCGGATCAGGAACGAGGTCCAGAACGGCAGAATCACCAGCATCATCAATGTAGGCCGCCATTCTTCGGGCGCGCGCGCCATGCCATAGGCGATCGGATAGCCCACCAGCAACGTCAGAATGGTCGAAATCAGGGCAATTTTGACGCTGGATAGATACGCTTTCCAATACAGGTCATCCTCGGTCAGCCAGACGAAATTCTCGAAATCCAGCTGACTGAAGAAGTCCTTGATGCCAGCCCATCCCTGCGACAGGTCCAGCGTTGGCGTATAGGGCGGGATGGCCAGTTCCGTGTCGGACAGCGAAATCTTCAACACAATGAAGAACGGCACCATGAACAGTGCCAGCAACCAGACATAGGGCACAGCAATCAGCAGGGCACGGCGCATCAGTTCGCCAATAGAACCGCGGCCGTTGCTGTCCAGGACAGCCAGACCGGGTCTTCCCAAGTGAAGGATCGGCGCGAGATACGGCGCGTGTTGGCAGATTGCGCCTTAATGATCGTGCCGTTTGACAGTTCCACGTGATAGGTTGAGAGGTTACCAAGATAGGCAATGTCCAGCACCTTGCCCTGCACCGCGTTGATTGCTTCGGCCGGGCGATCGGTCGAGATTGTCACTTTCTCGGGCCGGATTGCGAGATGGCAGGATTGACCATTCGAAAGCTCAGTGCCCGATGTCGCAGTCAGGGGTGCCTGTCCTTCGGCCCAATCGATCTGATAGGTCTCATCACCTGTCGATGTTGCACGACCTTCGATGATGTTCACATCTCCGATGAAGTCGGCCACGTAGACCGAGTTCGGGTTTTCATAGATACGATCCGGCGTGGCGACTTGCATCAGTTTGCCCTGATCCATCACCGCCACACGGCTGGCAACGGTCATCGCCTCTTCCTGATCGTGGGTGACGATCACAAAGGTGGTGCCGGTTTTTTCCTGAATATCCATCAGTTCGAACTGCGTGTCCTGTCGCAGTTTCTTGTCCAGCGCGCCAAGGGGTTCGTCCAACAGCAACAGCTTCGGAGCCTTCGCCAGCGACCGTGCCAAAGCGACCCGCTGCCTTTGTCCACCCGAAATCTGGTGCGGTTTACGACGGGCGAACTGTTCCAAACGAGTGAGGCGCAACATTTCCTCGACCCGATCCTCCAGATCATGCTTGGGCATGTTATCCCGGCGCAGCCCAAAGGCAATGTTGTCCCAAATGCTGAGATGCGGGAACAGCGCGTAGGACTGGAACATCATATTCACCGCCCGCTTATTCGGCGGGATCGGATCAATGTCTTGTCCACTCAGCATGATGTGTCCCTCGGTCGGGGTTTCGAACCCCGCCAGCATTCGCATCATCGTGGTCTTGCCACAGCCCGATGGGCCGAGCAGAGCAAAGAATTCCCGTTCGAAAATGTCCAGCGACAGGTTGTCGATGGCAGTGAAGCCCCCGAACCGTTTGGTGACATTCTGGAACTGGATCAGCGGTTTCGCCTGTGGGTCTTCCCACGGCGCAAAGACATCAGAGTTCAAAGCGGCCCCCGTATTTCTGTACGGCAAAGAAAAACGCGGGGCGTTGTTTCGCCCCGCGCCGCAAGATCAGGTGCCTGACTTGATCTTGGTCCACAGGCGGGTCACGACCCGCTGTGTTTTCGACGGATAGGGCGTCGTGATATAGAGGTTCTGCATCGTCGCATCATCCGGATAGATCGCCGGATCACCGATCACGTCTTCCTCCAGAAATTCCTGCGAAGCCTTGTTGCCGTTTGCGTAGTACACATAGTTCGACGCGGCAGCCATGTTGTTGGCGTCCAGGATGAAGTCCAGGAACTTGTGCGCACCCTCGGGATTGGGCGCATCCGCAGGAATGGCCATTTGGTCGAACCACATCAGCGACCCTTCGGCGAAGGGGTGGTATTCAATCTCGACACCATTGTCGGCCTCGGCCGCACGGTCCCGCGCCTGAAGGATGTCACCCGACCAGCCGACGGCCACACAGATATCGCCATTGGCCAGCGCATTGATGTATTCCGAGCTGTGGAATTTCTGAATATGCGGACGTACCGCCATCAGCACCTCTTCGGTCTTGGCGATGACATCCGGATCATGGCTGTCAGGATCCTCACCCAGATACTGCAGTGTCATCGGTATCATCTCGGCAGGCGCGTCCAGGAAATGCACACCGCACGAGGCCAGCTTCTCCATATTTTCGGGTTTCAGGACAAGGTCCATGCTGTTCAGGACCACGTCGTCGCCTAAAGCTTCTTTGACCTTGCCAACATTCACACCGATGCCGGTGGTGCCCCACATGTAGTTGATGGAATAGGCGTTGTTCGGATCATAGCCTGCAGTGCGATCCTGGATCACGTCCCAAAGGTTGCCAGCGTTCGACAGTTTGGCGGCATCCAGTTCCTGAAACGCGCCAGCCTGAATCTGACGTTGCAAGAAAGTGCCGGACGGCACCACAACATCATAGCCTGACCCACCGGCCAGCATCTTGGTTTCCAGAACCTCGTTACTATCGAAGACGTCATAGATCAGCGTCAGGCCGGTCTCTTCTTCGAACTTCGCCAGCAGGTCCTCGTCAATATAGTCGGACCAATTGTAAACACGCACCTCTTCGGCAAAGGCTGCCGAAGTCCCCAATGCGATGACCGCTGTCAGCGTCAGCGTTTTGATTGTCATTTTTTTCTCCCTGCAAATGTCCGGGTATTTTCCCTGTTTTTCAGATTTGATCAAGTTTTGCGTTTTTTGATGGTAACGACTATGGTTCCACGAAGGGTTAAACCCCGCAAACCATAGGTATCGAAACTGGAACCAGCCCATTGGATTTGATCAAAAATAAAGCAAATGCAGCACAGATGAGTGACACAAAAAGCCCCGTGCATGAGCAGGTCTATCACACCCTCAAATCGCAAATC
Source organism: Ruegeria sp. YTSA075 (assembly GCF_059610245.1). Taxonomy (NCBI): domain Bacteria; kingdom Pseudomonadati; phylum Pseudomonadota; class Alphaproteobacteria; order Rhodobacterales; family Roseobacteraceae; genus Ruegeria; species Ruegeria sp. YTSA075. The sequence goes on along the minus strand of NZ_JBXWNG010000006.1, from coordinate 39,627 downwards.
CTGTTTGGCGATTTGGTTCCGGGACAACCGGTTACAATCCAGGGTTTGGCCAATGCTTTGGGTGTTGGCATGACACCGGTGCGCGAAGCGATTCGGCGGTTGACCTCTGATGGGGCACTGGTGTTTCAGGGGAACCGCCGGGTCAGTGTTCCATTGATTTCCGATTCGGATATCGCCCAGATGAAATTCGCCAGAAGCGCAATAGAATCAGAGCTTTCCAGACGCGCAACCACAAATCTAAGCCCTGCTGGGATTGATGAGCTAGAGCGAATTGACCAGCGTTTGGACAGCATGATCGACGAAGGCGATATCGGCGGTTATCTTCGCTTGAACTATGCCTTCCACAAAGCGCTTTATGCCCATGCGGATGCCCCGATTCTACGCGATCTGGCCGAGCGGATGTGGCTCAGATTCGGCCCGTCCTTGCGGGTTGTCAGTGGCCGATTCGGCACGCAGAGCCTGCCAGATCGACACAAGGACATCATCGCGGCACTGCGCGAAGGCGATGCCGAAAAGGCTGCATTGGCCACCGCACAAGATGTTGAACAGGGGATGGAGCTGATGGTCGGCGCGCTGACCCCTGCCTGAATCACGCGATTCGATTGACAGACAAAAATTTGATCATATTGTGACCTGCAACTGCTTTAGGAGGTTTCAGGATGTCCACCATCACCAACCATATGCCCACCGCTGAGTTACAGGCCCTGGATGCGGCCCATCACCTTCACCCGTTCTCGGCCAATGGTGCATTGGGGCAGGAAGGCGCGCGCGTCATTACCCGCGCCAAAGGCGTCTACCTGACTGATAGTGAGGGCGAAGAGATCCTGGACGCAATGGCCGGTCTGTGGTGCGTGAACATCGGCTATGGGCGCGACGAACTGGCCGACGTTGCCGCGCGTCAGATGCGCGAGCTTCCCTACTACAACACGTTTTTCAAAACCACCCACGTGCCCGCCATTGCTTTGGCGGCCAAGATTGCCGAGCTGGCGCCCGGTGACCTAAACCACGTCTTCTTTGCCGCAGGTGGTTCAGAGGCAAACGACACCAACATCCGTCTTGTGCGCACCTATTGGGCAGAAAAAGGTCAGCCTGACAAAAACATCATCATCAGCCGCCATAACGCTTACCATGGTTCATCGGTGGGCTCCGCTTCGCTGGGCGGAATGGCCGGAATGCACGCACAGGGTGGCATTCCGATCCCGAATATCCACCACATCAACCAGCCGAATTGGTGGGCCGAAGGGGGCGACATGACGCCCGAAGACTTTGGCCTGGCCCGTGCGCGTGAGTTGGAAGAGGCAATTCTGGAACTGGGTGAAAACCGCGTAGCCGCCTTTATCGCCGAACCGGTGCAAGGCGCTGGCGGGGTCATTGTCGCGCCGGATACCTATTGGCCCGAAGTTCAGCGTATTTGTGACAAATACGATATCCTGTTGATCGCCGACGAGGTCATCTGCGGCTTCGGCCGTACCGGCAACTGGTTCGGGTCGCAAACCGTTGGGATCAAACCCCATATCATGACCATCGCCAAAGGCCTCAGCTCGGGCTACGCGCCCATTGGCGGGTCCATCGTAAATGATGAGATTGCCGAGGTGATTGGGGGCACCGAGTTCAACCACGGCTACACCTATTCCGGGCATCCGGTCGCAGCAGCAGTTGCCCTGGAAAATCTGCGCATCCTCGAAGAGGAACGAATCGTCGACCACGTCCGCGACGTAGCCGCGCCTTATCTGAAGAAAAAATGGGAGGCTCTGGCCGATCATCCGTTGGTGGGTGAGGCCAAGATTGTAGGCATGATGGCCTCGATCGCACTTACGCCCGACAAGGCAAGCCGCGCCAAATTCGCCTCGGCCCCCGGCACCGTTGGGTATATCTGCCGCGACCGCTGTTTTGCCAACAACCTGATCATGCGCCATGTGGGCGACCGGATGATCATCTCTCCACCACTTGTCCTGACTCCGGCGGATATCGACGAGATGTTCGTACGCATCTACAGATCGCTGGATGAAGCACAGGCCGAGATCATCGCACAGGGGCTGATGAAGGCGGCGTCTTAGTTGGTTGATCCCGGTTTATAGTGAAGGCGGCTGTGATAGCCGCCTTTTTCTTTGGGGTCTGGTTTGGCGACAATGTCGGCTCGGAGCCCTGAGTGACCGATGCTGCGCGTCAAACGAATGTCCGGACTACGAGATTTCTTAGTTTCCTAGGGCTTTGTGGCAATCTGGCTCACGTAAGACATAAAGCCGAAGAAGGTCTTTTCGGACACCCGACGTCTTGCTTCTGTCTTCAGTGCCTCCGCTGTTTCCGGGAACAGTAAACGCTCTTCGACCATGCGATCCGCGCCTCGGTCAATAACAGTCAGGAAATATGTCGCCTCTCCTTCGGCGACATATCCATGCCCTCTGCGCGCTCCAAGTTGAAAACCAGTCTTGGCAAGCATGTCGGAGATTTGTCGCATAATCCAAAGATTGGTGACGTTTTGATTAATCATGAAACGGATGAGCTGATCGAGCGGGTCAAAATCTGCAAACTGCGCCGTCGCGGTGTCGTAGTCGCCGTCACAGACTGCCAAAACACCGCCCGGCTTCAGGATGCGGAATGCTTCCTGAACTACGTCTCCGGGGTCAGGCACATGGCAGAGCAAGGTGTGCATCAAAACAAGGTCGAATGATGCGTCTTCAAAACCTGTGTTCTTGGCGTCGCCGATTTCGAAATTGAGACGCGTATCATCGCCGAAACTCTTTTTAGCCCGTTCCACCATAATCGGCGAGGGTTCGAGCCCATGCGCGGTTGATGCGCCAGCAAGGTCCAACAGGTCTTTTGTTACATGGCCGGTGCCGGACCCCAATTCCAACGCACTTGCATTGCTCGGGAGCTCTAAATCATTCAGATAGGCTCTGCGGATTGCTACCTGTGCAGGCTCAAGACAGCGGGCTTCCATCGCTGCTGCAATCCGTTCCTGAATCGCAGGATCTTGCGCTCCTAGATTAGAATATGGATCAGACATAGCTTCGCTCCTCGAAACACATCATGCGGCAGTAAGCTAATCTTTCTCCGCCTCGAAATCAAAAAAAGCAGACATTTGGGCAAGTCGATCAAACAGCGGCTATGTCCCGCGTTGCAGACCCCGCAGCAACTCAAATCATTCACCTCCCCAATCACCGCAACCGTTCCAACAGGTTCAACGTTGGGTACCCGTCCGGCACCAACCCTTGAGCCAATTGATAGGCCCGTACGGCGTTGATGGTGTTTGGTCCTGTCCGCCCATCGATGCCCTGCGTATCAAATCCCGCTTTGGTCAGTCGGGTTTGAAGCTCTTTCTTCTCGGTAAAGCTCAGCACCCGGTCGCCCCGTGGCCAAGGGGCCTGAAACGGTGCGTGGCCTGCCAGGCGGTCGGACAGGTGACCAATGCCGATGACATAGGCATCAGCACCGTTATAGGTCTCAATCACACTGAAGTTGTCAAAGATCATCAAAGCAACGCCTTGCCCACCAGCCGGTAGTAGGATCGCAGCAAGCCCGTGATCGGGAACCGGTTCGCCATCACGCCCGACCACGCCCAAAGACGCCCATTCGGACGGCATCAAACTATAATCGCGTTTGGCCGTGGCATAATCGAACCCTTGGGGCAGGCGAACCTCAACACCCCAAGGCTGCCCTTTGATCCAGCCGTGCCGGGCCAGATAGGCCGCCGCCGAGGCCAGTGCGTCGGTCGGATCATCCGACCAGATGTCGCGCCGCCCATCGCTATCGAAATCAACCGCATGATCCAAATATGAGGTCGGCATGAACTGCGTATGCCCCATCGCCCCGGCCCAACTGCCGATCATCCGGCCCGCGCTGACATCGCCTGCCTGAATGATCTGCAAAGCTGCGATCAACTGGGTTTCAAAGAAGGATGCCCGGCGTGCATCAAAGGCCAGTGTCGCCAAAGACCGGATCGTCGGGTTGCTGCCGCGATAGGTGCCGAACGATGTCTCTAACCCCCAGATTGCGGTCACGACCTCTTTCTCGACACCGTATTGCGCCTCGATCCGCTTTAGGACCTTTTGGTGCCGATCCAGCGCCGCGCGCCCGTTTGCGATGCGCGTATCCGAGACGGCGCTGTCCAGATACTCCCAAATCGGTTTTGAGAATTCAGCCTGATTGCGATCCCGCCTTATGACATCGACATCATAGGACAGGCCCGCCAATGCGTGGCCCAGCGTAGATTGCGAGATGCCCTGATCCCGCGCCCGATCCGCAAACGCACCTAACCACGCCTGAAATCGCGCATTCCCACCCGAAGACGCCCGCACGACCTCAACCTCGGGCCGGGGCACCGGACGCAGGGATGTCGTAACATCCGCCGAAGCCAATTGGATTTCGCCACCCGCAGGCCGAATCTCGGGCCTGGGGGCGTGTTCTGTCGCTGACGCCTGCACGATGGATGCCCATAATGCGGCGGTCATGACGCCACCTATGCATTTATGCATTCCGATTTTTTTCCTGAGTACTGCTCAACCCCAAGGATAGCGCAAAATCAGCAATTCTCAAAGGTCTTAGCTGTTTTCGTCCTGTTCATGTGCGGCGCGTTTTGAACGGATCTGGGCGAGAACATCGCGCAGCATTGGTATACGATTCGGGCGAAAGCTTTGATCTGTCACCAACATTTCGCGCATGCGATCCAACCGAAAGACACGAAAATCCCGCCTGAGATGGCACCAACTGAGCAAGACATTCGAACGGTCCATGTACACGATGCTCAAGGGGTCCACCCGCCTGCGGGTCTCATCCCCCTTGGCATCGGTATATGCAAATTCGACTGTGCGTTCATCCCATGTGGCCTGCCGCAGATCGGCAACTTCGATGGTGGGCGCAGGGGGTCGGTTAAATCGCGTCGCCGCCAATACCGCGTGGCTCAGCCTGTGGGATTGGCGCGGTGGCAGCCGTCCTTGAAGTTTGCGCAACGCGGCGCTGGCAGCATCAGCCAGTGCCGGATCGCCGATTACCTGCACTTCGCGCAGACCCAGGACCAGCGCCTCAAGCTCATCATCGGTAAAACCTAATGGCGGCAGGGTTGCGTCTTCGATCAGGGTGAACCCGAATCCGGCCTCACCATCTATAACCGCGCCAAGGCCGCGCAGCGCATCTATATCGCGGTGTATCGTGCGGGGCGACACATCAAGATCGTCCGCCAGCTGGACCGAGGTTTTCGGCGACGGGCCAGAGCGTAAGGCTTGCATCAGCTGGAACAGGCGGGCAGTGCGGGACATATCGGATGTTAGCCTACCTCTAATGTCAGAAACTGTCATCAGTCGTGTCTAAGGTCCGGCCATCCTCAATGATGGAGCTTATTAATGCTGACCCTTCTGACTTACCCTTCAGCGTTCGGCCTATTTAGTGCCAGCCCGTTCTGCGTGAAAACAGCGCTGATGCTGCAACAGTCTGGCCAACGCTGGCAGCGATCCGACATGCTGGATCCCCGGAAAATGCCACATCAGAAACTGCCAGTGCTGCGCACGCCCGAGCGTCTGGTACCCGACAGCGATCTGATCCGCGATTGGCTGGAACAGCAAGGAGCTGACTTCGATGCTGGTTTGTCGGACATTCAGAAGGCGCAGTCCCGCGCCCTGATCCGCATGGCAGAAGAGCATCTGTACTTCCAGATCGTTCTGGACCGCTGGGGCAATGACGAGGCCTGGCCCATCCTGCGCGAAACCTTTTTCACCGGCATTCCGGCCCTGATCCGCAAACCAGCTTCGAATTCGATCCGAAAATCTGTTCTGAAAGGACTTACAGCGCAAGGCATTGGTCGCTTTTCTCTGAACGAGCGCCTGGAAAGGATCGAGCGTGATCTCGAGGCGATCTCGGCCTATCTGTGGCAATCACCCTTCCTGTTGGGAGAGCAACCAACCGCAGCAGATATGAGCGTTGGCCCCATGCTGGCCGCAATGCGCGCAACACCCGTTGAAACACCGCTGACCCGGCGCATCAAACAGGATAACCTGCTCAACAGCTATATAGACCGGATGGAACAGGCCGTGCCGCTGTCATGACGCAGATTGAAGACCCCGCCATAGCAGCCGTTTTTGCGGCCTTACCGTCGGAAACTCGCGCCGGGGCGTTTGCCCTGCGTGATCTGATCTTCGAGACAGCCAACGCCCTGCCCCGCGCACAACCGCTGCAAGAGGCTCTGCGGTGGGGTCAGCCTGCCTATCTGGCCCCCAAAGGCTCGACCATTCGGTTGGGCGGGCACAAGTCTGCGTCATTTGCCCTGTTCGTACATTGCCAAAGCCGGTTGATGGGGGACTTCACAACCGCCTTTCCCGATGAGGATCGGATTGAAGGCAACAGGGCGGTGCTGTTCGACGATGTGGATCAGATCGACCCGACCCGCCATGGCTGGTTGATCGCGCGGGCCCTAACGTATCACCTCTGACGGCGTTTGCGTTCGACCTTGCGCTTGATCTTGTCCTTCTTGCGCTTGGTACTGACTGCCTTCCGTCGCATGCCCCGTTTGGCAGGGCCGCCCCCGCGCGGCAGGGCCTGATCGTCGATTGACAGCAGCTCCAGCTCCAGCCCACCTGTCACCGGGGTTGCCTCGGTCAGGCGCACGGTGACGCGTTGGCCGATGGCAATGATCAGGCCGGTGTCCGACCCCATCAGCGTTCCGGCCTCGCGGTCGAAATGGAAGAACTCACGCCCCAGTGACCGCACGGGCACCAGCCCATCAGCACCGGTCTCGTCCATCTTCACGAAGGCCCCGAACCGCGCAATGCCACTGATCCGGCCTGAGAATTCATTGCCCACCCGTTCGCTCAGATAGGCCGCTAAATAGCGGTCGGTCGTGTCGCGCTCGGCCATCATCGAACGCCGTTCAGTGTCCGAAATATGAGTGGCGGTTTCGTCCAGCCGCATGATTTCATCCTCGGTCAGCCCATCCTTGCCCCAGCCATGGGCCGAGATCAGCGCACGGTGCACGATCAAGTCGGCATAGCGCCGGATGGGCGAGGTGAAATGCGCATAGTTCCGCAGCGCCAGCCCGAAATGGCCAAAGTTCTCAGGGTTATAGTAGGCCTGCGCCATCGACCGCAGTGTGGTAAGGTTTATCAGCTCGGCATCTTCGGTTCCAGCTGCGGCGTTCAGCAGGGCGTTCAGGTGACGGGTTTGCAGAACCTGACCCTTGGCAAGGTTCAGGCCGGCGGCTTGCGCCGTTTCACGCAAGCTCTCCAGCTTTTCGGGCGCGGGTTCTTCGTGGACGCGGAACAGCAGTGGCCGACGTTTCGCAATCAGCGTTTCAGCCGCCGCGACATTGGCGAGGATCATGAACTCTTCGATCAGCTTATGTGCATCCAAACGGTCGCGGAAGGCGACGCTGGTCACCTCTCCCGTGTCGGACAGAACGATCTTGCGTTCGGGCAGGTCCAGTTCCAGTGGTTGCCGCGCCGCACGCGCGGTTTTCAGCGCGGCATAGGCGGCGTAGAGCGGTTTCAGAACCGTCTCTAGCAGCGGTCCGGTGCGGTCGTTAGGAGTGCCGTCGATGGCCTCCTGCACCTCGGCATAGTGCAGCGACGCGGCGGAGCGCATCAAACCACGCACGAAGCGATGGCCGATCTTGTTGCCCTCGGCGTCGATCTGCATACGCACGGCGATACATGCCCGCGGGACGCCTTCGTGCAGGGAACACAGATCACCGGACAGGCGATCCGGCAGCATCGGCACGACACGATCCGGGAAGTAGCTGGAGTTGCCGCGTTTGCGCGCCTCGCGGTCCAGCGCGGTGCCCGGCTGAACATAGGCGGCAACGTCGGCAATCGCGACCCAGATCACATGGCCGCCGAGGTTCTTGGGGTCGTCATCCGCATGCGCGTAACATGCATCATCATGGTCGCGCGCGTCTGACGGGTCGATGGTCAGCAACGGCATGTCCCGAAGGTCCTCGCGGCCCTTCAGGCCAACGGGTTTGGCCTTGTCGGCCTCATCAATCACCTTGTCAGGGAAATCATCCGGGATGCTGTGTTGGTGAATGGCGATCAGCGACACGGCCTTGGGTGCGGTCGGATCGCCCAGACGTTCAACGATGCGCGCGCGGGGCAGCCCCATGCGGTTCTTGGGCCCGGCCTGTTCGGCCTCGACCAACTCACCATCCTTGGCCCCATGCACCGCGCCTTCTGGCACCAGCCATTCCGTTGAACCGGCCTTGTCGATAGGCACGATCCGCCCGCCCTCGGCCCCCTTGCGATAGATGCCGACGATCTTGCGCGGGTTCGTCCCAATGCGACGGATCAGGCGCGCCTCGTAGTTGTGGTCTTCCTCATGTACCACGGTCAGGCGGGCCAGAATGCGGTCGCCCTCGCCCAGCGCCGGATCGCTGGCGCGGGTGATCAGCAGAACGATCGGCTCGACACCGTCCCCATGCCACTCCAGAGGCCGCGCGAACAAGTCGCCGTCTTCATTCGGGGCCTTCACCTGCAGCACGCTGACCGGAGGCAGGCGGTCCGGGTCGCGATAGCTGCGCTTGCGCTTTTCCAGATGCCCCTCGGCCTCAAGCTCCTTGAGGATGCGCTTCAGATCGATCCGATCCGCGCCCTTGATGCCAAAGGCCTTGGCGATATCACGTTTCGAGGTCAGGGTGGGGTTCGCTGAGATCCAGTCAAGGACCTCCTGCTTGGTGGGAATGCTACTCATATCTTTGGCCTAGCACGCGCATGCAACCGCGTCATGACCAAAAAGTGCCCCTTTGGCTCAGCCGTGCAAATCAGCGACGGTATCCACGTCGCGCAGTTCGTCCAACAAGGCGACACGACAGCCGGGAACTGACGCTAACGTGTCGGCTAGCGCATGTTCTGTCGACCAGCGCACATCCCGAAACAAGCCCACCGGCAACGCGCCATAGCGTTGCGCACCGACCAGCCAATAGCCGCCATCCGGGGCCGGGCCGAACACCATTTGCGAACGACCCAATGCCTTGAACGCGTCCGAGATATGACAGCGCGCGATGCCCGGAATATCCGCCCCAATCAGGCAAACCGGCCCATTTGGCATCCCGCGCAGCATCCGCCCCATACGGTCACCGAGATCGCCCCTCCCCTGCGCGGCACGTGGCAGATCGGCGGGCCAGATGCGACTGGTCAGCCCTTCGGCGTCGGGGGAAACCGCCAACACAATCTGCCAACGCGGATCGCGCAGCCGACGGATCAGAGAGCGCGTCTGATGGCGAAACCACCACGCCGCACCAACCATGCCGATATCGCGCCCCAGTCGAGTTTTGACGCGACCCGGACGCGGCTCTTTGACCATGATGACCAGAGTGCGCTGCATCGGTCAGGCAAAATAGTCCGTCAGAATACGCGTATAAATCGCCTTCAACTGCTCGATCTGGGCCACCTCGACACATTCATCGACCTGATGCATGGTACGACCGACAAGCCCGAACTCGACCACCGGGCAATGGTTTTTGACAAACCGCGCATCCGAAGTGCCACCGGTTGTCGACAGTTCGGGTCGCACGCCCGTTTCGGCCTCAACCGCCTGCGCCACCAAATCGGACAGTGCGCCTGGCGGGGTCAAAAAGCTTTCGCCCGAGATTTTGATTTTGGTATCCACCTCAACGCCGTACTCTTCAGCCACGCGCGCCGCTTCAGCCTTGAGCCAGTCGCTTAGACCTGCACCGGTATGCGTGTCGTTGAAGCGGATATTGACGGTGCCGCTGCATTGCGCGGGGATGACATTTGTCGCGGGATTGCCGGTGTCGATTGTGACAACGGCGAGCGTAGACGCATCGAAGTGATCGGTGCCTTGGTCCAGTTCATGACTGGCCAGCCGATCCATAAGCCGCACCATGGCTGGTAATGGGTTCCTGGCCCGATGCGGATAGGCGGAATGCCCCTGAACCCCCGTCACTGTGAACCATGCAGTCATTGACCCACGCCGGCCGATTTTCATCACCTCGCCCATCCGGTTCGGGCAAGTGGGTTCGCCAACCAGACACACGCTCATCTTTTCGCCAGCCTGATCCATATGATCAAGCAGGGCGGTGGTACCATCCAACGCGTCAGCTTCTTCGTCGCCCGTAATGGTCAGGATAATCGCCCCGTTGGGTGGCGTGTCGCGCACGAAATCAATCGCCGCAGCTGAAAAGGCGGCAACGCCCGATTTCATATCCGTCGCGCCGCGCCCATACATCACACCGTCATGAACCTCGGCCCCGAAGGGCGGTTTGGTCCAGGCCGCCTGATCCCCCACAGGCACTACATCCGTATGGCCGTTGAAGCCAAACGTCCGCGCGTGCCCCTTGGCACCCCAACGGGCGAACAGGTTACTGATGCCACCGCGATCCACGCGGGTACATTCGAACCCTGCCTCCGTTAGGATATTCTGCAGCAGGACAAGCGCTCCGCCTTCATCAGGTGTGACCGATGGGCAACGGATCAGGTCTGCCGTCAGTTGAACTGCATCGGTCATATGTGGGCCTCGCTGTTGGTCATGTGTTCAGGTTCGTGCACAGATTCAACGAATTGGCAGGATTGCCAAGGCCAATCCACAAAAATTATCGCACTGAACAAGCGATGTATCAGTCTGAGAGCGCAATAAAACATGCCGATTTACTCTGCGGCCACCTTGCCCATGCATATACATTCGCGTTACAGGGCCGCGAAACGGGTGACTTGACCATGAAGCGCGCATTCTACGCATTGATCAGCCTGACTTTCGCCGTTCTCGCACAGCAAAGCCTGGCACAGACGCTAAATGTCACGACAGTGACACGCCCGCCGTTTTCCTATGTTGAGGACGGTGCCGAAACCGGATTCTCGATGGACCTGCTGGGGGCTCTTTCTGAGGCTTTGGGATGGGAATACTCTGTCCAGCGCGTGGATTCCTTTGCCGAGATGCTGGGCGCGGTCGAGGACGGATCGGCCGATTTGGCCATCGCCAATATCTCGATCACGGCCTCGCGCGAAACGCAGATGGATTTTAGCCAGCCGATTTTCGAGGCGGGCTTGCAGATCATGGTGCCATCGGACGCGGTGCGCAGACCGTCGCTGTTGCAGGCATTACTATCCACCGAATTGTTCATCGCCATTGGGCTGGCCTTCGCCATCCTGCTTGGCGGCGGCATGTTGATGTGGGGGTTCGAACGGCGCGCCCAGCCCTATTTCGACCGCAAGCTGAACGAGGCATGGTTCCCATCCTTCTGGTGGGCGCTGAATCTGGTCGTGAATGGTGGTTTTGAAGAACGGATGCCTCGCACACCATTTGGCCGCATTCTGGGCGTGGTGCTGGTGGTATCCTCGCTGTTCATTGTATCGGTCTTCACCGCCCGGATCACCAGTGTCATGACGGTGGACGCGATCACTGGAAATGTGAACTCGGTGAATGATCTCTATGGCAAGAATGTTGGCACCATTACTGGTTCAACTGCGGCCAGCTTTCTGGACCGGCGCGATATCGAATACGCAGGCTATCCGGGGCTCGATCAAATGCTTGAGGCATTCAAGGCCGAAGATTTGGACGCTGTCGTGTTCGACGCTCCTATCCTGTCCTACTTCGCAGCGCACGAGGGGCGCAGGATCGCGACGATGACCGGTAGCATCTTCCTGCGAGAAAACTATGGCATTGCCTTCCCGACTGGCTCGCCACTCGTGGAAGAGGTCAATCAGGCGCTGCTGTCGCTGCGTGAGGACGGGACCTATGACGAACTACACCGCAAATGGTTCGGATCGCAGAATTAAGAGGCTGAGGTCTCGTCTTCAAAAAACGGGGTCATCTGCGCCACGATTACCGCGTTTTCGTCCAGCGCCCGCTGCATCAGGGAACGCTCGTCGGGATCGATGTCATGGCCCTGTGCCTCACGCTCAGCCAATGTGCCGTAACCGGTGACATCCAGCGGTGCCGTATCCGCCTGTTTCAGGATGGCCACAGTCTCGCGTACGGCCTCGGCCTCATCCACGCCACTGGCATAACAGATCAACGCCGCACCAGTTGCCCCGTCGGGCAAACCATCCCCATCCTTCCGTCCGATCTGAACAAGAAGGGTATAGACTTGCTGGCGCGAGGGCTTTTTCTGCTTTTCCATGCCACGGGCCTTAGCCCTGCGGCCTGAATTGGTCAAGCTTAGGGTCAGGACCCTAGCGCTCGGCCGTGGCCAGTTTGAGGGCCAGCGCAACAAAGATCGCGCCCGAAACGCGGTTCATCCATAGCTGAACCGAAGGCGAGCCCCTCAGCCAGCCACCCAACGTACCCGCTGCAAGGGCCACGGCTCCGAACACCACAACCGTCGCCAGGAACATCAACGCCCCAAGTTGATAGAACTGCCCGATCAGCGAGCCGTTCAGCGGATCGACAAATTGCGGCAGGAAGGCCAGCATGAAAATCGTCACCTTCGGATTAGCGATATTCATGATCAGCCCGCGCAGATAGAGTTTGTGCGTCGGAATCTCCGGCGCATCGCCCCCGTCAAGCGCAGACCCTGCCGCAGTGAAAGCCTTCCACGCTAGATAGACCAGATAGGCCGCACCAGCGTATTTCAGCGCTGCAAAGGCGGTTTGTGAAGTTTGGAAGATTACGGCCACGCCCAAAGCCGCTGCAGTGGTATGCACGATAAGCCCACTGGCCAATCCCAGCGTCACAACCAACCCTGACATCCGACCATAAAGCGCCGATTGCGTCATCACAAAGATATTGTCTGGCCCAGGAACAGCGGCCAGCGCAATCGCGGCCCCCATGAACAAGATGGCGATATCGATGGGGATCATGGGTCGTTCTCTTCCTGTGTGGCAGCGCCCGGTATAGCAGCATGATGGTCTTACGAAAAAGGCCGCGGAGCCTATCCACGGCCTTTTGCCATTCACGCTACGTTTGGATCAGTCGCGCAGCAACTCATTGATCCCGGTTTTCGAACGTGTCTTTTCATCCACGCGTTTCACGATCACCGCGCAGTAGAGGTTCACGTTGTTCTTTGATGGCATCGATCCGGCGACAACCACTGAATAGGGCGGGACTTCGCCATACATGACCTCGCCGGTTTCACGGTCGACAATCTTGGTCGACTTGCCGATGAACACGCCCATCCCCAGAACCGAGCCTTCGCGCACGATGCAGCCCTCGACTACTTCGGAACGCGCGCCGATAAAGCAGTTGTCCTCGATAATGGTCGGGCCCGCCTGCATCGGCTCCAACACGCCGCCGATACCAACGCCGCCGGACAGGTGCACGTTTTTGCCGATCTGCGCGCAGGATCCGACGGTGGCCCAGGTGTCAACCATCGTGCCTTCGTCCACATAGGCGCCCAGGTTCACGAAGGACGGCATCAGGACGACGCCCGGTGCGATGAAGGCAGATTTGCGGACAACACAGTTCGGCACCGCACGGAACCCCGCAGATTTCCATTGGTTGTCGCCCCAACCGGCGAACTTGCTGTCGACCTTGTCCCACCAGCCACCGCCTTGAGGGCCGCCGGTCTGCATTTCCATGTCCTTGATGCGAAAGCCCAGCAGGACCGCTTTCTTCGCCCATTGGTTCACATGCCAGTCGCCGCTTTCCAACTTCTCAGCAACCCGCAATGACCCGCTGTCCAGCGCGTTCAGAGTATCCTCGATGGCTTCGCGCTGCTCACCCGTGGTGGCGGGTGTAATCGTATCGCGCGCCTCCCAGGCGGCTTCGATGGCGGCTTCCAATTGCGCGTTGGACATTGGGCGTCTCCCTACAGAATCTGTTCGTGTTGGTTTGGCCTATACGCAAGTGAACCTCATGGCGCAATGCGACGAACACGGATCCGTTTGCGTCTGCGCCTCAACCAATCAACCGGCAAGCGGATCGGGCGCGATATTGCCACCGCAGATCAGGACGGCGACACGCTCACCCGGTTCGGGCTGATAGGCCCCCGAAGTTAGCGCCGCCAACGCTGCGGCCCCAGCCGGCTCCACCAGAATGCGATGTGCCTGCCATAGCATCTGCTGCGCCTCAGCAATGGCCTCGTCACTCACCAGAACCGAGCTCACGCCCTGTGCCAGGTCAAAGCAAATCTGGCCAATTCGCCGCGCACCCAAAGCGTTCGCGGCGATGCCGGACACGGACACATCCACCGGCTCACCCACCTTCAGCGCCGCATTCAAGGCGCAAGAGGTTTCGGGTTCGACCGCCACAACCTTGCGCGCGCCGTCAAACCACGCCAGCGCGCCCGCAATCAGGCCGCCCCCGCCAACCGCGACCAGAACGGTATCAGCTTTCAGCCCCTGAGCGTCCCACTCGGCAAAGCACGTCCCCTGCCCGGCCACCGTTGCGGGTGCGTCATAGGCATGGATTTGCATCGCGCCGGTCGCCTGTTCATGCGCCTGCGCGGCCGTCAGCGCGTTCGCGTATTCGCCCGATACAACGCTCAGGTCCGCACCGGTTTGCTTGATCAATGCGATCTTGGACGGCCCCGCAAGCTCGGGCACAAATATCTTGGCCGGGTAGCCCAGCGCCTGCGCCGCATAGGCGGCCGCTGCGCCGTGATTACCACCAGAAGCCGCCACCACTCCGGCCTCGGGAACATCAGAACTGATCAGGGTATTGAACGCCCCCCGCGCCTTGAAACTGCCGGTATGCTGCATCTGCTCCAGCTTCAGTTCGATGGGATAGCCCGGTATCTTGCTGGTCATTACCGGCGTCACCTGCGCATAGCCCGAAATGCGATGCTGGGCGGCTAATATTTCGCTCTTCCAATTCATTCTTGTCTTTCCGTGACTGGCGCTCTGCCCGCGAAGCCTATAGCTGTTTGAAAAACACGCAAGCAGGGATCGTTCACCCATGAGAGAAGACCGTCACAGCCCGTTCCGCGACGCACAAACAGATCGCTCGACCGCGCGCGAGGTGCCGGATACGCCGCAGACCCGCTCGCCCGCCTATCGCCTTGCCTTTGCCGACGAAGAATTCCTGTGCCGGGATGAGCTGCGCCCGGTGCGTCTGCAACTGGAGCTGCTCAAGCCCGAGATGATCATGAGTGAGCGCCAGATCACCTCGACCATCGTCATGTTCGGCGGCGCGCGTATTCCGGAACCGTCGCAAAAGCACACTGCAAGGACCGAAACGCTGGCAGGTCTATCTCAATACTACGATGAAGCCCGCGAATTCGCGCGGCTGATGACCGAAAAATCCAACGAAACCGGTGGGCGTGAAAATGTGATCGTTACCGGCGGTGGGCCGGGTGTGATGGAGGCCGGGAATCGCGGCGCGCAAGACGCAAATGGCTGCTCTATCGGGTTGAACATCGTGCTGCCGCACGAACAGGCTCCTAACCTGTATGTGACACCCGATCTTAGCTTCAACTTCCATTACTTCGCGATCCGCAAGATGCATTTCCTGATGCGCGCCCGCGCCATCACCATTTTCCCCGGTGGTTTCGGCACAATGGATGAACTGTTCGAAGCCCTGACCTTGATCCAGACAGGCCGGATGGAGCGTGTACCCTTCCTGCTGTTTGGTCGTGAGTTCTGGGAGAAAGTCATCAACTGGGCGGCACTGGCCGATGCGGGCACGATTTCGGACGAAGACCTCGACCTGTTCCGTTTTGTCGACACCGCGCAAGAGGCGGTTGATATCATCGAGAACTGGGAACCCGCCCCGCCCCGCGACGCCATTCCGGGGCGCTGAACCATGGCCCCTAAGATCGGAGACATGCTGCACCTGCGTGGCAATACCTTGAACGAAGGTGAACCGGTGGCCCTGCCGCTGACCCAAAGCAGCATGTACCACCTGCCGGGCGCAACGGATGGTCTGGCCACTTATGGCCGCGTCGACAATCCGACATGGGTGCAGCTGGAGCATATGCTGTCGCATCTTGAGGACGCGTCATGCCTCAGCTTTCCTTCGGGTATGGCGGCGATCTCAGCAGCGTTGTTTGCCACGGTTCAGGCCGGATCACGTCTGTTGATCCCGTCGGACGGGTACTATGTCACGCGCCTGCTGTCGGATCGGTTCCTCTCGCGCCTCGGAGTCGAGGTCGAGGAACGCGCAACAACGTCCTTTGCGGAGGGTGGTTTTAAGGGGTTTGACGTGGTGTTCGTCGAAAGCCCGTCGAATCCCGGTCTGGATATGATCGACCTGGCCGCCGTTGCTGAACAAGTGCGCGCCGCCGGAGGGGTAACAATTGCAGATAACACAACCCTGACCCCGCTGGGCCAGTGCCCGCTGGATCTGGGGATTGATGTCGTGGTGTCCTCCGACACCAAGGCCTTGGGTGGGCATTCGGATTTGCTGATGGGCCATGTGGCCAGCCGCAATGACCAGATCATGGAACGGGTCGAGGAATGGCGACGCGTCTCAGGAGCGATCCCCGGCCCGCATGAGGCATGGTTGCTACATCGCGGGCTGGAAACACTGGACGTGCGCTACGATCGCATGTGCAGTTCAGCGCAGGTGTTGGCCAAGCGGCTGGCCGCCCATTCCGCAGTCAGGTTGGTGCGCTATCCTGGGTTGCCTGGCGATCCGGCGCACGCACTTGCGCAGGCTCAGACGAAACGGTTCGGGTTTCTGCTTTCCCTGACGCTGGACAATGAGGATATGGCAGAAGCGTTTATCAACGGCTGCCCTTTGCTGCGCCCTGCGACTTCCTTTGGCGGCATTCACAGCTCGGCCGAGCGTCGCGCCCGCTGGGGCGATGATGTTGACCCCGGTTTCATCCGCCTGTCCGTTGGATGTGAACCGGTTGAGGAACTGTGGCAAGCCATCGAGGCCAGCCTGAATGCGCTTTAGCTAGTTCTTGGGCGCGCGCAGTTCGGGAAACACGTAGATCGGCAGAACAATGCTGCCGATCAAGGCGCCCAACCACACCAGCAGCGTTGCTGCCAACAGATTTGCCACCCCTCCGATAATAAGTCCGGCTGTGATCCATTCGGTCACCAGCAAGCCCACAAAAGTCACGATCAAGGCAATGCCGCCTTTGAGTGCAGGCGCTTTCTTTTCTCCGATCTTCAGGATCAACGGCTCTGCGATCACTTGAACAACGGTGAAGACGATGACCACGACCACAAATGACAAAGGCTTGATCGCAAAACCGGTCAGCAGCAGCACTGCCAATATCAACCCGATTGCGTTCCCGGCCAGCAAGGCCAAAGCGGATTTGAATCTGCGTGACATTCGGAGCCTCCGTCAAAGAACATCTGAGAACATGTAGATACTAACAGACCTGCTGGATTTTACGAAGCAATTCAATTGCCTCTTCCTTTTGGCCGGTTGAAATCGCATGATAAAACACATTCATAAAGATCAGACCGACCCACATCCGCGAGAGGTGAGATGAGCGACGATCCCTATTCCGTCCTTGGCGTGGCCAAAGACGCCAGTGCCGCCGAGATCAAGAAAGCCTATCGGCGCATCGCCAAGGAATGCCACCCGGACCTGAAACCGGGGGATGCCGAGGCTGAGGCAAAGTTCAAATCCGCCGCAGCAGCGTATGACTTATTGAAAGACCCCGAAACCCGCGCCCGCTATGACAATGGCGAGATTGACGCTTCGGGTCAGGAGCGCCCGCAACAGCAATATTATCGTGACTATGCTGAAGCTGCTGGAAACCCTTATCGCGGGCGGCAGGCGGACCCGGATGATATGTCAGACATCTTCGCCGAGTTCATGCGCGGTCGCGGCGGTTTCGGTGGTCAGCACACGCAGGAATTCCACGCGCCGGGTCACAACCTGAACTACTCGCTGCAGATCAGCTTTCTGGATGCCGTGTTCGGGGCCAGTCAGAAACTAACCCTGCCCGATGGCAACCGGATCGAGGTCAAGATACCGGCGGGCATCACCACGGGCCAGACCATCCGGCTGCGGGGCAAAGGCGCTCCGGGCTATGGTGAGGGAACGGCAGGTGATGCGCTGGTTACGATCTCGGTGGCGGACCATCCGGTGTTCGACCGGCAGGGCAACGACATCCACATCACGCTGCCCATCAGCATTGACGAAGCCATTCTGGGCGGCAAAGTCCGCGCGCCCACGATCGACGGAGGTGTCAACGTGACCGTACCGGCAGGCACCAGCAGCGGCAAGACCCTGCGCCTGCGGGGCAAGGGCGTCAAAAAACGCGGCTCATCCGAACGTGGGGATCAACTGATCGAACTTACCGTCGCCTTGCCCGACCAGATCGACGATGAGCTTAAGCAATTCATGGAAACCTGGCGCCAAAGCCACGGCTATGACCCGCGCAAAGGAATGCAGTCATGACCCTGACCGAAGAGGAATTGATCGCCACCATCACCCGCCTGACCTCGGATCGCCTGACCGAATATCTGGCCGCCGAGATTGTGATTCCCGAGCAATCGGCACAAGGCGTGGTCTATCACAGCATCGACGTTGCCCGTCTGGAACTGGCCTGCGAACTGCATGAGCAATACGATATGGAGGCGGATGCCCTGTCGATGATGATCTCTCTGATCGATCAGATGCACGGGTTGCGCGCCGAACTACGCGAGGTTCTGAATGCTGTCGAAGCACAACCTGAACCCGTCCGCCAACAAGTGATCGAAGTGATCGGCACGGCGCGGTTCCAGCGTGGATAAGTTGAACGCTACTTAGCCTTGACCTGATACTCTTCGGGCACGAAGAATGTGTAGTCACGCTCAGCCACCTGTTCGTGACATTCGTGGCAATAAACAACCTGATTGGGGCGTGATCCCGTGGTGTCGCCATATAGCGAACCGTCAGGCAGCACCATGATATAGCGCCAGTCAGCCGTTTCAGGGTTGGTGCCCTGCGGCAGCTTCTCCATCACGAACATCGCACCCGGAAAGATCTTGCCTTCATCGGTGACAGTCATGCTGTCCTTTGCCAGAACCGACCCCGCTGGCAATACGTCCCCGTGCTGCATGGTTCCATAGTTATGTGCCATGCGATTGGCGTAGCTGTTCACATATCGTTGACCGTGGGTCGCTGAAACATAAGGCACATCGTTGAACAGCGCCCAGCTTTGATAGTTCCGGATCTGGTCAAGCTGGGCTCCGGCATAGCCGCGTGCCAGACGTCGGCTAAGCGATTGATAAATCTCTTCGGCCTCATCTTTTCTGAGATCAGCAGGATTCTCGATTGCGATGTGTGCCTCGCGGTCATCGGCCTTCGCGGCTCCGATATGAAAAAGAAGCGAGAATGAAGCGACGAGTATTGTTTTGAAACTAATTTGAAAAATCGTGCTCATGGTATTAGCCCATCTGAAAACAGTTTGTCTGCGTGCAATCCACGCGCAGGTCGTCGCCAAAGACTTAGCATGTGGCTCGCGCGGACCCATTCCTCTCACAGTCTTGTGCACAAAGGTGAGCCCGACCTGAACCGAACAGGTCAAATATAACAAATTTTGAGTTCAGAAAACAGGCGCTGGCAGTCTCACTCAGCCGTTCAACCCGGCTTCGGCCTCAATCTGCTTGCGTGACTTACGGGCGCGTTCGGTGGCCGATTTCAGTTGGCCACAAGCGGCCATGATGTCCTCTCCGCGTGTTTTGCGAATAGGAGAGGCATAACCGGCCTGATAGATGATGTTCGCAAAGGCCCGGATACGATTGTTCGAGCTGCGCTTGTATGGAGCGCCGGGCCATTCGTTGAACGGGATCAGGTTGATCTTGGCGGGGATGTTGTGGCGCTTGATGTGATCGATCAGGCGATGCGCATCCTCATCACTGTCATTGACGCCATCCAGCATCACATATTCGAACGTGATCCGCTCGGAATTCGAAGCGTTTGGGTAGCTTGCGAGTGCTTGTAGCAGTTCCTCGATATTCCAGCGCTTGTTGATCGGGACCAGTACGTCGCGGGTCTCATCCGTGGTGGCATGGAATGAGATCGCCAGCAGGCAGCCGATTTCCTCGGCTGTGCGCGCAATCTCGGGCACAACGCCAGACGTGGACAGAGTGATCCGGCGGCGCGACAAGGAAATGCCTTCAGGATCCATCGCGATTTTCATCGCATCACGGACGTTTTCGAAGTTATAAAGCGGCTCGCCCATGCCCATTAGAACAATGTTCGACAACAGGCGCGTTTCGTCCTTAGGGGCACCGGGGGTTGGCCATTCCTCCAAATCATCACGGGCCATCATCACCTGACCAACGATTTCCGCCGCCGTCAGGTTTCGCACCAGTTTCTGCGTGCCGGTGTGACAGAAAGAACAGGTCAGCGTACAACCCACCTGGGAAGAGATACAGAGTGTGCCGCGATCCTCTTCGGGGATATAAACAACCTCGACCTCGTGCCCGCCTGCGATGCGGCACAGATACTTGCGGGTGCCATCTTCCGAAACCTGACGAGTCACGACTTCGGGGATTTCGATGACAAAGTTTTCGGCCAGTTGCGCGCGATAGGCTTTGGCCAGATTTGTCATCTCGGCAAAGTCCCGCACGCCCCATTGGTAGATCCACTGCCAGATCTGGCCGGTCCGCATCTTGGCCTGCTTTTCCGGTGTACCATGCTCAATCAGGACCTCACGCAGACGATCACGTGACAAACCAACCAGATTCACCTTCCCCTCAGGCAGCTTGCGGGGGATGGTCATTACGTCTTGCGTGATCGGCGCTTTGGGCGACATGCTGGTACCTTCTAGGGCGTATCTATGCAGATTCTGGCTTGGGATGCGCCTCTATATAGGAACGCGTGCAAAGATCAAAAGAAATCGTACCCAACACGCTGCAATGCCCGGAAACGCAGCTGGCCGCGGGGATCAGCGCCGCGGCCAGTCAGTTGAGGTCTGTACGGTGTCAGACACCTGAAGGTGGAACAAGGCAGTCTGCCGCATCCAGCTTTTTCACCGGATCTTCCGGGCCACATTGTTCACCGGTAACCGGATAGGTTTCTCCGTTGTTTTCACAGGCCGTCAACAGAACCCCACACACCATCATGAGCGCGATCAGAGATTTGTCCATCATATCTATCACTCCTTCGTTTCTCTTGAACCGATTAGTTCAGATTCTGAAGGCCGCGACATTGATACGGATCAAATTCAAAGCTGAAATCACATAAAGGCACGAACGGGTCGCCATAACGACAAAGCCCCGCCAGATGACGGGGCCTTACACGCGTAAGCGTCACCTTAGTTGGTGCAGCGCGTTTCGGCGTCTTCGATGGCAGCTGTAAAGCCCAGCAACGAAAACGTGTCCTTGGTCTGTGTTCCGCGTTCGGAGCGCGCGGTCAACACCGCCTCGGTCCCGCGTTTCAACGCCGTGACAATCTTGGCGTCATCGGCGGCTGTTGCCGGCCAAGCCCATTCGCCTTCAGTGAACAGCTCAAATTCACTGCCATCCACGTTCAGGTTCACAGTAGAGCCTGATGCGAACGGGTAGCCGCCGGTAAAGGTGACCTGGCCTTTGACCTCGGCATTGGGGCGATAGAACACGAACAACAGGATATCGCTGCGCCGAACTGAAACGACGCGGCCGCCGCGCGTGTTCACGGTTTCCTTAGGGGCAGAAACGCTCCAGCATTCGGTAGGATCATCTTCGACAAAAACGCTCCAATCGGTTTTTGCCGCTACGCGATTTGTGCTTGTCGCTTGTTGAGCGATTGCAGATGTGGCCATCCCTGCCACACACAGGCCCGCGATCACGCGGACGAGCATTGATCCCATTTGTCCAGCCTCCTAGCTCGACCTTTTACCTCATACCCACCGGAATGCCCGCGAACCCTGCCGGTTCGTCTTTACGAAAGTTGCGCATTCCGATGATTGCCGACATACACACACTAACGCAGGTTTCGCCACAGGCGAAAGGGCGATTGGCAGAATTTTGCGCAAAAAACCGGAGGTCCCGATGACGCAGCCTATCCCGATGACTGAACTGTGGCGTGGACCATTGCTGGAAAGCCTGCATCTGGGCCACGCCGTCATCTGCGACGATACCGGCCAGATTGTGCAAAGCTGGGGGGATCCGAACGCGGTGATTTATCCACGCTCATCCGCCAAGATGATTCAAGCACTTCCATTGGTCACCTCCGGCGCGGCGGCAAAGTACGGGCTAACGTCCGAGCATCTGGCGCTGGCCTGCGCGTCCCATAACGGGGCTGCCATTCACACGGATCGCGTGATCGCCTGGCTGGATCATCTGGGGCTATCAGAGCCCGATCTGCGCTGTGGCCCGCAGGAACCGGCGGACAAGGCCGCACGCGACCGGCTGATATTGGCCGACGATACGCCCTGTCAGATTCACAACAATTGTTCGGGCAAACATTGTGGGTTTCTGACCCTGGCGCAGCATATGGGGGCCGGGCCGGAATATCTGGACATCGATCATCCGGTGCAGCAGGCAAGCCTGTCTGCATTCGAGGAAACCACGGGTGAAACCAGCCCCGGTTATGGGATTGACGGCTGTTCGGCGCCCAATTTTGCCACATCTTTGGTGGGTCTCGCCCGTTCCATGGCCTGGTTTGCATCCGCCGGCGACCGTTCGGATCGGTCTAGCGATGCGGCGCAGCAACTGACGGCGGCCATGATCCAGCACCCGGATCTGGTTGCGGGCGAAACGCGCGCCTGCACCGAGCTGATGCGCGCCATGGATGGCCGCGCCGCGATCAAAACCGGGGCCGAGGCTGTCTTTGTGGCTATCATCCCCGAGAAACGGATGGGCGTGGCCTTGAAAATCGCCGATGGCACAACCCGCGCCAGTGAATGCGCGATTGCGGCCATCCTTGTCAGTCTTGGCGTACTGGAGGCCGATCACCCGGCCACCTGCAAGTTCATGAATGCCACGCAATACAGCCGCCGAGGGCTGGAATGTGGCGTGATCCGGCCTGCACCAGGTTTCCCCGGTTAGGCCTAGGCCTCGAATTCGTGGATTTCAGCCACCTCGACTGAGCCGGTACCGCTGACGACCATAGGGCAGCCCTTGGCCATCTCGTTCGCCGCTTCAACCGAGTCAGCCATGACCACACTAAATCCCGACGCGGGATTTGCACCACCATCCTCGGCAACGCCCGAAGCACTGACGGTATAAGACTGCCCGACCGGGTTGCCCGGTATCTTGACCGCAGGACCCATATCCTGAAACCAGACACCCCATGCAGCCATGGTGGCGTCAATTTCGGCCTGAGACTGCGGCGCAGCACCGCCATGATAGACAAACAAATATTGGGGCATTTCGCTCCTCCCTGTTGAAACTCTATTTGCACTGCGCTGCGAGTTTGCGCAGAGACGATGTCCAGCCTTTGTTATGATTTGCGGCGGCCTCGGCATCGACCAGTTCGCGGTGATCCAAAACCAGCAGCGATCCGGCGCCAGAGGCGGTGACAGTAAAGGTCACATGGCTTTCGACACCGCGCTGATCCTGATCGTCATGCCAGGCCCAGGTGAACCCGACCGAGTTTGGTGGATCGACATGGGTTACATGTCCGGACACCTTGTATTGCTGCCCTTCGGCATTCTCCATCACCGAATACCAGGGACCAGCGCGCGAGAAATCCAGATTGTGTTCGGGCACATGCATTCCCTCGGGCCCCCACCATTGCAACAGCTTTGCCCCGTCCGAGACCCAAGCGAACAGAGTTTCGGGGTCAACCGGAAACTCCCGTTCGAGTTTCAGGTCGGCCATGAG
Source organism: Ruegeria sp. YTSA075 (assembly GCF_059610245.1). Lineage (NCBI taxonomy): Bacteria > Pseudomonadati > Pseudomonadota > Alphaproteobacteria > Rhodobacterales > Roseobacteraceae > Ruegeria > Ruegeria sp. YTSA075. The sequence goes on along the minus strand of NZ_JBXWNG010000006.1, from coordinate 16,111 downwards.
GTTTCCCTTTCCAAAATGTCGCCCAAACGATCCAGGCTGCTTTCCCAGAATTGCCGTTTTGAGATCGTCCAATCCGCAATCGCCCGCAGACCTTCAGGCCGCACGGAATACATGCGCTGCGTGCCCTGCACGCGTTGTTGGATCAGCCCGGCCTCGCGCAGAACTTTCAAATGGCGTGAGATTGCCGCGCCTGACATGCCCTTGCCGTCGATCAGATCACCGGCAGGCAATTCCCCATCGGCCATCAACTGCTCGACAATCGAGAAACGCGTGGCGTCGGATAAAGCGGAAAAGGCGGTCAGAAGCGTGTTCATGACCACTATTTAACATGAGTGTTAAATAAAGGGAAGCCCCGCCGTTACTCAGCAGCGAACTCTGCACGCGAATAGCCCTGCAAATACAGCAGCGCTGTCAGGTCCCCATGGTTGATCCGCACATCGCACTCTGCCGCGACCGAGGGTTTGGCATGCAGCGCCACGCCCGTGCCCGCGCGATGCAGCATGCCCAGATCATTCGCCCCGTCACCCACGGCAAGAACATCCGATTCCGCAATCCCCAACTGCGCTGTGATCCGTTCCAGAGATTCAACCTTGGCCTCGCGCCCTAGGATCGGGCGCTGAACCTCACCCGTCAGCCTACCATCCGCAGCCAGAAGCGTGTTGGCCCGGTTCTCATCAAACCCGATCAACTCGGCCACGCGGGCGGTAAAGGCTGTGAACCCGCCCGAGACGAGCGCAGCGTATCCGCCGTTTCCGCGCATTGTTGCCACCAGGGCGCGCCCACCGGGCATCAATGTGATCCTTGTGTTCAACACCTGATCAATCACCGCCTCATCCATACCTTTCAACAGACCAACCCGTTCGATCAGGGCGCCTTCGAAATCCAGTTCGCCATTCATGGCACGTGCGGTGATGTCTTTGACGCGCTCGCCGACACCGGCCTCATCGGCCAGCTCATCAATGCATTCCTGTTGGATCATCGTGCTGTCCATATCGGCCAGCAGCATCTTTTTGCGTCGCCCTTCTATAGGCTGTAGGACAAGATCCACGCCCATGGGCTGCAAGTCTGCCCAGACCTCCCATTGATTGTCGGGGCGGGCTGAAAGGTTGAATTCTGCCGCTTCATCGGGGCTGAGCCAGATAACATCTTCGCCGCCCCACGCGTTTCGCAAAGACTCGACCAGCGAAGTGTCCAGCGCGGGCGCAGTGGGGGTGGTCAGCAAAGTGGCAACAAACATCTCAGGTCTCCGGCAAACTGCCTTGCGCATATCGCAGGTGCAGCATTTTCACCAGTGTTCGATGGGCATTCACCCCGGAAATATCTGGGATTCGGGTCTTGTCCGCCTCGGATTTCCCGGTCAGGTTCAGGGCGCAGCGCACCGAAGGGAATAGACAATGGCCAACCCGCTTTATGATCGTTTGTTCGACGTCCATGCGGGGAAAGAGACGCCTTTTCTGCACCTGCCCGATGGCCACACCATCACACACGCCGCATTCCTGAACATGGTCGCACAAATCGCCAATGCGCTGACGGCGCTTGGGCTGAAACCGGGAGACAGGGTTGCGGTTCAGGTTGAAAAGTCACCTCAGATGCTGGCGCTCTATGCCGCCTGCGCGCAGGCCGGGCTGATCTTCCTGCCGCTGAACACCGCCTATAAAACGGCGGAACTGACCTATTTTGTCGAAAACAGCGGGGCGTCTTTGGTTGTCTGCGACGCGGTCAATCAAGCTGAGCTAACCGCTATCTCACACGCTCAGAATGCCAAGGTGGAAACACTGAACGGGAATGGCAGCGGCAGTCTGATACACAACGCACAGACCATGCCAACCCATTTCGAGACGGTGAACCGGGCTGAGGATGATCTGGCCGCGTTCCTTTACACCTCGGGCACCACCGGACGATCCAAAGGGGCCATGCTGACCCATAGAAACCTGCTGTCCAATGCGGAAACGCTAGTGCGAGAATGGCGATTTACCCGTGACGATGTGCTGTTGCACGCGCTGCCGATCTTTCACACCCACGGGCTGTTTGTGGCAACAAATGTGATCCTTGCCTCAGGCGGGTCAATGATCTTTCTGCCGAAATTTGATCTGGACGACATGCTACGCCTGATGCCAAAGGCGACATCGATGATGGGGGTGCCCACCTTCTACACCCGGCTGCTGGGCGATGATCGATTCAATGGCGATCTGACCAGCCATATGCGGCTGTTCATCTCAGGCTCGGCCCCTCTGCTGGCGGAAACCCATGAGCGGTTCGAGGCCCACACCGGCCATCGCATTCTGGAACGCTATGGCATGACCGAAACCAACATGAACACCTCAAACCCCTATGATGGCGAACGCCGCGCGGGGACGGTTGGCCTCCCTCTGCCTGATGTCGAGCTGAAAGTGACCGACCCGGACAATGGAGAGACCCTTTCACAAGGCGAGATCGGTATGATCGAGGTGCGCGGTCCGAACGTGTTTCAGGGGTATTGGCAGATGCCCGAGAAAACTGCCGCCGAACTACGTGAGGATGGGTACTTCATCACCGGCGATCTGGGTCGTGTGGACGAAGATGGCTATGTCCACATCGTCGGACGCGGCAAGGACCTGATCATCTCGGGCGGGTTCAACATCTACCCCAAAGAGCTAGAGCTACTGTTGGACGACCAACCCGGCGTGTTGGAAAGCGCTGTGATCGGCGTACCGCACCCGGATTTCGGCGAGACCGTTCTGGGCATCATCGTACCTTTTCCCGGCAAGTCGCCTGACCTGGCCGCGATCATGGCCTCGGTTCAGAACGACCTCGCCCGGTTCAAGCATCCGCGCGAGTTGATCCTGATGGACGCCCTGCCGCGCAACACGATGGGCAAGGTCCAAAAGAACGCCTTGCGCGAACAATTCAAGGACAGATTCGTCAAAGGTTAGGTATCAATGGCATACGACCGTTTTCGGTCAACAGCCAGCAATCCCGGCCTTCGAACACGGCCGGGACCAGCGGTCGGCCCACCCCGGCACCGCCGTCCAGATTGATCCGGTTGCCACGATGTTCGGCCTGTAGGGCGGGCGTGTGCCCGTGTACAATCAGACAGGGATGGGGTCGCGGATCGTCCAGAAACTCACCCCGTATCCAGACCAGATCGTCCTCGGCTTGGTCCGCCAAGGGCACACCAGGCCGAATGCCTGCATGGGCAAAAAACACCTCGCCCTCTTGATGATGTGTCACAAGGCTGTTCAGGAAGTTGATGTGCTTATCTGGAACAACCGCGCGCACCCGCTCCAAAATCCGGTAGATACGGTCATCGTCCGAGAATTCGATACCGTAAGATGCCAAAGTCTCTGCCCCGCCCAGACGATGATGCAACCAGTGTTCCCCAATGCGCAATTTGGCCTCAGCTGTAGAGCCATCGCGCAGGAAACGCGCAAACATCCGGTCGTGATTGCCAAGCAGGCAGACCCAGTTTCGCCCAGCGCAAAGCTCTGCGGCCAGAAGGTCCAAAACCGCGCGACTGTCCGGGCCACGATCCACATAATCACCCAGGAACACGACACGAGCGTCCGGCCCACCTTCGCGTTCGATCAGGTCCAATGCTTCTTGCAGCATCTCAAGCTGCCCGTGAATGTCGCCAACGGCGTAGATCGGAGCGGTCACCGCGATATCCCTTGGTAAGACAAGCACATTTTCGGCCCTGTATGGCAGACTAAAAAAGAAAACACCCGCGCCTGAGTTGGCACGGGTGGAAGATGTCTCAAAAACTCAACACTCGCTACGCGACGTCGAATTCCAACGGTTTGATCTGGGTGAACAGACCCGTCTCGGCCAGCTTGGCGCGGGCTTCGGCAGGGACCGGCTCGTCCACATAAAGCAGCGCGATGGCCTCTCCGCCAGCCTCGGATCGGCCAAGGGTAAAGTTGGCGATGTTCACGTCGTTCTCGCCCATGGTCTGCCCCAGCGCACCGATGATGCCCGGCACGTCTTCGTTGGTGGTGTAGAGCATATGCGCACCCACCTCGGCATCGATATTGATCCCCTTGATCTGGATGAACCGCGGCTTGCCATCGCTGAACACAGTCCCACCGATGGATCGTTCGCGTTTCTCGGTCACAACGGTCACCTTGATGTAACCTTCGAACGCACCCGATTTGTCCTGATTGGTGGTCGAAATCTGGATACCCCGTTCTTTTGCAACCACCGGGGCCGAGACCATGTTCACTTCCGGGTTAAACTTCTTCATGATCCCGGCCACGACCGAGCAGTTCAGCGCAGCCAGGTTCATCTCGGCGGCGACACCGTCATAAAGGATGTTGATCGCCTTGATCGGCTCATCCGTCATCTGGCCGATGAAGCTGCCCAGATGTCCGGCCAGCTTGATCCACGGGCCCATAACCTTGGCCTCTTCCGCCGTCACGCTGGGCATGTTCAGCGCGTTTTCAACAGCACCGGTGAGCAGATAGTTCGAGATTTGTTCAGCCACCTGCAGCGCGACGTTTTCCTGCGCCTCGGTTGTCGCCGCGCCAAGGTGAGGCGTGCAAACTACGTTGGGTAAGTTGAACAGGGCGTTTTCCTTGGCAGGTTCCTCGCTGAACACATCAAAGGCCGCGCCAGCCACGTGACCCGATTGTAACGCCTCAGCCAGCGCGTCTTCGTCGACCAGGCCACCGCGGGCACAATTGACGATCCGTACACCCTTTTTGGTCTTCGCCAGATTTTCTCGGCTCAGGATATTGCGGGTCTGATCCGTCAGGGGCACATGCAAGGTGATGAAGTCAGCGCGGGCCAGCAGCTCGTCCAGCTCGACCTTTTCAACACCCATCTGCGCGGCTTTCTCTTCGCCCAGATAGGGGTCGTAAGCCACAACCTTCATCTTCAGGCCAAGCGCGCGTTCGCACACGATACCGCCAATGTTGCCCGCACCAATCACGCCAAGGGTCTTGTTGGTTAGCTCAATGCCCATGAACTTGGACTTTTCCCATTTACCTGCATGGGTCGAGGTGCTGGCCTCGGGGATTTGCCTTGCCACGGCAAACATCATCGCAATCGCGTGTTCGGCGGTGGTGATCATGTTGCCGAACGGTGTGTTCATCACGATCACACCCTTTTTCGACGCCGCATCCTTGTCGATGTTATCGGTCCCAATCCCGGCACGACCGATGACCTTGAGCTTGTCGGCTTTCTCCAGAATGGTCGGCGTAACCTTAGTGGCCGAACGAATGGCAAGGCCATCATACTGACCGATCACCTCGGCCAGTTTGTCTTTGTCCTTACCCAAGTCGGGCATGAAATCCACGTCGATACCGCGATCGCGGAAGATCTGCACGGCGGTTTCGCTGAGCTTGTCAGATACGAGTACTTTGGGGGCCATAGTCTCTGGTCCTTGAATGTAATGAGAAGTCCGGGCCGATGCGGCCCGGTGAAGATGGGATGCGATCAGGCGGCTTCTGTTTGCGCCGCGATTTCGGCCTCAAAGGCCCATGCCAGCCAAGGCAGCATCGCTTCGATATCCGAGGTCTCGACCGTACCGCCGCACCAGATTCGCAAGCCCGCAGGCGCATCGCGATAGCCACCGATGTCCAAGGCAATATTCTCGGTCTCAAGCCGTTTGGCCACGGCTTTCGCGAATGCTGAACCGTCCTGAATGCGCCCATCTGTGAATTTCAGGCAGACCGAGGTGTTCGATTGCGTCGCCGCATCTTCGGCCAGATTGGCGATCCAGTCATTCTGGTCGCAGAAGGCGTGAACCGCCCCGGCATTGGCATCGGCACGGGCGATCAGCCCCTGCAACCCACCAACCGAACGCGCCCAGTCCAGCGCGAACAGGTAATCCTCAACCGCCAGCATCGAAGGCGTGTTAATTGTCGCCCCGGTAAAGATACCGTCGATCAGCTTGCCGCCTTTGGTCAGGCGGAAAATCTTTGGCAGCGGCCATGCTGGCGTATAGCTTTCCAGCCGTTCCACCGCGCGCGGGCTCAGGATCAGCATCCCGTGAGCCGCTTCACCGCCCAGCACCTTCTGCCAGCTGAAGGTGGTAACATCCAGTTTGTCCCAGGGCAGGTCCATCGCAAACGCTGCCGAGGTCGCATCGCAAATCGTCAGGCCCTGACGGTCATCCTCAATCCAGTCGCCATTGGGAACCCGCACGCCCGAGGTTGTGCCATTCCACGTAAACACAACGTCGTTGGCAAAATCGACAGAGGCGAGATCGACGATCTGTCCGTAGTCGGCTGTCTTAATCTCGGCATCGATCTTCAGCTGCTTGACCACATCTGTGACCCAGCCCGCGCCAAAGCTTTCCCAGGCCAGCATCTCGACCTTGCGTTCACCCAGCAGCGACCAAAGCGCCATCTCAACCGCGCCAGTATCCGAGGCGGGAACGATGCCGATTTTGTAGTCTGCCGGAATACCCAGCATCTCACGCGTGCCTTCAATGGCCGCTTTCAGCTTGTCCTTGCCAACAGCAGCACGGTGCGACCGGCCCAGCGCAGCATCGGCCAGTTTGGATAGATCAAATGTGGGGGGTTTGGCACAAGGACCCGAAGAAAAACGCGGATTGGCCGGCCGCGCCGCCGGTTGTTCGATATTCATGTGTATTACCCTTCCAGATACACGCCCCTCGTTGGGGAGGGGTGTCCCACGGGCAGAGCTATTGCCTGGAAAACTGCTCAGCAAGCAGAAAAGACCTTTCCGATGTCAAAAACGACACCGGAAATCGCGTTTATCGGGAACACAGGTTTCCTATCGGCATCACAGATCGAAGCGAACCGTCTCTCCAGTGGCCAGCGCCTGCTGCGCCGCCAACCCCATACGAACTGCCCATAGCCCATCCTGAAGCGACACATCCGGCGCAGAACGTTGGCCGCGCACAAGTTCCAGAAACCCCTGATGTTGATAGAAGGTCGAGCCATTGTGGTCCCCAGCCGCCAACAGCTTTGGGTCAACCGGGATGTCTTTTGACACAGGTCCTTTCGGATCACGCGGGCTGACAATCAGCTGTGGCACCGGGGGCTCACCCAAATGATCAGGCCAGAACCGACCCGGACCGGGCACCAACGCCTCGATCTTGGCCTTGGGGCCGACGGCTGAGACCTCTTCCTGGTAGCGAGAGCCTTCGGCGAACATGCATAGTTCCAGCATCGTCCGCGCGCCGTTGGCGAAATCGACCAAGACATAACCGTGATCCAGGATATCCGGTGTCTCACCGCTGTAGCTTTCATCCAAATGGTTAACCGCCTGCCCGCCGCTGGCGGTGATCCGCACCGGGTCGGAATTCAGGATAAGGCGCATCAGGTCGAAGAAGTGGCAACACTTCTCAACAAAGGTCCCGCCGGTGTTACGGTTGAACCGGTTCCAGTCGCCAACTTTGGTCAGAAACGGAAAGCGATGTTCGCGGATCGACAGCATCTGGACGCCGCCCGTCACACCCGCCTGATCAATCAAAGCCGCAATGGGCGGCATATAGCGGTACTCCATCGCCACCCAGATCGGATGGGGGTAGTCCCGCTGCACCTGCTCAAGCCGCGCGGCATCCTGCGGGTCGGTGAACAAGGGCTTCTCGACCAACAATGGCAATGGGCGCGTTTCTGCGATCTCGCAAATCTGGTTCACATGTAGATGGTTGGGGCTTGCGATGATGATGCAATCCAGATCCTCGACCGCCAGCAACTCCTGCACGGACCCCACTATGACCGCATCCGGCGCTATAGCTTGCGCCGCTTTCGCCATGCCCGGGTCCGGCTCATAAATCGCCGCGACACGCGTACCCTCCAGCAAAGCAATATTGTGCAGATGCTCCTGCCCCATCATGCCGCATCCGATCAGCCCGTAGTGGATGGTCCGGGTCATGCGTTTTCCTTTTACTTCAGACGTTGGACATAGGTGGCCCGATCGGGGTCGAACCATGTCTTTGAGAACTCGACCGGTTCGGCCTTTTCCGACCAGCTGAACCGCTCGATATACCCCACCGTTTCCCCGGCAGGTTTGGTGAAAGTCTCCGGCGTCCAGTCGGGCAGTTTCCCGACCGAAACCCTGTCTTCGGCCCGCGTAATCCAGAACCCAAGCTGGTGCTGATAGTAGCGATAGAGCGAGTCCGATAGCAGGCTGCGATCGATCCGACCGGCTGATTCGTCCAGCCAGATCTCCTCAACCGCGATGATTGTGTCATTCAGATAGCGCATCCGCCGTACGCGTGAGCCTCGGCTTGATGCCCCGAACCCAGGCAGATCGGCGGGCTTTTCCACCTGATCCACGGACAGAATATCCGCACGCGGCAACCCCCCACCTTCGGGCAGTTCCAGCCGGAACATCGCATAGACGCTGTTTTGCGTTCCAGTCTCGCGCACATAGTTGCCCGAGCCTTGTATCCGCTCCAGCATCCCTTTTTTCTCAAGCTCGGCGAGCGATTTTCGCAGCGTCCCGACCGAAACCTTGAGCTCGGATGCCATGTCCCGTTCCGGCGGCAGACGCTCGCCATCAATCATGCGACCTGCCGCGATTTCGCGGATCAGCAGCTCTGCGATCTGAACATAGATCGGCAAGGCATTGGGATTTCGGCTGTTCATGGTCACTTGCGCGCGCTTCACTGGGTCGCAGGAAAAATTGATACACTATTGATCTACATCAATGTGCTTGCTACGCAAGAGGAAAGTCAAAGATGTACGGAGTGTGAATCAAATGACCATCGTCCCCATCACATCCCCCGATCTGGATGCGGCCGAGGTTTCGTGGTTTGCAGCACTTTGCTCGGATGATTATCAGTTTCTTGGCGTACCTGACGGCAATCTGCGCTCGAGCTGGGATCATTGTTCCGGCATCGTGAAAGAGGCTGAAGCACAGGGGTTCCGCAACATCCTGTGCCCCTCGTCCTATCAGGTCGGTCAGGACACGCTGAGTTTCGTCGCCGGCTGCGCCCCGATCACCGAAAAGATCAACCTGCTGGCCGCCGTGCGGTGCGGTGAGATGCAGCCGATCATGCTGGCCCGTACCATTGCAACGCTGGACCACATGCTGAAGGGTCGGCTGACAGTCAACATCATTTCCTCAGATTTCCCCGGTGAGAAAGCCGATAGCGCGTTCCGCTATCAGCGCTCGCGCGAAGTGGTCGAGATCCTGAAACAGGCCTGGACGCAGGATGAGATCAATCATGCGGGCGAAGTCTACAATTTCTCAGGGCTGACTACTGACCCGGCAAAACCGTACCAGACCGGCGGTCCGCTTCTGTATTTCGGTGGCTACTCTCCGTCCGCTCTGGACCTGTGCGGTGAGCATTGCGATGTCTACCTGATGTGGCCCGAAACCAAGGACCAGCTAGCCGAGCGTATGAAGGCCGTTCACGCCGTGGCCGAGAATTACAACCGCACGTTGGATTACGGCCTGCGCGTCCACATGATTGTGCGCGATACCGAGGCCGAGGCGCAGGAGTATGCGGATTACATCGTCTCTAAACTGGATGACGAATATGGCCGTGCGATCCGGGAACGGGCGCTGGATTCAACCTCGCTGGGCGTGGCGCATCAGGCCAAGAACCGCGATCTGGCGGATGAATACGGCTATGTCGAGCCGGGTCTGTGGACGGGCGTGGGCCGGGCACGTTCCGGCTGTGGAGCGGCTCTGGTGGGCTCGACCGATCAGGTCATAACCAAGATCGAAGAATACCAGAAGATGGGCATCCGCGCTTTCATCTTCTCAGGTTATCCACACATGGATGAGGCCAAGCATTTTGGCGCCCGCGTGATGCCCAACCTGAAAACCTGCTCGCTGCCCGAAGCCTATGGGCGCGTGCCTGCAACATCCCCGGCGACCCCGCTGGGTAACGGAGTTCGTCGCTGATGCAACGTGTGAAACTAGCCGACACGCTGGAAATGAGCCGCCTTGTCTATGGCATGTGGCGGCTGGGCGATGACAGCGACACGTCCGTTGGCCATGTCGAGGCCAAGATTCAGGCCTGTCTGGATCAGGGCATCACCACCTTTGATCAGGCCGACATTTACGGCGGCTATGCTGCTGAAGCCGTTCTGGGCGCCGCCCTGCGTGCAAACCCAAACCTACGCAAACAGATGGAAATCGTCACCAAATGTGACATCGTCGCGCCGATGGGCCGGTATTCGGACGCCAAGGTCAAATACTATGACACCTCGCGCGCGCATATCCTGAACTCCGTCGATATGTCTCTGTCAGAAATGGCCATCGACCATATCGACCTGCTGCTGATCCACCGCCCCGACCCGTTCATGGACCACCATGAGACCGGCGCCGCGCTAGATGAAGTTGTTGCCAGCGGCAAGGTTGGTGCGGTTGGGGTGTCGAACTTCCGCCCCTGGGACTGGTCGCTGCTGCAATCAGCGATGAAGACGCAGCTGGTCACTAACCAGATCGAAATTTCCCTCGGTGAGATCAGCCCTTTCACGAATGGTGATCTGGCATTCCACCAACAACATGGGCAGCCGATCATGGCGTGGTCACCGCTAGGGGGCGGGCTTTTGATGGCCGGAAACCCGCCGGTGGGCGTTGTCGCGGACGAAATCGCAGCCGAGTTTGGCGTGGATCGCGCCGCCGTCGCGGTGGCGTTCCTGTTGGCTCACCCCGCGAACATCCTGCCGGTTATGGGCACAAATAACCTGAACCGCATCAAAACCATCTCGGACGCTCTGAAAGTCAAACTGGATCGTGAAAGCTGGTATCGCCTCTATGAGGCGGCATTGGGCCATGAGGTACCATGATGAATGCAATCTCAAAGGACATGACCCACACCTTCGTTCCACATAAGGACGACACCCGCACCCTGCGCGATGCGTTTGGGCGGTTTGCCACAGGCGTCACCATCGTAACCTGCAACAGTACCGATGGCCCGGTGTGCATCACCGCCAATAGCTTTTCGTCACTATCGCTGGACCCACCGCTGATCATGTGGGCAGGCGATCGCAACTCACGCCGTTTTCCCTATTTTCACAAGGCCCGCCATTTCACCGTACATGTGCTATCGTCCGAACAGGCAGAGCTGTGCTTTGGGTGCTCCAAAGACGCCCACGCCCTGCGTGAGATCGAACATGAGCGCTGCGAGAATGGTACGCCGCTGCTGTCGGATTGCCTGGCGCGGTTTGAATGCGAACAACATGCCTATCACGATGCGGGCGATCATGTGATCGTAGTGGGCAAAGTCCTGAAGGCCAGCATGAGCGATGGAGACGCGCTGACCTTCTATGCCGGGAAACTCGGCCAATTCGCGCAACACTAAGCGCGATCTGACGACCGCAGGAGAAACCTGCGGCTGCACAAGGGAGGATCCGCATGGGCGGACTGGCATCGGTGCTTGCGCCGATTGCATTCGTGAACGAAACCGCGCTGCGTCTGGGCCGCGCGGTTGGTGTCGTTGCGATTGCATTGATGGTGATCGCGATCCTGATTCAGGTGTTCTTTCGATACGTGCTGGGCAATGCTCTGCCCTGGCCGGATGAAGCCGCGCGATTCTGTATGTTGTGGATGACCGGCCTGATGGCCCCCACCGCCTTTCGGCGCGGTGGCTTTGTGGCCATCGACATGGTGCCATTGATGCTGCCGCGCGTTGTCGGGCAGGTGCTGACCCTGTTCCTGCTGGTGGTCTCACTGGCGGTGTTGCTGGTCGCCGCTAATATCGGATGGTCCGAGGTCACCGGATTTGGCGGCAAATTCGCGACTGCTGCTTTGTACCTGCCCACCTCCCTCGGGTTCGACGAATGGTATCGCATCCCGCGCAGCTGGATGATGGCCTCACTGCTGGTGGGGATCATCCTGCTGATTTCGGTCAACATCGAACTGATTTTGCGATCCTTCATCACCTTGCTGGGTGGAGGTCACCTGTTGCCCGAAATTCCTGATGCGGCAGTGGGGGCCGAATAAATGCTAATCTGGTTCCTGCCCACCTTTCTGATCTTCCTGCTGATCGGCCTGCCGGTCTTCTTCGCCCTTCTGGCCGCGCCCGGTATCCTGCTGTGGCTAAACGGACAGACAAACGACATCACGCTGCTTTATCGCAATGTTTATAACGGCATGGACAGCTTCCCACTGATGGCGATCCCCTTCTTCATGCTGGCCGGAGAGCTGATGAATCGCGGCGGCATCACCATTCGTCTGGTCGAATTCTCACAAGCCCTGATGGGCCACCTGCGCGGCGGGCTGGCCCATGTGAACGTGCTGAGTTCGATTCTGTTCGCGGGCCTTTCAGGGTCCGCCGTGGCGGACACTTCTGCACTGGGGTCGATGCTGATCCCGGCGATGGAGAAACAGGGCTACACCCGCAAGTTCGCCGCCGCGATCACAGCGGCAAGTTCAGTGATCGGGCCGATTATCCCGCCTTCGGGCATCATGATCATCTACGCATATGTCATGGGTGAAAGCGTCGCTGCCCTGTTCCTTGCGGGCATCGTGCCGGGTGTGATGGTCGGCGTTGGTCTGATGCTGATGATCAAGCTGATGGCCGACCGTTACGACTTTCCCGTCGCCAGCCGCAAATACACATGGCCCGAACGCCGTCAGGCCAGCCTGAAAGCCTTCTTCCCGCTGATGACACCAGTCATCATTCTGGGCGGTATTCTGGGCGGTATCTTCACCCCGACTGAGGCTGCGGCAGTCGCCGTGGGCTATGCCTTCATCATCGGCTTCTTCATCCTGCGGACATTGACATGGAAAGAGGTACCCGAGGTGCTCAGCAATGCGGGCATGACTTCAGCCGTCGTCCTGCTGCTGGTCGGTGCGGCAATGGCGTTCAAGACCGTGGTCAGCCTCAGCCATGCGCCGGAACAACTGGCCTCGCTGATCCTCAGCCTGTCGGAAAACCCGCTAATCCTGCTGTTCCTGATCAACCTGCTTCTGTTCGTCGTCGGCATGTTTCTGGACGCTGGCCCTGCGATCATCATCCTTGGACCCATCCTTGGACCCATCTTCACCAGCCTCGGCGTGGACCCGATCCACTTTGCGATCATCATGAGCGTCAACCTGACCGTCGGTCTGGCCACCCCGCCGATGGGCTTGGTTCTGTTCGTGGCCGCAGCCGTATCGCGCGAACGGGTCGAGACCATCGCCAAGGCGATCCTGCCGTTCCTGGCCGTCGAAATTATCGTGATCTTCCTGATCACATATATCCCCGCACTATCCATGACGATCCCGAGGATAACGGGATTTGCAAACTAACTGAGATCCATAGGGAGGAAACGCATGCTCAGAAACTTCATCAAAACCGCCGCGGTAGCCACGTCGCTGGTGGCGGCATCTGCCATTGCCGCAACAGCCGCCGACTACACGTTGCGCGCCACGGCCAACTCGAATGAAAACGATGAGGACTATGACGGTCTGATCGTGTTCAAGAACTATGTCGAGGCCGCGTCGAACGGCGCTATCGAGGTTGAACTGTTCATCGGCACCCAGCTGTGTTCGAACGGTGCAGAATGCCTACAAGGTGTGGCTGACGGCACCATCGACATCTATATTTCCACCTCGGGCGGGGCCTCGGGCATCTTCCCATATGTGCAAGTGCTGGACCTGCCCTATCTGATGGCCGATGACCGGATTGCTGAACACGTGTTGTCAGGCGATTTCACCCGCACTATGCGCGATATGGCGCTGGAAGATTCCGGCGGCGCGATCCGTCTGATGACCATCGGCAACACCGGCGGCTGGCGCAACTTTGCCAACACGCAACGTCGCGTGGCCGAGCCCGCCGATATGGAAGGTCTGAAAATCCGCACCGTGGTTGCCGACCTACCGCAGGAACTGGTCAAGGCGCTTGGTGCATCGCCTACCCCGATCCCGTGGCCTGAACTGTTCACCAGCTTCCAGACTGGCGTCGTTGAGGGTTCCAAAAACGGCATCACAGACATCATGGGCATGAAATTCCCGGATGCGGGCTTGCAATATGTCACGCTGGACGGCCACGCCTATATGGGCGCGCTGTGGTGGATGAACAATGCGAAGTTCCAGGAAATGCCCGAGGATATGCGCCGCGTCGTGGTCGATGGCTTCTATGCGCTGCAACAGGCCACCTTTGCCTCGCCCAAGCGCAAGTCGATTCAGGCCTATGAAGACTTCGTCGCCGGTGGCGGTGACCTCTATGTTCTGACACCCGATCAGAAGGCCGCGTTCAAAGAGGCCGCAACGCCTGTTTATGACTGGTTCCAGTCGAACGTCGCCCGTGGCGATGAGATCTTTGTTGCGCTGACGGATGCAGTGGCAGCAGCTGAGGCCGATGTAAACGCCTCACGCGACGCAGACCTGAACTAAGCTAACGGGTCGGGCCCTGGTGGCCCGGCCCTTACCGAAACGGGTACATCCACCCTTTGTAGTCGTTCACCAGCACATGCGCTTTATCGATTTGCTCCGGCGACATCTTCTTGACCACTTCCTCAAGGCTGATCGCCGCGTCGGGATCGCCGCCAATGGCGCTGAGCGTGTACCACATGTAAGCGCGCACCAGATCGGGCGCGGGCATGCCCAACCCCAGCTCATAGTACCAGCCGACACCCGACTGAGCACCCGGATGTCCTTTCATCGACGCGCGCAGGTACCATTCGAACGCACGCTCATAGTCTTGTTCGACACCCAGCCCCAGCCCGTACATCACACCGATCAATTCCTCGGCCTCGGCATTGCCCGACCGCGCCGCTGGCAACAGCTCCTCACGCGCGGCCTCGAATTCCCCAGCTTCCATCATGTCGCGCGCCTGTTCCAATTCGGCCACCGCCGGGGATGCGAACAGGCAAAGGGCATATACAAACTGACGCATGGGATAGTGTTCCTCTTGGCCGGGGCTGCGGTGGCGCAGGATTTGCCACGCCCGCTGACCGATGCAGATTTCATCCCCTTTGATATGGAACAGGCCACCATTGGTCATCAACTGTTTTACGATCCGATCCTGTCGGGCAACCAGAACATCAGCTGCGCCCATTGCCATCACCCGGATTTCGGCACCTCGGATGGACTGTCTTTGGGCATTGGCGAAGGTGGTGAGGGTCTGGGCCCGGAGCGCACACCCGGCACCGGGATCGATAGAATCCGCAAGCGCATTCCCCGCAATTCACCTGGGCTGTGGAACCTCGGCGCTAAGGACCTCCACACGGTGTTTCACGATGGCCGCCTCAGCATATCGGATGTCTACGGCAATGGGTTTAATTCACCAGCGCAGGAGTGGTTGCCCAAAGGGCTGAACTCGTTACTCGCCGCGCAGGCGCTGTTTCCCTTGACGTCGCAATTCGAGATGGCCGGGAATGTCGGCGAAAATCAGGTGACCGGAGCGGTCGCCGACCGGATCGATCTGGGATGGCCCATTCTGGCCAAACGCGTCCGCACCGATCCGCGCTACGGCCCCGCAATTATAAAGGCGTTCGACGAAGTCGAAAACACCGAAGACATCACAATCACCCAGATCGCGAATGCCCTGGCCGCGTTCATGGCCATCGAATGGCGCAGCACCGACAGCCCGTTTGATCAGTATCTGGCGGGTGATGCCACGGCGCTCACGGACGCTCAGATAGATGGTATGATGCTGTTCTATGGCAAGGCCAATTGCGCGGCCTGCCATGCCGGCCCTTTGATGACAGATCAACAATTTCACGCTTTGGGCCTGCCCCCGTTTGGCCCTGGGCGAACCCGCCAATGGGATCCTTACGCCCGCGACGTGGGCCGCATGGGCGAAAGCAATCGGATCGAGGATGCCTATCGCTTCCGCACCCCCATGCTGCGTAACGTCGCCCTGACCGCGCCCTATGGCCATAACGGGGCTTTTCCAGATCTGGACACGATGATCCGCCACCATTTGAACCCGCAGGCCAGCCTTTCTAAGTGGACGCCGGACTCGGCGGCCCTGCCCGCGGTCCCATGGCTGCAAAAAGCGGATTTTGTCGTCTGGCAAGACCGGCTCGAAATGCAGCGTGTGCGCAATACAATCGACATTTCCCCGGTGGTTCTTACCGACACGGAAATCAACGCCCTCCTCGCGTTTCTAAACGCTTTGACAGGCGCGACTGTGGGCACTCCGCCGTTTGGTGTGCCCAAAGATTTCAAGCCATAGAGAGTACCCCCCCCTTTGGGGGGGGATGTTTTTATTCAGCGGCTTCGATGTATTCGGTCATTGGGGGGCATGTGCATATGAGGTTTCGGTCGCCAT
>NZ_JBXWNG010000005.1:0-327987 GCF_059610245.1 Ruegeria sp. YTSA075 | reverse complement strand
GCCACGAACCGCATTGTGGGGCGCGTCACAGCTTCACAGATTGCTTCGGCATCAATGGCGTCAGACTTGCCGCGTTTCCGGATGCGCCGCAGAGGCGTGGAGCTGAAACTGCATCTTGGCGATCCGCCTTCTGAGATCGATCAGACACTTGTCCGCAACATCATCAAGGCGCGCCGGTGGTTGGCGATGATTGTAGCGGGCAGAACGTTTTCTGAGATTGCTGAAGAAGAGGGTACGTCCAAACGCCGCGTTCAGGATGTGGTTGATCTCGCAATGCTGGCGCCTGACATTCTGGATGCCATCGTTGCAGGCGAGCAACCTGACGGCCTGACCACGGATCACTTGATCAAGTCCGGCTTCCCAGCGATCTGGCCAGAACAGCGCCAGCAGTTCGCTGCGCTCTGATCGACAGACTTTCCAAACACACCAAACTCGTACCGTCGGAATCGCGAACTGAGACTGCGGCCGGAAATCGGCTATTGTTGCGCTCACCTTCGCGTCTCAACCGAAATCTTCAAAAATTAAGACTCTGAAAACACACCACAATCTGCGCCTAATTATTCAGTGTGTGATTTAATGGAAAATCATGGCTGAGCAAGTCGGACAATAATCTAAGGCACACAGTCTGCCAACTGGTCTCAGATTGAATATTGGGCTGCCAAGCCGGATACATCAATTTACATCAATGCGTGTCAAACTCGTACCGTGGAAAGTTCAAACAGAGACTAACGGCTATTTCAGGCCAGATCTGAGCATGAATCGCAGTCTCTGTTCCAGATCTGCAAAACTAACCGGCGGAATAGTCGCGCGAATACTGAGAGATCATTTTTTAGTTTTAATTACAAGGGCTTGCTGGCTGGGGTGGTAGGATTCGAACCTACGATACACGGTACCAAAAACCGCTGCCTTACCACTTGGCTACACCCCAACGGTGAGCGGCTGTCTACGATTGTTGCTGGCGGGGTTCAAGAGGTTTTTGGGCAAAAAATTAGCCCTGAGAAAAAATAACTTTGTAGCAGGTATCATCGCGTTTCCAGCAAAACGGCTCCGCTGCGATGACCGGCTTGGACAAGGTCGTGGGCTTTTGCGCAGTCTCCCAGCGGTAGGATGTCCTGAATGGGGCAATTCAAGGCGTCATCCGTGAGTGCTGTGTGCAACCGCTTGATCGCTGCGGCGCGGTGTTGGTGGGGCAGAAGGTAGATCAGAACGAACTCCAGCGTGACCGCTTTGAACATCAATGGATAGAAGGGCAGTGTTGGGGTCATATCTTTGGCCGAACCGAAGGCATTGATGCGGCCGTTTTCGGAAATGACGGCTATGTTGGTTTCAACGTTCTGGCCGAACTCGACATCGACGATGCAATCTATCAGCTGGCCGTTGTTTGCATCAAGGATGTGTTCAGCCAGATCGGCGTCGGCATAGTCGATCACCGTGTCGGCGCCTGCTGCTTTCACCCTGTCAAAATCGCGAGGGTTTGCGGTGCTGATGACCTTGGCGCCACCCCATTTTGCCAGTTGAACGGCTAGGTAGCCCACGGTTCCTGCACCACCGTGTATCAGCACGGCTTGGTCTGAGATTTCTCCGCCCGAGAACACCGCATGGCTGGCGGTCAGCCCGGGGATACCCAACACAGCGCCGGTTTGAAACGAGACAGAATCGGGCAGTGGCACCGCCTGATCTGCGGGCAGGGTGATCTGAGTGGCCGCTGTCCCAAAGGGGCGCTGCCACTGGCCGTTCCAGACCCAGACCCGCTGGCCAATGCGCGCGGTGGGCACGCCGTCCCCGACCGCGGAAATGACACCAGCCCCGTCGCTATGGGGCACGATCTTAGGAAAGGGCGGTTTGGTCACGCCCGGTCTGGCCCCGGCGCGGGCCTTGATGTCGGACGGGTTCACCCCGGAATAAGCCAGATCGACTGTGACATCTCCGGGCTGCGGTACCTCGGACGGCAGGTCTTCAAGCATAAGCACGTCTGCGGCTGGTCCGAAGGCGGAGTAGGTAATGGCTTTCACGGTGATTCCTCTGACTTTGGGGGTAGCTTAGCCGCACCGGATTAGAGTTCCAGAGGATTTCCCCAGATGAGTGCCTGCCTAAACCAGTTGGAAACAGCCCGGCTATTCCCGGATCTCTGCCGGATCAACGCCCCACAGGTTCGACTTCAGCGTCCAGCCGCGATAGCCGCCTGCCGAGATTCGGCACCAGTCCAGCGAACAGCTGCCAAGGCGCGCGACCACCCCGGTTTCGAAATGGGCGTTGATCGGGGCGCTGGGGTCGGGCCGGGCATATATGGGCAACATTTCGGATTCGATTAGCACCGTGCGTACCCCAGACAGCAGCGCATAGTGAACCCAGCCACCTGCACCATCGCGGTCCTGAACCTTGCGCCAGTTGCCATATTCTGCGGTGATTTGCAGGGGCATCCCGCGTCGTTTGAAGACCCAGTCAATGCGGTGGGTCAGCGACGGACCCCGGCGTACATTGCCTTCGGCTGCTTTCATCGAGACATAGCGCGGCAGGGGCAGGTTCGTCACCCTGCCGCGATTGTCCTCTGCGGCGGCCACAATGGGGCCGAGCGCTACGAGGAACGCGGCTAGGATCGCCAAACAACGGCGTTTCACCGGTAGAGGACCACTCACTGACTGCCTGCTCTTGTGCCTGTTGATCTGCTTTCGAAAAAAGGTCGACTCAATGCGTTACGGGTTCTTGTGCCCCGCCTTATCCTGAGCCACGATGCCACGGAGCGCGCGCGATTGCAAAGCAGTGGGAGGGCCGAAGTGTCAAGAGAACGTCTGAGTGTTGTTGTAACGCGACGGTTGCCTGAGGCGGTCGAGACCCGGCTGAGTGAGTTGTTCGATGTCCGTTTGCGCGATGACGATACGCCCATGACCCGGGATGATCTTGTGGCAGCCGTGAAAGAAGCGGATGTGTTAGTGCCGACCGTAACCGACACGATCGATGGCGGCGTGTTGGGGCAGGCGGGGGATCAGCTGCGCCTGATTGCGAATTATGGTGCGGGTGTCGACAATATTGATGTGGCGACTGCGCGTCAGCGCGGCATCCTGGTATCGAACACGCCAGGTGTTCTGACCGATGACACGGCAGACATGACGATGGCCCTTATTCTGGCGGTCACACGGCGCATTCCCGAAGGTTTGGGTGTGATGCAGCAAGGGGATTGGACCGGCTGGGCGCCAACGGCCCTTCTGGGCGGTCGGATCGGTGGTCGGCGTCTGGGTATCCTGGGCATGGGCCGGATCGGGCAGGCGGTTGCACGCCGCGCCAGTGCCTTTGGGATGCAGGTGCATTATCACAATCGCCGCCGCCTACGGCCCGAGACCGAACAGGCGCTGGAGGCGACGTATTGGGAAAGCCTGGACCAGATGGTGGCGCGGATGGATGTGATCTCGGTCAACTGCCCGTCGACCCCGTCAACCTTTCACCTGATGAACGCACGGCGGTTGAAGCTGATGAAACCCTCGGCCGTGATCGTGAATACCTCTCGTGGTGAAGTGGTCGATGAAAACGCCCTGACCCGTATGATCCGCGCGGGCGAGATCGCTGGGGCCGGGCTGGATGTCTATGAGAACGGTACCGATGTGAACCCGCGCTTACGGCAATTGCCGAATGTCGTTTTGCTGCCGCATATGGGTTCGGCCACACTGGAAGGACGGATTGAGATGGGCGAAAAGGTCATCGTCAACATCAAGACGTTTGAAGACGGGCACCGCCCGCCAGATCAGGTTGTTCCCGCGATGCTATGAGGTTTTGGAGGTAGACCAGTGACCGAGATTAATACTGCCGGTTGCAGCTGTGCCGCTGTACGGGTCACTACCATGGGCCCGCCGCTTCGGGTTGGTCTATGTCACTGCCTTGACTGCCGAAAGCATCATGGCGCTTTGTTCTATGCTGCCGCCATTTTCCTTCGGGAAAACGTGAAAATCAGCGGAGAAACCCGCAGCTATGAAGGGCGTTACTTTTGCCCGGTCTGTGGTTCTCCTGTGTTCGCCAGAACAGATGACGAGGTCGAAGTGCACCTGGGCAGTTTTGATGAGATTGATCGATTTGAACCAAGCTATGAATGTTGGGTCAACCGCCGCGAAAGTTGGTTGCCAGCGTTGGATGGCTTGGAGCAGTACGAACGGGATCGGGTCTGGATTGATGGGAGCTGATGCGGCGGAACTCTGCCATTGGTGCGTGCGACCTCAACCTTTAGTTGCGGCTTGCTGATCGCACGTACAGTGTTGAAAGAAATAGTGGAATTGGAGGATAAGATGCGTTTCAAACGAGTTTCAGGTTTCGTCGTTTCAGCGTTTGCATTTGCTGCGCCCGTTTTTGCGCAGGAAACGGCGGATGCGGTTGCACCCGAGGGCGCGACCGATGGGCAGGTTCAGGCCCTGACCGAGGAAGTCATCGCAGCCGTCGAGGCGAAATTGGCTGGCGTTCCGGTACAGTCCAAGAACTGGATGGTTGCTGCGGCCAATCCACTGGCGGTCGAGGCCGGGGCTAAGGTTCTGCGCGCCGGAGGATCAGCCGCGGATGCCATGGTTGCGGTGCAGGTTGTTCTGGGACTGGTCGAGCCGCAATCATCCGGTCTGGGCGGCGGGGCCTTCTTGGTCTGGTACGATGCGGCCTCGGGTCAGATGACCACTTTGGACGGGCGCGAAACTGCGCCGCTGGCAGCAACGCCAACACTGTTTCAGGATGAAAACGGTGAGCCTCTCAAATTCTTTGATGCAGTTGTCGGCGGGTTGTCTGTAGGCACACCTGGAACGCCCGCGTTGCTGGAAGAGGCGCATCGCCGCTGGGGGCGGTCATCCTGGCCCGGGCTGTTTACCGATGGCATCCGATTGGCGGACGAAGGGTTTCTGGTCTCCCCACGCTTGGCCGCGCTGGTTGCCAACGACGCCGAGCGTTTGTCGCGCTTCCCTGCAACGGCGGAGTATTTCCTTCCGGGTGGTGAACCGTTGCAGCAAGGTCATCGGCTGATGAATCCCGACTATGCCGAAACGCTGCGGGTGCTGGCCGCTGACGGGGCTGCAGGGTTCTATGGCGGTGATATTGCGGCAGGGATTGTGAACACGGTTCGAACTGCCCCGGGGAATCCGGGTGTTTTGTCAGGCACCGATCTGGCGCTCTATCAAGTGATCGAGCGTGAACCCGTTTGCGCCACATATCGCTCTTACGAGGTGTGTGGCATGGGGCCGCCATCCTCTGGCGCTCTGACCGTTGGGCAAATCCTGGGCATGCTGGACAGCTATGATCTGGCGGCGATGGGGCCGGACAGCGTTGAAGCCTGGCGGCTGATCGGCGAAGCCTCGCGCCTCGCCTTTGCGGATCGGGGTCGGTACATGGCCGACAGCGATTTTGTCCCGATGCCAACCGAAGGTCTGGTTGATCCAGCCTATCTGGCTGAACGCGCCGATCTGCTGAATGCCGATAGTGCGTTGATCGAGGTTGCTCCGGGGAACCCGGCGTTTGATCATGCGTCGAACTGGGCGGATGATGTTTCGCTGGAATTGCCCTCGACCTCGCATATCTCGATTGTGGATAGCTATGGCAATGTTCTGTCGATGACCACGACCATCGAAAACGGCTTTGGCTCGCGCTTGATGACCAACGGTTTCCTGCTCAATAACGAACTGACGGATTTCTCGTTCAGAACCCATACCAACGGTGTTCCCATCGCTAACCGGTTAGAGCCCGGCAAGCGTCCGCGCTCATCTATGAGCCCCACCATCGTGATGCAGGATGGTGCTCCGGTTCTGGCAATCGGATCACCAGGCGGCAGTCGGATCATCGGCTATGTGGCCAAGTCGATTATCGCCTGGGCGGATTGGGGAATGGATGTGCAACAGGCTGTGTCTCTGCCACATCTGGTCAACCGGTTTGGCACGTATGATGTTGAGTTGGGCACCGCAGCCGAGGGCTATGTGGACGCACTGACAACGCTGGGGTTTGAGGTGAACCCACGTGATCTGACCTCGGGGCTGCATGCCATTGAGATATCAGAGCAACTGAACGGTGGTGCGGATCCACGGCGCGAAGGGATTGCGCTGGGCGAATAAGCTCGGGGCTTGTACGGATCATTCGGGCCTTCTAGTCATAGCTAGAAGGCCCGAATGCCTTTTGACGAACAGGGGTTGGATATGGTGCAGGCGAGTGCTTTGCCACGCAACGAAGCTGGCATTGAAACCGCAGTTGGAGTTCTGAAACAACGATTTGGCGACCGGTTGCAAACCGGGGCCGCGATCCGCGAACAGCATGGTCACACCACGACCTGGATTGCCAACCAAAGCCCGGATGCGGTCGTCTTTCCCACCTCGACGGCCGAAGTGTCCGAAATTGTCACTATTTGCGCGACGCATAAAGTGCCCGTGATCCCCTTCGGCACCGGCACCTCGCTGGAAGGTCACGTGAATGCGCCTGCAGGAGGGGTTTGCGTCGACCTGATGCAGATGAACAAGGTGTTTGCCGTCAACGCTGGTGATCTGGATTGCGTTGTTCAGCCGGGCGTAACCCGTGAAGACCTGAATACGCATCTGCGTGATCAGGGCCTGTTTTTCCCAATAGATCCGGGGGCCAATGCCTCGCTTGGCGGTATGGCCGCAACACGCGCCTCAGGCACCAATGCGGTGCGCTATGGCACGATGCGGGACAATGTGCTGAGCCTTGAGGCGGTCATGCCCGATGGGCAGGTGATCCGAACCGGCAATCGCGCCAAAAAATCATCCGCAGGCTACGATCTGGCCCGATTGCTGATCGGCGCGGAAGGGACGTTGGGCATCATCACCGAACTCACCCTGCGTCTCCACGGCATCCCCGAGGCGATCAGCTCGGCCCGCTGTTCCTTTCCAAGCGTTGATGCCGCCTGCCAGGCCGTAATGATGACCATCCAATACGGCATCCCGGTTGCGCGGATCGAACTGCTGGACGAGATGTCCGTGCGCGCAGCCAATGCCTATTCCGGCCTGAACCTGCCTGAAACACCCCTGCTGTTGCTCGAATTCCATGGCTCAGAAAACGGGACTGCCGAACAGGCGGCGACCTTCGGGGACATCGCAGGCGAATTTGGAGGCGTGGACTTTGCGGCAACGTCCACCACCGAAGAACGCAACAAGCTATGGCAAGCGCGGCATGATATGTACTGGGCCTGCTTGCAATTGCGCCCTGGTGCACAAGGCATATCAACAGATGTGTGTGTTCCAATCTCTCGGCTGGCCGAAGCGGTTGGCGCAGCACAGGACAAGGCGGCAGAACTTGGTCTGATCGCCCCGATTGTTGGCCATGTTGGGGATGGGAACTTCCACACCCTTCCTCTGATCGACATGGACAATCAGACTGAAGTTGCCAATGCCGATCAATTTGTCAGCTGGCTGAACGATCTGGCGATTTCGATGGACGGCACCTGCACCGGCGAACACGGGATCGGGCAGGGCAAACGTTCCTATCTGGTCAAGGAACTTGGGGCTGCAACGCAGTATATGACGGCGATCAAAGCTGCGCTGGATCCAGACGACATCATGAACCCCGGAAAGATTGTTCCGGGCAGGTTAGTGCAGTGACGCCCGGTTGGTGACTCAGCCGCAGCGGCTGATGGCCGTTTTTCGACCTTGAATTGATCTGCGGGTCGTTTTTTTCTTATCACCGGTCGGATGAATGTCGCGCTGTCCCCCTGAACTGCGCCATATGGTGTCAACTGAATTCAAGGGGAGACGCCCGGTTATGAAAACCCAAGTCAAAGCACTGGTTGTTGGCGGCGGCGCCGTTGGGACCTCGATTGCCTATCACCTGGCCAAGGCGGGCTGGGACGATGTGATGTTGATTGAACGGGATGAGCTGACCTCCGGCTCGACTTGGCACGCGGCTGGCCTGCTGCCTCTGTTCAACATGTCCTACGCGACGACCCACATCCACAAATACTCGGTTGATTTCTACAAGACGCTTGAAGAAGAAACCGGCCTGAACGCAGGCTTCGCGGTGGTCGGCAATCTGCGCATGGCACAGACGCAGGAGCGTATGGATGAATACATGCTCTATGCATCCACGGCTGAAACCTGTGATGTCGCCTATGAATGGTTGACCCCCGAACAGATCAAAGAACGCTGGCCGCTGATCGAGACCAATGACCTAAAAGGTGCGATTTACCACACCGAAGACGGCTACATTAACCCTGCTGACGTCACTCAGGCGATGGCCAAAGGGGCCCGTCAGCGCGGCGTGGACATCGTGCGCAAGATGCAGGCCGACGCCTTCCACTGGAACGGCACCCACTGGGAAGTCACGTGCACCAAAATGGTTGAGAAGGGCGGTAACCTCATTCCTTCGGACGGGCAGGTGGTTATCACCGCTGAGCATGTCGTGACCGCATCGGGCAACCACGCGCAACGCACCGCCAAGATGCTGGGCATCAAGATGCCCGCGATCCCGGTCGAGCATACCTTCATCGTCATGGACAAAGACCCCGAACTGGTCAAATGGCGTGAAGCGGGCAACCCGGAGCACCCCGTTGTCCGTGACGCCGACAATGAATCCTACGCGCGCGAAGAACGCGGCGGCTGGATTCTGGGTATCTACGAACATGGCGCGCCTGCGCAGTTTGAACACGGCGTTCCGGACAGCTTCCGAGCCGATCTGTTCCCGCTGGATCTGGACCGGATCGCGGATCAGTACATGGCAATGGCGGAACGCGTGCCGTCCTGCGCCGAGTCCGGTCTGAAAGACGATTTCAACGGCCCGATCTGCTACACACCTGATGGCAACCCGCTGGTCGGTCCCGCTCCGGGCCTGCGCAATATGTGGCTAGCCGAGGGTTTCTCGTTCGGCATCACCGCAGCAGGCGGCACTGGTTATTATCTGGCGCAAATGATGGTCGATGGCGAAGCTGAGATCGACATGGCCTCGCTGGACCCCAAACGCTACAGCAGCAACTGGATGACCACCGAGTTCGCGGCTCGCAAGAACGAAGAGTGTTATGAGCACGTCTACATCCTGCACCACCCCGATGAAGAGCGTGAAGCTTGCCGTCCCCTGCGGACTGTTCCGGTTTATGATCGCCAGAAGGCCCGCGGTGCTCAGTTCGGCTGGGTGAATGGCTGGGAACGTCCGAACTATTTTGGCCCGCTGGATGTACCGGACAACTTCGACAAGGAAAACCGCTCGTTCCGTCGCGGTGGTTGGTGGCAATACGCTGTCGAAGAAGCCAAGGCGATCCGCGAAGGCGTGGGCCTGATCGATGCGTCGGCCTTCACCAAGCATGTCGTCAAAGGCCCCGGTGCCACCCAGTTCCTGGATTGGTTTACCTGCAATAAACTGCCCAAGGTCGGTCGTATCAACCTGACCTACGCACTGACCTCGCACGGCACCACCCGCACCGAATACACCATCGTCCGCAATGGTGAGAACAACTACTACATCGTTTCGGCCGGTGCCTGGACCGAGTACGACGCCGACTATCTGCGCAAGGCGGCCGAGGACAAGATGGAGGAGTTCGGTTACATCGAGATCCAAGACGTGACCACCCAGTGGGGCGTCTTCGCCATCGCCGGGCCCAAGTCTCGTGACGTTCTGAAAGAGGTCATCAAAGACGCCGATCCGGAAACCGCTCTGTCCAACAAGCGCTTCCCCTGGCTGTCGGCCCGTCAGATCGAACTGGGCATGTGCCCGGTTAACGCGATCCGCGTGGCCTATACCGGTGAGTTGGGTTGGGAACTGCACCACCCAATTGAGATGCAGAACTACCTGTTCGACCTGCTGGAAAAAGCCGGTGAGAAGTACGGTATGAAGCTGGTTGGCGCCCGCGCCCAAAACTGGCTGCGGCAGGAGAAATCCTATCGTGCGTTTGGTACCGAACTGGGCCGCGATGCAACCCCGCTGGAAGCTGATCTGCCGCGCTTTGTCGACCTGTCGAAAGACTTCTACGGCAAGGCCAAGTTGGAAGAGACCGGTGTGCGCGTGAAATGCTGCACCCTGCTGATCGACGGACCGGACGATGCCGATCCGTGGGGCCGCGAGGCGCTGTACACACCGGAAGGTGAGCGTGTGGGTCGTCTGACCTCGGGTGGCTACTCGGTCGCCTTCGAGAAATCTATCGGTATGGGCTATGTGAAGCCTGATCTGGCGGTCGAAGGTACCAAGCTGCAGGTCAAAATTCAGGACAAGCTTTGGGATGCGGTCGTCACCTGCGACAGCCCCTATGACCCGAAGAACGAAACCATCCGCAAGGACGGCTGAGCGGACGCAGAAAAATGGGTCGCCTTTAGCGCCCCATGCCTCCGGCGGAGGTATTTTCAAACAGAAGAAGCGGGGGGTAGGGCCAAGATCCAGCCCCCCTTTGTTTTTCTCAGGGGGGCCTTCTCCTGTTGCGGTCATCGGCGCCTCCGCCTGTACCGCAGAGCGAGCTTCACCGATCGGGGTTAACGATCCGTTACTTCTTCTGTTCAAAAATACCTCCGCCGGAGGCAAGCCTGCATCAGCAGGTTTTCAAAGTGATCAGCTAGATCACTTGGCCAGTGCCCGAGAGATGAAAGCAAGGTTGTTGGCCGGCATCTGTGTCACTTCAATAAGGTCCAGGCCATTCGCTGCAAACAAGCGCTTGATATCGGAATCATTTTTATACCCAACCTCGGGATCCTGCTGAATAAGCGCGTCGTGAAACCGCAGGTCGCCATCACTTGTCAAAACCCCATCCCGCATGAAAGGGCCGTAGAGAATAAATCTGCCCCCTGATGAAAGCGTCTTGGCTGTCTCTGAGACAAGCGTGACGGTTTCTTCCCAACTGATCAGATGTAGAAGGTTGATCAAAACGATCAGGTCTTTGGGCTCAACTTGCTCATGCCATCCAAAGGCGGCGGCGTCCAAATATAGGGCGGGCTGAATGTTCGGGTGATCGGTTGCATAAGCATCTATACTCTTACGCCGATCCGCGTCGATCTCTGTCGGCTGCCAAGACAGCTGGGGAAGCTCCTGCGCAAAAGCGCAAATATGTTGGCCGGTCCCGCTGGCGATTTCCATGGCCTGCCCCTGAGACGGTGCCCAATGCGCAATCAAGCGACACAGGACCGCCGCATTTCGGCTGGCAGCGGGTGCAACCAGTTTGCCATCGGCAGAAGGCTCGGCGACGCTGGCATTGAGGGGCGGTATACGTTTGCTCATTCGCGCAGCCGACCCGGTGTTAGCATGTCGATTACCGTCGGCGCCAACACGGGTCGGTTTCCGACAACCAGATCGGTAACAAGCTGAGACGCGCCAGGTGCGCTTTGGAAGCCATATCCGCCTTGGCCGGCACACCAGATGAAAGACCGATCTTGCGGATCAGGACCCAAGACCAAAGTTCCATCCGGTGAAAAACTACGCAGACCGGCCCAGTTTGTTTCAACCCGCGTTACGGGTTCGCTGACCATCTCTTCATAGCGGGCCAAGCCTTCGGCCAGCACCATATCGTCGGCATAGGCATCATGCGGGGCAACCAGGTCGGCATCCGCCGGAGACACAAGCAACTTCCCCGCATCCGGTTTGGCATACCAGGTCTCGCCTGCGCCAATCATCATTGGCCAGGCTGAAACATCATGCCCGCCCGGCGCCGGTATACGCGCCATTGACCGGCGGCGAGGTTGCAGGCCGATTGATTCCATTCCCGCCAGCAATGCGATCTCATCCGCCCAGGCGCCGGCTGCGTTGATCACGTGCCGTGCTTCAAATACATCTTGCGCTTCGACCTGCCAGTTGATGG
Organism: Ruegeria sp. YTSA075; assembly: GCF_059610245.1. Lineage (NCBI taxonomy): Bacteria > Pseudomonadati > Pseudomonadota > Alphaproteobacteria > Rhodobacterales > Roseobacteraceae > Ruegeria > Ruegeria sp. YTSA075. Next base: position 316,259 of record NZ_JBXWNG010000005.1, on the reverse strand, counting down.
TTTTGGCAATGGCGGTCACCCGGGATTTGGTGTGAACGCGGCCGCCATTCTTGCGAATGGTGCGAGCAAAATCCTGCAGGAGGCGGTCAGTGTCGATGTCAAAGGCGTCGTGGCTGATCCCGGCATAGGCCAGACGTTTTGGATGCAGGATCGGGATCAGGCTGCGCGCATGCTCAACCGATATCTCTTGCATATCCAGGCTGTTGAGGTCTGCCTTGAACATATCGTGCTGATCAGTGCCTGCGACCAGCATCAAGCCGCGTTTTTGCAGATAGCCGCCTTCCTTTAGAAACTGACTGCCTGCCTGGTTTAACGCGACCACGGATGGAGGGCCGTAGTTTTCCTCGAACAAAGCTGCGGATCGACCCGAGGCGTGATAGCCCAGCCCATCTTCGGCTTCGAGCACGGTAACCGACCCGTGCGCGGACAGCCTTGCACCCGCGCTCAGCCCGGCGATCCCGCCGCCGATGACAAGGAAATCGATCATTCTTTGCTTCCTGACAAAGGTGGGGCAATTGCGGGCTTGGGGGAATTCATGGGCGCTCCTTAAGTTCCAACGCGTCTCGTTGTCAGTTCCATTGACTATAAGCAGCCTTGAATTTGTGCTTCAACCCGGTCAAAGAAGTATCAAAATGAAAAGGAGGGCACAGTGACTGCAGCGGATCTTCATCCAATGGCCACAGGACATATCCCCCGATATGTCGTCGCAGCTGACGGGAGCGATTATCTGTTCTCAGCCATGGTCGTGTTCTTTGTGATTATCGTGGTTCTGATTGGTGTGGGGTATCTGACTCTGCATTCGGTTCCGGAAAAAATGGCGCATGAAAACAACCACCCTCAGTTCCAGTTGGTGGGAATTTTGGCGCTGCTTGCCCTTTTCACACATAATGGATTGTTCTGGATTGCGGCCATATTGGTCGCAGGGTTCCAGTTCCCGGATTTTGCAACGCCGATGAAGAATATCGCGGATGCCATTCGATCTTTGGGGCGGTCACCGGTGCCGGACGTTGTGCCCGAGGCAGTGCAATCCGAAACACCCGTCGCAGAACCCACAGAAACGCAGGAGCAGTAGGCAATGATCGAAACAATGCTCTGCGCGCTGATCACGGTGCTGCCTGACTACCTGTTCCGCCGCTTTGTGCAAGGCAAACGCATTGGGCATGAAATCACCCTTTTCACCATGTGGTATGAACTGCGCTGGGGTTTGACCACTTGCGCGATTCTGGCCCTGACGGTGATTACCACGCTATTCTACTTTCATCCGGCCAGTTCCAGTGCCGCTTCCTACTTCCGGACGGTTACCATTCTGCCGCAACTCGGCGGTCGTGTGGCCGAAGTCTATGTGCGCAACAACGAACAGGTGACTGCGGGTCAGCCGATATTCCGGATTGAGGATTTCACACAGCAAGCGCAGGTTCAGTCGGCGCATGCTCAGGTGGCTCAGGTGCAGGCCTCGTTGAAAGTGGCCGAAACCGATCTGGCCGAAGCCGATGCAGGTATCGCCGGGGCCCGCGCGGCGCTGGCGCAATCGCTGGAAGACCTTGAGCGCAACACCACGCTGCGCGACCAGGGCTCTAGCGCGGTTCGATTGGCCGAGATTGAGCGGCTGGAAAACCTTGTAGCCGAACGCGAAGCACAGGTGACGGCTGCGGAATCTAAACGGGCAGCGGTTGTTCAACAAATCGAAGAACTGATCCCGGCCCAGTTGGCCAGCGCAAATGCGCAGCTGGATGCTGCGATGACTGAACTGGATAAGACAGTGATCAACGCCGGTGTCACCGGACGGGTCGAACAGTTTGGGTTGCAGGTGGGGGACTATGTCAGCCCTCTTTTGCGGCCTGCCGGTATTCTGGTGCCGTCGAATTCAGGGCATGACCGGTTTCAGGCAGCATTCAACCAGCTTTCCGCACAGGTTATCAAACCCGGCATGATCGGAGAGCTGGGATGCATGACCAAACCCTTTACCGTGATTCCCATGGTTGTGGTCGAGGTTCAGGATGTCATCCCATCTGGTCAGATCAGACCGTCGGACGAGCTGCGCGATGTGCAAAACAACAAGGTTCCGGGATCCATGTTAGTCTATATGGAGCCGCTTTACAAAGGCATGGCCGACGACATTCCGCCGGGCAGCAACTGTCTGGCGAATGTCTACACGGACAATCATGAGCGGCTTGAGCATGAGGATCTTGGGTTCTGGGAAGGCGCTTTTTTGCATGTCGTCGATACGATTGGTGTGGTGCATGCGGCCGGGCTTCGCTTGCGATTGATCCTGATGCCGGTCAATACTCTGGTTCTGACTGGGCACTAAGCCTGATCCGGCCCCGGTCGTTGCTCCGGGGCTGGCTCGCCTTTGATGCGATGGGCGAACCGATTTGACGGCTGATATGCGCGACGTAAAAAATCTGTCCGTCAAACTTCCACTTCGCGCTTGACGCGCCCAGACGCATGTCCTAACCAGCGAAAACCACGAGCGGGTATAGCTTAATGGTAAAGCCCCTGCCTTCCAAGCAGGCTATGTCGGTTCGATTCCGTCTACCCGCTCCAGTTGTTTCCCTTATGATTTCTGCGTCAAATGGCCCTGAGCGGCTGGCATTTTGGACGCATGCGCTTGACCCCGGATGCCACTGCCGCCAAGAAGCAGATACCCAGAATTGTTTCAGGAAACACAGGCCCGACATGGCAAGACAGACTGCGACCGGTCAGACACCATCATCACCTCCCGGGGCCAGTGAAGAGCGTGCCACCTCGAAAAAGCTTAGCGTTCTGAGGGCGCTTTGGCCCTTTATGCGCCCTTACGGCGCGCTGATGTTTGGTGCAACGCTTGCATTATGTCTGACCGCAGGGATGACGCTCACCTTGCCGTTGGCCGTGCGCCGCGTGGTCGACAATTTCCGCATACAAGATGGGGAACTGCTGGATTGGTACTTTCTTGCGGCGCTGGGCATCGCTGGTGTTTTGGCGGTAGGCACGGGCATTCGGTATGCGCTGGTCACGCGGCTGGGCGAACGCGTGGTGGCCGATATTCGCAAAGCCGTGTTTGACCGGGTCATCGGCATGAGCCCTGCGTTTTATGAACGTATTTTGACTGGCGAAGTGCTCAGCCGGATCACGACGGACACGACCCTGATCCAATCGGTTTTGGGTTCATCCGTTTCGATCGCGCTGCGCAATATGTTGATGTTTGTGGGTGGTTTAGCGCTGATGCTGCTGACGTCTGCCAAGCTGACGGCGCTTGTCCTGTTGTTGATCCCTGTGGTGATCGTGCCGATCCTGGTGCTGGGCCGTCGCTTGCGCGCGATCAGCCGTGAAAATCAGGACTGGATCGCAGCGTCCTCTGGCAATGCGGGTGAGGCACTAGGCGCGGTGCAAACGGTTCAGGCCTTTACCCATGAACGGGCAAGCCGAGAGCAGTTTGGGGAGATGACGGAAACCTCCTACATCGTTTCACTGCGCCGCATTCAAACCCGTGCGATCCTGACCGTGATTGTCATTTTTCTGGTCTTCTCTGGCATCGTAGGCGTGCTTTGGATGGGGGCCAATGATGTCCGCAACGGGGTGATGACCGAAGGGGTGTTGATCCAGTTCGTGATCTATTCGGTGATCATGGCAGGATCTGTTGCCGCGCTGTCCGAAATCTGGAGCGAGCTGCAACGCGCCGCCGGCGCAACCGAGCGGCTGGTTGAGTTGCTTAATGCAGAAGATACGGTCCTCGATCCTGCGCAGGCCAAAGTGCTGTTACAACCGGTTCGTGGTGAAATTCGGTTTCAGGATGTCACTTTCCGCTATCCTGCGCGGCCCGATGTGGTGGCGCTGGACAGCTTGTCCCTGCAGGTGAACCCCGGCGAAACCGTTGCCTTTGTTGGCCCCTCCGGGGCTGGCAAGACAACCGTCATTCAGATGATCCAGCGGTTCTATGATCCGAATTCCGGGCGTGTCCTGCTGGACGGGGAAGACCTGACTGATCTGGATCGGACGGATTTCCGCCGCCACATTGCCCTAGTCCCGCAGGATCCGGTGATCTTTGCCGCCTCAGCGCGCGAGAACATCCGGTTCGGCCGCCTTGATGCCTCGGACGCCGAGGTCGAAGCAGCCGCGCGCGCCGCCGCTGCGCATGAGTTCATTGCTGCACTGCCCGAAGGCTATGACAGTTTTGTAGGCGAGCGTGGCGTGATGCTGTCGGGGGGGCAAAAACAACGTATTGCCATCGCGCGGGCCATTCTGCGGGATGCGCCGGTGTTGCTGCTGGACGAGGCGACCTCGGCCCTGGATGCGGAAAGCGAACGGGCGGTGCAGGGGGCGGTTGACCAGATGCGTGCGGGCCGGACGACCCTGATTGTGGCGCATCGTCTGGCTACAGTGAAGAAGGCAGACCGGATTGTCGTGATGGACGCGGGCCGCATTGTTGCGCAGGGCACGCATGACGATCTGGTGGCGCAAGATGGGCTATATGCCCGCTTGGCGCGTCTGCAATTCACTGATGGGCTTGCCGCAGAATAGGGTGACGCAGGGGCAGATCAGTTTCCGCCGCAGCGTCATTCTACATTTTCAACTTTTCCGTCGCTAAGCCCTTGCTTGTGTCAGCAGGGTTGTGATCCCATCTATGTGAGGATCAAAACCACGTGTGACACGTGGGAGAATACAAGACGGGGAGGAGCCACATGGCCTTTGTAGGGCGTGAAGACAAACTGCGTATCGAACAGGAAATGGCGTGGGAGGATCGTGATCTGCCGGTCACCTTCCATCAACTGTTGTCTCGGACAGCCGAGAAGTTCCCCAATCACAACGCGATCAGTTTCCAATTGTTTTCCGGTCCGACAGACAAGGCCGAAACGCTGACATGGTCTGATCTGCTGGGGCAGGTCAATCAGGCGGCGAACCTGTTCCGCTCGCTTGGCGTGGGCGAAAACGACGTGGTCGCCTATGTGTTGCCCAACTGTAACGAGACTTTGGTCACCATGATGGGCGGTGCGGTTGCAGGGATCGTAAATCCGATCAACCCACTGTTGGAGCCCGAACAGATCGCCGCGATCTTGCGGGAAACCGAAGCCAAGGTTGTGGTGACACTGCGTTCCTTCCCAAAGACGGATGTGGCGCAAAAGGTGGAAGAGGCTGTGCGCCATGCGCCCAAGGTTCATACGATCCTTGAGATTGACCTGAACCGCTATCTGACCCCTCCGAAATCATGGATTGTTCCGCTGCTGCGTCCAAAAATGGGCGACAAGGAAAAGCTGGCCCATGCGGATTACAAGAATTTCAATAAGGAGCTGGCGAAACAGCCCAAGACGCTGAGTTTTGCAGACAGCACCGAAGATCGCGTCGCGTGCTATTTTCACACTGGCGGCACGACCGGAATGCCGAAAGTCGCGCAGCATAAGTATTCGGGCCTCATCTATAACGGCTGGCTAGGGCATACGCTGCTGTTTGATGAAAATGACGTCATCATGTGCCCGCTGCCGATGTTCCACGTCTTCGCGGTGCATGTGATCATGATGGCGGCGGTCTCATCCGGGGCGCATGTGATCTTCCCGACGCCGCAAGGGTATCGTGGAGATGGTGTTTTCGACAATTTCTGGAAGCTTATCGAACGCTGGAAAGTCAGTTTCATCATCACCGTGCCCACGGCGATTTCTGCGAAAATGCAGCGCCCGGTGGATGCGGATATCTCCAGCGTCAAAACCGCCTTTTCGGGGTCAGCGCCGCTGCCGGTTGAATTGTTCCGCCGTTTCGAAGAAGCAACGGGTGTGACCATCGTCGAAGGCTATGGACTGACCGAAGCGACCTGCCTGGTCTCGTGCAATCCGGTTGATGGTGAGAAAAAGATCGGCTCCATCGGCATCCCTTTCCCATACACGGATGTCAAAATCCTGATGGATGGACCAGATGGCCCCAAGGAATGCGCCGCTGATGAAATCGGAGAGATCTGCATCTCGAACCCGGGTGTCTTTCCGGGCAACACCTATACAGAGGCCGACAAGAACGAAAACCTGTATCACTTCGAAAAATATTTGCGCACGGGTGATCTGGGCCGTTTTGACGAAGACGGGTATCTGTGGATCACCGGCCGCGCGAAGGATTTGATAATTCGCGGCGGACACAACATCGACCCGGCTGAAATCGAAGAAGCCCTGCTGGGGCATGAGGCCGTGGCCTTTGCCGGAGCCATCGGGCAGCCAGATGCTCATTCGGGCGAATTGCCCTGCGCCTTCGTCGAACTGGTCGATGGCGCGTCGGTCACCGAGGAGGCATTGCTGGAGTTCTGCAAGGTCCACGTGCACGAACGTGCCGCACAGCCCAAACATATGACCATCCTTTCGGAACTGCCCAAAACTGCGGTTGGCAAAGTCTTCAAGCCGGACCTGCGCAAAAACGCGATCACGCGGGTCTACAATGGTGCGTTGGAAGAGGCTGGAGTGGCCGCTCGGGTCGTTTCGGTCATTGATGACAAGAAACGCGGCCTTGTTGCACAGCTTGACGCGAACGGCTCATCAGAAGACGATGTCAGCAAGGTGCTGGGATCATTCACCCGGCCATGGGAGTGGGCTGCCTGACCGGGAGGTAATATGGATTATGAACGTCTGATCGATGAAGAAACATGGGCGTTCATAAGACGCACGGCAGAAAGCTATCCCGACAACGCGGTTGATCTGTCGATCGAGGATCAACGCAAGGTCTATGATGCGATGTGTCAGACCTTTCGCCAGCCGCGCCCGAATGGAGTTGAAACTCAGGACCGGTCCGCCAATGGCGTGCCGGTCCGCGTTTATACAGCGGGCGATCCGACCCGCGTGGTCATCTATTTTCATGGCGGTGGCTTTGTCGTCGGCGGGCTGGACAGCCATGATGATGTCTGCGCCGAAATCTGCGTCCAAACCGGGTATCGCGTTGTTTCAGTGGACTACCGGCTATGCCCGGAATATGTGCACCCTGCGCAGTTTCAGGACAGTGTGGCGGCGGTCGAGTGGGCGGTTGCCGAATTCGGCGTTCCCATTGTGTTGGCTGGTGACAGTGCCGGTGGCAATCTGGCTGCGGCGGTTGCCCATCATATGAGAGGCCGACCAGCTGAAGTGTTGGGGCAGGTTCTGATCTATCCGGGCTTGGGTGGGGACAGCTCTGCCGGATCCTATTTGGAGCACGCGCAGGCGCCGCTGCTGACCCGCGATGAGATATTGTTCTACGAAAAGGTGCGATGCGGTGGGGCCGCGCCCAAAGTCGATCCAACCTTTGCGCCGCTTCAAGACACCGATTTCTCGGACCTGCCTCCGACGGTTGTGATCACTGCCGATTGCGATCCGTTGCGCGATGATGGGTCTACCTATTGCAAGCTGATTGCTCAGGCAGGCGGTCACGCCCATTGGATCAACGAAGCGGGTTTGGTGCACGGCTATCTGCGCGCCCGCAACAGCGTGAAACGGGCGGCTGACAGTTTCGAACGTATCTCCGTGGCCATCGAAGCATTGGGGCAGAGTATTTGGCCCTATGGTTAGGCCGTGATCACTTCAGGAATGGCTCACCCTTCATTGTGTCCGCAATCGGTGCGCCCATCCGGGTCAGGATTGTGGGGGCCAGTTGCAACTGGTCAATCACCGCATCGGCCTGCGGGCCGTCGGCATCGCCGAAGTAATACAGGGCCGTTTCCTGCTGCAAAGCGCCCCGCCCACCGTGGTGGCCGCGTTCATCCTGTCCGTGATCGGCTGTGACGATGACCTCATATCCCAACTGTCGCCAACGGGGGATGAATGGGGCCAGCATTTCATCGGCGACAAAACAGGCATGGTCCATCTCCTGGCAATCGTGAAAAAACCGATGGCCCATACTGTCCAGGGTGCAGGTATGCAGGATGCCGTAATCCAGACCAAAGCGCAGGCACAAGTTTGTCAGGGTGGCAAACAGATCAACGTCCGAAGGCGTCATTTGGTTGTCCTTGCCATAGCCCGTCATCGTGTGGAACCGGCCGTGGTTGATGGTTTTGCTGTCCGGTTCATCGTACTCCACGTCGCGGACATAGTCGAACGGGTGCCGGTTGAAGAACTGAGACCAGTAGCTGTGTGTAACCGCCCCGGTGACACCACCAGCCTCGCGCACCTGACTGAACACATCTTTGTGGCTGAGGCGGAACACATTCCCATTGCCGGTGCACCCATGCTCCTGCGGCGTGACGCCCGTATGGATTGATGCATAGCAACTGGCCGAGATTGATGGCAGCACAGCCTGCAGTTTCCAAACGCGCGCCTCTCCGCTATCCACCCAACCTTCGAGATTGCCGAACAGGCGGCGGAAATTGCGCCAGGGGACGCCGTCCAGAATGATCAAAAGAAGTTTGCGGTCCATCAGCCTACCTATCTGATTTTGTGTTGCGCCGACCTTAGAGGAATCGTTGTTTCAGGGCCGTTCATTCGCGCCCCAAATATCAAGATCCCGACACCTGTTGTGAACCAAGGCGCCGGGATTTGGAAACTTCATCGAACTGTCACAACGTGATCAGTGCCCCGCGCTCTCCATCTTGCGATGGGCTACGACCTCTTCCAGCCAGCCAAGATGCATCTCTGGCACCGAACTGAGCAGCAGATCGGTATAGTCATCGAAGGGTGGGCTCAGCACTTGGCTTTTTGGTCCGTAGCGCACAACACGGCCCTGATACATCACCGCGATACTGTCGCTGATCGCACGGACCGTTGCCAGATCGTGGGTGATGAACAGATAGGCCACATCCTCGATTTTCTGCAAATCCAATAGCAGCTTGAGGATGCCGTCTGCGACCAGCGGGTCCAGCGCCGAGGTGACCTCATCACAGATGATCATCTTGGGCTTTGCCGCCAGCGAGCGCGCGATACACACACGCTGTTTCTGACCGCCCGACAGTTCAGCCGGGTAGCGGTCGATGAACTTCTCGCCCAGCTCGATCTCATCCAGCAGCTCAACCACGCGCTTGCGCTTTTCCGCACCGCGCATGTTGAAGTAGAACTCCAGCGGGCGACCAATGATAGTGCCAACGGTCTGGCGTGGGTTCATTGCCACGTCAGCCATCTGGTAGATCATCTGCAACTCGCGCAGGTCCTCACGCATGCGGCCTTTGAGGTCCGCAGACAGTTTGCGCCCGTTGAACGTGATCTCACCATCGCGCGGCGGCAGCAGCCCAGTGATCACACGGGCCAGCGTCGATTTACCCGAACCGGATTCACCCACAACCGCCAGTGTCTGCCCTGGATGAAGCTCGACATTGACGTTGTGCAGCACATCGAAATTCAGCCCCTTGTAGCGTGCGGTGATCCCGTCGACGCTGAGTACCGGTTCCGATGTCGGCTGTTTCTCTTCGTGCTCGATGGACCGGACCGAGACCAGGGCCTTGGTATAGTCCTCTTGCGGGTTGTTGATGATCTGATCGGTGGTGCCATATTCGACCGTATTGCCCATGCGCAAAACCATGATGTCGTCGCTCACCTGCGCCACAACGGCTAGGTCATGCGTGATGTAAAGCGCAGCAACACCGGTATCTGCGATGGCTTCCTTGATGGCCATCAGGACGTCGATCTGAGTTGTCACGTCCAGCGCCGTGGTCGGTTCATCAAACACCACCAGATCAGGTTCGGGACACAGCGCCAGCGCGGTCATGCAGCGTTGGAGCTGACCACCCGACACTTGGTGCGGGTAGCGTTCTCCGATGTTGTCCGGATCGGGCAGCCCCAATTTGGCAAACAGTTCGCGCGCACGGGCCTCGGCCTCTTTGCGGCTGAACTTCTTGTGCTCAACAGCTGCCTCGACAACCTGATCCATGATCTTCTTGGCCGGGTTAAAGGACGCGGCGGCGGATTGCGAGACATAGCTGACCTCGCCACCCCGCAGATTGCGAATATCGCCCAGAGCGGACTGCATGATATCGCGCCCGTTGACCCAGACCTCACCGCCGGTGATCTTCACACCGCCCCGGCCATAGGCCATTGAGGCCAGACCGATGGTGGATTTACCGGCCCCGGATTCGCCGATCAGCCCCAGCACCTTGCCGCGTTCAAGGTCAAAGCTGACCCCGTGCACGATTTCGATGTCATGGGGCTTTTCGCCCGGCGGATAGACGGTCGCGCCGATCTTGAGGTCGCGGACCTTGAGAAGGGTATCACTCATCCCCGGCCTCCTTTCAGCGATGTGGTGCGGTTCAGGACCCAGTCAGCAACAAGGTTGACCGAGATGGCGAGGGTCGCGATGGCAACTGCCGGATAAAGTGCCGCGCCGATACCATAGACGATGCCGTCCTTGTTTTCCTTCACGATGCCGCCCCAATCCGCCAGAGGCGGCTGCACGCCCAAGCCCAGGAATGATAGGGTCGAGATAAACAGAACCATGAAGATGAACCGCAGGCCGAATTCGGCCACCAACGGTGACAAGGCGTTGGGCAGGATTTCCCGGAAGATAACCCAGCCACGGCCTTCGCCACGCAGTTTGGCGGCCTCGACATAGTCCATCACGTTGATGTCCACGGCGACGGATCGGGACAGGCGATACGGGCGCGTCGCGTCCAGCAGACCCATTACCAGGATCAGGATCGGTACAGTCACCGGAACGATTGCCAGGATAACCAGCGCAAGGATCAGCGTCGGGATCGACATGACCAGATCAACCGCTCGGCTGAGCACCTGATCGGCCCACCCACCCAGCACAGCCGCCAAAAGGCCCAGAGAGGTCCCGGTGACAAAGCTGAGGATGGTGGCCGCCGCTGCGATAAAGATCGTCGTGCGTCCGCCATAGATCATGCGGGTCAGCAGATCGCGCCCGATATTGTCGGTGCCCAGCAGATGCTCGGCGCTGGACGGCTCCCATACGTCGCCAACCACTTCGGCCATGCCATAGGGGGCGATCAGCGGGGCTGCAAAGGCGATGAAAAAGTACATCCCGGTGAAGAACAGACCGATCATTGCCGAAATAGGAATATTCTTCATCATTTCGGATGCCTCAGTCTTGGGTTGGCCAGGATTGACACAATGTCCGCCACCATGTTCAGCCCGATATAGACGGCGGCAAAGACCACGCCGCAGGCCAGAACAACCGGTACGTCACGCTTGGTCACCGAATCCACCAGGTATTGACCCATGCCGGGATAGACAAACACCACTTCGACTACGACAACGCCGACGACCAGATAGGCGAGGTTCAGCATCACAACGTTGACGATGGGTGAGATTGCATTCGGAAAGGCATGGCGTGCGATAACCTGAAAACTCGAAAGACCTTTCAACTCGGCCGTCTCAATATATGCGGATTGCATTAGGTTCAGGATTGCCGCGCGGGTCATCCGCATCATCTGTGCCAGCACGACCAGTGTCAGGACAAAGGCGGGCAGCGCGATTGCGTTCAGTTTCTCTCCGAACGACATGGAATCGTTGATCATGGCCAGAGATGAGAACCAGCCCAGCTTCACGGACACGAAATAGATCACCACATAGCCGATCAGGAATTCCGGAATCGAAACCGTTGTCAGCGTGATGGCAGAGATCAGCTTGTCCGGCCAGCGATTGCGGTAACGCACGGCCAGCAGACCCAGAAAGATAGCAAGAGGTACGGAGACGATGGCGGCCGCACAGGCCAGAAACAAGGTATTGCCCAACCGTTTGCCGATGCTTTCAGCAATGTCGAGCTTGTTGGTCAGGGACTGACCGAGATCACCCTGCACAATACCACCCAGCCATTCGGCATAGCGGGTCAGGGCTGGGCGGTTCAGGCCCATTTCTTCGCGCAGATTCTCCAGCGCTTCGGGAGTTGCGGATTGTCCAAGGACCGCTTGTGCCGCGTCCCCAGGAAGAGCTTCGGTGAGGCCGAAAATCAGAGCCGATGCACCGAAGAGAAGCAGGAGTCCCAGCGCGAGGCGCTGGGAAACCAGTTTGATGATAGGATGCATGATCCGTGGCCCGAGTTACGCGAACCACATCTTGCGGGATACCTGACCATTCATCAGTTCGCCGTTTGGATCGGCCTCCCAACCAGCCAGAACATTGCTCGAGGCATCGACAAAGTTGTTGAACATGGGGCAGATCAGACCACCCTGATCACGCACCATCTGGCCCATTTGACTGTAGATGCCTTTCCGTTTTTCCGGATCCAGTTCAGCCCGGGCTGCAAACAGCATGTCGTCGAACGCCGGCACTTTGAATCGGGTGTCGTTCCAGTCGGCGGTCGACAAATACGCGGTCGCATACATCTGATCCTGGACCGGACGGCCACCCCAATATGAGGCACAGAAAGGCTGGACGTTCCAGACCTCGGACCAGTAACCATCGTTTGGCTCGCGCTTGATTTCCAGCGGAATACCGGCCTGTGCGGCGGTTTGCTGGAACAGGGCAGCAGCGTCCACAGCACCCGGGAAGGCACCATCGGCGACACGCAGTATGATGGGTGAGCCATCATGCCCTGACTTCTTGTAATGCTCAGCCGCTTTTTCAAGGCTGAATTCGCGCTGGGCGATCGCTTCATCAAACAGCGGATAGGCTGCGTTGACAGGCATGTCGTTCCCGACCGAGCCATAGCCGCGCAGTACTTTATCTACCAGTTCCTGGCGGTTGATTGCGTATTTCAATGCAGTACGCAGCTCGTTTTCATCGAACGGCGCCGTGTCACAATGCATGATGAATACATAGTGTCCACGACCGGGCGTCGCCTGAACCGTTAAGTTGGGCGCGCGCCCCAGCAAGTCGGCGACTTTCGGTTCGATCCGGTTGGCGAGTTGCACCTGACCACTTTGCAATGCTGCAGTACGGGCTGTAGCGTCGTTGATTACAACATTTTCCACGCTGTCGAAATAGCCATCGTCATTCCAGTAATTGGCAAATTTTGTGAACAAGTGACGCACACCGGGCTCATCAACTTCTACCTGATATGGGCCGGTACCGATGCCTGCTGCAGGGTTGTCCATGCCGCCATCGGGTTGGACGATCAGGTGATAATCCGCCATTAGATACGGCAGATCGGCGTTTGGTTCGGTTAGCGTAACCTGGAAGTTTTCGCCGTCGGCCTTCATAGACTCAATGCCCCGCATGACGCCAAGAGCCCCGGACTGCGAGTCTTCGTTCGAGTGGCGTTCCATGGTCTTTAGCACGTCGTCGCTGGTCATGGTTTTGCCGTTGTGGAACTCGACACCCTGACGCAGTTTGAAGGTCCAAACCTTGGCATCAGCGCTGCCTTCTACGCTTTCGGCCAGACGAGGCTCGATTGTGCCGTCAGGAGCAACCTCAACAAGCGTGTCGCCAAAATGACGGCCATTCATATAGGGAACCGAGCTTGCATAAGTAGCAGGATCAAGCGAGTTCGTGGATTCACCACCCTGAAGGCCGAGTTTCAGATCCCCACCTTTCTTCGGGCTGGCGGCACGCGCAGCATCTGCGAACATCGTGCTGGCAACAGCGGCCGACACGCCCAGAGCGGCAGCTTTGCCCATGAATTCACGGCGCGTGAGTTTTCCCGCGGTGACCTGGCCTGCCATATGGGTTAGTTGTTCTTTCATCTGTAATCTCTCCCAGTTGAGTGAATATTGCCCTTCAAGGGCTTGTTATTGACGCATGAGTCAACGTTGGCGCATTTGGGGCAGCCCGACAAGTTCAAAAATCTCACTTGGGCGTGTGAGGTCCGGCGCGTTGTTTCTTTGGTTTTGGCCATTCGAACACGTATCATCCGTGCCGTTCGGCTTAGCTGAACCAAGGATGACGCATGAAATACATAAGTTAGCATGAGAAACGCCAAATCAGTCGCGGATTGCGACAATAAGGTCCATTACATTTGTGCCGGTTGGTCCTGTCACCAATAGGGCGTCGGCCTGTTCCAGGTAGGTGCCACTATCTGCTGAGGTCAGGGCGTCTTGGGCGCGATCTGTCCAGGTCGCTCCGGTCACCACACCGCCTGCCGCGTTGGTTGGACCATCGGTACCGTCTGTTCCGCCCACAACAACAGTCAGCCCATCCAGCCCGGCGATTTCTTTGGCCAGCGCAAGGGCAAGGGCCTGATTGCGCCCCCCCCGACCGGGGGATTCTGGCAAAACAACAGTAGGCTCACCACCGAACACCATTGCACCGCTTTCCATACCGCGAAGTTTCGAACCCACATGGGCCGCAATGGTCAGATAATCATCATGCAGAGCTTCCTCATTTGCGAGCAACCGTAAGCCTGCTGATTGTGCGGCCTTCGCCGCAGCAGCCCGGGCATGAGCGTTTGAGGCGATGATGCGGATGGTTGCGTCGAACTCATAGGCCGGGGGCAGGGCGCCGATGCCTGACCCGATCACATTCAAATCGTCGCCGGGCACATCCGAAATCGCCAGCACTGTGGCCTTCGCGCCGTTGAAGTGAGACAGCAGCCCACCCCCTTTGACCCGCGACAATTTCCGCCGTTCAGCGTTCATCGCCACGATATCCAACCCTTGAGCCAGCAGTTGGCGGTTCAGAGCGGCAAGGTCTTCAAGTGATTTTCCCGGCACCAGATCTTCAGCCAGCGACGACGCGCCCCCCGACACCAGAAGCAATAGATGAGAACCGGGTTTCATCGCCTCAACCGCTTCGCGCAAGGCGCGGCCACCGTTCAGGCTGCGTTGATCCGGCACAGGATGCGAGGCTTCGATCACCTCGACATCTACTGGCAGATCGCGCCCATGATCATCTTTGGTGACGACAAGTGTCGGCACGCCGCCAAACTGGTCCAATGCCGCACGCGCCATTGCAGCGGCGGGTTTGCCAACGGCAAGGATGCGATCTGGTCGCGCGATACCGGGCAGGGCAGTCTTGGTGGCTGTGAAGCCATCAACCGCTGCGACACCTGACTTCCAAAACTCGATTGCTTGTTCAGTGCGCATCATCAGTTTTCCATCCAGATCGTAACCGGGCCGTCATTGACCAGTTCTACCGCCATATCCGCGCCAAACTGCCCGGTCTCGACGGCAACGCCGTGCGACGACAGGTATCGGGCGAAGGCAAGATACAGTCGCTCACCATCCTCGGGTGGGGCGGCGTTGGCAAAGCCCGGGCGATTGCCGCGCGATGTATCGGCGGCCAGCGTGAACTGACTAACCACCAAAGCGGACCCACCAGTATCAAGGATCGAGCGGTTCATTTTGCCCGCCTCATCCCTAAAGATACGCAGCTTGGCGATCTTTGCTGCCAACTTTTCCGCATGATCTTGGGTATCGCCCTGCATGGCGCAGACCAGAATCATCAGCCCCGGACCGGATTGTCCGACAACCGCACCGCCCACTGAGACGCGGGCCCGTGAAATGCGTTGTAGAAGCGCGCGCAAAGCGTCCTCCCCCGTTTTTCAGTGGGTTTAACCGCGCCAATCGACAATGTCACTCAAAGCTGCACGATCAGTCCGAAAACTGTTGGCCGGGTGGTCTGTGTCGGAATATCCGAATGAGAGCGCACACAGGATCAGGCGATCTTCGGGGATATCGAAATAGCGATGCAGGAACGGCGCGTAAGCGGCAACGGCTGCCTGAGGAATACTAGCAATTCCAAGCGCTTCGGCTGCCAGCGTGAAAGCAGTGACAAACCCGCCGCAATCCATTGCGCCATAGGAGCCAAGCTCGGCCGGGCTGGACAGGATCGCGCAATGGGGTGCGCCGAACAGCGAATAGTTTTCCATCATTTGACGGACGGATCCTTCCCGGTCGCCACGTTCGACGCCAACCGCCTCATAAAGAGCCCAACCGCAGGCGCGGCGACGATCCTGATAAGGGCCTGAATACGAGGCCGGGAAGGGAAGATCGGGGGCGGGCGATCCTGTCGCGACCTCGTTTTGCAAGGCATGCCGGAAGCGGTCTGTCTCCTCACCGCGCGTGATCACCAAATGCCAGGGCTGCGCATTGCACCAGCTGGGCACGCGTAAGGCGCTGGCTACGATCTGCTCTATGTGCTCCGTAGGGACTGGGTTCGGGCGAAAGGCCCGGCAGGAATGTCGCTGCTCGAGCAAATTATTCAAAGCGGACAATGTCATAAACGTGTTCTCCCTGCAGAGTTGCGGCCGAAGATGACTGCAGCCCTGAGAAGGCGCAAGGGGGATCCTACTGCTGACCCGTTGCCACCAGATACCCAACACCAGCCGCGACGATCAGGCCCAAACCAACGGCAATCGCAATCTTGACCGCAGACCAGGGCCGTTCGCCCTGTACCCGTCCGGTGCGCCCGTTGACGACAAAACGATAGGTTTCACCCCGGTATTTATAGGCGGCCATCCAGACCGGCAGCAGGATATGCTTGAAAGTCACATCCCTGACATCAGTGTCAACCGAATGGATACGCTGGCGGTCACCGCCGATGTCAAAACGCACATCCCGTTCGATCACCCGCGACATATGTTGGCGCGCTTCGGCGTACCCATCTCGCAATTCAACCGTGTAGGCCTCGGCCCGGAATCCGGCCAGATATTCGGGTTGATACGGCTCCAGGGCGGGTAGGTCCCAGGGCTCTAACGCATCGGTGTAGGTCTTGGGTAGGGAATGAGACGCCAGCACCAGAACATCGTCAAAGAACCGCGCAACCCGCCCGGATTTCGGAGTCCAGCGGACCTTTGGCACCTGTTGCTGAACCCGTTTTCCATCGCGCATAACAGTGCGGGTTTCATAATAGACCACGCCCCGTTCACCGCGATAGTTGGACTTAGTATCCGCATCGAAGGTCCAGTAGGGCACATAAATACCCTGCATCTTGCGTCCTTTGCGGGCGTATTCCTGTAACCCGTTCGGCGCAAACCACAGCTTGCCCAGCCAATCATTCATGGCCTTCTGGGCGGTACGTTCATCCAACGCAAAGGGGAGCACACCCTTTGGTTTAATATGGCGGTTCACTCCGGTATCCGTGACCACGGGTGTCGCGCAGAACGGGCACTCGGCGGCATGGGTGTTCGGATCAAACTCGACCTGAGCAGCGCAGTTGGAACAGGTCAGAACCCGCGTTTCTTCGATCTCGCTGTCCGGCAGCCGATCCGCAATCGCGGCGTCAAAGTCCAGCTCACGCAGGCTTGCGCCGCCCCACGGCCCCGAGCCAATCGGCTCGGAATGCCCGCAGTGATCACAGGTTAACGTGCCATCGCCCGGACTGAACCGATAATCCGCGCCACATTGGGCGCAGGGGAAGCGGTGTTCTTCGGTCATTCGTTCGTCTCAACAACGGAATGGGTACCTGGCCCGATCTGCCAGCGCACTACAAGAGCAATGAGTATGCAGGCTAAGATAAATAGTCCTGAGTTCTGCGCTAAAATCCACCATCCATAGGATGTCAGGATACCGTCAACGGATTGAACCGATCCGATGCCCCCGCGTGTAGAATCGAAATTCGGGTTCTTTGATTGGAGCCATCCCAGAAACCGTCCGACCGAGATGCTCAAGGTCACTAGGCCAAAGCCGATACATGTGCCCCACTTGGCCGCACGCATATAGCTAATGCGCCGACGCATCACCGCGCGCAAAGCGGGGGACACAAAAAGCCATGCCACGAGGAAGGCGAACGGGACACCAAGTAGAACAAACAACATCAACCAAGATTTCAGCGATGCGTCGAAACCATTTGTGCGGACAGTCAAACCAAATGGCAGACAAATAACAATGATCCATCCAAGAAATGCACTCAGATTGACTGCTCGTCGTATATCTCGTTGTGAGTATGGGGCTGGTTCAGCTTCAACCACCATAGTTTATGCGCCCGGTGGAGGTGGCGGCAAAATGGTAAACAACTGCGCCAGTTCCTGAACCTCTCCGGCTTTCTTCCAGCCGTCCTGCCCGGCGGTCCAGACATGAGTGTCGCGCGTCAACTCGCCTTCGGCGGCCATGCGTCCCATCTTGGCCTTGGAAAACGGCCCGCTTGTCTGACCATCCAATGCAATATGCCACACATGCTCAACCGGGGGTGGGGGTGGCGGGGCCATCTGTGCCGCCGGTTGTGGGGCAGCGGGGGCGGACGATCCCCACGGGCCGCTCGGCTGGCCCGCTGCCATGTTTGCCATTTGCTGCGCCATAGCCATACCCATGCCCATGCCAAGACCAGCGCCCATGCCGCCGCCCTGACCGGGATTATGGGCCGCTGCCGTCATAGCCTCGGCTGCCGAATACTGGGTGAATTTACCCAGATCACCAGCCAACCCCATCGAGGTCCGCTTGTCCAACGCGGCTTCAACGGCAGGCGGCAGAGAGATGTTCTCAATGTAGAACTCAGGCATTTCCAACCCGTAGCTGTCCAGCACCGGAGACACTTCAGCCGCGATCAGCTTGCCCAGATCGGCGGTATTGGCGGCCATGTCCAGCACCGGTATGCCCGATCCTGCGATCACACGGCTGAATTCCTGCACGATGATGTTGCGGATCTGAAAGCTGATTTCATCCATGGTGAATTCACCATCGGTGCCGACGATCTCGACCAGAAACTTCGCCGGGTCCTTAACCCGCACCGTATAGGTGCCATAAGCCCGGATGCGCGTTGGCCCAAACTCGGGGTCGCGCAGCATGATCGGGTTTTTCGTACCCCACTTCAGGTCGTTGAACCGCGTTGTGTTGACGAAATAGACCTCGGACTTGAACGGAGATTGAAAGCCGTGATCCCAATGCTGAAGCGTTGTCAGGATCGGCATGTTGTTGGTTTCAAGCATGTAAAGGCCCGGCGTGAACACATCGGCCAATTGCCCCTCGTGCACAAACACGGCCGCTTGTCCTTCGCGCACGGTCAGCTTGGCACCGTATTTAATCTCGTGCCCCTCACGCTCGAACCGCCAGACCATCGTGTCGCGGGTGTCATCCACCCAATGGATGACATCAATGAACTCTCCGGTCAGAAAATCGAAAATTCCCATTTGGGGTCTCCTGTCTTTTTGGGGGTCAGAGCGGCTGACCCATCAGTTCACGCGCAATGATCCGCACCACGGGGCGGGCCTGATCGACCGACACACCGGGCTTGAGGCGCGGATCGTAAAGCATTTGCAGCAGTTTCTCATCATGACTTGTCAGCAGTGCGAATTCGTCATCGTCATTAAAGATCGACGGGCGCGCGGCGGGGCTGTCATTTGACAGGCCCAGACCTTGCGCAATCTCTTCATGGATACAACTGAGTCGCACCAGATCGGGCAGCTCGGACCGTATCAGGGTAACCGCCCGCACATATTTGTTCGGCGATGACGTATTCGCCGAAGCAAAGACGAAACAATCGAAATTCGAACGCGGGTTCGCCACCAGATCAAGCGAGGCTTGACTGATATTCGGGATCAATTGCCTGAGGCGTGACACCACATAGGCGCTGTCATCCTTGCCCGCGAAGAATACGTGGAAATTGGGCTTGCGGGTGACGATCGAAATCGAATGCCCGGTGAGCCGCGCCAGTCGCGCCGAATAAGATTGCACGTCTGCGGCATCTTTCTGGCGTGTGGCTGGCAGGATCGACGGTCCAAACTCGGTCTGGATGCGAACGGGGCCAACCCAACGGCTGAGCTGCCCGTCGGTCTGGCGCGATCCGATTGAAATACTGTGGTTTGGGTATTCGCTGTAGAATGCGATCGCCTCGAAGTTACGTTCCAGATCCCCTGCATCATACGGCGTATCGGGGCCACCCCCATCAGTTCGCAACAAGCCGCGTGCCAACAAGTCGCGCTCGATACGTTCATAGAAACGCGCAAGATCCTGACTGGCGGCAGACGGCGGAACATAGGCATTGGCTGCCGGCGGCGGGGGCACTGGGCGTGGTTCCGGCGCGGCCGAGGGCGCAAGAGTCTCTTCACACCCGACCAGTGCCAGCAGCGCAGCGACCCCGAGGCCCAGCTTCATATGGCTCAAAGGCCGCACTCCTGCCTGCCTTATCCTGGAACGGCCGTTCCGGCGTTGTCGCCGGTTCCATCGCGCCGGGCTTTGGCAGCAGCGAGCGTGTCGCGCAGTTCGGCTTCCATCTTTTTAAGCTCTTCCTCGGCTGCCGCGCGCTTGGCTTTGCCTTCATCGGCAATAGCAAGGCTTTCATTGATCGTTCCGATCAGATCGGCATTGGCCTGTTTGACGGCCTCGATATCAAAGACACCACGCTCCATCTCTTGGCGGATCATCTTGTTGCTTTCGCGCAGATTGGCGGCGTTTGCGGTCAGAAGTTCGTTGGTCAGATCATTGGCGTCCCGTACAGCAGCTGCAGCTTCGGCGCTGCGTTGAATGGTGACGGCCTGTGCCAACTGGGTTTCCCAGAGGGGGACGGTGTTCACCAAGGTCGAGTTGATCTTGGTGACCAGCGATTTGTCGTTCTCCTGAACCAAGCGGATCGATGGCAGCGACTGCATTGTCACCTGTCGGGTCAGTTTCAGGTCATGTACCCGGCGTTCAAGATCGTCCCGCGCGGCGCGCAGATCACGAAGTTCCTGTGCCTTCATCACCTGTTCTTCCTCGGGCGCGGCCTGAACCTCGGCTTCCTTTTCAGGAATGTCTTGACTATCAAGTTCGGTCAGCTTTTCTTCGCCCGCAGCGATGTAAAGCGCCAGTTCATCATAGAAATTCAGCGTCTTTTCATACAGCAGGTCCAGTGATTTGATGTCTTTGAGCAGCGTATGTTCGTGGCCCAGCAGATTGTCCGTAATGCGGTCGATCTGGCTTTGAACCTCTTCGTATTGTGCGGTGAATTTGGCAAAAGGCGCGGCCTTGCCCAGCAGTTTTTCCCACCAGCTGCGTTCGCGTCGAACATCAAGCTCGCTGACCGAGAAGCCCCGGATTGTGGTCACGATGTTGCGCAGGCTGTCCCCGGCGGGGCCCACATCCTTGTTGCGCACATCGGCCAGCATGGCCTGGCTGATTTCCTGCAACTCGGCCTGTGCGGATGATCCGAAGGACACGATCGAGTTGGTGTCATCCATATCGATTTCGCCCATGCGTCTGCGAATCTCAGCGCCGACCGGTTCGTCGGCCTCTTCCAGCGAAACAAGCTCGGTCTTTGGTTCCGGCAGGGCCACGGCTGTGACTTCCTGTACCAGGGTTTCGGCCTCGACCGCCTTGCTCTTGATCTCTTCGGACATGGGGATGTTCCTCGCTTACTGTGTGGCCGGTCAGTCCAACCGGACGCCTTCGCGCTGCAGCCTGTCGCGCAACACGTCAATTTCGACCGTCAGATCACTGCGGTCATCCAATAGCATTTTGCGCGTGCGCGCGGCGAAATTCTGTTCCAGATCATCCAGCAGAGCCGAATAGTCGGCCAGGGCCTGTCCGTCCCGCGTGCGGGCATAGACATCGGCAAACTTCACAGTCGCGTCGCGGGCACCTTGTAGATACACGGTCAGGTATTTGCGGGCACCAGCCAGATCGCGCGGGTCTGCTTCGACCGTGCGGAACAGATCGCGGGCGGTGTCCTGAAACCGTTCGACGCGGGCCTCGATCCGGCGATCACCGGCGCGTTTGATCGCATCGGTCATCTGGGTCAGGTGCTTTTCGGCATCATCAACCACGCGGGCCACGCGGTCTTGCTGAAATGTGTCGATGCCTTCCATGCCTTTGTTCTTCAGCGGATCAAAGCCAAAGGAGACTGAATGCAATACAGTGGCCGCCGTGCCGAATAACACGGGTGCCAGCAGGCTGGCATGGCCAACGGCCTCGGCATCCAGATACTCGCTCCGATAAGCAGCCAGCGCGGTGCCAAGACCGGTCAGTATGCTGGCAAAGATCTTGCGCGGAAAGGCGGGCCGGCGGGCGGTTTTGCGTGCGTTATAGGCGGCTTCAGCCCGCAGTCCTTCACGCAGGAAAAAAGCAGCAGCGGTCAACATACCGGCCGCCACAAGACCCATGGTCATGCCAATTGCACCGTCATTCAGCGACAAAAAGACCAATGGGATTGCGGGAATGAACAGAACGTTGGCACGCGCACCCGCAGGTTCGACACGCGCGCCATCAAATTGGCCGCGCGGCGGTGGAGCATCTGGTTCAGACCCGCCCTGCGGGCTATATTTGCCACCAAACCGTTTGGCCATGGCTACAGCCCTCCCAGCAGCCCGGTGCAGACGCCGAACAACAGCACCAGCAGGGCCGCATAGGCCAGTTTTTGCACTCCGCTCCCGGACATTCAGCCCCCCAAATCGCAGCGTTCCCGGAAAATCTAGGGGATACGCAGGCTTGGCGCTAGGGGGAAGGTTGCTAAACCCGCATCACTTGCGGGGTTTCTTGCCGATTGCAGGCCGTTTGCGTTGCGGGCGAGCAGCGCGTTTGGCGGTGCCCTCGGGTTTAGCACCCCCATCCAGCCCCAGTTGGTCACGCATAACACGGCGGCGGACCTCTTCAACCTGGCCGGGTTTCAGGTCACCCAGCTGAAAGGGGCCATAAGAGACGCGGAGCAGGCGGTTTACAGTGAAACCGATATCCTCGATTGCGCGGCGAATCTCTCGGTTCTTGCCTTCGCGCAGACCGATGGTCAGCCAGGCATTCGCACCTTGCTGGCGATCCAGCGACACGGTCATGGGCTGGAACCGCTCTCCGTCGATCACAAGCCCCTTGCGTAGGGGGGCAAAATCTTCTTCCTTGGGGCGTCCGTTGACCCGCACGCGGTATTTGCGCAGCCACCCGGTTGAAGGCAGTTCCAGCTTGCGCTTGATGCCGCCGTCATTGGTCAGCAGCAGCAGGCCTTCCGAGTTCAGGTCCAGTCGCCCAACGGACATCACACGCGGCATATCCTCGGGCAGTTCATCAAAGATCGTCGCGCGGCCTTTTTCGTCCTTCGTCGTTGTCACCAGGCCGGTCGGCTTGTGATAGAGCCACAGGCGGGAAGGTTCGGGTTCAGAAACCGGTTTGCCGTCGACAATAATCTTGTCTTTGGCGGTCACATTCAGGGCGGGACTGTCGATCACCTTGCCATTGACCGCAACGCGGCCTGCTTCGATCATGCGTTCAGCCTCGCGCCGCGAGGCGACGCCTGCACGGGCCAGCACTTTGGCGATCCGGTCGCCGGGAGGGGGGGTATTTTTCATGGTCCGGCCATACCTCATCGCGTTCGCTTGCGAAAGGCAGGTTTCTGAGGCAGTCAGGGGCATGGTGTTCAAATCACATATGGACATGGCGCTGGACGAGGCGCGCGCAGCCGCCGAACGGGGCGAGGTTCCGGTTGGGGCCGTCATCGTCTCGCTTGATGGCCAGGTTGTTGCGAGGGCAGGCAACCGAACGCGAGAGTTGAACGACCCGACTGCCCATGCCGAAATACTGGCCTTGCGCGCAGCCTGCGCCGAATCTGGGTCAGAACGGCTGTCAGGGCATGATCTTTATGTCACGCTGGAACCCTGCGCCATGTGTGCTGCCGCATTGGCCGCGGCCCGTATCCGGCGCATTTATTATGGCGCGTCCGATCCGAAATCAGGTGGCGTTGCCCACGGTGCGCGCATATTTTCGCATCCGCAGGCCCATCACCAGCCCGAAATCTATGACGGCATCGCCGCTGAAGAGGCTGCCGAATTGCTGAGAAGCTTCTTCGCGGCTCAACGCGGCTAAGGCTTCACCACCATCTCGCGCGGGATATCAGCCAGTGATTGCCCGCCATTTGGGGTCACGACAAAACTTTCGGTAATCGCCAAACCCCAATCTGGTGTCCATAGACCTGGCATCAAGTGAAACGTCATGTTTTCCTTCAGTTCCGTTGTATCGCCGGGTCGTAGACTCATGGTGCGTTCGCCCCAATCCGGCGGATAGCTGAGCCCGATGGGATAGCCGGTGCGGTTGCCCTTCTCATATCCGGCACGGGCAAAGCTGTCATAGACACAGGCGGCGATTTCCTCGCATGTGGCACCGGGGCGTGCGGCGGACAAAGTGGTATCGATTGCGGTCAGAACCGCCGCTTCGGCCCTGCGAATATCGTCTGGCGGGTTACCCAGAAACAGGCTACGGCTGGCCGGGCAATGGTAACGGCGATAGCAGCCAGAGATTTCGAAATAGGTTGCCTCGCCACGTGCCAAAGGCCTGTCGTTCCAGGTGATATGCGAGGCCGAGGCTTCGCGACCCGACGGCGCAATTGGCACAATCGCGGGGTAGTCCCCAGCCAAACCGGGCAGCCCGGCAATGCCTGCCGCTTGAACTTCGGCAACCAGTTGGTGTTTGGGTAGACCTTCGCGAAACGCCGCGCGTAGTACTTCGTGCATATGCGCCGTCAACTGACCTGCCTTGCGCATCATCGAGATTTCGGCGTCACTTTTGACCGCGCGCTGCCAGTTCACAAGGCTGGTGGCGTCGATCAGTTCGCCAAAGGCGCGTTCAAGAATGCAGTGGCTGGCGGCCGAGTAGTAGTAGTTGTCCATCTCAACCCCCAGCCCGGTGGTCCACCCCCGTTCGCGCAGCGCTAGAACAAGCGCGTCGACTGGATGGTGTTCGGGATGCTGCACATGTTCTTCGGGCCAGTCCAACAGATCAGCCGGGTCCAGCCATGTGGTCTGGGCTGCCCCCGCCTTGTCCTGTGTGCGTCCCCACCAAAGGGGCGCACCTTTTGCAGGCAGAACCACCATTTGGGGCACATAAAAGCTCCACCCGTCATAGCCAGTCAGCCAAGCCATGTTCGATGGATCAGTGATCAGCAAGGTCTCAATCCCGCGCTGCGCCATCGCTGCGCGGGTCTTGGTCAAACGGTCCGCATATTCCTGCGCGCTGAAATCTGAGGCCGGCATCAGAGAACGATCGCCTGCATAACCTCGGGTTCGATCACATCGACCCCGGGCAACCCGTCCACAAGCACTTGCGCGGATTGTTCCAGGATCGGGAAGGTCTTGTAGTGGCAGGGGATCACCGTCTTGAAGTTGAAATACCGCTTGGCGGCGTAAGCGGTCGCCTTCATGTCCATTGTAAAATGCCCTCCTGCCGACATGATACCGATATCGGGTTTGTAGTAATCGCCCATCCAGTCCATGTCCGCCATGATGTCTGTATCGCCCGAAACATAAAGCATGTGTCCTTCAGCGGCGATCATAAAGCCAACCTCGCTGCCGCCGGTCCGCAGGCCGTCAGGCGTGGAGAACGTGGAACTGTGCGAGGCGGGAACCATGGTGACCTTTACCCCGTTCAGGTTGACGGTTCCGCCTTTGTTGAACCCGATGGTTTCGATCCCTTCGGCTTCGGCCCAATAGCCCATCAAATCATACTGGCCGACCACCGGGGCGTTCAGGTGTTTGGCCAGGGGCAACACGTCCGCCACATGGTCGAAATGCGTGTGGGTCAGCAGGATATGCGTCGCCCCGTCCAGAGCGGCATCGTGTTGATCCTCAGCCAAGATCGGGTTGCCCGTTAGCCAAGGATCGATCAGCAGCACCTGACCGCCGATTTCGATGCGAAAACTACCATGTCCCAACCAAATGATGTTCATGCTAAAATCCTCCAATGATGCCTATTGGCATCAGCCTAGCATCCGCTATGTAAAATTCTATGGATTGGATGCAGGAAATCGACAGCTATTGTGAAAGACTGTCAGCCGCTTATTGGGCCGAGCCGATCAATGCGATCACCAATGCGGCCTTTCTGATCTCGGCCTTTATCATGTGGCGGCGGGTGCGCGGCCAGGACATGCCGCTTGCTATGGGGCTGATTCTGGTGCTTGGGGTTATCGGGGTCGGCAGCTATTTGTTTCATACCCATGCGCAGGTCTGGGCGGCCGTTGCCGATGTCACGCCGATCCTGCTGTTCATCTTGATCTATATCTTTGCCGTAAACAAAAACATTTGGCACATGCCATGGGGATATGCGCTGGGCGGGACCATTCTGTTTGTCCCCTACGCAGCGGCGACGATCCCTGTGTTCCGGTGGGTGCCCGGTCTTGGCAGTTCTGCAGCTTATGCGCCGGTGCCCATGTTGATCCTGATCTACGCGTATCTTTTGCGCGACCGGCAACCACAGTTTGCCAGAGATATGACAATTGGCGCATGCATTCTGATCCTATCGATTACGTTCCGCTCTTTGGATCAGCCGGTCTGTTCACAATTCCCGACAGGTACGCATTTTATGTGGCATATCCTGAACGCCACCATGCTCGGCTGGATGATTGAGGCCTATCGCAGGGTTTTGATCCGCATGCGAGCGGGCGCCATCAAATACCCTGCGCTTTGATAACGGCTGCAATGCGCTGACCGATGATCCGGCTGGATTTGCGCGATGGGTGAATCAGGTCAAATGAGAAATATGAGGCATCGCCGGGCTGCGCCACATCCTGGGATGAGACGAAAGTGATGCCCTCATCCCGCTGCGCCAGTTTGGCAATACGAGCCTCAAACTCATCCCCTTCGGCTTTGCAATGTTCGATCGGGGTGATCAAATTGGGGCTGCGCAGGTAACCGACATAAACCACGCGGGTGCCGGTCGCCCGAATCTGGCGCAGGAACTGCGGGATTTGACCATGCTGACCATCAGCAGAGATCATGTTATCCAGCACCCCATCACAGCGTGTGCATCCGCACCCCAGCATCAGGTCGTTACCGCCGCCATTTACAACAGCCCAGGACCAGTCCCCTTCGACATATTGTGCCTGAACTCCGGATTCAGGTTCGCCATCCGGGTCAAATTGTGTTTGCAGCCAAGCCGCAGACACCGTGCGGTCAACGACCGGGGCACCAATCGTTTCTTCGATAACATCGGGGATTGATGAGCCCGAGGGAGAGTTCCACGCCATCAGCGAATCGCCGACGGCGATGATTTTGGCGTCAGGTTTGCTGGCAGGCATTTCCTGGCATCCGACCAAAGAAAACAGGACGCCGATGACAAGACACAGATTTCTGGACATTTCTGACCCGGAGTTTGAATTTCGCCAGGGACTATTGGGCCCCCATTTGGTTAACGCACCATTAATCAGACTAGAAACATCGAAATGCCCGTATCAAACCTGAAAAGCGGCGGCCAGATGCTCGGGCAGGTCAAACTCAACTAAAACCCGGGCGCGCCCTTCGGGTGACATTTTGCGCGCGGTCTTTTCGACAATGCTCTGGATTTTGTCCGGGGAGTGCTTGCCTGCGAATGGCTGGAAGTACCATTTTAGAAAGACAAAGCATATCACATCTTCCAGTGCCTGCACTTCGGCATCGCGTTTGATGCCCTGCTTGCGCAACATGCGGCCTGCGGCGTCAACCTCTGCTTCGCCGTACCCGCCTTGGGTCATCAGAGCCATCACCACATCCGCATGGTGTGCACCTTGCGCCTTGCGCCAGGCCAGATATCCGGCGCGACCCTCTGGATATTCGCTTCGGGCCAGTTTCCAGCGTTCGATATGCTGACCGCGCGCTGCAATCTGAAGCGCGTCCGAGGCGTCAGGAAACAGCCGCTCCATCTCGGCACTCATGCGTTTGCCATACAGCAAAGCTTCGGGCTGGCCATCTTTGATATTGGGATCATGTGCATTGGCCGCGTCAATGGCATCCAGAACCGCTTGTTTGCGCGCGCTCATGTTTTACTCCGTTGGCTTTTGCGGATCTTGGCGATCCACACCGTGTTGATAAGCCACCGTAGCGAGATGCCACAATATATGCAGCACCCAATTCTGTCATGGCCGGGTCAGATGAGGGGGGAATTCTGACCCGGCAGAGGGGCAGGTGATCTGCTTACTTGCCCGGTTTGACCTGATCTTGAGTGACCGGCTCGGTGATAGGGGTGGGGAAGGTCAGATCACGAGTCAGGTTCAGTGAACTGATGCCCATCGCCATGGCCGGTGCGGCCAGAAGAGAGGCGGACAACGTAACGGCAGTGATGAGGCTTTTCATGTTCTGTCTCCAGGTTTGTGTCGTTTCACAAAGGATAAAATGAACAGTACAGTTTAGTATTTCAAGGCGCGAAGTGAACTAACTAGTTTACTTTTGTGCATACCGGCTATTCACCAGCGAATGGGTGGTGAAATCTGGCACCGCAAACTTGTTTCATACATGTGCCACTGGCCTTGCGACTGCGGCGACAGACAGGTAAATGCCCCCCTAACGCATATGAGGTTTTCCGATGTCGATTGACCAAAGCACCGCCGCCAAGGTGGCGAAACTGGCCCGTATCAAGGTCGAGGATGACGCGCTGCCTGCGCTGGCATCCGAGTTCAACACCATCCTTGGGTTCATCGAACAACTGAACGAAGTGGATGTCGAAGGCGTCGAGCCGATGGTTTCGGTCGAGCCGATGCGCCTGAAACGTCGTGAGGATGTGGTCACCGATGGAAACCAGCAGGACAAGGTTCTGGCCAACGCGCCTGATGCCCGTGAAGGGTTCTTCGCAGTCCCCAAAGTGGTGGAGTAAGTCATGAGCGATCTGAACAAACTGGGCCTTGCCGATGCCCGTGACGCGCTGCGCAAGGGTGATGTGACCTCGGTGGAGCTGACCGAATCCTGCCTAAAGGCCATTGATGAGGCTGGTGCGCTGAACGCCTTTGTCCACAAAACCCCCGAGATCGCGCTGGAACGCGCCAAGGCGGCGGATGAGCGGATCAAGGGCGGCGACGCACCAGCCATGTGTGGCTTGCCGATTGGTATTAAGGACCTGTTCTGCACCAAAGGCGTGCCCTCGCAGGCGGCCTCAAGAATTCTGGACGGGTTCAAGCCGGAATACGAATCCACCGTATCGCAGCAACTGGCCGACGCCGGAGCCGTGATGCTGGGCAAGCTGAACATGGATGAATTCGCCATGGGCTCATCCAACGAAACGTCCATTTACGGCAATGCAGTCAGCCCCTGGCGGCGCGGCAACGACGACGCGCAGTTGACACCGGGGGGGTCATCCGGTGGCTCGGCGTCCGCCGTTTCTGCGGACCTGTGTTTGGCCGCAACCGGCACAGATACCGGCGGCTCGATCCGCCAGCCCGCCGCCTTTGTTGGCATCACAGGTATCAAACCGACCTATGGGCGCTGCTCGCGCTGGGGCGTCGTTGCGTTTGCGTCCTCTCTGGATCAGGCCGGACCGATGACCAAGAATGTGCGCGATGCGGCGATCATGCTTGAGGCGATGTGCGGCCACGACCCGAAGGATTCGACCAGCGCTGAGCTGGCCGTTCCAAATTTCGAGGCCATGCTGACCGGCGACATCAAAGGCAGGAAGATCGGCATCCCGAAAGAATACCGCATGGAGGGTATGCCCGCCGAAATCGAAAAGCTGTGGGCCGACGGTGCGGCGATGCTGAAAGATGCAGGAGCCGAGATCGTCGACATCTCGCTACCTCACACCAAATACGCGCTGCCTGCCTATTATGTGATTGCCCCGGCCGAGGCGTCCTCGAACCTCGCCCGTTACGATGGTGTCCGCTATGGCCGCCGCGCGCAGCTGGCACAGGGCGACGGCATCACCGAAATGTACGAAAAAACCCGCGCCGAAGGCTTCGGCCCCGAGGTTCAGCGCCGCGTGATGATCGGAACCTATGTTCTGTCGGCTGGCTTCTACGACGCCTATTACAACCGCGCCCGCAAGGTCCGTACCCTGATCAAGAAAGACTTCGAGGATGTGTTCGCCGCAGGCATCGACGCAATCCTGACCCCGGCCACCCCATCCGCCTCCTTCGGTCTGGGCGAGATGACCGAGGCCGATCCTGTTCAAATGTACTTGAACGACGTCTTTACCGTGACCGTGAACCTTGCCGGTCTGCCAGGCATCTCAGTGCCCGCAGGGCTTGACAAACAAGGGCTTCCGCTGGGGCTGCAATTGATCGGCCGGCCTTGGGATGAAGGCGACCTGCTCAACACCGCCTATGCGCTGGAAAACGCCGCCGGGTTTGTGGCAAAGCCCGCGAAATGGTGGTAAGTCTCGGGCTGTCTGATCACAAGTAACGGAGCGGTTGAATGCGTGTTTTTGCTTTGGTTCCTGTCATCGCCCTTATCGCGGGTTGCGATACGGTCGCGCCGGTGCAGGGAACGGGATTTAACACGCCAGCCTATCAGGCCCAGCGTGAGGCGCAGTTGGCCGGGCAGGGGGCTGTCGGCAACCCGTTGCTTGCCCCGGCCGATGTCTCACAACAGCCCTTAGGCGCTCCGGGTTCGGCTTTACCGCAATCGGCCGCTACGGGCGCAAATGCGGATATCGCCAATCAGGCCGCCGCTGCGCTGGCCACCACCTCTGGCCAGGCAACACAGCTCGCCCCGACACCCGGCAATCCGGCGATCTCAGATGAGCAGGATTTTGCAGCCGTCTCGGGCCGTCGCAGCATTGAATCTGACGCCGCGCGGATTGAGCAAAACCGCGAGACCTATGAGGTCGTTGCACCAACCGCAGTGCCCGAACGCGGCGCAGATGGCCAACCCAATATCGTGCAATACGCGCTCAGCACTACGAACCCTGTTGGAACCCAGCTATACAGCCGGGCGGGCTTTAACCTGCAAGCCAAGGCGCAACGCAATTGCGCCGGGTTCCCGTCGGCAGATCAGGCACAGATCGAATTCCTGACCAGTGGTGGCCCACAGCGCGACCGCAAGGGGCTGGACCCGGATGGGGATGGCTTTGCCTGCAACTGGGATCCCAGCCCGTTCCGCAGTGCCGTCAGCAACTGATTCACAAACGCCGATCTGGCACCCGTCGCCGAATTTCGGTGCCCGCCGGGATGGGTTGAACCCAACTCTGATCGTCTTGCACTATACTGCGATGGACAGCGCAGAAGCTGCGCTGGACCGGCTCTGTGACCCCAGCACCGAAGTCTCGGCGCATTACCTGATCGGTAATGACGGGGCGCTTTGGCAACTGGTACGCGAAGAAGAACGCGCGTGGCATGCCGGGGCAGGAGAGTGGCACGGGCAAGATGACATCAATTCGCGGTCTATCGGGATTGAACTGGATAACACCGGCTCACACCCGTTTTCCAACCCTCAGATGAGTGCGCTGGAAAGCCTGATGAAGGGCATCCTGACCCGTTGGCCGATCCGGCCTGAGGGAGTCATTGGCCATTCTGACATGGCCCCGGGCCGAAAAATTGACCCTGGCCCCCGGTTCGATTGGCTGCGACTGGAACGGCAATATCTTGCGGCGCGAGGTGGGCGTGATCCGGGACCCGCAGATGCGCCTGCCGAGATCTTCCGAGATCTGGCGCGCGGTGCCGGTTTCACTGCAGATGTTGACGACGAAACCCTCCTCGCTGCCATTCGCCTCAGGTATAGACCCTGGGGAAAAGGCCCGCTTTGCCCCGCAGATTTCACGCCGCTTGGTCATGCCGCGCTCTGGACCTGATCCACTCTTCATCTGGCCAAAAATATCCCGGGGATGAATTGGCTGCAGGCCAAGAAGGGGCTGGCCCCTTCACTGCCCTTCCACCCTTGACGCCGCTGGGCCCACGGCCTACCCAGCCCAAGCGCGGAGGGCCGGATGGCCGCTGGGGTCGCAAGGCCCGAGAGGAAAGTCCGGACTCCACAAGACAACGGTGCCGGGTAACGCCCGGGCGGGGCAACCCGACGGAAAGCGCCACAGAAATCAGACCGCCTGCGGCTTCGGTCAAAGGTAAGGGTGAAACGGTGGGGTAAGAGCCCACCGCGCCCCTGGCAACAGGGGCGGCACGGCAAGCCCCACCGGGAGCAATGCCAAATAGGGTCCCCGCGCGGGCCGGTCGGCGCAAGCCGATACCGCCGCTAAGCACGTCTTGGCCCAGAGGGACCGGGTTGGCAGCTTGAGCCGTGCAGCAATGCGCGGCCTAGAGGAATGGTCATCGAAGGGGGCAACCCCGGAACAAGATCCGGCTTACAGGCCCTCCGCGCGTATCTCGAATTACCCGACAGCTAAGTAGCGATCCGCCCACAGCCACACAGCCAGTATTTTTGGAACCCGTCTGCTGCTATCCTGTCGCACATAGATTTTGTGAACCCGGGAGGAGCGGTATGAGTTTCCTAAAAACACTGGCATCTGTAGCGGTTGGTTTTGCGGCGGCAAAGGGCATGGAAAAATACAAGGAAATGGGCGGCATGGCCGGCCTGCAAAATATGATGCAAGGCACTGGCGGTGGTTTTGGCATGGATCAGCTTGGCAAAATGGCCGAGCAGTTTGGCATGCCGGGCGGCGCATCGGGGCTGCAGGACATGATTGGCAAGATGGGCCTTGGTGGCGGTGCGGCCGGGGCTGCGGGCTTAGGCGGTTTGCTCAACGCGATGCAGGGCGCAGCTAAAACCAGCGGCCAGCAAACTGCCACTATGATGGAAACAGTGCTCAGCGGCACGCCGGCCGGGGCTGCGATGGAGGAGCAGGCCAAACTAATGCTGCGCGCCATGATCCAGGCCGCCAAAGCAGACGGAGAGCTTGACGAGCAGGAGAAGCAAACAATCATCGGCGAATTGGGTGATGACATCAGCGACGAGGAACGCGCCTTTGTCCTTGACCAGATGGAAGCGCCGATTGATGTCATGGGACTTGCTGCAGATGTGGGGGCGCCACTCAAGGCTCAGATCTACGCGACCTCTTTGGCCGCGATTCGTTTGGATAACGAACGTGAGGCATCCTACCTGCTTCAATTGGCAACCGCATTGGGCCTGTCAGATGCAGAACGGGATCAAATTCACACCTATATGGGCGCACCGACCTTGCCTCGTTAGGTCAGCAACGAAACCTGCGCATTGCAGGTGTGATTGGTCTTGACATGGGCGGTGCACAGCGTAAAAGCGCACGCTCATAGGAATTCAACCGAAGGGCCCTGCCTTTTCGGACGCAGGAGATAACCATGGCGAAGCCGACGACAATCAAGATCCGTCTGAACTCGACCGCGGGCACGGGCCACTTCTACGTGACCAAGAAAAACGCGCGCACCATGACCGAGAAAATGACCGTGCGTAAATACGACCCGGTCGCTCGCAAGCATGTCGAGTACAAGGAAGGCAAGATCAAGTAATCTGCCGTTCTATTAAGACTTTCGGGAAAGGCTCTGCATTGGCAGAGCCTTTTTTTCTTGCCCGGTGACGAGCAATACTGCGATCCGGTCGGTCAACGGGCCGTTGCAGCGACGCATCAGGCTTGGGGCCAATCGTTTTGCCTGCGGCTTGCTTTTTACCAAACCCTGCAAGTACGGTTCAGCAAACCGCCACAAAATGTTGAGCGCCATGAAAAAAATCTTGTTATCCACAACCGTCGTTCTGGCCCTTGCGGCCTGCGAAGATCCCTTTAACCGCCAAGGTGTTGGGTTTACTGGAATCGATGGTGAGCCCCGCACCATCTCTGACGTTCCCGGTGCGGTCGCCTTTGTCCCGCCTGCGACGAATGTTCCGGCTGAGCTGGCCGAACTGCCAACCATCGCTGTGATCAGCGATCAGGTTGACCCCATCAAAAAGGCGCGGGTGGCCATCGACAATGCGGGGACGAATCCCGGTAACGCGGTGCAATTGTCCGGCAGCGATACCGATCTTTTCCTCAGCACGGTTGATGTGAACGGCACCGTCTATGGTGTTCTACGTACCCGCAATAGCGCGACACGGGTGGACAATTCGATCGGTGCAGTCTTTGGCAACGAGACTGAACGCTTCACAGGCTGCCTGGCCGCCGGTGATGTTTTCGGCAAAGGATCGTCTAGCCGCAGTTCTGGATTCGCCGTTCCACTGAACTGCAGCTAACACAGCTCATAATCTGCTATCCCAAACCCCCGCTACTTTGCGGGGGTTTTATTTTGGGAAGCGGGCTTTGGACAAAAGAAAAGGGCCGGTCATATGACCGGCCCATCTGTATGTGTTTTTCTGCGGAGCTCTATTCCTGTTGTCCCATGAACATCAGCAGGAACTGGAACATGTTCAGGAACGAGATATACAGGCTCAGCGCCCCATCAAAGGCGGCTTTGTCCAGCCATTCCTGATCACCATGTGCAGCATGTGCGACATAAGTGTTCTTGATGTCCTGCGTGTAGAACGCGGTCAGACCAGCGAAGATCAGGATGCCGATGGCCGAGATTGCCAGCATCATCACACCCGATTGCAGGAACATATTGATGACCATTGCCACGATCAGGCCGATCACACCCATCATCAGGAAGGTGCCCATGCCGCTGAGGTTCCGCTTGGTGGTGTAGCCATAGAGGCTGAGACCTGCAAACGCGATCGCGGTAACCAAGAAGGTCTGGGTGATCGAATAGGGTGTATAGATCATGAAGATCGAGCTCATCGATACGCCCATCACGGCTGCAAAGATGAAGAAGCCCAGCTGAACTGCCGCAGCAGAACCCCGACGCATAAGGGCGCCCCAGCCAAAGAACAGGAAGGCCAGCGGTGCAAACATGACCACCCATTTCAGCGGTGACAGGAACAGAGTTCCGCCCAGGCTGGTCAGGTAACGGTCAGCGCCGATTTGTGCCACAGCATTTGATGGGTCGCTGGTAACCGCAAGCCCGGCAATCGCCCAGGCGGCCAATGCCGTGATCAGCATGCCCACGGACATTGTTCCGTAGACTTTGTTCATGTGGGCGCGCAGGCCCTGATCAATCTCGGCGGCGCGCGCGCCGGATACCGTCCGGACCGTGTCGAATTGTGCCATCAAAGGGTCTCCCTTAAGCTCGTGTTACTACGCCCCGACTAAGCGGGGCGGTTTCCCATCAAATATCGGCAACTAGGGGCTGTATTTCAAGAGTTTCCGGCGGAAAACCGACTAAAACACGCAACAAAAAAGGCGATAGGCAACCCAGTGTCACCTATCGCCTTAAAAACATGAGCATGCGAGTCATCTTTTCCAGTAGTTCGGGGCATCCCAAAAGTAGCGGCGCGCTTCTTCCATGGCTTCTTCACGTGTAATCCCGATGTCTTGCAGCGCGGCATTGTCCAGCTTAGCAAGCCTGCGGCGCTGACGCGTTACGGCAAACATGTTCCAGATCAGCGATGTCAGAGGGCGAGTGGTGGTATGACAGGTTTGTTTGAGCGCAATTTGGGTCATATCCATTGTCCTTTCTGTGTTTCTCGATGGTTTTCGTGAAATCAATCAACTTCCTTGATGAATATGGCAAAACATGTCATATTATAAAAACGAATATTTTTGATGAGATGCATAAGGGATCGTGAAGATGCGAAATCTGGACATTACCACCCTGCGTTCGTTCATGGCGGTTGCGGATCAGGGCGGCGTTACCCGCGCAGCTGGTTTTTTGCATCTGACCCAATCTGCGGTTTCGATGCAGCTGAAGCGGCTGGAGGAACTGCTGGATCTTGAATTGCTGGATCGCAGTGGGCGCACGATCGCGCTTACTGCCTCGGGCGAACAGTTACTGACCTATGCGCGTCGCATGATCGCGCTGAATGACGAGGTGATCTCGAAACTGACCGATCAGGCGTTCGAGGGTGAAGTGGTGCTGGGCGTGCCGCACGACATTGTCTACCCAGCTATTCCGCGTGTTCTACAGCGGTTCAACACCGACTTCCCGCGTGTTCGGGTGCAACTGGTGTCGTCCTATTCCTTACAGTTAAAGGATATGCTCAAGCGCGGCGAATGTGACGTGATCCTGACGACCGAGCCCACACCCGTTGATGGGTCCGAGACGATTGCAGAATTGCCGCTGCGCTGGATCGGCGCGCAGGGCGGCTCTGCCTGGCGAAAGCGTCCGCTGCCTTTGGCGCTGGGTCGCCGCTGCTTGTTCCGTCCGCAAGTGATCGCGGCGCTGGACGCGGCAGGCATCCCGTGGGAATTGTCGGTGGAAACCGAGAATGACCGAACCATCGAAGCCACCGTCAGCGCCGATTTGGCCGTTCACGCAATGCTCGACGGGACCGAGGCTGCACATCTGGAACAGATCGAGTCGGGTGGCGTACTTCCGGAACTGCCTGCTCATATGATCAACCTCTATGGCGGCAATGAAGGGCGTGACCCGGTTGTCGACGCTCTGGCGCATCTGGTCCGTCAGAATTTCCGCCTGCTGGGGGGCAGCCCGCTGCGCGCGGTCGCCGGGTAGGGGCGCTCAGATTGTGATCACGATCTTGCCGGTGGATTTGCGCTCTTTCAGCAGTTGCATTCCATGGGCAACCTCGGACAAGGGCAAGATGTGGCTGATATGAGGCTTGATCTTGCCTTCGCCGTGCCAGCGAAACAGCGTGTTGAAACTGTCCCTTACGATCTCGGGTCGGAAGGCCAGATAACCGCCAATATAGAAACCAATCACTGTCAGGTTCTTGACCAGAAGATGATTGGCGGGAATTTGCGGAACATCGCCGCCAGCAAATCCGATGGGTAGCAAACGCCCTTCGGGGTTCGTAGCCCGAAAGGCCGCTTTGAATACGTCGCCGCCAATTGCGTCATAGACGACATCCGCGCCACCCAGCGCTTTGACCGCGTCCCGTAGATCTTCTGAGGCGTCGATGAGGTGATCTGCACCCGCAGCTTTGGCAACGGCCAGTTTCTCGGTCCCGCGAGCCTGCGCGATCACGGTCGCCCCCATCAGCTTGCCGATCTCGACCGCCGTCAGACCAACCCCACCGGCCGCGCCGGTAACCAGTAAGGTTTCACCCGGCTGCAACCTGGCGCGATGATCCAGTGCGAGATGGCTGGTTCCATACGCGATCTGTATCGCCGCCGCCTCTTCGAAGTTGATCGTTTCAGGCAATGATATCACCCGTGCAGCATCGAAAACCCCGAATTCAGCCAGCCCGTCTTGACCTGAATAGACGGCCACGCGGTCACCAATGCTGATGCCGCTTACATCGGCCCCCACGGCATCTATCACGCCCGCAACCTCCATCCCCAATGTGAACGGAGGGGCGGGCGTGTCCTGATATGTCCCTTTTTGCATCAGAAGGTCAGCAAAATTCAGCCCGCAGGCCTTGATCGCAACGCGCACCTGACCCGAGGAGGGATTCGGTATGTTGATCCGACACAGCTTGGCCTGCTCACCTGCGGATTGAATATGAAATGCCTGCATGGTCTGATCATCCCCTTGTGCGGGGCATAGGTGCGTTTTGCGCAGGGCTTGTCAATGATATTGGGTAACCTGGCTTACCTCGGAAAGTAACACGGTGTTCGCGGCTTGGGCTAATCAGTGGCACAACCATAAACCATCGTTCCGATTACATGACTCAACCATCTTGAAAAATGATCAAAAAAAAGCAATAAAGGCAGTTAGTGCTGTAATCGGGGGAGGCACGATCCGCATTAGGGAATGGTTAAATTCCGTTCTCTAAGTTTGCGATATCGGACGTCGCGCAATCCCGAACAGATGTTTGTGTACTAGAGGAGAATACCAATGACTCATCACGTCGATGTCCATGTGGGCAAGCGCGTTCGGCATCGCCGCTGGCTGATTGGGATGACCCAACAGCAATTGGCGCAGCAAGTTGGTATCAAGTTTCAACAGATCCAAAAATACGAAACCGGTGCCAACCGAATCAGTGCTTCCCGCCTTTGGGACATTGCCGAGGCATTGGATGTTCCCGTCAGCTTTTTCTTTGAAGGGTTGGAAGAGGTTCAGAAAAGCGCGGATGAAAAGAAATCTGTGCCTGCGGACCTGATGGGAGACAAGGAAGCGCTGGATCTGGTGCGCTCTTACTATGCAATCCCGGAAAATCAGCGTCGCCGTCTGTTCGAATTGGCACGGGTTCTGAGCGACGTTGCGTGATCTGATCGCGCGCGCTTGACTTTGACGGGCGTTGGCCGCACCAGTGGCCCATGCACCAGACCCATCTGACCGATATGGATGTTGCCGAAGAAATGGCCGACGCGGCACGCGCGGCCATTCTTCCGCATTTTCGCCAACACGATCTTGAAACCGATAACAAGCTGGAAGGCGGCTTTGATCCCGTGACCATCGCAGATCGCGCGGCTGAAAAAGCAATGCGAGAGGTGTTGCAGCGCCTTCGCCCGGATGACGGTATTCTGGGCGAAGAATACGGACAGACCGAAGGTCAAAGCGGTCGCGTTTGGGTTCTGGACCCAATCGACGGAACGCGTGGATTTGTCAGCGGCACACCGACCTGGGGCGTTTTGATCGCGCTCAGCACCTCAGAGGGCCCGGAGCTGGGGGTGATCGATCAACCCTATATCGGCGAAAGGTTCAGAGGATCGTCCGAGATTGCGCAGTTGACCGGCCCCTTGGGCATATCCAAGTTGGCGACACGCTCAGTAAAAACGCTCGACCAGGCCACCCTGTTCACAACCTTCCCCGAGGTCGGCACCTCGGAAGATCGCGCCGGGTTCGAAGCTGTGTCAAAACAGGTTCAACTGACGCGCTATGGCATGGATTGCTATGCCTACGCGCTGCTGGCAGCGGGACAGGCGGATTTGGTGATCGAGGCCGGGTTGAATTCCTATGACATTCAGGCCCCTATTGCAGTGATTGAGGCCGCCGGCGGCATTGTAACGGATTGGCAGGGCGGGCCCGCGCATAATGGCGGACGTGCCCTTGCAGCTGCCAATGCAGAGATTCACGCAGCCGCATTGAGCATTCTGCGCAACTACTAAACCATTGCCCAAATGGCGCCCTGCCGCTAAACCGGTGTCGGCCGGTTCTTACGCCTGTTTTCCACCGGCAACGCATTCCTTGCATGAGACAGGCAGTTGCAGGAGTGTGGATATGACTGAATTTCTTATCAAAAATGCCGATACCATCCTGACGATGGATGATGACCGTCGCGAGCTAAACGAGGCGGACATTCTGATCCGCAATGGCCAGATCGCACAGCTTGGTCACGGGCTGACAACAATGGGTGAGGTGCATGATGCCAAGGGCTGTGTCGTCACCCCGGGCTTGGTGAACACGCACCATCATCTCTATCAAACCCTGACCCGCGCGGTTCCGGGCGGGCAGGACGCGCTGCTTTTTGGCTGGTTGCAAACGCTCTATCCCATTTGGGCGCGGTTCGGGCCCGAGGAGATGTTTGCCTCGGCTCAGATCGGATTGGCAGAGCTGGCGCTATCCGGCTGCACCCTCAGTGCCGATCACCTGTATCTGTATCCCAATGGCGCGCGGTTGGAGGATACGATCGTTGCCGCTTCCGAGCTGGGCCTGCGGTTTCACCCAACGCGCGGCGCGATGAGCATCGGCGAAAGTGATGGCGGCCTGCCACCGGACAGTCTGGTTGAGGCTGAAAGGGACATCCTGAACGACATGATCCGCGTTGTGGATGCGTTTCATGATCCCAGCGACGGGTCGATGTGCCGCATCGGCCTCGCCCCCTGTTCGCCCTTCTCGGTCAGCCGCGATCTGATGCGTGATGCCGCTTTGCTGGCGCGTGACAAGGGCGTCATGCTTCACACCCATCTGGCCGAGAATGACGAGGATATCGCCTATTCCAAAGCGCAATTCGGTTGCCGACCAGGGCAATATGCCGAAGAGTTGGGCTGGACCGGCCCGGATGTCTGGCACGCCCATTGCGTCAAGCTGGACGGGGCCGAGATTGACCTGTTCTCGAGAACAGGAACCGGAGTGGCCCATTGCCCCTGTTCAAATTGTCGTCTTGGCTCGGGCATCGCGCCGGTGCGCAGCATGCGTGATCAGGGCGTGAAAGTTGGGCTCGGCGCGGATGGCTCGGCCAGCAATGATAACGGCAACCTGATACTCGAAGCGCGGCAGGCGATGCTTTTACAACGCGTCTCAAATGGGGCCGACGCCATGTCCGCCCGCGAAGCGCTGGAGATTGCGACCCGAGGCGGTGCGGATGTGCTGGGGCGGCCCGATTGCGGGCGGTTGATGCCGGGCAAACGGGCCGACATTGCCGTGTGGGACACGAATTGCATCGAAAGCGCGGGTAGCTGGGATCCAGCAGCTCTGTTGCTGGCCGGGCCCATGCAAGTCAAACACTTGTTTGTCGAAGGGCGTCAGATCGTGCGGGATGGTCACATCACGACGATTGACCTGCCACGTGCCATCGAAGCCCAAAACCGCCTGGCGCGCGCGTTGGCGCAATAGCAGAATCCGTCCTTCATCTGGCTAAAATATCCCCGCCGGCGGCATGCGCCAAAGGCGCATTCAGCAGGCCACCTGCCTCCCTCCGATCCAGACCTCGGCAATGGCGCGGTCATCGCCCATCATGATGGTTGGGAACACTGCCTCCCACAGATCATCCGCATGGGCCTCTCGCTGGGCAATCGCCGCGGTTGAGGCGAGGTCGATGACAACTAGATCCGCCTCCACTCCGGGTGCGATATTGCCGATGCAATCCTCCATCCTCAGTGCCCGGGCCGATCCGACCGTGCCCAGCCACAACAATTGCGCCGGGTGCAGCGGGCGGCCGCGCAGCTGACCGATCTCATAGGCGGCCGCCATCGTGCGCAGCATCGAGAAGCTCGACCCGCCGCCGGTATCGGTGGCCAACCCGACTCGGTGACCCGCATGGATCAGCCCGTTCATGTCAAACAGGCCCGAGCCGATGAACGTGTTCGAGGTTGGACAATGCACCAACGCTGCATCTACTTCGCGCAACCTGTCGCGTTCGCGGTCTTCCAGATGGATGACATGACCATAAAGGCCATTTCGACCCAGCAGACCGAATTTCTCATAGGTATCCAGATAGTCCCGTGCATTCGGGAACAGGGATCGGACCCATTCGATCTCATCCGTCTGCTCGCTCAGATGAGTTTGCATCAGGCAATGCGGGTGTTCGGCCCAAAGCGCGCCCAATGCCTCAAGCTGTTCAGGTGTCGAGGTGGGTGAAAATCGAGGCGTGATCGCGTAAGATAAACGATCCACGTGATGCCATTTCTCAAGCAGCGCTTCGGATTGGTCATACGCTGTTTGCGCAGTGTCCAGCAAACCCTCGGGCGCGTTGCGATCCATGCAGGTTTTGCCGGCAACAACCCGCTGTCCGCGTTGCTGCGCGACCGAAAAGAACGCATCGACGCTTTCGGGATGGATGGTGCAGAAACTGCACATGGTGGTGGTGCCATGCGCCGTTGTCAGATCGAGATAGCGGTTCGCAATCTCGGTCGCATAGTTGATGTCGCCGAACTTCATTTCTTCGGGAAAAGTATAGGTGTTCAGCCAGTCGATCAGCCGTTTGCCCCAGCTTGCGATCATTGCGGTCTGCGGGTAGTGAACATGGGGGTCAACAAACCCCGCCATGATCAGATGGTTGCCATAGTCTCGGGTTTCGGCGCCCGGGTGAGCGGCGGTCAAGGCGTCCAGCGCACCGACGGCCTGCACACGCCCATCTTCGATCACCACGACCTCATCCAGCCGGGTTGCGTCGGTTGGCTCCCCGTCAAACGGCGACCCGTCAAAACTTAGAACGCGCCCTTTCAAAAGCGTCTTTTGCGCCATTCGCCCTGTTCCCTAGCTGTTTGAGGCCACGGATAAGCATATGCGGGCGAAAGATGCGGGTAAATCGGCGTATTGTCATTGTTTTCCGGTAGCTGCTTCTTCTAATTAGGGATCAATGACCGAGGAAACGGGGGCAGATATGACGACAGGCTTTGATGAACCCGTAAGTGACTCGACCTCTGACGAGGATGTCTATGTGCTGGACCGCCGGACTGTCGCGGCCATTCTCTATGCCGTGGATGTGGATGATCGGGCCAAGCTGATCGAGCTGATGGAGCCGCTGCACGCCGCCGACATCGCCGACCTTCTGGAACAGATCAACCCATATGACCGTGCCCGGCTGATCCGTCTATATGACAGGGAATTTGACGGCGATATCCTCTCAGAATTGGATGAATCGGTCCGGGAAGAGGTCATCAACGTTCTGAACCCCGACGTTTTGGCCGAAGCGGTTCGGGACATGGAAAGCGACGATGTCGTTGACCTGCTGGAGGACCTTGAAGAACCACAGCAGGAAACCATCCTGGACGCGCTGGAGGATTCTGAGCGGGTTGCGGCGGAGCAGGCGCTTGCCTATCCGGAAAACTCGGCCGGTCGCCTTATGCAGCGTGAGGTGGTTATGGCCCCCGAGCATTGGACTGTTGGGCAAGCTATCGATTTCATGCGCGCCAATGACGATTTGCCTGAACAATTTTACCATGTCGTTCTGGTTGATCCGCGTCTGAAACCTGTGGCGCAGGTCACACTGGGCAAGTTGATGGCAACCCGGCGCGAGGTCCCCCTGCATGATCTGACAGAAGAGGAATTCCATGTCATTCCCGTTGATCAGGACGAAGAGGATGTGGCTTATGCGTTCAACCAGTATCACCTGATCTCTGCCCCGGTCGTGGATGCCGATGGCCGTCTGGTCGGCGTAATCACCATCGACGATGCTATGGTGGTGCTCGACGAGGAACACGAGGAAGATATTCTGCGCCTTGCCGGTGTCAGCGACGAAAGCTCGCTTTCGGACAGCGTAGCGGCGACCAGCCGTCGGCGTTTGCCCTGGCTGGCTGTGAACCTGTGCACGGCCATTTGTGCTTCGCTGGTGATTTCACAATTCGAGGCGGCGATCGATCAGTTGGTGGCGCTGGCGATCCTGATGCCGATTGTGGCCTCGATGGGGGGTAATGCAGGGACGCAATCACTGACCGTCGCGGTGCGGGCACTGGCGACGCGCGACCTGACTGCCGCCAACGTCATGCGTGTGATCCGGCGTGAGTTGCTGGTGGGCATGCTTAACGGGCTGTGCTTTGCCATTGTTTTGGGGACAGTAGGAATGCTGTGGTTTGACTCTCCGCTGCTGGGTGTCGTGATTGGATCAGCCTTGGTCGTGAACATGATCATTGCTGGCTTTGCGGGTACGGTAGTACCTGTGGTGCTGGACCGGCTGGGTGTTGACCCCGCTCTGGCTTCAGGGACTTTTGTGACGACCACAACGGATGTCATGGGGTTCTTCATCTTCTTGGGACTGGCCAGCGTGGTGCTTTTGTGACGGATCTGACTGAAATCAAGGCTGCGGCGCGCAAAGCGGCTTTCGCCCGCCGTAAAGCTGCGTTTGACGCGCGCCTGCCCGGCGCTGCGGGACGCCTGTCCGAGGTGCTGGCGGGGTATCGCGGCGTGCCCCTGTCTGGCTACATGCCGATCCGAACCGAGATCAACCCGTTGCCTACCATGGCCGAGGCCTCGGCCTATGGTCCGGTCGGTGTGCCTGTGATTCAAGCCGCCGGTCAGGCGCTCAAGTTCTCGCGCTGGACGGCTGAAGGGGCGTTGAAAGACGGTCCCTTTGGCGCAAAGGTGCCTGAGGTTGACGACTACTTCGACCCCGAAATCCTGATTGTTCCGCTGGTGGCCTTCGATGCGCAGGGCGGGCGCCTGGGCTATGGTGGCGGATTCTATGACCGTACGCTGGACGGGCTGCGCGCCAAGCGTCCGACGCTGGCCATCGGTTTTGCCTTTGATGCGCAAGAGGCCGAGGGGCTACCACTGGAATCCACCGATCAGCCCTTGGATGTGGTTGTCACCGAAAGCCGAGTTCTGAGCTTCAATACCTAACCCATATTCTCGGCCCGGAAATACTCCCATGCATCCTGCGTTGAACCATCGGGCAGCGTGCATGTCCCGGTTTGGCCATCCTCGCCATCCACTATCTGGTACTGCCCGCCTTTCTCAGCGCAGAAGGTTGCTGCCGGATTGGCCAGCCCAGTCGCTGGTTCCGAAGGCTGATCGCAGGCGGCAAGAGGGGCAAGCAGGACGGCGTAAATCAGGTGGCGGGTCATGAACGTCTCCGATCCAATGCGGTTTTGTGCTCTATGGCCTTAGTTTAATCGCTTGTGCTTGGCATTGACCACACTTAGGACGGTTGGAATGAGGATACTTTTTCTGGGTGACGTCATGGGCCGCGCGGGACGCACGGCTATCCAGCAGCATCTGCCGCGTCTGCGCGACGACTGGCGGCTGGATTTCGTTGTGGTCAATGGCGAGAATGCGTCAAACGGGATGGGCCTGACCGGCGATCATGCCAAGCTGTTGCTGGATACGGGTGCAGATTGTCTGACGCTGGGCGATCATGCCTTCGACCAGAAAGATATGCTGCAGTTCATCGAGAAAGAACCGCGCATCGTGCGCCCGGTGAACTTTGCCAAAGGCGCGCCGGGGCGGGGGCATCGCCTGTTCAACGCGCCCGGAGGGCGCAAGGTGCTGGTGGTTCAGGTGCTGGGGCAGGTGTTCATGAAACGGCCTTTTGACGATCCGTTCTCGGCCATAGAACCGATCCTGAAATCCCACCCGCGCGGCGGGCAGGCGAACGCCATCATCGTCGACATGCATTGCGAGGCCACGTCCGAGAAGATGGCGATGGGCCATTATTGCGACAAACGCGCCAGCCTTGTGGTGGGCACGCATACGCATGTGCCGACGGCGGATTCACAGATACTGCCCGGTGGCACGGCCTATCTGACGGATGCGGGGATGTGCGGTGACTATGACTCGGTCATTGGCATGGACAAGGTCGAGCCGCTGCGCCGGTTCATCACCGGTATGCCAAAGGCCCGGTTCACCCCTGCGAATGGCGAAGCAACGC
The DNA here is from genome assembly GCF_059610245.1 of Ruegeria sp. YTSA075. Taxonomy (NCBI): domain Bacteria; kingdom Pseudomonadati; phylum Pseudomonadota; class Alphaproteobacteria; order Rhodobacterales; family Roseobacteraceae; genus Ruegeria; species Ruegeria sp. YTSA075. The sequence continues at coordinate 272,087 of NZ_JBXWNG010000005.1, read as the reverse complement.
TCAGCGGTGTGTTTGTCGAGACCAATGATCAGGACGGCAGTGCAAAAACCGTGCGCATGGTGCGCGTCGGTGGGCGGCTAGAGCAGGCGGCTCCGTAAAGGCTTGCTCTGCCTCGCGCAATGCGGGAAACTACCCATCAGGCGCTTGGGCCAGGGTTCGGACAGAATACCACGAATGCACTTCCTTTCACTGACAGACACCGGCAGCGCAGTTCTGGCGCTTTTGATTGTTGCGGGCATGTTCGTCATGTTCCTGCGCGAGGTTTACCCGACCGAAGTTGTCGCCATCGGTGGTGTTGCTTTGATGCTGGTGACGGGAATACTGCCCTATCAAAGCGCGCTGGCTGTGCTGTCAAACCCCGCCCCGTGGACCATTGCGGCGATGTTCATCATCATGGGGGCGCTGGTGCGTACAGGGGCACTGGATGCCTTCACCTCGACCGCGCAGAAACAGGCGCAAGTGAACCCGAAGATCGCCATCGCCCTGCTTATGGCATTTGTGGTTCTGGCCTCGGCGGTGGTCTCTAACACGCCCGTTGTTGTTGTGATGATCCCGGTCTTTGTCCAGATTGCGCGCACGCTGAATGTGCCAGCCTCAAAACTGCTGATTCCGCTGAGTTATGCGGCCATTCTGGGTGGAACGCTGACCCTGATCGGAACCTCGACCAACCTGCTGGTGGATGGTGTTGCCCGCACGCAGGGCATGCAACCCTTCACAATTTTCGAGGTCACCCCGCTGGGGATCGCGCTCGTCATCTATGGCATGGTCTACCTGCGTTTTATCGCGCCCCGACTGCTGCCGGATCGGGATAGCATGGCATCGCTGTTGAGTGATCGGTCCAAGATGAAGTTCTTTACCGAGGCCGTCATCCCGCCCGACAGTAACCTGATCGGGCGCGAAGTAACCGGCGTGCAGTTGTTCAAACGCCCCGGTGTACGACTGATCGACGTTGTGCGTGGCGATGAATCGTTACGACGCAATCTGCAAGGCGTGACGCTCAATGTGGGTGATCGGGTTGTTCTGCGCACCGAGATGACCGAACTTCTGAGCCTGCAACGCAACAAAGAGCTAAAGCGGGTTGATCAGGTGTCGGCGATTGAGACCAAAACGGTCGAGGTTCTGATCACTCCGGGCTGCCGTATGGTCGGACGCACGCTTGGGGCGCTCAGGCTGCGACGGCGCTATGGTGTCTACGTTCTGGCGGTTCATCGTCGGAACCAGAATATCGGCCGACAGTTGGATGATCTGGTCGTGCGCGTGGGCGATACACTGTTGTTGGAAGGCTCACCCGCCGACATTCAGAAACTGGCCGCAGATATGGACATGGTCGATGTGACCCAACCTTCGGCGCGTGCATTCCGTCGTAGCCATGCGCCTATTGCTATTGGTGCGTTGGTTGGGATTGTTGCTCTGGCAGCGTTTGGCATAGCACCTATCCTGTTGCTGTCGATTTTGGCGGTCGCAGCTGTCTTGGTCACGCGTTGCATCGACGCGGACGAGGCCTTTTCCTTTGTCGAGGGCCGCCTGCTGGCACTGATCTTCGCTATGCTTGCCATCGGAGCCGCTCTCGATGCTTCGGGTGCAGTGTCGCTGATCGTCGAGGCCATCGCGCCTTCGCTTGGGCTATTGCCACCCTTCCTGATCATATGGGCGGTATATCTGCTGACTTCGGTCTTAACCGAATTGGTGTCGAACAATGCGGTTGCAGTTGTGGTTACACCTATCGCTATAGGGTTGGCACAGGCGGTCGGGTTGGATCCACGCCCCTTGGTTGTCGCCGTCATGGTTGCGGCTTCGGCGTCTTTTGCAACGCCCATTGGATACCAGACCAATATGATGGTCTATGGTCCGGGCGGGTACAGGTTCACTGATTTCATGAAGGTGGGTATACCGCTCAACCTGACGGTTGGGCTGCTGGCGTCGCTACTGATCCCGTTGATCTGGCCTCTGTAAAATCGGCGCAAGCTTGCCGCCGCGCTGCGGTTGCCCTTGTAAAATCACGCGAACATACAAAGTTTTGTGCATGTGATTGTGCAGAGGGAATTGGATCATGTCTGCGAGAGTAACCGCAATTTGTACTGCAGCAGCTTTGATGCTGGGAATGGGTCAGGCGGGTATCGCCGGAACCGTCGCAGGATCAGCCACCTATCGTGAACGGATCGCTGTGCCGCCAGATGCCACCTTGTTTGTCGAACTTCAGGATGTCTCGCTGGCGGACGCGCCTGCTGTGACCTTGGCCGCTCAACGCTATGCACTGACAGGTGTTCCTGCACAGTTTAAGCTGACCTATGACGATTCACTGATCCGGGATGGGCACAGCTACATTGTTCGTGCGTCGATTTCGCAGGGTCAAAGGCTGCTGTTCACCACCGATACCAGTTATCCGGTTCTGACGAACGGTGCCGATGATGCGGTCGATCTGATCTTGATTCAGCTGCAGAGCGAACCTTCACTGGACAATACAGACTGGATTGTTGGAACGCTGAACGGCGCTCCGGTTGAGACTGAACGGCGGCCAGAACTGAACTTTGTACAGAACGGTGCATTCTCCGGTACTGGCGGGTGCAATCGGTTCACGGGTCAGGCCGGGATAACCGGCAACCAGATCGACTTTCCGGACAATATGGCCGCTACCCTGATGGCGTGCCCACCTCCGTTGGATGAGGTCGAACGTGAGTTTCTGAAAACGCTGCAAACCATTACGAGTTTTGCGCGGCAAGGGGATACATTGGCGCTGCTGGATGGGGCGGGTGAGCCGGTCATCCAACTGGCACGCAAGTAATCCAGATCAGGCCACCGCGCGCGACCGGCCCGCATTTCGGCCCGAGAAGATACAACCACCAAGAAACGTGCCCTCAAGCGCGTTGTAGCCGTGATAGCCGCCGCCGCCAAAACCTGCGACCTCTCCGGCGGCGAACAGGCCGGGCACCATTTGCCCGTCAGCACCGATCATCTGGCTATCCAGATTGGTCTGCAATCCGCCCAGTGTTTTGCGGGTCAGCACATGCAGTTTGACCGCAATCAGCGGGCCGTTCGAGGGGTCAAGGAACTTGTGCGGCTTGGCGGTGCGGATCAGTTTGTCTCCGCGATAGTTGCGCGCAGCAAGGATCGCCGTCATCTGCGCATCTTTCGAGAACGGATTGTCGACTTGGGAGTCCCTTGCCTCAATTTGTGCCCGCAGATGCGCCTCGTCAATCAATCCGCCGCCCAACTGGTTCATGCCGCTGACCAGTTCCGTCAAAGTATTGGCGACGACAAAATCCTCACCCTTTTCCTTGAAAGCCTCGACCGGTGCGGTGGCTTTTGAACCGGACAAGATGCGCTGCCGGATGACCTCTTTCCAACTGCCCGATGTGAAATCGGGGTTTTGTTCTGATCCCGACAAAGCGAATTCTTTTTTGATCACCTTCTGCGTCAGTACAAACCAGCTGTAATCGTATCCGGTTTTCAGGATCTCGCGCAGGGTCCCCAACGTGTCGAAGCCTGGCAGACAAGGAGGTTCCATCCGGTTGCCAGTCGCGTCGAACCACATTGAACTTGGTCCGGGCAGGATACGAATGCCATGAGCAGGCCAGATCGGATCCCAGTTTTTGACACCTTCGGTATAGTGCCACATGCGATCGCCGTTGATCACATGCCCCCCCGCCTTTTCGCTGATGGCGATCATGCGGCCATCTACGTGAAACGGCACGCCGGCGACCATGTCTGTGGGTGGCTTGCCCAGGCGATCTTGTGGCCAGTTCTTGCGGACCATTTCGAAATTGCCGCCAATCCCGCCGGATGTGACGATCACCGACGGTGCGTAGCACTCGAATTCCCCAATCTCTTCACGGTTGGTCTTGCCGCCGCGCTGGGCGGTGTCATCGGCCAAAACCTCACCCGATACACCTTTGGCGGTGCCGTTTTGCATAATGATGTGGCTGACCTGATGGCGGAACTTCAGCTCGATCAAACCTGCGCTGACATGGTCTTTGACGCGGCGAATGAAATGCTCCAGAACGCCCGGGCCCGTGCCCCAGGTGATATGAAACCGTGGGACCGAGTTGCCATGCCCATTGGCGAATGACCCACCCCTTTCGGCCCAACCGACAACCGGGAACCAGCGAAGACCCATCTCATGCAGCCATGGCCGCATTTCTCCGGCCGCAAACTCTACATAGGCTTCGGCCCATTTGCGCGGCCAGGTATCTTCGTCGCGGTCGAACTGGGCGCTGCCCATCCAGTCGCGCAGGGCCAAATCATGGCTGTCCTTGATCCCCATCCGGCGTTGTTCCGGCGTGTCGACCATGAACAGGCCACCCAGGCTCCAGAACGCCTGACCACCCAGAAAGCTTTCGGGTTCCTGATCAACCATGATCACCTTTTTGCCGCGGTCGCCCAGCTCGGCTGCTGCGGCCAGCCCAGCCAAACCGCTACCAACGACAATTGCATCTGCGGTGGTATTGGTCATGAGCGGTCCTTTCAGCGTTTGCGGAACCAGATGAGAAATGGCAGCACGACCGCATACATCGTGATCCCGTAGACGGCAGATGGCAGGGCCAACGGGCTGAACCCGCTGTCGGTACTGGTGATCAGGGCCGCCAGCGTGATCCCCAGCGTCGAGTTCTGGATGCCCGTATCGATTGAGATGCTTTTACACTCGGCCCATGACAGGTTTGCGGCACGCGCGATCCCCAGCCCGATCAGCAAAAGCGCGATATTCAAGGAAATCAAGCCCGTGCCCATAATGCCCAGATTATTGACAAAAGTTTGCCAGTTTCCGGCCAGCGCCGCCACGACGATCAGAACGAACAGGATGGAGGCGAGCATCGACAAGCCGCCTTCGACGCGGTTTGCAAACTCCGTTGCAAACTTACGAATACTGACGCCGATGGCGACGGGAAGGGTTGTGATCAGGAACATGGCAATAGCCAAACCGGTGATCGACACTTCGGGCGCGTTTTCTCCCATAAAATAGGTGATGGACCACGCAGCCAGAACCGGAACTGTTAGGATCGACAGAATGCTGATTACCGCGGTCAGGCTGACCGATAAGGCCACATCGCCCTTGGCCAATTTGGTCAGGATGTTGCTGGTTACGCCGCCGGGGCAGAAGCTGAGCAACATAAAGCCAACCGCGATCTCAGGGGGAAACCCAAACAAGGTAACAGTTGCGAATGCGGAGATGGGCAGCAGGATCACCTGACAGACCGCACCGATGGCAAAGGGGATTTTGCGGCTTAGCACGCGTCGGAAATCCGCGATCTCAAGCCCGATACCCAGCGATAGCATGATGATGGCCAGCGAGATCGGCAGGCCGACATTAATAAGCAAATCCAAGAACAACTCCTTCCCAGGGTGTTTCGGATCAGCCTACGCGAGCTTGAAAGCCGCAGGCAATACCGCCGTTAGGTCACTTGTAGCGCTGGACAAACCGGCGCAGGATTTCACCGGGCTGGGTGACATCTGCGGCGTTGCAGATATCGATCAGGATTTGTGCGTCTTCAGGTGGGAAATAGCCGTGATGCTTGTAGATATTGATGCGCTGTTCAAAGTCTTTTGCGTCCGCCTCAGGGTGAAACTGCGTTGCATAGACGTTCTGGCCCCAGCGGATCATTTGAAACGGACAAGGATCTGAGGTAACGAGGTGCACGCATCCGTCGGGCAGGGCCTGCACGGCTTCCTTATGGCCGACAAAAGCGTCGAATTCTGGCTTCAATCCCGCCGTCAGCGGGTCAGTCGCGCCATCGTTTGTCAGACGGCAGGCCGAGGGGCCGACCGGTTCCCCAAACTGGGCCTTGCTGACATCCCCGCCGAGATGAGCCGCCAGAACACCCAAGCCATAGCAGCAGCCCATGAACGGATGATCATGGGCGGTGATCTGAGGCATAAGCTCCATCACCGCACCTTCGATCTTTGCGTCAAGCGCTGATTTCGTGTTGGGATCGTCACTGACGCAGCCGGGGCCTCCGCCGACGATGACACCCGCGTAATCTGTGACATTCAGCCCCTCTGGCAGGTCCTCGCAATCCAGCCGAATGCGGTGCGTCTGCGCAGGCGATAGGCCGGTTTTGTCCAAAATCGAGGCATATTCGGCATCCGAAGCATCTGCCTCGGGGCGGAGTTGCAAGATCAGGAAGCGTTTCATAAGCGGCCTTTACCTGTCACAGCGGCCAGAAGACAAGGATTGAGGGGATCGAGACCGCGATGATCAGGATCTCCAGCGGCAATCCCATACGCCAGTAGTCGCCGAACCTGTAGCCACCGGGACCCAGAACCAGTGTATTGTTTTTGTGTCCGATGGGGGTGAGGAATGCAGCCGAGGCCGCCACCGCAACCGTCATCAGGAATGGATCGGGTGAAACTTCCAAAGTACGTGCCATCTGGATGCCCACAGGGGCGGCGACAATGGCTGTGGCGGTGTTGTTCAACACATCCGACAGGGTCATGGTCACGACCATCAGCACCGTTAGAATAGCCCAAGCGGGCAAGCCATTAGTCAGTTGAATCAAGGCGTTCGCGATGAGTTCAGTCCCGCCGGAGGTCTCCAACGCACTGCCTAAAGGGATCATTGACCCTAACAATACGACGACGGGCCATTCGATGTGATTGTAGATGTCGCTGATCGGCATGATCTTGGTCAACACATAGGCGATGACAACCAATCCCAACGCAATAGGCAGATAGATCAGGCCGACGCTAGCCGCCAGAACGGCCGCCGCAAACAGGCCAATGGCGAGCCAGGCTTTTTCATTTGCGGTTACGTTCAACCCGCGTTGTGCCAGTGGCAAACAGCCCAGCCATTCGGTCACATCCGCACCTCTATCGCGGGGGCAGAGCAGCAGGAGGATATCGCCTGCTTCCACCTCGGTCTTGCGGACCTGCTCGGTGATCTGGCGACCTTGGCGTGAGATACCCATCAGAACCGTACTCTGCCGCCACGCCAGCCCCAACCCCTGAGCGGTGCGACCTGCAATGCGGGCGCTTTCGGTGGCGACGACCTCGATCACTTCAAGCCCTTCGCCCTCGGCGGTCAGAACCTCCTGTCGCCGGGTGTCCGAGAAATCCAGCTTCAGGGCAGCGCGAAATTCGTCCAACGCTTCGGGGCGGGCCTCCAGCACCAGCGCGTCGCCTTCTTTCAGCGTAGCGTGGGAGGATCGGCCATAGCGTCGTTTGCCGTCGCGGATCAGGCCAATGATGGCGACATCAGATTTCTCGGCATCCTCATAAAGCTCGCTGACACGCTTACCGATATGCGGGGAGTCAGGAGGCAGGGTCAGTTCAGCGATGTATTCAGCAAGAGCTTCAGAAGCTTCTTGTTGCTGGCTCCGGTTCGGGATCAACCGCCAGCCAATGAGGGACACAAAGGCCAGCCCGGCAATGGCGGCAATACCGCCAACCGGAGCAAAATCGAACATCTTGAAGGGCTCGCCTAACGTTTCTGCGCGGATTGAGGCGATGATGATATTCGGCGGTGTGCCGATCAATGTGGCCATGCCACCCAGAATGGTCGCAAAACTCAGCGGCATCAGCGACAGTCCCACCGATCGCCCGGCCTTGCGCGCGGTCTGAATGTCCACCGGCATCAGCAGGGCCAGCGCGGCGACGTTGTTCATGAAGGCTGACAGAACCGCGCCGATCCCGCCCATCAGCGCGATATGGGCGCCCAAACCGCGTGAGGCATCAACCAGTGTGCGGGTGATCAGGAACACCGCCCCGGACCGGACCAGCCCGGCAGAGACGACCAGAACCAACGCAACGATGATCGTTGCAGGATGACCAAACCCGGCGAAGGCATTGTCCACCGATACAACACCCAGCACGACACCGATCATCAGGGCGGCGAAAGCCACGAGGTCATAGCGGAACCGGCCCCATAGCAGCATTCCAAAAACAGCAGCAAAAAGTGTGAAAAGAATGATTTGTTCTGTCGTCATGCCGCCACCATACCTGCATGGGGGCGTCTCGCAAGCCGATCCCTTGATCCCGCCCCCCGCAAACGTCTATATGAGCGCCGAACACGCAATTACGAATGACGAGGACGCACCATGGCAGGCCATTCCAAATGGGCCAACATCCAGCACCGCAAGGGACGTCAGGACGCCGCGCGGTCCAAACTGTTTTCTAAACTGTCGAAAGAGATCACGGTGGCCGCCAAGATGGGCGATCCTGATCCCGACAAGAACCCGCGCCTGCGTCTGGCGGTGAAAGAGGCCAAGTCGAACTCGGTCCCCAAGGACGTGATCGACCGCGCGATCAAGAAATCGGTTGCGGGTGAAGGCGACGAATACGAAGAAATCCGGTACGAGGGCTACGGCCCCAACGGTGTGGCCGTGATCGTTGAGACCATGACCGACAACCGCAACCGGACGGCTTCGACCGTTCGTTCCACGTTCTCGAAGAACGGCGGTAATCTGGGCGAGACCGGCTCGGTCGGGTTCATGTTCGATCGCAAAGGTGAGGTCATTTACCCGGCAGATGCGGGTGATGCGGACACGATTTTCGAAGCCGCGATTGAAGCAGGTGCCGAAGATGTCGAAAGTTCGGAAGACGGGCATATCATCTGGTGCGCGGATACCGATCTTAACGATGTCTCAAACGCTCTGGAAGGGGCGCTGGGCGAGTCGGAATCGACCAAGCTGATCTGGAAGCCCACCACCACAACCGAGTTGGGCCTAGAGGATATGCAAAAGCTGATGAAACTGGTTGATGCGCTTGAAGACGACGACGACGTTCAGCGCGTTACAACCAACTTCGAAGCCACTGACGAGGTCATGGCGCAGCTTTGAGGCCCGCCTTTCTTCGAACTTACGAACCCGGCCGTTAGGCCGGGTTTTTCGTTTGGCATCAGAAGAACGACGCGATTTCGTCCAAAGGTTTCTTCAGCTTGGCAACGGCTGGAACTGTTGCAGTTTCTGAAGGGTGTCCAACCGCGATGATCATTGTGGGTTTTTCAGAGGCTGGCCTCTTTAGGGCTGCGTTCAGAAACTTCATCGGATTGGGTGTGTGTGTCAGCGTTGACAAACCGGCGTGATGCAGCGCCGCTAGCAGGAACCCGGTGGCGATATTCACGCTTTCGGGGACGTAGTAGTTCTTGTAGCGCGTGCCGTCCTCGAACTCGCCCCAGCGCTGGGCGAAAACTACGATCAGCCAGGGGGCAATGGTCAGGTGATCCTTCACCGCGTTGGTGCCAATTGGTTCCAGTGCCTTGATCCATTCGTCCCCGGCACCACCCTCATAGAACCGGCGTTCCTCTTCTTCGGCCTCTTCGCGGATTTGCTGTTTCAGCGCGGCATCTGTAATGGCTGCAAAATGCCACGGCTGATGATTGGCGCCCGATGGGGCCGTGCCAGCCGTGCGCAGGCAGGTTTCGATCACCGCTTTCTCGACTGGGCGGGCCGAGAAATCGCGCACCGTATGGCGCTGCCGCATCTTGTCGTGGAAGGCCAGTGCAGCCTGCTGCATCTGATCGTCGCTGATCTCGCACCGGTCGGGCAGGGGGATCGGATCATAGCTGAGGGCGTCGCGTGAAAACATAAGGTTACTCCGAAGGTTTGCCTCTTATCCGCTTGCGCGCGCCGGGGATCAAGACTTTGGCGGCAGCCGCTTTGACCGCTTTGGTTAGCGGGGCCAGGGCTGGGGACAGGACGCGACCGACTTGCCAGGTCAATGCAACATCCAGATGTGCGCCGGGGATGAGGGGCTGCAACGTCCCTTCGGTTATGGGCTTGCGCACCAACGGTTCCGGGTTCATCCCCCACCCGACCCCTGCAATGGCGGCGTCAACGAAGCCGTGAGAGGATGGTAGAAAATGCGTTGGAGGTGTGATGCGACCACCCGCCTGAGCCTCAAACCACGTCTTTTGCAGGCCGTCTTTGCGGTTGAAAACAAGGCAGGGGGCGGCGCTGAGGGTGGATTTGTTTATACCTTCCAAAAACCAACGCCGCATGAAATCCGGGCTGGCCGTTGGCAAATACCTCAGGGTTCCAAGTTCAGTTGCATCACAGCCCGTCACCGGTTGACCATCCACGGTGATCGCCGCACTGACTTCGCCCCGGCGCAGCCATTCAGCCGAATGGTCCTGATCATCAATAACCAGATCAAACAACAGGCCGGATGCAGTGGCCATAACGTCAATAAACAGGGTCGCCAGTATATCCGCCGGAATGGCCACACGCACGCGGGCGGTTTCGTCGGTTTGATCTAGCGATAGCTCACGCGAGAGCTGCGCTTCGAGCAAACCGATATCTTCTGCATATTGCGCAATGCGCAAACCGGCGGGTGTTGCGGTGCAGGGGCTTCCGCGATTGATCAAGGTCGCGCCGACGCGATCCTCCAGCGCTTTGATCCGCTGAGAGACTGCAGAAGGCGTGACAGCCAATGTACTTGCGGCCGCATCAAAACTGCCGTGGCGCAAAATTGCGGACAGCGCTGACAGGTGATGAGGGTCGAGAAGCATTAGCCAAACTTAATTGAGTTTATCATCATTAATTTGGTAGTTCATGTGGATGACGATAGTCAACGCCTCGAACAGTAGGAGGCATCATGTTCACAACCTTTATCGCCGGTTTTGCGCTTAGCTTCAGCCTGATCCTAGCCATCGGGGCCCAAAACGCCTTTATCCTGCGACAGGGGTTGTGCCGCGAACATGTCTTTGCGCTGTGTCTGACCTGTGGGCTGTCTGACGCGATCCTGATTGCCGCCGGGGTTGCGGGATTTGGAACATTGGCGCAGGCCTTGCCGTGGTTTGAAACTGTGATGCGGTATGGTGGTGCCGCTTTCCTGATCTGGTACGCTTTTCGCAGCTTCATTTCAGCGTGGAAGGGGGGCGCGGCCCTCAAGGCTGGGAACGGCGATGCAACCAGCCTGCGGGCGGCCATGCTGACCGTTATGGCCTTCACCTGGTTGAACCCGCATGTCTATTTGGACACGGTTGTTCTGATCGGTTCAATCTCGGCGCAATATGAGGACCGGCTGAGCTTTGCGATTGGCGCGATGTTGGCCAGTTTCGTGTTCTTCTTCACTCTTGGCTACGGGGCTAGGATCTTGTCACCGTTCTTCGCGCGGCCAAGGGCCTGGCAGGTGTTGGATGTGATCATTGGCATCGTCATGCTGGGTATTGCTTTGAAACTTGTTATCATGTGAAGGGTTGCCCGTCCTGATGTTTCGGTGTTCAACCTAGCGCATGAATTCCCAAGCTGTTTCCTCGCGCCCGATCGCTGGCATGTTCTGGATGTTTGCCGCCGGGTTGAGCTTTGTTGTCATGACAGCTCTGGTCAAGTCTTTGGGCACGACCATGGACCCGATACAGGCGGCATTCCTGCGCTATGTTCTGGGCCTTGTTTTCCTGCTGCCTGCATTGAAGTCGATCCTGGCGACCCATCTCAGCAAGCGTGATCTTGCGTTGTTTGGACTGCGCGGCGTGATCCATGGCGGCGCGGTCATGCTGTGGTTCTACGCGATGACGCAGATCCCATTGGCCGAGGTGACGGCGATGAACTACATGACCCCGGTTTATGTCACGCTGGGCGCGGCGTTGTTTCTGGGTGAGAAGCTGGCCTTTCGCCGGATTGCCGCCATTCTGGTCGCGCTTATCGGGGTTCTGATCATCTTGCGACCGGGGTTCCGAGACGTGTCGCCTGGTCATGTTGCCATGCTTGGCACCGCGCTGACCCTCGGTGGGTCTTATCTGCTTGCCAAGCTGCTGGTGCGCGATATCCCACCTTCGGTCGTTGTGGCACATCTGTCGATCTGGGTCACACTTGTGTTGATACCGTTCGCCATCGCGGTCTGGAGCCCACCCAGCCTGCGCGATATTGGTGTCCTTTTCCTTGTGGCCAGCTTCGCTACAGCCGGGCATTATTTCATGACGCTGGCATTGCAGGCCGCACCGGTGGCGGTTACGCAGCCGGTCACCTTCCTGCAATTGATCTGGGCCACCGTGTTGGGGGCGCTGGTCTTCAACGAGCCCATTGATATCTGGGTGGTGGCTGGTGGTACACTGATCCTGGCGGCGGTCAGCTTTATTTCCTGGCGCGAGGCCGTGCTGAACCGGCGCGAACTGACACCACCCACCATCGCGACAAAGCTGTGATTTTGTATCGCGGAATGTTTGTTGATTGACGAGTCAACGTCTGCGCCCTAGCGTTTGCAGGCTGCGCCAGAGCAGGGTGAGGATCTTTCCCGTGCGATGAGATCATCGGCCATCGTGCGAGGTCCTGAAAGCCAACTCTTTGGCCGTTACTTTTTGATTGGGACCCGACAAATGACCAAGCCGAATATTCTGATCCTTATGGTGGATCAGCTGAATGGAACCCTCTTTCCCGATGGCCCTGCAGACTGGCTGCATGCGCCCAATCTGAAGAAGCTGGCAGCGCGCTCGACGCGCTTTGCAAATGCCTATACCGCGTCGCCCCTATGCGCGCCGGGCCGGGCGAGTTTTATGTCGGGTCAATTGCCCTCGCGTACCGGAGTTTATGACAACGCAGCCGAGTTTCGCAGCGATATCCCGACCTATGCGCATCATCTGCGCCGTGCCGGATACTACACCTGCCTGTCCGGTAAAATGCACTTTGTCGGACCGGATCAACTGCACGGGTTTGAAGACCGGCTGACAACCGACATTTATCCCGCCGATTTCGGTTGGACCCCGGACTATCGCAAACCCGGTGAGCGGATTGATTGGTGGTATCACAATATGGGTTCAGTCACCGGCGCCGGTGTGGCCGAGATTTCCAACCAGATGGAATATGATGACGAAGTCGCTTACCACGCCAAGACCAAGATTTACGATCTGGCCCGAGGTCAGGATGACCGCCCGTGGTGCCTGACCGTCAGCTTTACGCATCCACACGACCCTTATGTTGCACGCCGCAAGTATTGGGACCTGTATGAGGATTGCGAGCATCTGTTGCCTGATGTCGCGGACCTTGGCTATGACAACCAGGACCCGCATTCGCAACGGATTTTCGATGCCAATGACTGGCGCAGCTTTGATATCTCCGAAGACGACATACGCAAATCCCGCCGAGCCTATTTTGCCAATATCTCGTATCTGGACGACAAGATTGGTGAGATCTTTGAGGTGCTTGAAACCACCCGGCAGGAGGCAATCATTCTGTTTGTCTCGGATCACGGCGACATGCTGGGTGAACGCGGGTTGTGGTTCAAGATGACGTTCTTTGAGGGCTCGTCGCGTGTGCCATTGATGATCTCCGCCCCTGATTTGCCTGCGGGCCTGATCGAAACGCCTGTGTCCACAATTGACGTGACCCCGACTCTCGGCGCACTCGCGGGTGTTGATATGGCCGAGATCGCCCCGTGGACGGATGGTGAGGACCTATGCCCATTGGCAAAAGGGGCTGAACGGAGGGCGCCCGTGGCGATGGAATACGCGGCCGAAGCGTCTTATGCGCCGCTTGTGTCCCTTCGATATGGCAAGTGGAAGTATAACCGGTGTGCCCTTGATCCTGATCAGCTGTTTGATATTGAGAGGGACCCGCAAGAACTGACCAATCTGGCCGATAATCCAGACCATGCGGGCACGCTGGAAAGCCTGCGCGTGAAATCGCAGGCGCGGTGGGATCTGGATCAGTTCGATGCAGATGTGCGGGCCAGTCAGGCGCGCCGTTGGGTGGTTTATGAGGCGTTGCGGCAGGGCGGCTACTACCCTTGGGATTATCAGCCACTGCAAAAAGCCTCGGAACGCTATATGCGCAATCACATGGATTTGAATGATGTCGAAGAAAAACAGCGCTTCCCACGCGGTGAATAGTCTTGCGCTTGGGGTTGGTGGGATGAACCTGATTAGTTTGATCCGCGTCAAAGTAGCGGCGGTTGTGGGTTGCTAGACAGACCCCACACAATCATGTTTTAGGAGCGAACAGCATGTCTCACACCCCGCACGAACTGGCCGAAGAGTTTCCGGACAAGGTTGAACTGATGAGCCAGCTCAAGCAATCGGACGCGCATTTCGCGCGACTGGCCGATGAATACCATGAAATCAACCGGCGGGTGCACCGGGCCGAGACAAACATCGAACCCGTGGAAGAACTGGTCGAAGGTGAGATGCGCAAGAAACGCGCGGCGCTGAAAGATGAAATCTGGGGGATGCTGTCGAAGACCTGAGGGTTTGAGCGGGGGCTCTGCCCCCGTCACGGCAGGCCGCGACTCCCCCGAGATATTTACAGCCAGGTGAAGATCAGGTCACTTTGTAGGGCAGGGTGCCGCGCGTATGGGTGTCGATGCTCAGGCGGCGTTCCAACGGAGGGACCGAACGTTGGTGGCAGGTTTGCCGTTCGCAAATCCGGCAGGAAATACCGATAGGTTCGTAGGCGCTGGCGTTGTTGATGTCGAGATTGTCCGCATAGACAAGGGCTTGTGCGTGGCGTACCTCGCATCCTAGGGCGATGGCATAGCGGCGGACGGGCGCGCCGTAGGAACCGCCTGATTTCGAGATATCGCGTGCCAGCGAGATGTATTTGACCCCGTCCGGTGTTTCCGCAAGTTGCAGCAGGAAGTGCCCGGGTGTTTCGAATGCGCGGTGCACGTTCCAAAGCGGGCAGGCGCCTCCGAACCGGGCGAATTGCAAACGTGTTGCGGAATGGCGTTTGGTGATGGTTCCGGCTTGATCGACGCGGACGAAGAAGAACGGGATGCCCTTGGCACCCGGTCGTTGCAGCGTGGAGAGGCGGTGCGCGATCTGTTCGATTGATGCGCCGAAACGGGTACTGAGCAACTCTAGATCATGGCGGGTTTCCTGTGCCGCAGCCAAAAAACTGGCGTAGGGCATCAGCGACGCACCGGCGAAGTAGTTGGCCAATCCGATCTTGGCGATGGATCGCGCCTCATCGCTCTGGAACTTGGCGAAGTCCAGTGTGGCTTCCAACAGTTTGTCCTGGCTGATAAGGGCGACCTGCAGCAACAACTGGAAGACCTGAGTTTGCGGCGCCGCGCGGGATGACAGGCGCAAAGTTTTGCTTTCAGAATCATAGGCGCGCAGGGTTTCGATGTCTGAGAACACAACTTGAATGCCACGTTCGGCCAGACCGTTCAGTGCGGCCTCACGGATGCCCCCCGGCGTTTCGGCCCGATTTGCAAACAGTTCGGCGGCGCGGTCGACGGCATCGATGTAGTTATCGCAATAGTGAAAGAAGTCTCGCACCTCCTCCCAAGGGCTGGCTTGTGTGCGTGAATCTTCGCGTCCCAATGCCTCATCCAATGAGGCGAGGCGTTCATGGGTTTGGCGGTAGGTGCGGTGAAGTTCAATAAAGGCGCGCGCCAGGGCGGGGGCGTTCGATGCGGTCAATCGCAAATCGGCCAAGGGTGGAATGGTATCCGCAAAAACCGGATCGGCGAGCGCTTCGCGCATATCAGAGACCAGACGTTCGCTGTCACCTGTGCTGAGCTCGGTGACATCCATTCCGAACTCCTGCGCCAATGCCAGTACGACCGTGGTCGAGATCGGACGGTTGTTGTTCTCCATCTGATTGAGGTAAGGCAGCGAAACGCCAAGCTTTGCGGCAAATTCTTTTTGAGTGAGGGATAAACGGGTGCGCATCTCGCGCAGTTTTGCGCCCGCGTAGAGTTTTTGGGTGGCCATGGCGTGCCTTTGCAAGTTTACCTATTGAGGAGGCTAACTTTGCAAACTCTGGAAGGCAAGCGGGCTTACAGGCCCAATTGCCGTTCGCGCCGGATCACAGAGTGGATCGAACCAATTGCCAGAACTGCAGTGGTCAGCATCAGCCAGAGCAGTGGCATGGCGCCGGTCTCGACTGTCAGTAGGGCTCCGGCCAATGCGCTGAGCCCTGCGCCGCCGCCCAACATTATGGCCCCGCTTAGGCCTGCTGCGGTGGCGGCCAGATGCGGGCGGACCGATAGCGCACCGGATGTCGCGTTGGGGATGGTCATGCCATTGCCGATGCCCACAAAGGTCATGAAACCGAAAAAGCTGAGCGCACCGCCTGCCCCGATCAGGAACAGCGCAGCCGAGATCGCCACGCCTGCGGCGTTTAGGACGCTACCCCAAAGAACCATACGGTTGATCCCAAAGCGTGTGGAATAGCGCCCGCTCAGGAAGTTTCCGAGAAAATATCCGACGGCTGGCGCGCCAAAGTAGAACCCGACCTCGGCTGCGCTGAGCCCGAATAGCTCGGTTCCAATGAAGGGTGCGCCGCCCAGATAGGCGAAGAACGCGCCGGACGAGAAGGCAGATGACAGTGAATAGCCCCAAAAGCGTGGGGATTTCAGAAGTTCGGGATATTCCCTGAACTGCTGGATCAGGGTTTTGCCGCTTTTTGCAGAGGTTTCACCGAAGTCCCAATAGGTTAGGACGAGTACCAGCGCGCCTAGCGCGAATGGCAGCCAGAAATTGGCTTTCCAGCCAAAACTTTCTTCTAGGATGCCGCCGATCGCGGGGCCAATCATCGGGACCACTGCCATCCCCATGGTGACATAGCCAATCATGGATGCGGCTTGATCCTGGTCATACATGTCCCGGACCGCCGCGCGGCTAAGAACCATACCGACAACGATCGCCGCCTGGCACATGCGGAAGATCAGAAAAACTTCGGCGGTGGGGGCGTAGATGCATCCTAGCGTTGCCAGCAGAAACAGCGACAACCCCCACAGCAGCACCGGCCTGCGCCCGGCTTTGTCCGCGATGGGGCCGATCAGAATCTGCAGCACCGCATTGACCAGCAGATACAGCGCAATCGACAATTGCATGACCTTGTAGTCCGTTGCGAAATACAGCGCCATGTTGGGTAGGCTAGGCAAAAACAAATTCATGCTCAGTGCCGCAAGGCCGGACAGCAAAACAAGGGTGCTGATTGTAGGTGGTGTGCGGCGAACCGCAGTCGATCTGAACTGCATAGTTCACATGTATAGTAGCGGTTTTCGGGAATGCCAGATCAGTATTGGGTTAGTCTGGAAAATTAGCAATTTTACAATTTATCAAATTATGGTTTTCAAATATTTGCAAATTTGCGGGAAAGAACTTTAGCCGACGCTTGGCAGCGGGTAGTGTCCGCTTGAATTTTATAGGGGATATGCGCCATGAAAGACATCCTTTCCGAGCTTGAAAATCGTCGTGAGGCGGCGCGTTTGGGCGGCGGGCAAAAGCGAATTGATGCCCAGCACGGTCGCGGTAAACTAACCGCGCGCGAGCGGATCGAGTTGCTGTTGGACGAAGGCAGTTTTGAAGAATTTGACATGTTTGTCAGTCATCGCTGCACCGATTTCGGCATGGAAAAACAACAACCTGCCGGGGATGGTGTGGTGACCGGATGGGGCACGATCAATGGACGTATGGTCTATGTCTTCAGCCAGGATTTCACGGTCTTTGGTGGCTCGCTTTCGGAAACACATGCGCAGAAGATCTGCAAGGTCATGGATATGGCAGTTCAGAACGGAGCGCCTATCATCGGCATCAACGACTCGGGCGGGGCGCGTATCCAGGAAGGTGTGGCTTCGCTTGCGGGATATGCCGAGGTGTTCCAGCGCAACATCACCGCCTCGGGCGTGGTGCCGCAGATCAGCGTGATCATGGGCCCCTGCGCGGGTGGCGCGGTGTACAGCCCGGCGATGACGGACTTTATCTTCATGGTCAAGGACTCGTCCTATATGTTCGTGACCGGTCCCGACGTGGTCAAGACCGTCACAAACGAAGTGGTCACGGCCGAAGAGCTTGGTGGTGCGTCGACCCACACCAAAAAGTCATCCGTTGCGGATGGCGCGTTCGAAAACGATGTCGAAGCACTGGCCGAGGTGCGCCGCCTTGTCGACTTCCTGCCGCTGAATAACCGCGAGAAACCTCCGGTCCGTCCGTTCTTTGATGATCCGGATCGCGTGGAGAAATCCCTGGATACGCTGGTGCCGGACAATCCGAACACACCGTATGACATGAAGGAACTGATCACGAAGATCGCAGACGAAGGCGATTTCTACGAGATCCAGGAAGACTTTGCCAAGAACATCATCACCGGTTTCATCCGGCTTGAAGGGCAGACAGTTGGCGTTGTGGCGAACCAGCCGATGGTTCTGGCAGGGTGTTTGGACATCGATAGTTCGCGCAAAGCGGCGCGGTTCGTTCGCTTCTGTGACTGTTTCGAGATCCCGATCCTGACGCTGGTTGACGTGCCGGGCTTCCTGCCGGGAACGCAGCAGGAATATAGCGGTGTGATCAAGCATGGTGCCAAGCTGCTGTATGCCTATGGCGAAGCGACCGTGCCGAAGGTCACGGTTATCACCCGCAAGGCCTATGGCGGTGCTTATGTTGTTATGGCGTCCAAGCATCTGCGCGGCGATTTCAACTATGCCTGGCCCACGGCCGAGATCGCGGTGATGGGTGCGAAAGGCGCGACCGAGATCATCCACCGTGCTGATCTGAAAGATGCCGAGAAAACTGCGCAACACGTGGCCGACTATGAAGATCGCTTTGCGAATCCATTTGTGGCGGCTGAACGTGGCTTTGTGGATGAGGTGATCATGCCCCATTCAACCCGCCGCCGTGTCTCGCGTGCTTTTGCCAGCTTGCGGGGCAAGCAGCTGAAGAACCCCTGGAAAAAACACGACAATATCCCGTTGTAAGGTACTCAGGGCGGAGAACCCGCCCTGCGCCTTGGACCACGCTGAACATAAGGATGGTTTAGAATCTGCCGCCAAATAAGGCAGGTTTGACAAAATCTGCTAAATAGTTGAATGATCCTCCCCAGCAATCATAGAACTGCGCAGGCCACAAGCACTGCGCGCGCGACCCCGGAAGGAGGAGCTTGCCGTTGGCGGGTCCGGGGCCGCGCCAAAGTTTTGCTGGCCAGCCTGTTTGCGACCCCGGCTTTCCCACAATCGGACATTCCGCTGCCTGTTCCATCTGGCCAGCCCGTGCATCTGAACAATGTTCTGTTGGACAATAATCCGGGTGAGCTTTGGGTTCGGTTTCGGTTCATTGCCCCAAAGATCGGAGCAACCGTGGGTCGGATCGGCTATGATGTGGCCTCAAAAGACATGACGCATTTGTGCCAGACCCTGGCCATTGCTTATGTCGCCCAGCATGAATTGGACCCGGCGCTTGTGATCATCTCGCTGGCGGACCGGCCTATCGAATTCGGCGACAGTGCGCCGGATGCCACACAGTTCTTTGAAGCCTATCGGTTGGAACCGTCCGGGTGTATCTGGGAGGGGCTTTGACCATGATCACCGAATTTCATGCGCTCACAGCGTCTCAGACCAATGATGCGGCTTTGGAGGTGCGCACTATGACCTCATCCCGAAACGGATGTGAATTTCCCGGTTTCAAACACGACGTCATGTCAGAGGTGCCGACATGCTGAAACATCGCGGATTTCCCGGGCGTCTGGCTGGTACCGATTTTCAGTTCACCATTCGCCGGGCCAACCCAAAAGGTGTAACCCCGATCACCCGCCGTGAACGGTTTCGGGATCGCAAACCCGCCGACCGCAGGGCCGATGCGGGGTTTCTAGAGGCGCTATGGCAGGCTTTTGGCGATCAGCCGTTTGAGCGCGGCAATCTGGATGCGGGTCGGCTGAGTTGGCTGTTTGGGCGCGAAGTCATTCCGGCAGAAGATCCGTTCGACCCGGAAAGCTATGATGCGTTGCTGGTAATTGATCTGGACGCCGCGCGCGCGTCGTTTCCCGATTTGTTCGGCGCGGGTTGATCATGTTGAACTTCATGCCGCCTTTAGCAAGAGAGACCCCGCCCAGTGTCGGGCTGGGTCCGATAGGCGCATCAGAAGTTCAACTGGGCGGCAAGCTGAATCCGATTGCCGTCGAAGTTCTGACCGGAATTCACGTCGTTCCGCTCGCCATAGATGTATTCGGCGCTCAGCGTCAGATTGTCGGTCGCCTTGTAGAAGGCGTTGACATGGATGGTCTCCAACTCGGTGAACGCCAGCGTTCCGGTCGACGTGGCCAGATCATATTCCTCGCGTCCGTAGGCGATGCCGACGTTCCACTTGTCACTCAGGTCCTGGCGGAATTCGACCGTGTAGCCATCGACATCGTTGGCTTCACCCCCGACAATCGCATCGCCCAGGCCAATCAGGTATGGGCCAAGGGCCTGACCGTGGACATAGTTGACCTGAAACAGGCCGCCCGCCCAAGGCCGGATCGAGCCAGACAGGGTCACGCCCCACTGATCGGCCTCGGTCGTACCGTCGCTTGTTTGTGCGTTGCCATAGAGCGCCGCGGCACGCGCTATATATGTGCCGTTGTTATACTCGGCTGCAGCCGTAAGAACCGGATCATCCGAGTTCGATCCGCCGACATTTTCTTCGATCGAGGTGCTGAACACGGTGTTCGTGCCCAGATTGGCAGTGTAACGAACCTGCGGCACACGGGCAAAGGCGATACCAACGGGGCCGTTGAACTCAACCGAGGTCGGATAGGTATCCAGCGGCATGAAGTTCGTCCAGGTCTGGCCGATCAACCAGTTGTCACCAATGGTGATATTGGCATGACGCAGGCGCAGTTCAGCGGTACCGTTCGAGGCGAAAAGGTCCAGTTCCAACTGTCCGCCGATTTCACCGATGCCGCTTGGGGTACTTGTGCGCAATCCGATCCGCGACTGACGGACTGTCGCACCAAAGGTTCCGTCGGTTGCAGCCGACGGCTCTCCAATATCGTTTACAAATGCCGTATCCCCCTGATCGAATTCGAAATCGTAGAAGAAATCGGCTTTGACATAGCCGTAGACATCCAGAGTGGTGTTTCCGATTCTGAAATCGCCATTGGCAGGTCCCGCGCGATTGGCCTCAAGCGCTTCTACCCTGGCGCGCAGCGCGTCCAGTTCGGCCTGCGTTTGGGCATCCTCAGCCAAAACAATCGTACCGGTTGCACAGAGAGCAGAGGCAGCGAGCAGGATTGCCTTTTTCCGTATTATGGTCATGTGGGTGTTTCCTTGTGTGCAAAAATGCAATCGCAGCGTTCCACGCGATTGACAGCTTCGGAAATCACGAGATTGGGACGAAAAAGCCTAAATTTCTCAAGGGAATGTGCGTCTTGGGGCCAATCAATTCACGGCAGGGTGAGCGGCTCTGCCAAGCGCATGAATGTGAACATGTTTTCACGCAGAGTGATCGCATCAACATGTGATGCTGCGTCCGCAAAAAGATCGGTTTGGATCGGGGAATGTAACGATATTGTGACAGATGCTATTTGCTGCATGCCCGGAACGCCGGAAAAAGAGATCGGCGCAATTTTGCGCGGAAATACGCCGTATGGGCAGATTCCAGCCGGAATCTACGCCGGAAACAATACTTTGTTTGCCGCATGCATTGTGGAGTGCAAGCTGATCGGGCCGTGCGGCTCTACTTTGCCTGCGCCGCACATGCACCTACTATTCCGTACCCCTTCCTTCCGCGGGCAGGCTTGTGTTTCCCACAATGTCCTGTCCGCGTTTTTCTTTGTGCATCCTGCAGGTATCAAGCGGCATAAATCTGCGCAAAATGTGGATTTGCTGTGTTTGATATTGAATAACAGGGCCCAAACCCAGCATCTGACCTCAAGGATATCAAATCGAGCAAGAGGGCAGACAACATGCAAATCTCACGTTTCATTCTGGTTGCAGCAACCTGCGCGGGCCTGTCGGCCTGTGGTGACACGACCGGCGAACAGGCATTGCTGGGTGGCGGAGCCGGCGCGGTCGGGGCGGCCGTCCTCAGCGCGGACCCGCTGTTTGGCGCGGCCGTTGGTGCGGCGGGCAACGTCCTTTACTGCAAAACACAAAACAACTGTAACTAACGCTAATTCCTTGGGGCGTGCTTCGTCCCATCCGTCATCGCGTATCACGCCGTTGCGGGGATCATTCCCTGCGGCGGCGTTTTGCGTTTCCAGAACACCAAATCAAAGGACATCGTATGTTCAATAAGATCCTGATCGCCAACCGGGGCGAAATCGCCTGCCGGGTCATCAAGACCGCCCGTAAGATGGGTATCGGCACCGTTGCCATTTACTCGGACGCGGACAGGAACGCGCTGCATGTCTCGATGGCGGATGAGGCGGTGCATATTGGCCCGCCGCCTGCGAACCAGTCTTACATCGTGATCGACAAGGTCATGGACGCCATCCGCCAAAGCGGCGCGCAGGCGGTTCATCCCGGTTATGGCTTCCTGTCTGAAAACGCCAAGTTTGCCGAGGCGCTTGAGGCAGAAGGCGTCGCCTTTGTTGGCCCGCCGAAAGGCGCGATTGAGGCGATGGGGGACAAGATCACCTCAAAAAAGATCGCTCAGGAGGCGGGTGTTTCAACCGTACCCGGCTATATGGGCCTGATTGAGGACGCGGAAGAGGCGGTCAAGATTTCGAACCAGATCGGTTATCCCGTGATGATTAAGGCCAGCGCCGGTGGTGGCGGTAAAGGCATGCGGATTGCCTGGAATGACGAGGAGGCGCGTGAAGGTTTCCAGTCTTCCAAGAACGAGGCGGCGAACTCGTTTGGCGATGACCGGATTTTCATCGAGAAATTTGTGACACAGCCGCGCCATATCGAGATTCAGGTTCTGTGCGACAACCACGGCAACGGCATCTATCTGGGCGAGCGCGAGTGCTCGATCCAGCGTCGGAACCAGAAAGTGGTAGAGGAAGCGCCGTCGCCCTTCCTGGATGAAGCGACGCGCAAGGCAATGGGGGAACAGGCCGTCGCTTTAGCAAAAGCCGTGGGCTATTCCAGCGCGGGCACGGTGGAGTTTATCGTCGACGGTCAGAAGAACTTCTACTTCCTCGAAATGAACACCCGCCTGCAGGTGGAACACCCGGTCACCGAGTTGATCACTGGCGTCGATCTGGTTGAGCAGATGATCCGCGTGGCCAATGGTGAGCCCTTGTCGATCACGCAGGACGACGTGACGCTGACCGGATGGGCCATTGAAAACCGTCTGTATGCGGAAGATCCGTATCGCAACTTCTTGCCCTCAATCGGGCGTCTGACCCGCTATCGCCCGCCGCAGGAAATCGCGGCTGGCCCGATGCTGGTCAACGGCAAATGGCAGGGTGACGCGCCGGAAGGTGAGGCCGCTGTACGCAACGACACCGGTGTCTACGAGGGGGGCGAGATCAGCATGTATTACGATCCGATGATCGCCAAGCTGTGCACCTGGGCCCCGACTCGCGAGGCCGCAATTGAGGCGATGCGTGTTGCGCTGGACAGCTTCGAAGTCGAGGGCATCGGCCACAATCTACCGTTCCTGTCGGCGGTGATGGATCACCCCAAATTCATCAGCGGTGATATGACGACAGCCTTCATCGCCGAAGAGTATCCGGATGGGTTTGAAGGTGTCACCT
Source organism: Ruegeria sp. YTSA075 (assembly GCF_059610245.1). Lineage (NCBI taxonomy): Bacteria > Pseudomonadati > Pseudomonadota > Alphaproteobacteria > Rhodobacterales > Roseobacteraceae > Ruegeria > Ruegeria sp. YTSA075. Next base: position 248,817 of record NZ_JBXWNG010000005.1, on the reverse strand, counting down.
TACCTGAAGGTGATCTGCGCCGGATCGCGGCCTCCTGCGCTGCGATGCACCGTGTGGCCGAAATTAGGCGTACACGCGTATCGGGCCGGATGGACAACCACGAACGCAAGGTTGGCAAGCGCTGGGTTGTGGCCCTTGAAGGCCATGAACTGCCTGTTCAGGTCAATGCCGACAAAGAAGGCGCGACGGTCAAGTTCGAGGACGGATCAAGCATCCGCGTGTCCTCGGACTGGACGCCGGGTGATCAACTGGCAGTGATGGATGTTGATGGCAGCCCGCTTGTTTTGAAGGTGGGCAAGGTTACAGGCGGGTTCCGGGTGCGCAACCGTGGCGCGGACCTGAAAGTACTGGTACGCCGACCACGTCAGGCCGAACTTGCCAAGCTGATGCCCGAGAAACTGCCGCCGGATACCTCGAAAATGCTGCTGTGCCCGATGCCGGGCCTGGTCGTGAAGGTCGATGTCGAAGTCGGGCAGGAGATTCAGGAAGGTCAGGCGCTTTGCACGATCGAGGCGATGAAGATGGAAAACATCCTGCGTGCCGAAAAGAAAGGCACCGTTGCCAAGATCAACGCGGGCGCAGGTGACAGTTTGGCTGTGGATGATGTGATCATGGAATTCGAGTGATGTTCAGCGGGCATCGCGAAATAGACTTTTGCGTGCTCGCTTTTCTGACCTCGGCAATGCTTGGCGGTGTGGTTTTGGCTTATCTGAGACATGAAATCGGCGATTTGACCCTGATCCTGATCGGGTCTGCTCTGTTGCTCGGGTTTTATAGCTGGGCCATTCCACCGCTTCTGCGTCGCAGTTTCCTTCGAATCCTCGTGGTTTTGCCCCCGTTTCTTCTGCTGGGGGTGATTGGAGGGATAGTCGTCTGGGAATACGTACCGGACGCTGCAAGGGACAAGGTCTACCCGGCTTTGGTAACCGGCTCGGTTATCGTTCTTGGGTGGTTCGTGACGTTTCTGTTTTCGTCTTACGCCGAGGCGCAGAAATTCCATCTTCAGCGGAGGGATACGCTGATTGCGTTGAGAAATGAGATTTTCGCATTGGTGGATAAACTGGATAACCAGCCTATCGCGGCCCATGCGGAGAAGGTTCAAAAACGCATTCTGAGCGGTGACGGCACGGATGCGAACGGGAACCCGATCGAGTATTTCCCGTTTTCAACCATGGAAAGCGAACCCATCGTATTTGAGGCGATTTCATCGTCTATCCCAGCGCTTGGCGAAGATACCGTTGCAAGTGTCGTCCGCTTTTATGCCGAATACACCGATTTGCGACGCATGATCGAGGATTCCCGGAATGAGCAGACGCAGAACTTATCTCGCAAACGCCGTGTGGCGTTTCATGAACAATTGACGAACCGCAGAATTAGCACGCTACGCTGGGGCTTGCGCGCGTTGGTTGCCATCAATGTCGAGATGGAGCACGAAAATCCCGAGGGAATTAATCGTTCTGGTGAGAATGAGGATGTAAACCCTTGATCCTATTGTGCGAAATAGGACCCGGCAGCCGATCAGATGTCGCCGCTGATCGGCTTTTCCGGAGATTTCTCTGGTTGGTCACTGCTATAAAGCATGATCTTATCCTCACCTTCTATGCCTTCAACATAGTATCTATTGGTGAATATTTCAATTACGGTTTCGCCGCATCCCGCCGCTCGCGAATTTCGCGTTCGCGCAGGGGGGTCTTGTCGATGGACCGGCCAATCTCGCGCACACTCCACGGGCTGGGTTTACGCAGTTTGACCACGCCGTCCTTGTCAACGAACACCATCTGGAACCCGCGCGGGCGCAGCTTTGACCGGATCGGAGACCGCGCCGACGGATCGGTGTCGGTCAGGACCACCACGTCCCGATCCCGCATCTCCTCTTCACCGTCTAGCAACAAGTCAATCTGCTGTTGGAACCGGGGGTCGGCAGGTGTGTCTGCAAAGACGATGATGGGTCGGTTGATCCATAGAAACTCGCTGAGGTCGCTATCGCCTGCCGGGCGAACGAAATCATCATCGGAGGGTGCCGATCCGTCGGCCGCCAAAGCCGCCAACGGGAATAGCGTCGAAAAAACAAAGGCAAGCGTTCGTGTCATGGGGCCTCCTGCTGGAATGAATATAGCCCCTGTCTGCATGAATGCGACCGGTGATTTAAACAAGGCGTTCAAATTCTTGCGTTTTGCAGACCGCAAATCCGCCCTTTCACAGACAACAGCGCGCAGGCAAAGGCCGGGCGCGCCCCGAAACGAGAAAAGGATATTGCCATGACCGATAAGAAAGACTGGCAGGCGCTGGCCGAAAAAGAGCTGCGTGGTCGCCCGCTGGATGACCTGACCAAAGAGACGCTGGAAGGCATCGACGTTAAACCGCTCTATACGCAGGAAGACACCGCTGACCTGCCGCATATGGGCTCGCTTCCGGGCTTTGGCCCGTTCACGCGCGGCGTTAAGGCAACCATGTATGCGGGGCGGCCGTGGACGATCCGTCAGTATGCCGGGTTCTCGACCGCCGAGGAATCGAACGCCTTCTATCGTCGCAACCTGGCTGCGGGTCAACAGGGGGTTTCTGTGGCCTTCGATCTGGCAACACACCGGGGCTATGACAGTGATCACCCGCGGGTCGTGGGCGATGTGGGTAAGGCCGGCGTCGCCATCGATTCAGTCGAGGATATGAAAATCCTTTTCGACGGTATCCCGCTGGACAAGGTCTCGGTCTCGATGACGATGAACGGCGCGGTTATCCCGATCCTGGCCAGTTTCATTGTTGCGGGTGAGGAACAGGGGCATGATAAATCCGTGCTGTCCGGCACCATTCAGAACGACATTCTTAAAGAGTTCATGGTGCGAAACACCTATATTTATCCGCCCGAGCCGTCGATGAAGATCATTTCGGACATCATCGAATACACGTCGAACGAGATGCCCAAGTTCAACTCGATCTCGATCTCGGGCTATCATATGCAAGAGGCCGGGGCGAACCTGGTGCAGGAACTGGCCTATACGCTGGCGGATGGCCGCGAATATGTGCGTGCCGCGACGCAATCAGGCATGGATGTCGACAAGTTCGCGGGCCGTCTGTCGTTTTTCTTTGCCATCGGCATGAACTTCTTCATGGAGATCGCCAAACTACGTGCTGCACGCACGCTGTGGCATCGTGTAATGACCGAGTTCGGGGCGAAATCCGAACGCTCAAAAATGCTACGCACACATTGCCAGACATCCGGCGTGTCGTTGCAGGAGCAGGACCCCTATAACAACGTGATCCGCACCGCCTATGAGGCCATGAGTGCAGTTTTAGGCGGTACTCAATCGCTGCACACCAACGCGCTGGACGAGGCAATTGCCCTTCCCACCGATTTCTCGGCCCGCATCGCGCGGAACACGCAGTTGGTGCTGCAGGAAGAAACCGGCGTGACCGATGTCGTCGATCCACTGGCTGGTTCGTACTATATCGAAAGTCTGACCAATGAGCTGGTCGAAAAAGCCTGGGCCCTGATGGAAGAGGTCGAGGAGATGGGCGGCATGACCAAGGCCGTGGCCAGCGGAATGCCCAAGCTGCGGATCGAAGAAAGCGCCGCGCGGCGTCAGGCGATGATCGACCGGGGCGAAGAGGTGATCGTTGGCGTCAACAAATACCGCAAGGAACAGGAAGACCCGATCGACATTCTGGATGTCGATAATGTCGCCGTGCGCGAGGCTCAGGTGGCACGTCTGGAACGTATCCGTGCAACCCGCGATGAGGCCGCGTGCCAACAGGCATTGGACGCGTTGACGAACACCGCCCAGCAGGGCGGAAACCTTTTGGCCGCCGCCGTCGAGGCTGCACGTGCCCGCGCATCCGTAGGAGAGATCAGCATGGCAATGGAAGAAGAATTCGGCCGTCACCGCGCCGAGGTGAAAACGCTGGCCGGGGTCTATGGCGCTGCCTATGAGGGCGACGAAGGCTTCGCTGCGATCCAGAAATCCATCGAGGATTTCGCCCAGACCGAAGGTCGCCGACCCCGTTTGCTGGTGGTCAAGATGGGGCAGGACGGACATGACCGTGGGGCCAAGGTCATTGCCACGGCCTTTGCCGACATTGGCTTTGACGTGGATGTTGGCCCGTTGTTCCAGACCCCGGCTGAGGCCGCACAGGATGCGGTCGACAATGACGTCCACGTGGTCGGAATTTCCTCGCAGGCAGCGGGTCACAAGACGCTTGCACCGCAGCTGGTCGAGGAGCTTAAGAAAGCCGGGGCCGAGGATATCATCGTGATTTGCGGGGGGGTGATCCCGCAGCAGGACTATCAGTTCCTCTATGATCATGGCGTCAAGGCGATCTTTGGGCCCGGAACGAACATCCCTGAGGCAGCGCAGGATATCCTGCGTCTGATCAAAGAAGCGCGTAACTAATCTAGGCGCAGGTTTTTCGACGAAAAATCTTGTGCGCGGAAGCGCTTGGGTGAAACATGCGACCAGATCTACGGATCTGGTCTTTTTTCTTGGGGAGGTGCGGATGCTACTTGATCACTTGGCCGTAGCCGGCGAAACGCTGGAGGCGGCATCGGCCCATATTGAAAAGGCGTTGGGTGTTTCGCTTCAACCCGGCGGAAAACACGAAAAATTTGGCACTTACAATCGTCTTTTAGGCCTCAGGGATGGTCTGTATCTGGAAGCGATTGCTATTGATCCTGACGCAGCCGTACCCCAGCGGACCCGTTGGTTTGATCTGGATCGGTTTTCAGGAAACCCGCGGCTGACCAATTGGATCTGCAGCGTTCCTGATATCGAAGCCGCACTTGCAACGTTTCCTGATGGCACCGGAACCCCCATTGATCTGACCCGGGGGGCTTTGACATGGCGTATGGCTGTGCCGCCCAACGGACGCTTGCCCTTCGATAATCTGTTTCCTGCGTTGATCCAATGGCAGGGCGATTTGCACCCTGCGCAGATGTTGCAGGACAGCGGGTGCAGTTTGCGAAGGTTAATCGTGTATCACCCGGAGGCATTGGTACTGGCCCAGCATTTAGGAGAACTTGACTTGGTTGTCTTCGACACCGGTCCTGCCTCGATGCAGGCAGAGTTCGAAACGCCTCATGGGGTGCGAGTGTTGGAATGACGGTTCGGCAGGCCTGCCCGGATGACGCTGCTCAGATCGCCGCGATCACGAACGCCATCATCCGCGACACGTTGGTGACCTTCACCACCGAGGAACGCAGCACTGAAGCGATTGCCAATGATATTCGCGACCGTGGCCCGTCATTTCTGGTCGCTGAAGATAAGGGACAGGTGCTTGGTTTTGCGACATATGGGATGTTTCGAAACGGACCGGGATACGCCAACACGCGGGAACACTCGATCCAGTTGGCAGAAGGGGCGCGGGGCAAAGGGATTGGTCGCGCCTTAATGACAGAGTTGGAAGCTGTGGCGCGTGCGGATGGGGTTCATGTTCTCGTGGCGGGCATTTCATCCGCTAACCCTTCGGCCATCGCCTTCCATACAGCCCTTGGGTTCGGCGAAGTTGGGCGTATGCCCGAGGTCGGCTTTAAGTGGGGACAACGGCTGGATCTGGTGCTGATGCAGAAAATTCTTTCATCGGAGTGATCTGTCGCACCTGACAGTCGCAACGAGGCACGCTAGGGTGCGCCCATGTCGATTTGGATCCGAATATCTGATGCGCTGAGTGCGTTGGCCCAAGGCGAAAGTCTGACGGCGGTTTTTGAGAAGCTGCGTTCACCACCCGAACGCTCGGTTGCCTTCACCATTGCCGTGATTGCGCTGGGGGCCAAAATGGCCAAGGCGGACGGACAGGTTACGCGCGATGAGGTCACGGCCTTTCGGGATGTGTTCCAGATCGCGCGCGCGGATGAAGAAGGCGCGGCGCGGGTCTTCAACATGGCGCGGACGGATGTTGCAGGCTATCAGGACTATGCCCGCAAGATTGCTCGCATGTTTTCCGAAGACAGCACCGCGCTTTGCGACCTGATGGAGGGTTTGTTCCACATCGCCATGGCAGATGGGTTCTATCACCCCAACGAGAATGAATTCCTGGAAGATGTCAGTCGCATCTTTGGACAGACCGATGCGCAATTTCTGGCCTTGCGCGCGCGCTTTGTGCCGGATGCGCCGAATGATCCTTATGTGGTTCTGGGTGTTTCGCGGGATATGCCAGTGTCCGAGATTCGCAAAGTGTGGCGTCAACTGGTGCGCGATACCCATCCTGATGCGATGATGGCGCGCGGTGTCCCGGAAGAGGCGATCCGCCTTGCCGAAAAGAAGATGATCGACATCAATCAAGCCTGGGATGACATCAACGGCGCGCGGGCCTGAGCGGATGCGGCTGGCGACCTACAACATCGAATGGTTCGCCAATCTTTTCGACAAAAACGATGCGCTGATCATGGATGACAGCTGGTCGGGTCGTCATGATGTAACGAAGGCCCAGCAGGTTGAGGCGATTGCCAAGGTTCTGACCGCGCTGGATGCGGACGCCATCCTGATCGTCGAAGCGCCCAATACTGGAAAGCGCCAGAACACGGTGCGGGCGTTGCAAGGCTTTGCCGAGGCGTTTGATATGCGAACGCAGCGCGCGGTTATGGGTTTTGCCAACGACACGCATCAGGAACTCGCCCTGCTCTATGATCCAGATGTGCTAACGGCCCGACATGAGCCGCGCGACGATGCGAATGCGCCGCGGTTCGATCGCTCCTTTCAGATCGACCTGGATGTAGATGCGACTGAGGATGTGGTGCGGTTCTCGAAACCCCCGATGGAGTTGCTGGTTCAGTCAAACTCCGGTTTTGAGTTCCGCATGATCGGCGCTCATCTCAAATCCAAAGCGCCGCATGGTGCAGGATCCCGCGATGAGGCCATCAGGATTTCAATCGCCAACCGGCGCAAGCAACTTGCACAGGCAATCTGGCTGTCACGGCGGGTGGTCGACCATGTCGCGGCACAGGAGCCCGTTGTGCTTCTGGGCGATCTCAATGATGGTCCGGGTTTGGATGAGTTCGAGCATCTGTTCGGGCGTTCATCGGTTGAGATCTTGCTGCAGGCCGGACTTTTTGATCCCCATGCCGTTACGGCGCATGGCCCCCGACCGGGGTCTGTCCCTTCCACTGCTCGGTTCGCCCGCCCAAAAGAGGGCAAGTTTCTGGAGGCTTTGCTGGACTATATCATGATTAGCGAAGACCTGCGTAACCGCGAACCCGATTGGCGCATCTGGCACCCGTTTCGGGATGCGGCTTGCTGGACATCTGTTGAACTGCGCGAGGCGCTACTAACCGCCTCGGATCACTTCCCGGTCACGCTGGATATCGAGTTGTGACCTTCCCTGAGACCCTTTGAGGGCATATATTACCTGTATGAAACGCCTTCTGATCATCGCGGTCTTGTCGACCAGCCTCGGCACTCCTGCATCTGCGCAGGAAGATGACAGCAAATCCCTGATGGAGCAGGGGGCCGAGCTCTTCTTTGAAGGGTTGCGCCGAGAGATGGAGCCTGCCCTGGATGAGCTTTTGGGTATGGCGGAATCACTGGGCCCGGCAATGCAATCCTTCCTTCAGGAAATGGGTCCTGCATTGGCCGAGCTTGCAGCCGAGATCAAGGATTGGAGCGCGTATGAAGCGCCCGAAATCCTACCAAATGGCGATATCATCATCCGCAAGAAACCTGTACCGGATGATGATGCCAGCCCCGATCTTGAAGATAAGGCACCGGATGAAGGCACCGATATCTGATCGGGTCTTTAACCTTTGACGATCACGCGTACCTCGGATTTCAGGGCGTTTGACAGCGAGTTCAGGCGCGCCTCGGCCACTTCATTAAACAAGGGTTCTGCCGCTTTGGGCAGGAACAGTTCAAGCTGGCGCTTTTTGGGATAAAATCTAAGCCGGCCGATATTGGCTTCGTTGTGCATCCATAGCATTGCACCAAAGCGCATTGCCTTTCCCAAAATCTCGGCTTGTTTCTGCCCCGGCTCATCCAGCAACTCGTACAATGGCGCAAAGCGATTGCCTTCGCGTTTATTGCGATAGCGGTGCTGTAGCGCCAGCCCGATAAAAATCCGTTCGGAATGTTTCAGGCCGCCCAGATTGGCGCGCGTGACATAGTCGAAACAGGCCTCGGCCCGATAATCGGGATGCGCGCGCCAACTGACGTCATGCAGCAGGCAGGCGGCCTTGATTAGTCGGACCCGCGCGGGCGGCGCTGAATTGAACAATGGCATCACAAAGTCATACAGGTTCCGCCCGAAACCCGGCAGGCGGGCATCCTTGGATTCGGAAAACCGGCTGGCTTCGATCAAAGGGTCGCGATCCCTGATCTCTTGTGACATCTGCTCGTACAACAAACCTTCACGAATGCCGTAGCTTGAGACTGCGATATCCTTCGGTTTGAATGTTCGGATCAATCGCCCCAGAACATCCATCGCATAGGGGATCAACGCCATTCGGGAACTGGACACCCCCGCTTGGCTGCGCAGTTTGTCGTGATCATTGGCTTCAATGAACTTGATCGTGTCGCGCACCTGTGTCGTTGTCATACGGTACTCATGCAGAACATTGAGCGGGTAGCCACGGCGCAACATGTCGATCCGTGCGAATGCGCGCCAGCTGCCGCCGACGAGAAACAAGCGGTCCCGCTGCTGACCAAGCTGAGCGCGCAGCTCCTCCATCGTGTCCTTGATATGCGCTTTTCGCGCGCGCCGCCCACCTTTGATGTCACGCAGTTTCAGCGGCCCAAGGGCTGAGGTTACCCGTCGCCCAACCTGACCATCTCCGATCTCGGCCAGTTCCATCGACGATCCGCCGATATCGCAGATTAGACCGTAAGCTCCTGGCCAGCCCAGCAACACGCCCTGTGCGGACAGGCGCGCCTCTTCCTGGCCGTCGATCACGGCGACATTTAGCCCGGTTTGGGCCTGAACCTCGGCACAGAAATCCGGCCCGTCATTGGCTTCGCGCACGGCTGCGGTTGCAACCACATGCAGGCCAGGCAGGTCCAAGTCCTGCGCCAGTTGCTGGAAACGGCGCAACGCGGCCAGAGCCCTTTCCCGCCCGCGTGGGTTCAGCTTTCCGGTCTCAGACAACCCTGCGCCAAGCTCGCACATGACTTTTTCATTGTAGAAATAGGCCGGCGACCGCGCCGCGCCGTCGAAAATCACCATCCGGACCGAGTTCGAGCCCACATCGACAACACCCACCCGTGACAGCGCCCGCGCGCCCGGGTCATCGAACAGAGGTTTACCGAATGGGCCCCAGTCCGGGATGTCGGTTTCGACGGTCTGATCCATGTGTCTTCCAGATATTCTGGGATTAGAATGCGAAATCACCGATATTGGGTCAATCACTTGCATTCATCTGATCCGTTTTTTCGTTCAAAACCCGCACGGCCAAAGCCCGCGTGATCTCACGTTTTTCGGCAAGGGCCAGTTGATCCAATTGTTGGACAACCTTGGCGGCTGTCTCAAAGCGGCGATCCATATGTTTTACCAGATAGGCGATAACCTCGGGGCCCGGGTTCAGCTGACGGTCCAGGAACAGCTTGGCCAGCACAGCCCCCAGCAACGCGTCATCAGGCGGTTCCAAGGCCACGTGGTGCGCGCCCTCAACCCGGCTTTGAAGGTCGGCCAGCGGCAGATGCCAAAGCTTGGGCACCAATCGCCCAGTCATCAACAGGGCATGCCCTTCGGCCAAGGCGAGATTGTGCAGATGAAACAGCACCTTTTGCTGTTCCAAATCATCTGCAATGGCTGGAACATTCTCGACCGCAATGGGTGTGCGGGCCAGTTCAGGCACCGCATCATAGTCCAGATCAGCAGCCTGCACGATGCGCCCACCGGTTTCGGCTGCCCAGACATGGGCCAGATGGGTTTTGCCAGACCCAGCTGGGCCGCTGAGCACCAGCTTGTTTCCGGGCCACGAGGTCGCAGATATCATCGCCACGGCCAGTGCATTGGCCGGAGAGACAAAGAAATCATCACGCTCCAGCGCGGTTTTGGCTGGCAGATCAAAGCTCAGTTGTTGGGCCATTTAGTCGTCGTCCTGACCCTGTTGCCCTTCGAGGCCGGTATATAGCCGGCTGTCAAGGTAGAGCGATGTGCCAAACCGTGCCAAAACGCCCAGGGCGGCGGCGACCGGGACTGCAATCAACATCCCGACAAAGCCAAAGAGCGCACCAAACACCGACAGCGCCAACAACAGCCAGACCGGGTGCAATCCAACCGAACTGCCAACCAGTTTCGGGGTCAGAAAGTTGCCTTCGGTCACTTGGCCCAACGCAAAGATGCCCGCGATCAGGCCGATATGCGCCCAGTCGCCCCAGAACTGGAACAGGGCCAGCCCGATGGCCAGTGTGCCACCGATCAGTGCGCCTAGATAAGGAATAAAGGTCACCAGCCCGGCGATGAACCCTACGACCAGACCAAACTGTAAACCAGCAATCATCAAGGCGACCGCGTAATAGGTGCCTAGGATCAGGCAGACTGTACCCATGCCGCGCACGAACGAGGCCAGCACAGCATCAATCTCGCCCGCCAGCCGCTTGATCGTTGGAGCGTGGTCGCGGGGCAGAAGCTCTCCGATCCGGGCGATCATGCGATCCCAGTCCAGCAGCAGGTAGACGGCAACCACCGGGACGATGACCAACAGGACCACGATGTTGATGGCTGATCCAAGAGAGGACAGTACCGTTTCCAGCACATCACCGGTTTTGGACTTCAGGGTTTCCCCGAATGAGACCAGCATCTGATGGGTGCTGGAGTCCTGATCCAGCAAGGATGGGAATTGCTTCTCGATGAAGCCGCGCAACTGCTTGAACAGGCTGGGTAAAATATCAATCAGATCCAGCAGCTGTGTAATAAGGGCCGGAACGACCATCAGGATCGCCAGGATGAACCCAAGCACACCAACAACCGTGATAATGCCCGTGGCCGCCATCCGTGACAGGCCTAGCTTTTCCAGCCGATCAGCGATGGGATCAAGGAAATAGGCAATCGCGCCGCCGATCACAAAAGGCAGAAGAACATCACCCAATGCCCACAGGACCAATATAAAAATCGCTGCGGCGATGCCCCAGTATCTGAGTTGATCCTTAACCGGCAAAGCCATGATTGCCCTCGCGTTCTGGTCGTCGAGGATGTTCTTGGCCTATGGGGCTGATCGATGCAAGGGCTTCATGGGTCCGTGCTTGCCGAGGGGCCGATCAGAAGACCCGAACCCCTTGTCGATCAAGCTCTTTGTGAACCGGTGACAGATCCAGCGCATCCAGCTCGCGATCGCTTTTGAGCGCATGTGCGGCGGCTATTCCGGCCCCTTGGCCCATAACGGCACAGCAGGCCATATTGCGGGTGGCCGCGTGGGCGACCCTGTCGGCCCCATGAGATCGACCGGCGACCAGCAGGCCCTTGATCCCTTTGGGCAGCATCGAGCGATAGGGGATTTGCATATACCGCCCCGTCGTGGGCAGGATCAGGATACCGTAGCCGTCGATGAATTCGGGGTAGATGCCGATGGAATCTTCGAATCTGCCTTGGTGCCGCGCATCATCTTCGGTCATGTTATAGACCGCATCGATCTTGCGGGTGTCCCGAATGCCGATGGTCATCCCGAAATTTCGCAACCGCGCATTTTCACACCCCGGCATGAAGCGGCGTAGCGCTTCGATGGCCAGCATCGACTGACGGCGGCCCTCGATCTCGCCATGTGTCAGGCTGTCTGGGTCGGTGCCGTCGACATCGGCCAAATGGATGAGATTCATATAGGTCAGCTCGCCTGTATCGTGCATTGCACCCCAGGTCCCTGCGATCGTGTTCAGATGTGGTGGGATCAGCCCCTCGTCAATCGCCTGTTGGAAGGGTTTGTGCACGAAGGGAGAGAACATATTGTCCTCCTTGCCGGAGGTTTCGATGTTCCACTCACCGCCACCGCCCCAATCCTTGTAGGTCTGTGGATCGGACTTCACGCCCTCCATAAAGGCGCGTTTGTCGACGCCTGCCAGATGGAACATGACCGAAGCCGCCATCATATCCTCGCGCGCCGTTTTCTGCGTCGGTGCGCCCGCGCGATGGGCCACATCCGCATCGCCAGTGGCATCAATGACCACCTTGGCCAGGATCGCCTCGCGCCCGGCTTTCGATTCAGTGATGATCCCGGTGATCCGGTCGCCATCCATGATCGGGGCCACGAACTGCCGATGCAACATTGGACGCACGCCTGCCTCTTCGACCAGCTTGTCGGCCACCAGTTTGAACCCTTCGCTGTCCAGTTCATAGCTGAGCGATTGGCTTTCAGGCACCGCTGCGCCCATCTCCTTGGCGCGGGTTTCAAACTCCATACCGATACCGCCGGCTTCGACCGTTTGTTCATGGCGGTACCAGGCAAACCCTTCGACCCCCACGGCGGTGATGTTGCCACCCATGCAGCCGAACCGATCAACCAGCGACACCGCTGCCCCTGCACGCGCCGCTGCCAGCGCCGCCGCCAAACCAGCAGGGCCGGAGCCAACGACCAGAACATCGGTCTGGTGAACCACTGGAATCTGACGGGCGGGTTCCTGAATCGTCTGCATCGGCGCCTCTTGAGTTTTACAATTTCGTTACACTTGGGAAAACTTGATTGGTCGGTCAATCAAAAAACAAACTGAGGCTAAGTTCTTATTTCACCAATGTACGATTGCCCCCGGCGGGGCTTTGGCATAATCACCTTTTTGTTGGAATATCACCCTAAAAGGTTAAGTCATGCGCCTCAGCCGTTACTTTCTGCCCGTTCTCAAGGAAAACCCTGCTGAGGCCCAGATCGTCAGCCACCGGCTGATGCTGCGCGCCGGAATGATCAAGCAGGCTGCTGCCGGTATTTATTCGTGGCTGCCGCTGGGCTTCAAAGTGCTGCGCAAGCTGGAAAACATCGTGCATGAGGAACAGGCGCGGGCAGGGCATATCGCCATTCAGATGCCCATCCTGCAATCGGCGGACTTGTGGCGCGAATCCGGGCGGTATGACGATTATGGTCAGGAAATGCTGCGCATGCAGGACCGCCATGGCCGAGACTTGCTCTATACCCCCACGGCCGAGGAACTGGTGACAGACATATTCCGTGGACATGTCAGCAGTTACAAAGACTTGCCGCTGACGCTTTACCAAATCCAGTGGAAGTTCCGCGACGAAATCCGCCCACGTTTCGGCGTGATGCGCGGGCGCGAGTTCTACATGAAGGACGGCTACAATTTTGACCTGACGAAAGAAGACGCGCTGCACGCTTACAACCGCCATCTGGTGAGCTATCTGCGCACCTATGAGCGTATGGGCTTGCAGGCCATTCCAATGCGCGCCGATTCCGGCCCCATTGGTGGCGACGATACGCATGAGTTTCTGGTGCTGGCTGACACAGGCGAGTCCGAGGTCTTCTATGACAGCGCCGTTACCGATCTGACTTTCGGCGACCGAGACATTGACTATGATGACCGTGCGCAATGTCAGGCGATCCTGGAAGAGTTCACCTCGAAATACGCGCGCACGGATGAAACCCACGATGAGGCGCTGTTCAACCAAGTGCCGGAAGATCGCCGCCGCGTCGCACGTGGGATCGAGGTAGGTCAGATCTTCTACTTCGGCACCAAGTATTCGGAAGCCATGGGCGCGACCGTTCAAGGCCCTGATGGTAAGCCGACACCCGTTCACATGGGCAGCCATGGGATCGGCGTTAGCCGTTTGATCGGTGCTATCATCGAAGCCAGCCACGATGACAAAGGTATTGTCTGGCCCGAGGGCGTGACCCCGTTCCATTGCGGCATCGTTAACCTGAAGCAGGGTGACGACGAAGCGGATGCGGCCTGTGACAAACTCTATGGTGCTCTGACCGCTCTGGGTCTTGAGCCGCTCTATGATGACCGCAATGAACGGGCAGGGGGCAAGTTCGCCACGATGGACCTGATTGGCCTGCCGTGGCGCATCACGGTCGGGCCGCGTGGTCTGAAAAACGGTGTGGTTGAACTGACTTGCCGCCGTACAGGCGAAAGCGAGGAGCTAAGCCCCGAAGCCGCCGTGACCAAAGTTGCGGAAATCTATAAGGGTATCGCCTGACCAAGGCGATACGCGCAGACCAAGGTCAGCGCGGCGTTCTTACTGCGTTGACACTGGGCGGGCGACCAACAGCTCTCCGTCGGCTTGATTGCCGCGCGCGACGACGATCGGGCGGCCCAGCCGGTTGACCAGTTCCTTCAGTTCAAAGCCCAGAAACCGTATCCCGCAAACCCGCTGACCGGTTGCGCGGTCGGTTATGCAAAGGCGGCCCTTGAGGAAGGCGAGGCGATAGCCCTTATCCCTCAACCGGTCTGCCAAACCGTTCCAACTGACAGCTTTTGAAAAAATCGGACGGATCGCAGCCCGCAGCAATGCGGCTGTTTCACAATCCAGTTCTGTTGCTGTTGCACGAACCAAAATACGGTCCGCCCCCTCTGGTGTATTCTGAATATTCATTGAGCGACCCCCGCTCTGAAATGTGTTCCCCCAAATCAGGGTGACAAAGTTTCTAAAAATAAGCAAAAAGCGAAATAATATTGCTTAATATATGTGGCATTTTGAGTTCAGTCACTCACGCAATGCCCGTATTGACTTCATAGCTGAAACAATATGGCGATGTCTGTGAAGGGCGTCACAACCGACAGGGTAGTTGTTGAATCCAACAACACTTTTTATCTGAGCACCCAAAGCAGATGTCAGTGTTGATTCGCTTATTTGAGACGATCACTTTGCATGCGGTCGGTGATGCGTTCACAAGGCGCTTGACCATTGCCCGAAATGCCGAGAGGGTCGCCGCCAAACAACAAGACCGGAGCAGGCATGGCCAAGACACCCCCGCCTTTTGCCCCTTTTGAATGGAAGATCGCCTGGCGATACCTGCGGGCCCGCCGGGCCGAGGGGGGCGTCAGTGTTATGACCTGGATCTCGCTGATTGGGATCACTCTGGCCGTGTTCGCCTTGATCGCGACACTCGCTGTGCGTTCCGGGTTCCGGGCCGAATTCGTCGGCACGATCCTTGGGGCCAATGCACACATCACTGTCTATTCCTCAGGCGAGATTGATGCGCAGGGGCACGTGATACGTACGATGGAGGATTACGAAGAACGCGCAGCGCGGATCGCGCAGGTTCCGGGTGTAGAACGGGCGGCACCTTTGGTCAAAGGTCAGGTTCTGATCACAAATCGCGACCGCAGCAGCGGGGCTGAGGTGTTTGGCATCCGGCCCGATGACCTGATGGACCTGCCGGGCATCGCGCAAGCCGAACAATCGGCGGGGGATTTGTCTCTGTTTCAATCGGGCGAGGACGTGATCGCCATCGGCTCGGGCGTGGCGCGTACCATTGGGGCCACAGTGGGGGATACGGTTAAGCTGACCTCGCCCAACGGTGTCAGAACCGCCTTTGGAACCTCGCCACGTGTGAATGCCTATCGCGTGGTCTATGTGTTTTCCGCGGGGCGATATGACATCGACCGCACGCGCGTTTACATGCCGTTTTCGCAGGCCCAGAGCTTTTTCAACCGCGAGGGCGTGGCGGATGAGATCGAGGTGATGGTCACGCAACCCGAAGCGATGAACCCGATCCTGATCCCAATCCTCGAAGCCTCGGGTGAGCGCAGCCAGATCTGGACATGGCAGGATGCCTCGGGTGGGTTTCTGCGTGCGCTGGAGGTTGAAGACAACGTGATGTTCATCATCCTGTCGATCCTCGTGCTGATTGCCGCGATGAACATTGTCTCGGGCCTGATCATGTTGGTAAAGAACAAGGGTCGTGACATCGGCATCTTGCGCACGATCGGCCTGAGCGAAGGATCGGTGCTGCGGGTGTTTTTCATCTGCGGTGCGTTCACAGGCATCATCGGAACCGCGATGGGTGTCATCTTCGGCTGTCTGTTTGCCATCTACATTGATCCCATCTTTTCTTTTGTGAACTATGCGATGGGCGGTGGAGTCTGGGATCCGTCCATTCGTGGAATCTATGCCCTTCCGGCAGAACTGCATCTCAGCGATGTCCTCAAGGCCGTGGCCCTTTCACTGGGCTTGTCTTTTGTTGTCACATATTTCCCCGCCCGCCGCGCGGCGCGGCTGAACCCGGTTGAGGCACTGCGCTATGAATGATGTGACATTGCGATTGAAGGGCCTGACCAAGACCTACCTGCAAGGAACACCGGGCGAAGTGCAGGTTCTGCGGGGCGTTGATCTGGAATTGAACGCAGGTGAGGCGGTGGCGATGGTCGCACCTTCGGGTGCAGGCAAATCCACCTTGCTGCACATCGCGGGCCTTTTGGATATGCCGGATGACGGTCAGGTTGAAATCGGCGGCCAGGATGTCAGTGGCAAGGGCGACCGCACGCGCACCGCTCTGCGGCGGCAGGACATCGGCTTTGTCTACCAATTCCATCATCTTCTGCCGGAATTTACCGCCTTGGAAAACATCACCCTGCCGCAACTGGCAAACGGGATCGCTGAGAAAGCAGCGCAAGACCGGGCGATGTCATTGCTGGACCGTGTCGGGGTGGCCGCCCGTGCCAGCCATCGCCCGGCGGCTTTGTCGGGTGGCGAACAACAGCGCGTGGCGTTTTGCCGGGCGCTGGCGAACACACCCAAAGTGTTGCTGGCCGATGAGCCAACCGGGAACCTTGATCCGGAAACCTCTGATCAGGTGTTTGATGCGTTGATGAGGCTTGTCCGGGATGAGGGCCTTTCGGCCTTGATTGCAACCCACAACATGGACCTTGCGGCGCGTATGGATCGGATGGTGCGGCTAGAAGGTGGTACTCTCAAGCCAGTTGAGTGATCGCAACGCCCAGAGCCATCACCGTGATCCCACCCGCGCGTATCCATGTCAGCGGCGTGACCTGGGCCCCAAACAGCCCAAAATGATCAATCGCTGCGGTGCTGACTAGTTGGCCAAGAAGCACGAAGAACACTGCATTTCCAACACCGAAATGCGGCGCGACATGAGTGATCGACAAGACGTAAAACGCGACCAGAACGCCTGCGAGCAGCAGGTGTTTGGGGGCCTGTGCAACCTTGGTGATCGCCGCGAAGCCCGGAAACAACAACATCACAAGCGCTGATGCCGCAAAGGCGATGGCAAACAGGATCACCGCAGCCGTGGTGGGGGAACCGATCAGCTTCCCAAGTGCTGCGTTCAATGCGGCAAGGATGGGTACTCCGATTCCGGCGGCCAGCATGATGGCTGCGTATTGTGTCATGAACCTTACCCTCTTGCTTCGTTGATCTGGATCATTGCGCCAAGCGGTCCATCGGACAAGCCTGCAAATGCTATTGCGGATAGGAGAGGATGCGATGAAGTGGTCAAAGCTGGGAACTATAGCTGCCGTGCTTGTCATGTCGGCGCAAAGCGCGGCGGCACAAGATGTACAAACTGGTGCTGAACTGTATCAACACTATTGTGCGACCTGCCACGGAATTGACGCCATGGGGCAAGGCCCAATGGCAGGAGTTCTTATTATTCAGCCGACCGATTTGACGGAACTGACGAAAGACGGGCGTTTCCCAACGGCGCGGGTTGTTGCCCGGATCGACGGGCGTGACCCTTTGGTGAGTCATGGAAGCCCGATGCCGGTGTACGGCCCATATTTTGAAGGGCAAGACACATCCATGAAAACGGAAGAAGGGCAGCCAATTCTGACCAGTCAGCCTATTGTTGATCTGGTGGCCTATCTCAAAACCCTGCAAGGCACCTGAAATCTAGCTGCAAATTCCTTCGATCTTGGCATCGCTCCACGGGATCGCGATGTCACGCTCACGGCCTTCCTGGGGCAGGGGGGAGAGGTCGAAATGCGTACCCAGCATCTTGTGCAGGCGCTTGGTGCGCTGTGCCTGTGGGTCCAACGACCGGCAACAGACATATTCTTCGACAATCGCGCCCTGCTGTTCATAGCCGTAAGACAGAAAGTCGGGCGAGGTATCCAGATCAAACAAATACGGGTCCTCGCGCCCGCCATGCTCTGCCGCCGCACGCAGCGGGTGATAGCCGGTTGTCTTGCGGTTCTGCCACTGCCAGACATGGGTCAGTTCATGCGCCAGCAGCATGGCCGCGATAAGGTTCATCTGCTCGGGATAGTCTGACATGTAGTCTTCGAGATACCAGTCACGCGCGAAGTAAACCTTGTCGAACAAAGCAATTGCCGCAGGTTTCCCTGTTACCGGTCCGGGCTCGATGGGTGGAAGGATACGTTCGCGACAAGCCAAACGCGGGCGTGCTTTTCGGTCATATGTGACCGGCACAACCGGCGCACCTTCGACGAGGCGTACGCGATCCAGGTTGAGCGTGTCGCCTTGTATTTCGTCAGCAAAGTCACGCTCTTGCTGTGTCAGCGGGCGTCCGCAGGTCGCAAGAGCTAGGAACGCTAAAATCAATACACGCAAACTCATGTGCAAAGCCTATCCTGCCGCATCGGTTGCGCAAGCCGTTTTCAAAGGCTCATTGCAAGTACACGGCTGATTTCTGTCAGGGACCGGCCAGATTGATCCATCCAAGTGTTAAAGGCCTGTTGTACGGCGGCCATGGCTTTCTTGGATGTGGGGGCTTTGTCCACTACACCTTCGGCGATCAGCCGTGCGGTCACGTCCTGTGACAGGATAAAGCTGTCGCGGCCTGCAAACCGCATAGCATATTGGGCGGACGCGCCTCCCAACCGTGATCCGCGTTGGCCCAACATGGCCAGAAGGCCGATATAGTCGGTCGAGGGCCATCCGCCCAGAACCTCACCCGCGCCGCCTTGATCGCGCAGTTCGAGCAAGAATGCGGCGTTGTCCCGGACAGTGGCGATCTTGGTTCCATTGCGCACGATCCGAGTGTCCTGCAGCAGAGCGTCGAACTTCTCATCATCCATAAAGGCGCAGCGGCCCACATCGAACCCGTCAAAGGCCGTTTCGAACCCGTCCCATTTCGCCTCGATAACCTTCCAGTTGAACCCCGCCTGAAAGATGCATTTGGTCAGGATCGAGAGCCAGCGATCCTCGGGCATTGCCGCAAGTTCTTGCGGCGTTTTGGGTTTGCTGAGTTTGGCGTTCAAAGCATCTGCCCCGCCATGGCGACCTGCCGATATCTCAAATATCTCATCAAATGAACGCATTGCTTTACCCTCCGCAGCGCCTGCTTGTGCCTTGATGCCAGATCGCTTGTTCAGTTGCCAAGCGTGATAGATGTGCGGCTTCTACTTTGGAAGGAGTGGTCGGAGCCCACAGAGCGTGCTATTTGAAGCGTTCCACCAGATTTACGAGGGTTCCACTATGTTTCTGGCCTATGTCACCACCACAGATCGCGGCGCAACGGACCGGTTGCTCAGCGCGGTCGCGGAGAATCTGCTGGCCTCGGGTGCGAAACTGGCGGGCGTTGTGCAAACCAACACCGAATGTACCGATAGCAGCCGGTGCGATATGGATGTCCGCGTTCTTCCCGCAGGCGATACGATCCGCATCTCGCAGTCTTTGGGCACGCAATCCCGCGGCTGTCGGCTGGATCCGGCGGCGCTTGAACAGGCGGTGGGCTATGTCACTGCGTCCTTGGCAAATTCCCCGCAGCTGTTGATTATCAACAAGTTCGGCAAACATGAGGCCGATGGCCGTGGCTTCCGCCCGGTGATTGCCGAAGCTCTGGCGCAGGACATTCCTGTTCTGGTGGGCGTAAACGGATTGAATCGCGAGAAGTTTTTGGGGTTCACAGGCGGTGAAGCCGAACCACTCGTGCCCGAGTTGTCCGCCATTTCGGCCTGGTTTGACCGTGTGGTGGCTGCAAGGGCGGATGCGGCCTAGGCGCGCGCATACTAATCCTGCTGGTCGGGCAGCAAAACACATTGTCTTCATGGTCTTGTCGCCTTAATGGTTTTTGCGAGATCCAATAGGGCTCAACGTATCTTGCCCGCGTGGTGGAATGGTAGACACAAGAGACTTAAAATCTCTGGGCCGAAAGGCCGTGCCGGTTCGAGTCCGGCCGCGGGTACCAAGATACGTTTTGCAATCCCAAAAAGCCGGTTGCAGATGTCTACACCTTCCAAAGTTCGCATGTTAGCTTTGCCTCGAAAACTCAGGCAAAGGGGTGAACATGCCAGCAACTGTAAAAGAGATGATGGAGGCCGCAAATACGGTCGTGCCGCGTGTGGATGTGACGCAGGCTCAGGCGTTGATCGATCAGGGAGCATTGCTGCTGGATATTCGCGGTGCAGAAGAGGTGCAGAAAACGGGTCGTGCGGCAGGGTCGCATCATATTCCGCGCGGCATGCTGGAATTCCGCGCCGATGAAACGCTGCAATCCCATGATCCGCAGATGCTCAAGGACCGCGCAATTGTGATCTACTGTGCGTCCGGTGGTCGGGCCGCGTTGGCAGGAAAGCTGCTGCTGGATATGGGGTATGAACAGGTGTTCAATCTGGGCGGCTTGAGCGATTGGATGAATGGCGGCGGAAAGGTCGTGGACAGCTGACAAACTGACCCAGATCAACGTCAAAGTATGTTCGTTGGCCTAAGATGACATGACGTTCAACCAAATGGATCACATGTCATGTTTCGTCTTGCTGCGCTGCTTTATTCCATGATTGCCACCGCCCTCGCAGGGTCTGCGGTGATTGGTGTTTTATCGTTGGGCATGGTCTCGGTCATGGCGATTCTGTCAGCCGCCGCTGCGGGTGCGCTTGTCGCGCTTCCGGCGGCTTGGCTGATCGCCCGACGCTTGTACCAGGAGGCAGGTTAGTCAGGCGTTCAGGAATGTTCTGACCGCAGCCTCGAATTCTCGTGGTTTTTCAGCATGCAGCCAGTGGCCTGCGCCTGGGATTTTGGCAAAGCGTGCACCGGGAAACAGGCTGCGAATGTGGTCGCGGTGTTCAGGCAGAACATAGTCGGATGCTGCGCCAGACAGAAACAGGGCGGACCCGTCCCAGGCGCCGCCTATTTCGGGAAATCCCATGATGTTTGGCATCTGATCGGCCAACACATCCAAATTCAGCAACCAGCGTTTTCCCGCAACATTCAGTGACTGCGTGAAAAAGCTCTGCAAAGCGCGTTCAACCCCCAACTCCGCCAGTTGCTGTTCGGCATCCGATCGGCGGTTGACCTGCGACATATCAACGGCGCGCATGGCTTTGATGAACTGAATCTGGCTGTGCCCATATGCGACCGGTGCGATATCGGCCACCACGAGTTTGCGCACCAGATCCCCATGCTGCAGGGTCAGGGCCATCGCGGCTTTACCCCCCATCGAGTGCCCCAGCACATCCACGGATCCGCCGATCTGCTTGATGACCTGAGCGATATCCCCTGCTAAAGCCGGATAGTCGTGTTGTGGGTCCCAAAGGCTGTGCGCATGGTTTCGCATATCCACCGCGATCACCTGCCGTTCATCCGATAGGCGACGTGCGATCACGCCCCAATTCCTGGCCGATCCATAAAGGCCATGAGCAATAACAAGAGGCGGTAGCGCAGTCGGATCGCCATGTACAATCGTGTTCAGCATATCCGCGTGATACAGGTGACCATTTGAAACAACCAGCCCCATTGTGGCGTGCCTTCACAGGAGCTAGTGTCGCGCGTCAGGAGAACGCGATGTCACAAGACGCTAAAATTCAGGATCGAATTGCTGAAACCGTTGCATTGCTGCGGGTCAAGCTAGGCGTGCGTGACAAAACGCTTCAGGCGTCGATTCGCCGGGCCAAACGCCGCCTACCGCGCCGGGTGTTCAAACAGGCGATGGTTCTGGCCCGGGCCGAACAAATGTCAGCCCACCCTAAGCTGCGTTTGGTTCTGGATACGCCTGCTCTGACCAAAGCCGCTGATGAGGTTCAGACCCATCTTAGCGCCATCAATCTGGCCGACCGGCGATGGGGCTGGTTTCTGGGTATGCTGGGTGGACTGGCGTTTAACATGCTGGCCTTTGGGGCACTGCTTCTGGCGTTTCTGATGTGGCGGGGCTTGATCTGATCCACTCTACTGTCTTATGCGCTGTGAACGAGGTTCAAACCCCGAGGACAGCATGACCACAAAATCTCAGCTCAGACGCGAACAGTTGCGCGAGAAACTGATCGAAGCGGCCGAGTTTCGCATTGACCGGGATGGGCTCAAGGACCTCAGGGCGCGGGACTTGTCCAAGGATGCGGGATGCGCGCTGGGTGCCATCTACAATGTGTTCGAGGATTTGAACGCCATTATCATGGCCGTTAACGGGTGCACTTTTCGACGGTTGGGGCAGGCGGTCGGATCCTCCTTTGATGGCAGCGAGCCGCCTGTTCAGCGCCTTGTTGTCATGAGTGTCGCGTATCTGAATTTCGCAGATCAGAACACAAACCTGTGGCGTGCGCTTTTTGATCTTCAAATGGCCGATGATGGTCCGGTGCCCGATTGGTATCGGGATGCGCTTCGCGGGCTTTTTGCCTATATCGCCGAACCTGTTGGCCAGCTTTTTCCTGATCTGGACGGGGTTGAGGCTGATCTGATGACACGCGCCCTATTTTCATCGGTGCATGGCATTGTAACCCTGGGGTTGGAAAACCGCATCTCGGGTGTCCCGCCCGAACAGATCGAACGGATGATCACGCAGGTTCTTTCACGAATTGGAAACAAATAGTTTCCTGAACGACGTTCATAAAATTCTTGAACGTTGTTCATTCTATTTCTATATCCGATTTTTGAACGATGTTCATATATCGGAGGAGCACATGTTCAGTACGTTGAAGACATTGATTAACGGGGCAAACGCCCGGGCCGAAGACCGCCTGCGCGACACCTACTCAATTGAATTGATCGACCAGAAAATCCGCGAGGCCGAGCAGAACCTGAAAGCCGCCAAGCTCACTCTGGCCAGCATGATCCAGAAGCAGCGCAATGAGACGCGGCAGATCGACGGACTAAAGACGCGGATTGACGACCTTATGAACCGGGCGCGTCAGGCATTGGCAGATGAGCGTCAGGATCTGGTGGAAAGTGCCGCTCAGGCGGTGGCTGATCTGGAAAATGAGCTGACGGTGCGGTCGCAAACTGTGGACCGGTTAGAGGCGCGCATTCTTCAACTGCGCCATTCCGTACAGGCAGCCAGCCGTCGGATTTTGGATTTGAAACAAGGTGCAATATCCGCCCGGGCGGTTAAACGAGAACAGGGGCTGCAAAGGCGACTGAACCGGCAACTGGGCGGGGACAGCCCGATTGACGAAGCCGAAACCCTTATCGCACGCGTGATGCAGCAAGAAGATCCGTTTGAACAATCCGAAATCCTGCGGGAAATCGATGCGAGCCTGGATCACAGCACGGTATCTGTGCGGATGGAAGAGGCCGGCTACGGCCCGAAAACCCGTGCCACCGCCGACGATGTGCTGAGCCGGCTTCGCACGCAGCAAGACAGCTAAATCCAATCTCAACCGAACAAGAATTTCTCACGGAGACTTACAATGAATACACGTAACGAAAACGGTTTGATCCTGATGCTGAACGGTGCAGGTGTTGTGGTGGCTTATGCTTTGCTTGCGATCTCGCTGTATCTGTCCACCGATGTGCCGCTGGCCACAAAAGGATATTGGGGCATGGGGATCGTTCTTCTGACGCTTAGCCTGATTAATGTGGTCAAGTACCGCTTTGATGCTCGCACAGCCGAGGATCGGATCAATCGCATCGAAGAGGCGCGGAATGAAAAGCTGCTGGAAGATGCGCTCAAGGATACCGACCCGGATATCTGACACCAACCGCGCCGGGCCCAACAGGGCACGGCGCATGGCCCAACACTTTCAGCGCATACGATGCGCGCAAAAGGGGCGGGAGAGCCCCGTTTCCGACAAAAAACGGCGCCTGGATCATCGGGCGCCGCTTTCTTTAGTTCAGAACCTGATTACAGGTTCGGATAGATCGGGAATTTGGCGCAAAGCTCTGCGACTTCGGCCTTGACCTTGGTCTCGACCGCAGCGTTGCCGTCTTCGCCATTGGCGGCCAGACCGTCGACAACCTCGATGATCCAATCCGCGATCTGGCGGAATTCACCCTCTCCAAAGCCGCGGGTGGTGCCAGCGGGCGAGCCTAGACGGATGCCGCTGGTCACGGTCGGTTTCTCAGGATCAAATGGAACGCCGTTCTTGTTGCAGGTGATATGGGCACGACCAAGCGCCTTCTCGGTCGCGTTGCCCTTGACGCCTTTAGGGCGCAGGTCGACCAGCACCACATGGGTGTCGGTGCCGTGGGTCACCGTGTCCAGACCGCCCTTGATCAGTTGATCCGACAACGCCTGCGCATTGGTGATGACCTGCTGAATATAGCCTTTGAATTCGGGGCGCAGCGCCTCGCCGAAAGCCACCGCCTTGGCTGCGATCACATGCATCAGCGGGCCGCCTTGAATGCCGGGGAAGATGGCCGAGTTCACTTTCTTGGCGATCGCTTCGTCATTGGTCAGGATCATGCCGCCGCGCGGGCCGCGCAGGGTCTTGTGCGTGGTCGTTGTGGCCACATGCGCATGGGGGAAGGGGCTGGGATGTTCACCTGCTGCGATCAGGCCAGCAATATGGGCCATGTCGACGTGCAGATAGGCACCTACCATGTCGGCGATCTCGCGCATGCGAGCAAAGTCGATAACGCGGGGAATGGCCGAGCCGCCCGCGATGATCAGTTTGGGCTGATGCTCTTTCGCCAGCGCTTCGATCTCATCATAGTCGATCAGGTTGTCCTGTTTACGCACACCGTAATGCACGGCGTTGAACCATTTGCCCGACTGGTTGGGAGCCGCGCCGTGGGTCAGGTGACCGCCCGCATCCAGGCTCATGCCCAGAATGGTGTCGCCCGGTTTGATCAGTGCCTGAAACACACCCTGGTTCGCCTGAGATCCAGAATTCGGCTGCACGTTGGCAAAGTCGCAACCAAACAGCTCTTTCGCGCGGTCAATCGCCAGATTCTCGGCGATGTCGACGAATTGACACCCGCCATAGTAGCGACGGCCCGGATAGCCTTCGGCGTATTTGTTGGTCATCACCGAGCCCTGTGCCTGCATCACGGCGGCAGAGACGATGTTCTCGGACGCGATCAGCTCGATCTCGTCACGCTGGCGGCCCAGCTCGGATGTGATCGAGCCGAACAGTTCGGGGTCACGATCAGCAAGGGATTGGGTGAAAAAACCCGTATCACGAATGTTGGCGTTCATTTGCGCTCCATAGAACTGGGGTAGTTAGCTGCGGATTTCCTATAGGAAACCACCTTGAGGCAAAAGCAATAAAGCGACGATTTGGCCAGCTGCGGCGTCAAGTCTGGCCTATTGAGGAAAGGTATGTTTGTTTCGGAACCAAATGTGCAGCACTGGAAACCGGACGTTATGAAAAAGAGAATCGCTTTTCTTGCCAGCGATGCCCAAATGGCTCAGGACGCCCGTGATCGCCTGATCCAGACCTATGGAAACGCAGCTCCGCGCGATGCAGATGTTGTCGTCGCTTTGGGCGGCGATGGCTTTATGTTGCGGACGGTGAAGAACCTGCAGCATCTCGATACACCCGTTTATGGTATGAACCGGGGCACCATCGGCTTTCTGATGAACACCTATCACGAAGATGATCTGCTGGCCCGTCTTGAAGATGCGCAGGAAGAGGTCATCAATCCGTTGGCCATGCGCGCGATGGACCAATCGGGAAAGCTGCATCAGGCGCTGGCGATTAACGAGGTTTCATTGCTGCGGGCAGGGCCTCAGGCCGCGCGATTGAAGATCAGCGTTGATGGGCGCGAACGCATGACAGAGTTGATGTGCGATGGGGCGCTTCTATCCACGCCTGCGGGATCAACGGCCTATAACTACTCGGCCCACGGGCCGATTCTGCCGATTGGAGCGGACGTTCTGGCTCTGACGCCCATCGCTGCATTTCGGCCCCGCCGCTGGCGCGGGGCGCTTTTGCCCAAGATTGCAAAGGTGCGATTTGACGTGTTGGATGCGGATAAACGCCCCGTGATGGCGGATGCGGATTCCGTCTCGTTTCCAGATATCGATTGGGTCGAGATCAGATCCGAGCCTGCTATCAAACACCGTATTTTGTTTGATCCCGGCCATGGTCTTGAAGAGCGTTTGATCTCGGAGCAATTCACATAGATCGCGAATTTTTGAGATTTTTTTGGCGTTGTGTGAAGAAGTTCACACTCGATTTTTTAACGTTTGGCTAATCTGAACAGGCTCGGAGATCACGCTATGGTGGGAGTGAGTGGCCACCAAACGGCGTTTTCGAATGATTGCGCAAATTTCGCGCTGGCGAGGGTGGGTGGTGCTACGCTCGTCATCAGATATCCGGGCACATTTAAGCAGCTGGACCCCGGGCAAAATACCCCGGGGTCTATTTCTTTTCAAAGGCTTAAGTGCTGCTTTCCATCTGGTCCCAAAGTGGCAAACACATCTGCCCGACCCGCGTCTCAATCGCTGCGGCAGCATCTACGGCCAGATCTTCACGCCAGCGACGCGCCGCAATTTGTATGTTGATGGGCTGTGGCCCATTGGGCAGATCTGCCAGCCGGGCTGGAACACAAGCGGCGGGCAGGCCCAAAAAGTTCATCGCATAGGAATAAACGGCGCAGCCCAGAACCTCATGCACACCTCCGGCCCCTTCGGTGTCGCGGTCTGGTTTAAAAAACGGCTGGGGCAGGAAGGGCGACAAGACCAGAGGATAGTCCTGCAAGAACAGGGACCATTCGCGCGCATAGTGGCTGCGTTTGGCCAGCATCTGCAGCAGCTCGGTTTCGACGATGGGCGGGAATTCCTGAAAATAGACATCAAAGATGTCCCGGATGGTTTGTGATCCTGCCGCTTCAACATCCGATTTCATAAGCGTCAGAACTTCTCCCATCAGGGTGCGATACCCGATGCGTCCGCACTCAAACACATCGGGCGGATCGATCTCAACCACCCTATAGCCTGCATCCAGCAAGGCGTCTTTGGCCGTGTCCAGCGCCTTTTCGACCTCTGCATGCAGGGCATAGCCAAAGGTGTTTTTGGTAAAGGCCACTTTGATCGGACCTTCCAATGCCGCTCCGCGCCAGGACATCGGCACGTGGAAGGGGTCCCGTGGGTCCGCGGCAATCAGACTTGGCATGGACAGATGAAGATCCGCAGCAGACCGGGTGAGCAGCCCCTGAACAGACATGGATTGTGCCAGTAACCCGCGCTCGGCCTTTTGGCTGGGGTTCCAGGCGGGAACACGGCCCAGGCCGGGTTTCACCGTGACCGCCCCGTTTGCAGCGGCCGGAAACCGCAGGCTGCCGCCGATATCGTTGCCATGCGCCAGCGCGCCGATGCCTGCCATCACCGCAGCGCCCGCACCCCCCGAGGATCCCCCGGCCGAGATATGACGGCCCCAGGGGTTGTGTGTGCGGCCATAAAGCGGGTTGTCGGTATCTGCGCGAAACGAGAATTCAGGTGTGTTCGTGCGCCCGATCACAATTGCACCTGCCTTTTGCAGGTTCGACACAACCGGCGCGTCATCTGGCGCGATCACGTCCTTCAACGCGACCACGCCGTTTGTGGTGGCGTGGCCCTTTTGATCGACATTCACTTTGATCGTGACCGGCACTCCATAAAGCGGGCCGGGGTTTTCGCCTTTGGCCCTTAACTGATCCAACCCTCGGGCGCGTTCCAACGCCTCGGTGCTCAGATATTCGACCACCGCATTAAGATCAGGATTTACGGCATTCATCCGATCAATCGCCGCCTGAACCGAGGTTTCGGCACTTAGATCACCGCGATGGGTCAGATCGGTCAGCTCAGCCGCGCTGAGACGCCAGATATCACTTTTTGTCATGGGCCCTCTCTGTCTACCAGCGACAGTAGGGGGCCTGTTTCAGGTTGCAAGAGGAGACGGTGCGAACCGCCCCCTTTCTATTGTGCGTAGCCGATGGTCTGCAGGGCCGTTCTGATCTCATCCAAAATGACCGGATCGTCTATGGTTGCGGGCATCTTGTAGTCCTGCCCATCTGCGATTGAAACCATCGTACCGCGCAGGATCTTACCCGAACGCGTCTTCGGCAAACGATCCACTACAACCGCCAATTTGAAGGCTGCGACCGGTCCGATCTTGTCGCGAACCATCTTGACGACCTCCTGAACCACATCGCCGTGATCACGTGTTGCGCCTGCATTCAGGCACAGGAAACCCACCGGCATCTGGCCTTTCAACTGATCCGAAACACCGATCACCGCGCATTCGGCAACATCGGGGTGGGCGGCCAGAACTTCTTCCATGCCGCCCGTCGACAGGCGATGACCGGCCACGTTGATCACATCATCGGTGCGCGCCATGATGTAAAGATATCCATCCTCGTCGATCATGCCTGCGTCGCCGGTCTCATAATAGCCGGGGAAATGTTCAAGATAGGATTTCTTGAATCGCGCTTCGGCATTCCACAATGTCGGCAGCGTACCGGGAGGCAGGGGCAGCTTTACTGCAATCGCCCCCAATTCGCCCGGTTTCATCGGATGGCCGCCTTCATCAAGGATTTGCACATCATAACCGGGCATCGGCTTGGCCGGAGAGCCTAGCTTAATTGGAAGTTCCTCAATTCCCAGCGGGTTGCCTGCGATGGTCCAGCCGGTTTCCGTCTGCCACCAGTGATCGATCACTGGAACCTTAAGCGCGTCTTGCGCCCAAATGATTGTATCGGGATCGGCCCGCTCACCCGCCAGATAGAGCGCCCGCAGACAGGATAGATCGTATGTCGAAAGCAGCTCGCCCTTTGGGTCTTCGCGTTTGACTGCGCGGATCGCAGTCGGCGCGGTAAAAAAGCTGCGCACATTATGTTCCGAAATCACGCGCCAGAAGGTGCCTGCATCTGGTGTGCCCACAGGTTTGCCCTCGAACACAATCGTGGTGTTGCCGTGGATCAGCGGGGCGTAGCAGATATAGGAATGCCCAACGACCCAGCCCACATCAGAAGCCGCCCAGAACACATCGCCCGGATCGACATTATAGATGTTCTTCATCGACCAGTTGAGCGCCACCAGATGCCCGGCTGTTGGGCGCACAACGCCTTTCGGCGCGCCAGTGGTGCCCGAAGTGTAAAGGATATAGGCCGGGTCATTGCCCGCCACGGGAACACATTCGGCGGGTTCAACGCCGTACTGGAAGCCATGCCAGTTGAAATCGCGCCCTTTGATCAGCTGTGCAACCTCTTGTTCACGCTGAAAAATCACACAGAATTCGGGCTTGTGTTCGGACAGTTCGATGGCCCCGTCCAACAACGGTTTGTAGTGTACAACACGGCCCGGTTCCAACCCGCAAGAGGCGGCAATAATCGCCTTGGGTTTCGCGTCATCGATCCGAACCGCCAGTTCGTTGCTGGCAAACCCACCAAAAACAACCGAGTGAACAGCACCTAGGCGCGCGCAGGCCAGCATCGCCTCAAGCGCTTCTGGGATCATGGGCATGTAGATGATGACCCGGTCGCCCTTCTCGACGCCTTTGGCGCGCAGAGCTCCGGCCAGTGTGGCAACACGGTTGCGCAGTTCGACATACGAGATCTCGCGCTTGGTATGCGTGATCGGGCTGTCATAGATAATCGCGGCCTGTTCGCCGCGCCCGTTTTCGACATGGCGGTCAACAGCGTTCCAGCAAGTGTTGACCTGCGCATCGCTGAACCATTCGTAAAGAGGGGCGTCGTCGTCAAACAAAGCCTTGGTCGGAGGTTGAACCCAGTCGATCCCTTTTGCAGCGTCCATCCAGAACGCCTCGGGGTTGTTTTTCCAGCTGTCGTAAACGTCCTGATATGCCAATTCATCGTCCTCCCAAAGCAATGCGCTTGTTGTTAGGGACCGTCTGCATTTCAGACAAGCTGCGCAAGTGACGGCGCGTCAGTTTATCGCAAAACATTTGCAGGAATGTTCAGAATTGGCTGCAAATTTTTGCAAACTCACTGAAAACTTATGGTCTGAGTTTAGGAAAGTCTGAAATTGCAAATTTGCTAACTTGCTGCTGCAAAGAGCCGACTCGGTCTTTAATCGTGCCGGCCCAGTTTGCGCCCAGTTCAACCATATTGCGCGACCGGAGTACCGGCGATGGCGGCCATGTTCAGCAATCCGCGGGCAGTGATAGCCGGGGTGACGATATGAGCTTTGTTGCCCATGCCCATAAGTATTGGTCCGACCTCGATGCCGTTTGCCTTCATTTTCAGAACATTCCGAACCCCACTTGCAGCATCCGCATGTGCAAAAATCAGCACATTGGCGACACCATCCAGGCGCGAGTCGGGGAATATGCGGGACCGCAAATCCGGGTCCAGCGCTGTATCCAAGTTCATCTCACCCTCATAGATGAAATCCCTTGGTTTCTGGTCCAGTATCTCGATGGCCGCGCGCAGGCGCTTGCCGGACCCTTCCGCCTGATTGCCGAACTGCGATTGTGAGCAAAAGGCGATCTTGGGTTCAATACCAAAGCGGCGCACATGCCGGGCTGCTCCGATGGTTGCTTCGGCCAGTTCCTCGGGCGAGGGCAACTGACGCACATGAGTATCCGCGATGAATAGCGGGCCATCTTCAAGGATCATCAGAGACAACGCACCGTGAGGGTGTAGAGCAGCTGTGTTCAAAACCTGCTCGACGTAGTTCAAGTGCCAGCGGTATTCACCAAACGTGCCGCAAATCATACTGTCAGCTTCACCCCTGTGCACCATGATCGCGCCGATGGCGGTGGTGTTAGTGCGCATGATGGCCTTGGCCAGATCGGGCGTCACACCCTGGCGTTGCATGATTTTATGGTAGGAATTCCAATAGTCGTAATACCGCGGATCATTTTCAGGGTTTACGATCTGGCAGTCTGTGCCGGGTCGGATCGTAAGGCCCAGCCGCTCACAGCGTGCCTCGATCACTTCAGGGCGACCGATCAGGATCGGCGTTTCAGTGGTTTCTTCCAAAATAGCCTGAGCGGCGCGCAGGACACGCTCATCCTCGCCCTCGGCAAACACGATCCGGCGCGAGGCAGCAGCGGCGGCTTCGAACACGGGTCGCATAAGCAAGGCGGATTTGAAGACAGTCTGGTTCAGCTTTTCCTTATAGGCATCCAGATCCTCAATCGGGCGCTTTGCCACCCCGCTGTCCATCGCGGCCTTGGCGACCGAGGATGACACAACGCCCACCAAGCGCGGGTCAAAGGGCTTGGGGATCAGGTAGTCGGGCCCAAATGTCAGCTGTTCGCCCTTATAGGCCGCTGCAGCCTCGGCGCTTGTGGTGGCGCGGGCCATTTCGGCGATCCCATCCACACAGGCGATTTGCATCTCATCATTGATTTCGGTCGCGCCAACGTCCAGCGCGCCCCGGAAGATGAATGGGAAACACAGGACATTGTTGACCTGATTGGGAAAATCACTGCGGCCCGTTGCGATGATCGCGTCAGGGGCCACTTCGCGCGCCGCTTGTGGCAGGATTTCAGGCGTAGGGTTGGCCAGAGCAAAGATAATCGGCTGTTTGGCCATCCTGCTGACCATCTCGGGCTTCAGCACATTGGGACCGCTGAGGCCCAGGAACAGATCCGCGCCGTCGATCACGTCATCCAGCGTGCGCAGATCGGTCTTTTGCGCGAACTGATCCTTGTGCGGGTTCATATCCTCTTCGCGGCCTTCATAGACCAGCCCGTGTATATCGCACAGCCAGATGTTTTCACGCTTCACACCGAGTTTGACCAGCATGCTGAGGCAGGCGATCCCGGCGGCCCCGCCACCGGTCGAGACGATCTTGATATCTTCAAAAGATTTACCGGCAACGTGCAGCGCATTCTTGGCAGCCGCTCCGACCACAATCGCCGTCCCGTGCTGGTCGTCGTGGAACACGGGGATATTCATACGCTCGCGGCACAGCTTTTCGACAATAAAGCAATCCGGGGCCTTGATATCCTCCAGATTAATCGCTCCAAAGGTTGGTTCCAGCGCGCAGACGATATTGGCCAGCTTTTCCGGGTCGGGCTGGTCCAGTTCGATATCGAAACAATCGATCCCGGCGAATTTCTTAAACAGAACCGCCTTGCCCTCCATCACCGGTTTGGAGGCCAGAGCGCCGATATTGCCCAGCCCCAGAACAGCCGTGCCATTTGAGACGACACCCACCAGATTGCCTCGCGCCGTATAGTGCTCGGCATTTGAGGGGTCGGCTTTAATCTCAAGGCTGGCCTCGGCCACCCCCGGAGAATAGGCACGCGCCAGATCGCGGCCATTGGCCATGGGTTTCGTTGCCCTGATCTCAAGCTTTCCGGGTTTCGGATGGGCGTGATAGTCGAGTGCGGCTTGTCTTTGGCTGCTTGAGTCTGACATCAGCGGTACGGCTCCGTTTTGAGATTTGGTTTAGTGTTAAACTATTTGTTTTGACTTGGCTACGCTGCGTCACCTTCCTACATCAGTATCACGTCTTTTCTCTGCCTGGTCGGATTTCTGCGATCCCGTTGTGGTCCGATTGCGACGGTGTTGCTGCCAGATTAGGCCGTATTTGACTGCGGATTGGCGCCGGGAATGTTCTTTTCGATTGGCATTTTGGCTACGGTTCTGATCGGATAGCCGAAACTGCTGACCGAAGAGACCAAAGATGAGCCAAACTGTAACTCCTTCGCCGATCCGCGCTGAAATCCGCCTGCCCACGCAGGAGTTGAGAGAGGATATCCCGTTCTACACCAAAGTGTTGGGGATGAAGATGGATATGATCTATCCAGCCGATGACCCTCGGGTCGGGGTGTTTTCCGGGCATGGGTTGCGGCTGCGGATTGAAAAGGATGCGCCGGAACCAGCAGGCACCTTGCGTATTCTGACGGACGATCCCGATGGCTTTGCCGAAGGCAAGCGCGCGCTGGTCGCGCCAAATGGCACACGCATTGAAATCGAAGAGCTTGATCCGCCTCTTGTGATGCCAGAAACGGTGCATTCTTTTGTGGTTCGCAGACTCAAGGATCAGGCCCCATGGATCATTGGTCGGGCTGGGATGCACTATCGCGATTTGGTGCCGGATCGCTTGGGGGGTTCGATCATCGCCAGTCATATCCGCATTCCCGACGGTGGTCCGGTGCCGGATATGGTGCATTTCCACAAGGTTGGGTTCCAGCTGATCTTTTGCATCCATGGCTGGGTCGATGTTGTTTATGAGGATCAGGGCGACAAGATGCGCCTGAACGCCGGCGATTGTTTTATCCAGCCACCGGAAATCCGCCACCGCGTGCTGGAAGCCTCAGATAATGTGCAGGTGATCGAGATTGGCGTCCCGGCCGAACATGTGACCGAGATTGATCATGAAATGACGCTTCCGACCCCGCATTTGCGCCCGGAACGGGAATGGCAGGGCCAGCGCTTTGTGTATAACAAGGCGCTGGATGCGGAATGGGTGCCGTTCCGCCTTCCGGGTTATATCTGCCGCGACACGACGATTGCCGAGAACACCAAAGGCGTGGCCGGCGTGCAGGTCGTGCGTCGAGGGCACGGTCAGCCCGTCTGGGCGCGTCACGACACCGATATTCACTTTGCCTTCGTGATGGATGGAGAGGTCACATTGGAAGGGGAAGGTCGCGAACCCTATAGGCTGGAGCAAGGTGATGCCTTCGTGATCCCGCCGGGAATGCGGAACCGATTGTCTGATCCGTCCGACAATATCGAATTGCTTGAGGTCACCTTGCCGGGAACGTTCAATACGACACTGGATTAGTCAAAAAACAAACGCTCAGGGGTTCAACTTCCCCGGAGTTTTTCAGTAAGGTATGTTTTTCTGACCGGTTGATCAAAAATAGGGAATCGCCATGTCGCTCAAAGATGCCGCCCTGAAAGTTCGCGAAAACGCCCATGCGCCATATTCGAATTTTAAGGTGGGCGCGGCGGTCCTGTCTGGCTCGGGCGCGCTCTATGTCGGCTGCAATGTTGAGAATGTGGCCTATCCCGAAGGCACCTGTGCCGAGGCTGGGGCAATTGCCGCGATGGTTGCCGCAGGTGAGACCGAACTGGCCGAAGTCTATGTGGTGGCCCAAAGCCCGCAGCCGGTGCCGCCCTGCGGCGGGTGCCGCCAAAAGCTGGCCGAGTTTGGTGCGCGCAGCGTCAAGGTAACCTTGGCAACCACGGATGGCGTCGAGTTTGAAACAACCATCGGAGACCTTCTGCCCGGCGCGTTCGACGCTTCTCATATGCAGGACGTCTGACCAGATGGATGCCCGCTCGATCATCGCCAAGCTGCGTCGGACCGAGGTTCCATCGGCTCAGGAGCTGAACTGGTTCGCGCAAGGCCTCGCCGATGGTGCTGTTAGCGACGCGCAGGCGGGTGCCTTTGCGATGGCCGTCTGCATGGGCGGTCTGGGTGCCCGGGGTCGCGCTGATCTGACCGTAGCAATGCGGGACAGCGGCGATGTGCTCAGCTGGGATGTTGATGGTCCGGTGATCGACAAACACTCAACCGGTGGCGTGGGCGATTGCGTCAGCCTGGTGCTTGCACCGGCATTGGCGGAATGCGGGGCTTATGTCCCGATGATCTCGGGGCGCGGTTTGGGTCACACGGGCGGCACGCTGGACAAGCTTGAGGCGATACCCGGCGTTACCACGCAGATTGGGCAGGACCGCCTAGCTCAGATTTTGAAAAACACTGGTGCCGCAATTGTCGGTGCGACGGGGCAGATCGCGCCTGCGGATAAACGACTTTATGCCATCCGTGATGTGACTGCGACGGTAGAAAGCCTTGATCTGATCACCGCTTCGATCCTGTCCAAGAAATTGGCGGCCAGCCCGGATGCGTTGGTGCTGGACGTCAAGGTTGGCAGCGGTGCGTTTATGAAAACATTCGAAGAGGCCCGCTCACTGGCCACTGCGCTGACCGAAACTGCAAACGCGGCAGGGTGTCGGACCTCTGCCGTGATTACGGACATGAACCAGCCCTTGGCCCCGTCATTGGGTAATGCGCTTGAAGTGGCTGAGGTGATGAAGGTCCTAACGGGTTATGCCTCTTCGCCGTTGGCCGAGATTTCCGCGGAACTTGGCGGTGTATTGCTGGCCGATGCGGGGATGTGCAAAACCGCCGAACAGGGCCGGGATAAGATCGCCGATATCATCCGCGATGGTCGCGCGGCTGAGCGGTTCGGACGGATGATCGCAGCAGTAGGTGGCCCTGTGCAATTCGTGGACACTTGGCAGCGTTTCCTGCCCGAAGCCAGCGTTATCCGCGAAGTCCCAGCGCCGAAGGACGGATATATCTCAGCCATTGATGGCGAGGCTTTGGGCCTTGCAGTTGTCGCTTTGGGCGGTGGCCGTCAGGTCGAAAGCGATGTGATCGATCCCGCCGTGGGCCTGTCGAACATGGTGCGTTTGGGCGAAAAAGTGACGAAAGGCACCCCGCTTGCCGCCATTCATGCGGCCCGAGAGGATGCAGCGCGGCAAGCAACCGAGCGTGTGCTGGCAGCCATCCAGATTGATGGCGCACCAATCGCTTCACCCGATCTTGTGCATGAAAGGATCAGTGCATGAGCCGTGCCTTTCTGGTGGTTATGGATTCAGTTGGCATTGGTGGTGCTCCGGATGCTGGGCAGTTCTTCAATGGCGACATACCGGATACCGGTGCCAACACGGTGGCGCATATCGCCCAGGCTT
The DNA here is from genome assembly GCF_059610245.1 of Ruegeria sp. YTSA075. Lineage (NCBI taxonomy): Bacteria > Pseudomonadati > Pseudomonadota > Alphaproteobacteria > Rhodobacterales > Roseobacteraceae > Ruegeria > Ruegeria sp. YTSA075. The sequence continues at coordinate 213,288 of NZ_JBXWNG010000005.1, read as the reverse complement.
GTGCGCAAGGTCTGGCTGAAGACGAGCGAACCGGGCCGTTGAACGTGCCAAATCTGGACGTGCTGGGATTGGGCGCTGCGGTGCGTCTGGCCTCGGGCGATGCAACACCGGGTTTGGACGCGCACCCGACCGGCCTGTGGGGTTGCGCGCGCGAGCTTTCACCGGGCAAGGATACACCCTCAGGCCATTGGGAACTCGCCGGACTGCCAGTCCCTTGGGATTGGCATTTCTTCCCGGATACGCAACCGGCCTTCCCCGCCGAGCTAAGTCGGGCTGCTGCCGAGGCCGCGGGGACCGAGGGTATTCTGGGCGATTGCCATGCCTCAGGCACCGCGATCATTGCGGAATTGGGGGCCGAGCATTTGCGGACTGGTTGGCCGATCTGCTACACCTCGGCCGACAGTGTGTTCCAGATCGCCGCGCATGAGGAAAGCTTTGGCCTGGAGCGCCTGTTGAACATGTGCAAAGCGCTGGCGCCGCGCCTGCATGAGATGAAAGTGGGCCGTGTCATTGCGCGTCCGTTTATTGGTTCACCGGAAGATGGGTTCACACGCACCACAAATCGCAAGGATTTTGCCATCCTGCCGCCTGCACCGGTTTTGACCAATTGGGTGCAGGATGCCGGTTGTCGCGTGCATGCCGTTGGCAAGATCGGCGACATCTTCTCGATGCAGGGGATCGATACGCTGCACAAAGGTTCGGATGCCGAGTTGATGCGGTATTTGTCTGATCTGGTGGACGAGGCTGAGGAGGGTAGTCTGACCTTCGCCAATTTTGTCGAGTTCGACAGCCTTTACGGTCACCGCCGCGACATCAGTGGTTATGCAAGGGCGTTGGAATGGTTCGACCGCGAGATTGGGACGATTCTGCAAAAGCTGCGCCCCGGCGACCTTCTTCTGTTGACCGCGGATCACGGCAATGATCCAAGTTGGACCGGCACGGATCACACTCGGGAGCAGGTTCCAGTGCTGATCGTCGGGGCAGGTGCGGGCCAGATCGGCCAGATCAATTTCGCAGACGTCGCCGCCAGCATCGCCCACCATCTGACCATACCGGTGCAAGGGCCGGGAAAGAGCTTTCTATGACTGTTGCCAACCTGCCCAAGATTGAATTGCACCTGCACCATGAAGGTGCCGCCCCGCCGGCCTTTATCCGTCAGTTGGCGCATGAAAAACGCATCGATCTGAGCGGAATTTTCAAACCCGATGGCAGCTATGATTTCCGGGATTTCGCCCATTTCCTATGCGTTTATGAAGCGGCCTGTGAGGTCCTGAAAACGCCCGAGGATTTTCGCCGCCTGACGCTGGCGATCCTTGAAGAAAGCGCGGCAAATGGGGTGGTTTATTCAGAAACCTTTCTCAGCCCGGATTTTTGTGGTGGTGGTGATCTACACGCCTGGCGCGACTATCTGACGGCCATCCAAGACGCAGCAGAAGAGGCCGAGCGCAGGTTTGGCATCACCCTGCGTGGGGTTGTCACATGTGTGCGCCATTTCGGACCCGAGCAGTCCAAGCTAAGCGCCCATTGCGCAGCGGAAACCGCTGGCGATTGGATCACCGGCTTTGGAATGGGTGGAAACGAATCCGTAGGCACTCAGGGCGATTTCAAATGGGCCTTTGATTGTGCGCGTGAGGCGGGTCTGCGCTTGACCACCCATGCGGGTGAGTTTGGCGGCCCCGAGAGCGTCCGCGATGCGGTGCGGGAACTTGGTGTTGAGCGTATAGGCCATGGTGTGCGCGCCATCGAAGACCCTGATCTGGTTCATGAATTGGCGGATCGAGGCACCACGCTTGAGGTCTGCCCTGGATCGAATGTGGTACTGGGCCTGTTCCCGGATTTCGCTGCTCATCCGATTGCGCGCTTGCGGGATGCGGGCGTGAACGTCACCATATCTACGGATGACCCGCCGTTTTTTCACACGACCATGCGGCGCGAATATGAGATGCTGAACGCAGCGTTTGGTTGGCAGGCCGAAGACTTCGCCGCCTTGAATGAAACCGCCCTGAACGCCGCGTTTTGCGATGAGGACACCCGCGCGCGGGTCAAGAAAAGACTGGAGACCACATGAGCGATCACCTGACCATCGTTGACCACCCATTGGTGCAACACAAACTGACGCTCATGCGGGACAAGGGCACTTCGACCGCTGAGTTCCGGCAGTTGCTGCGCGAAATCACCTTGTTGCTGGCCTATGAGGTCACGCGCGAGCTAAAGCTGACCACCCGCCATATCGAAACCCCGATGGAGGAGATGGACGCCCCCATTCTGGCCGGAAAGAAGCTGGCGCTGGTCTCGATCCTGCGTGCGGGCAACGGGATGTTGGATGGGGTTCTAGAACTGATCCCATCAGCGCGCGTGGGGTTTGTGGGCCTCTACCGGGATGAAGAGACGTTGAAGCCGGTGCAATATTACTTCAAAGCACCTGAAGGCCTGAAGGACCGTCTGGTCATCGCGGTGGACCCGATGCTGGCCACGGGCAACAGCTCTGCCGCGGCAATTGATCTGCTGAAAGAGGCGGGCGCGACCGACATTCTGTTCCTTTGCTTGCTGGCTGCCCCTGAAGGCGTTGCACGCATGAAAGAAGCACATCCCGACGTGCATATCGTGACCGCCGCGCTGGATCGTGAGCTGAATTCCAAGGGCTATATCATGCCTGGACTTGGGGACGCCGGGGACCGGATGTTCGGGACGAAATAGCCCCGCTTATCCGCCGCAGATGTTTTGAAGCTGGACCCAATCACGGTCCGGCAACACCTGTTCCAATGTCCGCCCTGCCATCGGGTCCGCCTCGATCAGCCCCAGCACCGTTTCGCCGGTAATGTCGCGCGCATAAGCGTAGGGGGTCGAGGGCAGGGCGGCCTGTGCGAACATCGCCAACAAATCCTGGTCCGTCACCGAAGGACGCGGTTCGGACAGAACCTGTTCGGTATAAGTATCGATAATCTGAGATGTCAGACCTCCGGTCGTCAGAAGACGAAAGGCCGAGGTTGCACCGGTGCGGTCCAACAGATCATCCAGAGGGTCCTGCTGCGCTGAACGGGTACGTTCAGCGATGATATATCCAGCGGCCACGGCAGGATCCTCATGATCTTCGACCAGGGACCGGTTCAGCAGAACGGTGCCGCCCGGCAGGCTCAGGCTGTCCTGAACACCGGCAGGCAGAATGATGATCTGGCGCACTCCGGTTCGTTGGGCCAGACGGTCCAGCGAGTCCTGTGCATCGCGTGAGGCACAAGCACGGCCCGAAACGCGTTCGATCCGTTTCAGGATCGTCTCGCCGATCTCTTGCCGTTTGACCTCGGGCACGACCGAGACAACATGGCTTTGCAACGCGCCTGGCAACCAAAGCAACATTACCGCAAGAACGGCCGCAACAACCCCACCAACGCTCAGCCAACGCAACCGCCCAGGATGCGGGCGGGCCCGGTCGATGGCGCGTTGCAGCCGGTCGATGGCTTCAAGCATCGTTTTTTCGCTCTCGGCCAGTTCCAGCGTTTCATCCGGGTCGCCATCAGGGTTGAATATCGCCGGATATGTCCCAGGGTTCTGCCGCTCCAATGCCGCCAATGACCAATGGGTCAAGGCGCGATCATTGAAATCCGAGATCGTCAGCGTCGCCTCTCCGATCGACACGACAACTTCGCGCCGCTGCTCATCGGGCGAAGGGCGCCACAGACCGGTGGCTTCGATCCGCTGGTACTGTTTCAGGGCCGTCATCTGGGTTGGGTCTGCTCGAAATTTGTTTTGCCACAGCATAACACGCGGCGAAGGCACGGCGCAAACGTGTTGCGCCTGCACGTTCAATTGTGCTGGATGGCGGGGCATGGAACGGGATCGTCAAAAATATGCAGGCAGGGAAAAGAAACGCACCGGTACTGGCCGCTGCCCTCATGCTGGGGGCGATGGCGATCATCGGGGTCATCGACAATGTGGTGATCCTGTTGGCCGACACAATCGGCCTGTGGCAGTTTCACCTAAGCCGCGCTCTTTTGATGCTGCCGCTGATTGCGGGCTTGTCCCTGATCGGGTTTGGCACGCTTAGGCCCAAGCGCTGGGGGCCTGTCATATTGCGCAGCGTCCTGATCACATTTGCCATGTTGTTTTATTTTGGTTCTCTGGCATTGATGCCAATCGCCCAAGCCCTGGCCGGGCTTTTCAGCGCCCCGATATTTGTGCTGCTGATAACGGCGCTGGGATTGAAGCAACCCATCGGACCTTGGCGCATCGGGGCTGTGTCGATCGGTTTTGTCGGTATCCTGTGTGTGCTCCAGCCCAGCCCGACGGATTTTGACGTAAGGACCCTGCTGCCCATTCTGGGTGGGTTGCTTTATGCGCTCAGCTCGATCACCACGCGGCAATTGTGCTCCGAAGAAAGCACCTTGGCATTGCTGGCCAATATGGTGATCACGCTGGGGCTGGCGGGCGCCATCGGCATGGCGTTCTTGACGGCCTTTCCGGTTGCCACACCTGAAGGTGCCGAAGGGTTCGTCACCCGCGGCGCTGTCAGAGAGTTCCAGCCTGCCATCCCATGGTTGTTGGTGCAGGCTATAGGGTCGACTGTTGCCGTGTTCATGCTGATCAAAGCCTATCAGGTGGGCGAGCCGTCCTTTGTAGCGGTGTTTGAATACTCGGTGATGGTGTTCGGTCCGCTGTTTGCCTGGGTCGCATTGGGCCAATCCATCGGCGCAATGCAGGTCGTCGGGATCGGGTTGATTGCGTCAGCAGGGGTTCTGTTGGGGTGGCGATCCAGTCGTCCGCAGGCCGAGCAGGAGATCGCATGATTATCTCGACCGGGCGCCGATATGTATTTGTGCATATGCCCAAGACTGGGGGAACCTCTCTTGCGCTAGCATTGGAGCAGCGGGCGATGAAGGACGATATCCTGCTTGGGGATACACCCAAGGCAATCAAACGCAGACATCGGGCGAGGTCACTAAACGCGCGGGGGCGGTTGTGGAAGCATTCGACTTTGGCCGATATCGACGGGGTTTTGTCGACGCAGGCTATCGAGGACATGTTTGTCTTCACCTTGGTCCGCAATCCGTGGGATCGGATTGTCAGTTACTATCACTGGCTGCGGACACAGCACTTTGAGCATGCGGATGTGGCTCGCGCGCAAGAGCAGGATTTTGAGGGGTTCGTGTTGCACCCTGCCACACTAAGAACCTTTCAACACAACCCGGCCCGCACGTATGTGACCATGTCCAACGGGATCGAGAAATGTGACGCCTTCATCCGCCTTGAGCATTTCAGGGAAGATTCGAAACACTTGGTCGATCACCTTGGGTTCGATTTGGCGTTGCCACATCTCAACAGGTCTGAACGGGACCGCGATTACCGCCAGTATTATGGGGCGAAGACACGCGAAGCGGTTGCACGGGCCTGCGCAGAAGATATTCAGAGATTCGGATATCTGTTCGACGGCCCTGCATAGCTCGAGTTTCCAAATTTGAACCAAAGACAATGGTCAGGATATTTTTGTGTAAGGAATCCGCGCGGAATTCGCCTTAAATGGCCCAAATTGGGCGCAAATATGTCAGGAATAAGTCACTCCGACATTTTCCGTGCTACCCATGATGCAGTGTTGGTTTGTGCCAAAGGGGGTAGGGCACGTGTTAGAAGTAGTGAGTTTTTCTGAGTTTTCGGATCAGCCTGTTGACGCTGATCACAACAACCTTGATCAGGCCGTAAACGCCCGCCGTGGGGGGCTGTTGCATGGCACCAAGGTTGCGACCACAAGCGGTTGGAAACTGATCGAACGCATCGCTGTAGGCGATTTGGTCCGAACGCTGGATAACGGATTTCGAGAAGTGCGTCGGGTTTCGACCTGTTGCGTCGTCATTCCAGCCGATGAAACCCGCGCCGATTACATGCCGATCTTTGTCCCTGCGCGTGCAGCCTATAACGGTCGGCCTGTCTGGTTGATGCCCGAACAGGGTATGGCCGTTGATCTTGGCAAGCTTGATCCAGAGGCGGATGGGGTATCGGTCATTCCTGCACGACTGTTGAATGGTTCCTGCCGGATGTCGTCACAGGTGCCGGGGTCATCGTTTCAGGTGACCACGCTGTTCTTTGACACGGATGAGGTGATCTTTGTCGAAGGCGGGCTGCAGGCCTTTTGCCCGGCGGGTCGCTTCGGGATGGGGGCAAAGCGAGATCAAGCGCCCTATCAGGTCGCTGATGATGCAGCGGCTGCGGCGCTGATCGCTTCGATCGCCGTCAAAGGAGATGTTTCGGTTCTGGCCAACCCATTGGGGGCTTTGCCCGCGCCGATCCCGCAGGACCCGATATTCCCAATCCGCCCGCCCGCGGGATTGCGGCGTCCGGGACGCCCAGGTCGACCGAATTCACCGGTTCTGTTCTTGCGGTCTGAATGGCGGATTTAATTTAGCACTAAGTCAGATACAGGCGCGGATGTCCGCGCCTGTATCTTTATTGGTTAAGCTGCTTTTGCTTCAGGGTCGAAGCGGGCATAGAAGCTCTGACCTTTTTCCGCCATTTCACGCAGCAAAGGCGGGCAGGCAAAGCGCTCGCCATAGGCTTTGCTCAACTGGTCGCAGCGCTCGGCTGCATAGGGCGTGCCGATGATGTCCAGCCAGCTGAGCGGGCCGCCCGACCAGGGCGCAAAGCCCCAGGCCAGGATCGCGCCAACATCGCCTTCGCGGATGTCTTCCAGAACGCCTTCTTCCAGCGCACGAACTGCCTCCAGAACCTGTGCGAACATCAGACGTTCCTGCACTTCGATCAGGTCGGGCTGATCTTCGGCATGCGGGTACTTCTCGGCCAGACCCTTCCAGTATTCGACCCGTTTGCCTTTTTCGTCATAGTCGAAGAAGCCTGCGTTCGCCTTACGGCCCAAGCGGCCCTCTTCTTCCATCCAGAAGATCAGATCGTCGCCGGGGTTTTCCGGGTAGGCATCGCCCATCGCAGCCTTGGTGGCACGCGCGATCTTGGCCCCCAGATCAATCGAGGTCTCGTCGTTCAACTGGATCGGCCCCACTGGAAAGCCCAACTGACGTGCGGCATTGTCGATCAGAACGGGGCTGACGCCCTCGGTGATCATGCGCAGACCTTCGTTGATATAGGGAATGATGCATCGGTTGGCGTAGAAGAAGCGCGCATCGTTGACCACGATGGGCGTCTTGCGAATCTGGCGGACATAGTCCAGCGCCTTGGCAACTGCGCGATCGCCAGTTTCCTTGCCTTTGATGATTTCAACCAGGAACATCTTCTCCACCGGAGAGAAGAAGTGGATGCCAATGAATTGCTCGGGCCGAACGGAGGCCTTCGCCAGATCGGTGATCGGCAGGGTAGAGGTGTTCGAGGCAAAGATGCAATCCTCGGGGATGATTGCCTCGACCTTCTTGGTCATCTCAGCCTTCACGCCGGGGTCTTCAAATACGGCCTCGATGATCAGATCACAGCCTTTCAGGTGATCCAGATCCGGGGTCGCGGTGATCAGGCCCAGCATGGCCTCTTTCTTCTCCGCCGTGACCTTGCCGCGTTTGATACCCTTGTCCAGATAGGTCTCGGTATAGGCTTTGCCCTTGTCCGCGGCCCCCTGATCACGGTCGATCAGCACAACCTCCATCCCGGCCTGCGCCGACACCAGCGCGATCCCGGCACCCATCATGCCTGCACCCAGAACGCCGATTTTCTTAACGCGCTGATCTGGCACATCCTTCGGACGTACTGCACCTTTCTCCAGCGCTTCCTTGTTCAGGAACAGCGACCGGATCATGGCCGAGGACGAGGGGTTCATCAGGACATTGGTGAACCAGCGCGCTTCGATCTTCAAGGCGGTGTCGAAATCGACCAGAGCACCTTCATAAACTGCACTTAGCAAAGCCTTTGCTGCCGGGAATGCGCCTTGGGTCTTACCGTTCACCATCGCCGAAGCGCCGACGAAATTCATGAAGCCTGCGGGATGGTAGGGCGCGCCGCCGGGCATCTTGTAACCTTTGGCATCCCAAGGCTTGACCAGATCGGCGTCCTTGGCGTTCAGCACCCATTCCTTGGCTGCGGCCATCGGGTCGGCGGCGATCTCGTCAATGTAACCTGCGCCCTTGGCTTTCTTGACGTCCAGCATCTTGCCTTCCAGCAGCAGCGGTGCAGCCGCGATCGCGCCGACCTTACGGACCATCCGCGTGGTGCCGCCCGCGCCGGGGAAGATGCCGACCATGATCTCGGGCAGGCCGTATTTGGCCTTGGGGTTCTCAGCCGCGAAGATGCGGTGCGTGGACAGGGGTAATTCCATACCAATGCCCGCAGCGGTGCCGGGTAGAACGGTGGCAATCGGCTTGCCGCCTTTCTTGGTTTTGGGGTCCATGCCTGCCATCTCGATCTTGCGCAGCAGGGCGTGCATCCGCATCGTGCCATCAAATAGGCCCTTGGCGGGATTGTCGCCCGCTTCTTCCTTCATAACAGCCAGCAGGTTCAGGTCCATGCCGCCCGCAAACGACCCGTCTTTGCCAGAGGTGACGATAATGCCTTTGACCTCATCGTCCGCAAGTGCCCGATCGATGCAATCGCTCAGCTGCGCCAGCCCGTCAAAGGACATAACATTCATGGTTTTGCCGGGGACATCCCAGGTGATCGTTGCGACGCCGTCTGCGTCTTTGGTCAGAGTGAAATCAGTCATTGTCATCTCCAATCTGGTCAGCCGTCAGCGGGCTGCCATCTTTGCGGGTAAAGTGAAAGCCGTCGGCATCAAACTTCACCATCATGTCTATGTCGCTGTAATAGCCGGTCTCGGTCGGGGTCCGTGTGCCCACCACCAAAAAGGTCGCGGGCGCATCGGTTTTGTTCACAAGGTGATGGCCGTTGGCTTCACCTGCTGGCCATGCGGCGCAGTCACCGGGCAGCATCTGGTGTTCGCCATCATCATCGATCAGCACGCATTCGCCGCTGAGCATGATGGCAAACTCGTCCTGCTCCATGTGGTAGTGGCGCAGCGAGGACATCCCCTCAGGCTCCAGCCGCACTATGTTGACCCCGTATTGAGTCAGACCGCCCTCATCTCCGATCCGCTGAACGAAACGACCCGCAGTCGCATCGGCCAGTTTCCCGGGATAGGACGATCCCCCCTGAAACGGGATCTGAGAGAGATTCAGCTTGGGCATCAGACCCGCTCGATAATGGTTGCTGCACCCATGCCGGACGCGATGCAGAGCGTGGCCAGGCCGGTTTCCTTGTCCTGACGCTCCAGCTCATCCAGCAGTGTACCGATGATCATCGCACCGGTTGCGCCCAGCGGGTGACCCATCGCGATCGAGCCGCCATTGACGTTTACCAGCGCCGGATCGACGTCGAACGCCTGCTGGAAGCGCAGTACGACCGACGCGAAGGCTTCGTTCACTTCGAACAGGTCCAGATCGCTGATCTGCATGCCATTGTCGGCAAGGATTTTCTCGGTCACCGGAACCGGGCCGGTCAACATGATGGTCGGGTCGGTGCCGATCTTCGCGGTCGCCTTGATGCGGGCGCGTGGCTTGAGGCCGTATTTCTCACCGAATTCCTTATTGCCGATCAGAACAGCGGCCGAGCCGTCCACGATGCCCGAGCTGTTGCCCGCGTGGTGGATGTGGTTGATCCGCTCCAGATGCGGGTATTTCAGCATCGCGACCTTGTCGAAGCCGGGCATCTGCTCACCCATCATCTGGAAGGATGGGTTCAACGCGCCGAGGCTTTGCATGTCGGTGCCGGGGCGCATGTATTCGTCGCGATCCAGAATGGTCAGGCCGTTCTGGTCCTTGATGGTGATGACCGACTTCTCAAACCGGTTGTCTTCCCAAGCCGCAGCCGCGCGTTTCTGCGATTCAACCGCCAACGCGTCCGCGTCGTCGCGGCTGAACCCATACTCGGTTGCGATGATATCGGCCGAGATGCCCTGCGGTACAAAGTAGGTGTCCATTGCCAGTGTTGGGTCTACGGCAATCGCGGCACCGTCGCTGCCCATGGCCACGCGACCCATCATCTCAACACCACCAGCGATATAGGCTTCGCCCGCGCCGCCTTTGACTTGGTTAGCGGCAAGGTTCACGGCTTCCATGCCCGAGGCACAGAAGCGGTTGATCGCCAGTCCGGGGATCGACTGGTCTAGGTCAGAGGCCAGAACCGCCGAGCGCGCCAGACAGCCGCCTTGCTCCATCACCTGGGTGACGTTGCCCCAGATCACATCCTCAACGGCGTGACCTTCGAGGTTGTTGCGTTCCTTGATCGCGTTCAGGGTCAAGGCGGACAGGCGCACCGAGGTCACTTCGTGCAGGCTGCCATCCTTGCGACCCTTGCCGCGCGGTGTGCGCAGGGCGTCATAAATGTAAGCTTCGGTCATGGGTCTTCTCCTTAAGCTCGATCCGACGGGTTGCCGGGCATCAGGTCATAGGGGTGTTTCCAGCCGGGCTGCTCGGAAAGGCGAGTCAGCCAGGCATCGATATTGGGCCAGTCGGCACGGTCAAAGCCGAATGGTTCGGGATAGTAGAGGTAGCCGCAGCAGCTGAGATCGGCGTTGGTCACGCCGTCCCCAACAATCCAGTCGCGGCCCTCAAGGTGGGTGTTCAGAACATCGTAGGCCACTTTCAGACGACCTTGGTTGAAGGCAATCACATCGGCATTGCGGTGTTCTTCGGGGAGGAAATTGATCAGAAAACGGGTCACGCCCGCCATCGAACTGAGCTTGTGATTGTCCCACAGCACCCAGCGCAGAATGTCGTAGTTTTCTTCCCGAGTCTTGCCACCGAACTTGCCGGATTTCTCGGTGACATAAGCCTGAATGGCGCCAGACTGGGAGGTTTTGAAATCACCGTCGATCAGGAAAGGCGCTTCGCCCATTACATTGACGTCCGAGCGGAACTCAGGGCTGCGAGTGACACCTTTGAAGAAATCGACAAAGACCGGCTCCCACTCAAGGCCAGACATTTCCAGCGCCAAAGCAGCTTTGTACGAATTGCCGCTTTCACCGAAGCAGTGCAGTTTTATGGTCATGCGAGCGCCCCTCCCAAGGCATGTTGCACGTTATCCTGATACGTTCCCCGAGCACTCCGACGGAGCTCGGGGTTATCTGGTCCTCGGATCAGAGCCCAAGGACCAGATTGAGATCAGAAGTTCACCGCGTCCAGCGCCATCACAGTGTCGGCACCGGTCTGGATGCGAGCCAGATGCATGGCGGTCGCGGGCAGGCGACGGGCCATATAAAAACGGCCGGTGTTGATCTTGGTCTCGTAGAACTCTTTGTCCGAGGCCCCACCGTCCAGCGCATCTTGAGCAGCCTTCGCCATCTGCGCCCACATCAGGCCCAGGCAAACATGACCGAACATGTGCATGAAGTCATAAGACCCAGACAGAGCGTTGTTCGGGTTCTTCATGCCTTCCTGCATGAAGTACATGCCAGCCGCTTGCAGGTCTTTCGACGCGGCTTTCAGCGGTTCGATAAAGGCTTTGTCATAAGCTTCGTTCTGGCCTGCGTTTTCCTTGCAGAAGGATTTGACCATATCGAAGAACGCCATGACGTGCTTGCCGCCATCCTGCGCCAGTTTCCGGCCCACAAGATCCAGCGCTTGAACGCCGTTTGCGCCTTCGTAGATCATCGCGATACGGGCATCGCGGGTGTATTGCGACATGCCCCATTCTTCGATGTAACCGTGGCCGCCGTAAACCTGCTGCGCCTGAACGGTCATGTCGTAACCTTCGTCGGTCAGGAAGCCCTTGATGACCGGTGTTAGCAACGAGATCAGCCCGTCCGCGTCCTTGTCGCCCGAACGGTGCGCCTTGTCGATCATGGTTGCGCCCCACAAGATGAACGCACGCGCGCCCTCAGTGAAGCTTTTCTGATCCATCAGGTTGCGGCGGATGTCGGGATGCACGATCAGCGGATCGGCGGGGCCGTCCGGGTTTTTCACACCTGTTACGTCACGGCCCTGCAGGCGGTCTTTGGCGTATTCTACAGCGTTCTGATACGCAGCTTCGGCCTGCGACAAGCCTTGCATGCCCACACCCAGACGCGCTTCGTTCATCATGGTGAACATGGCGCGCATGCCTTTGTGCTCCTCGCCCAGCAGCCAGCCGGTGGCTTCGTCATAGTTCATGACGCAGGTCGAGTTGCCGTGGATGCCCATCTTTTCTTCGATCTTGCCGACCGAGACACCGTTGCGCTCACCCGGAGTACCGTCTTCGTTCACGATGAATTTCGGCACGATGAACAGCGATACGCCCTTGATCCCCTCAGGACCACCGGGGATTTTGGCCAAGACCAGATGGATGACGTTATCGGCCATGTCGTGATCACCCGCCGAGATAAAGATCTTCTGGCCGGAAATCTTGTAGCTGCCGTCGCCCTGCGGTTCCGCCTTGGTGCGCATCAGGCCCAGATCGGTGCCGCAATGCGGTTCGGTCAGGTTCATGGTGCCGGTCCATTCGCAGCTAACCATGTTGGGCAGATAGGTGTTTTTCTGCTCTTCCGACCCATGGGCCAAAATAGCCGAGGCCGCGCCATGGGTCAGGCCCTGATACATCACAAACGCTTGGTTTGCGCCCGAGAACATCTCACCTACTGCGGTGCCGATGACATAAGGCATGTTCTGGCCGCCATACTCTTCCGGCATGTCAAGGCCAGTCCAGCCACCTTCCTTCACCTGCTCGAAGGCGTCTTTGAATCCGGTTGGCGTGTACACAATCCCGTTTTCCAACCGGCACCCTTCGGTGTCACCCACCACGTTCAACGGATGCAGAACATTGGTGGCGACCTTGCCGGCTTCTTCCAGAACGGCGCCGGTAAACTCGGCTTCCAGTTCGTCATAGCCGGGGATATCCGACTGCGAGACTTTCAGAACGTCGTGCAGGATGAACTGCGTGTCTTTGGTTGGCGCGTTGTAAACGGGCATGTGAAGCTCCCTTAATTCAGATGTCCGGGTGATAGGCGGTCGATGTTATTCGGCCGCCTTCTTGTCTTGTTTCATTGAAGAGATGACTTTCTCTCCCCAACGCAATTGTTCTTTCAGATCGTCAATCGCCTGCGTCAGCTCTTCGCGGCGTGATTCCATGTCGGCCAGACGTTCGCACGCAATCTCGTAGGTGCGCGACATCTGGGTCAGCTGTTGATCACCCACATGGTACAAATCCAGAAGTTGCCGAATTTCTTCCAGGCTAAAGCCGAACCGTTTTCCACGCAGGATTAACTTCAGCCGCGCGCGGTCGCGTTTGGTGAACAGGCGTTTCTGACCCTCGCGGATCGGGAACAGCAGTTCCTTGGCTTCGTAGAACCGCAAAGTACGTGGTGTGACATCATAGGTCCCGCACATCTCGCGGATGGTCATAAGATCTTCGGTCATTCGTCATACTCTCGTCACTGGTGTCATGCGACACGAGTTGCGTAGTCGTTGTCTGCTTTACAACATGAGAATGACGTTTACGTAATCCCGACGCTGCGTCATTTCAAAGTTGACGTAACATCCAAACACGTAAAGCCGCCGGATCGCAATTTTATTTCCGTGACGTCAGGCTGGAATCGGACCGATGGGCCCGAAAAACCGAATGTGATCCTGACATGCAGGCCACGTCCTAAGGCGAAACAGTTCGATTCAAGGGTGGTGAAATTCAGGAAATGGAATTCGCAGTTTGATCGCGCAACTGCTTGAGCGCATCCATTGCTTCGTCCAGTTGTTTGCGCTGTTGACGCAGCTCATCCATCTGTCGATCAGCCATTTCAACAAAGGCCGCCATCTGCGCCTGATTGCCTTGATCTTCATAGATCAGCAGCCACTGGCGAATTTCTTCCAAAGGGAAACCGAACTTGCGACCGCGCATGATAAGCGTCATCCGGGCGCATTCGCGCGGGCCGTAAAACCGGGATCGCCCTTCGCGATCGGGCTGCAACAGCTCGATATACTCGTAGTAACGCAAGGTGCGCGGCGTCACGTCGAATTCGGCGCACATTTCTTTGAATGACAAACGGTTGTCGGACATTCCTGGTCTCCTCCACGGCAACCTACGTCCTTGCCACGTCAAGCGCAACAGGTGGGCTTGCCCTTTGCAATTTCTACAGATCATAAAGGGGCGTCACGATAGGAAGTCAGCAAATGGTCGATAAGACACGTCTAGCCCGCCAGTTTATCGAAGCGACTCCCCATGCGCGCGCTATCGGTTTGCACCTGACCCAGATTGGCGAGGGCGAGGCAGAAATCACAATGCCCTATAATGCAGATCTGATCGGCGATCCCAGAACAGGGGTGATTCACGGGGGGGCGATTTCGACCATTTTGGACACCTGTTGCGGTGCGGCTGTCATGAGCCATCCGTCCTCACCCGGTGGGACCGCGACGATCAACCTGAGGATCGACTATATGCGCGCAGCGACACCGGGCCAGACGATCACCGCGCGGGCCAGCTGCTATCACATCACCCGCAATGTGGCGTTTGTGCGTGCAACGGCCATGGATGATGATCACGATCGGCCTGTAGCAACCGCTTCGGGCTCGTTCACGGTGGAGGGAAAGTAACATGGCCAGAACCCGCCCTGAACCGATGCAGGTGGTTAAGCATCGCCGCGACGGTGCCTTGCGCGCTTTGGTCGACGGCGTTCCCTACATCCGATTTCTCAACATCAGTTTTGACCGTAGAGGTGATGAACTGACTGGCGTTCTGAACTTCGATGAGAAACTGATTGGAAACCCGTTCCTTCCAGCTATCCATGGCGGCGTAACGGCCGCGTTTTTAGAGGTCACGGCCGTGATCACGCTGAGTTGGGAACACTTGTTTTCCGATATCGAAAGTGGGGAAATCAATGCCGAATCTATCATGACCGATGAAACGATCCGCTTTCCAAAGACCATCGATTTCACGGTCGACTATCTGCGGTCAGGCCTGCCACGGGATGCCTATGCGCGTGCCTTCGTGAATCGGGCGGGTCGACGTTATGCCTCGGTTCGGGTTGAGGCGTGGCAGGATAATCACGCCAAACTGTTTGCGCAGGCCACCGGGCATTTCCTGATGCCGCAGCCAGCCAGGGGCAAGGGCTGATCATGACAGATGCTTCGGCGCCCATAACACATGGGCGGGTGCTGAAAATCGCCATTCCCATCGTTCTGTCCAACGCCACTGTGCCGATTCTAGGTGCGGTGGATACCGGCGTGGTGGGGCAGATGGGCGCGGCGGCCCCGATCGGAGCCGTGGGCATCGGTGCGGTGATCCTGTCTGCGATCTACTGGATTTTCGGTTTCCTGCGCATGGGCACGACAGGCCTTGCGGCACAGGCACGTGGGGCAGGGGACAGCGACGAGATGCGCGCGCTGCTGATCCGCGGGTTGATGCTGGGCGGGGCTGCGGGGCTCGTTTTCATTCTGGCGCAGGTCGCCATTTTCAGCGGCGCGTTCCTGCTGTCGCCAGCCAGCCCCGAGGTCGAAACCCTTGCGCGCACCTATCTTGAGATCCGAATCTGGGGCGCACCTGCGACAATTGCCCTTTTTGCGGTTACAGGCTGGCTGATCGCGGTCGAGCGTACGCGGGGCGTTTTTGTTCTGCAAATCTGGATGAATGGCCTCAATATCGTCTTGGATCTGTGGTTTGTTCTGGGGTTGGACTGGGGTGTCGAAGGTGTGGCGATTGCCACTTTGATCGCGGAATGGACCGGGCTGGCGCTGGGCCTGTGGTTGTGCCGCGATGGATTTCGAGACCGTATCTGGCAGGACTGGCCCCGCATCTTTGATACCGCGCGTTTGCGCAGGATGCTGCAGGTGAACAGCGATATCATGATCCGCTCGATCCTGCTCACCGGTTCGTTCACGACCTTTCTGTTTGTGGGCTCGGATTTGGGGGACGTCAATCTGGCCGCCAATCAGGTGCTTCTGCAGTTTCTGGAAATCACCGCCTTTGCACTGGACGGCTTTGCCTTTTCAGCCGAGGCGCTGGTTGGCAGCGCTGTAGGTGCACGGGATCGGTATCAGGTGCGGCGGGCCTCGGTCATGGCATCGCAATGGGGCGTTGGGGGGGCGGTTTTGCTGGGCGCGGTGTTTTTTCTGGCTGGCCCTGCCTTGATCGACCTGATGTCCACCTCGCCCGAGGTGCGCCAAGCAGGGCGCGAGTTCCTGTTCTGGGCTGCTCTTGCCCCAGTGATCGGCGTCGCCAGTTGGATGTTTGATGGCATCTACATTGGTGCGACCTGGACCCGGGCGATGCGCAGCGCGATGCTGCAATCTGTGGCGATTTATATTGTCGCCCTGTTCGCTCTGGTCCCTGCGTTCGGCAATCATGGGCTTTGGGCCGCGCTGATGGTGCTGAACCTTGCGCGCGGTGTGACCATGGGCTGGCGCTATCCCCGGCTTGAGGCGCAGGTGACCTAGAGCAGACCCAGCAGGTTTTCCGGCGGACGACCGAGGGCGGCTTTGCTCTCGGTGATGGCCAGAGGGCGTTCGATCAGGATCGGATGATCTGCCATGGCCTGGATCAAATCCGTATCTGGCGTGTCTTCTGACAGGCCCAGTTCCTTGAACAGCTTCTCGCCTGTGCGCATCATCTGAATGGCGGGCACCCCCAGCAGAGCCTGCGCCTTGCGCAGCGTGTCTAATGAGGGCGCATCCTCAAGGTATTTATGAACCAGAACCTCTGCACCGCGTTCCTCCAGCAGAGCCAGACCCATGCGGGATTTCGAACAGCGTGGGTTATGCCAATATTCAATCACAGCCAATCCTCTCGTTTGCGGCCCACGGCCTGCGCCACGGTGTCAAACCCGTCGCGTGCCAATAAAGTATCCAGGCCCTGCGCAATCTCGGCAGCCAGAGACAGGCCGCTATAGACCATAGCCGTATAGAACTGTACGGCTGACGCCCCGGCGCAAATCTTGGCATAAGCCTGTTCCGCCGTGCTGACCCCGCCGACGCCAATCAAGGGAAGATTGCCTTCGGTCAGTTGGCTGAGCTTTGCCAGAACACGTGTAGATTTCTCGAACAACGGTGCGCCGGACAGGCCACCTTGCTCGGCCTTGTGTGCGCTGCGCAGGCCATCGCGCGACAGCGTGGTATTGGTGGCGATCACAGCGTCCACACCCGTCTCAACGGCGACCTCTGCGATGTCCTGCAACTCGGTCTCTGTCAGGTCTGGTGCGATCTTCAGAAAGACCGGCAGCGGGCGGGGCAGAGCGTTGCGCGTTTCAATCACGCCACCCAGCAACGCGCCAAGGGCCGCTTTTCCCTGAAGATCCCGCAGCTTTTCGGTGTTGGGGGAGGATACATTCACAGTGGCAAAATCCAGATATGCGGCGCAATGATCCAGTACTTTGGCAAAGTCACCGGGCCGGTCGTCGCTGTCTTTGTTTGCCCCCAGATTCAGGCCAATCACCGCATCTTTGGGGCGGTTGGCTAGGCGTTGGGCCATGACCTCCATCCCGTCATTGTTGAATCCAAAGCGATTGATGGCGGCCTTGTCTTCGGTCAGACGGAACAGGCGCGGTTTGGGGTTTCCAGGTTGCGGGCGCGGGGTCACGGCGCCCACTTCGATAAATCCAAACCCGGCGCGGGACAGCGGGGTTAGGACCTCTCCGTTCTTGTCGAAACCGGCGGCCAGACCCACAGGGTTGGGCAGGTGCAGCCCGGCAACTTCGGTTGCCAGCCGCGTAGACGTTACCGGCCCCGGCATCGGTGCCAGCCCGGCTTTTAGTGCTTTGATTGACAGGCCATGCGCTGTTTCCGGATCAAACTGGTGCAGTGCGGCCAGGCCAAGTTTTTCGGTCAGTTTCATCCGAATGCAGCTCCACCCTCGGCTGCGCCGCATCGGATCAGTCGTGAGGTCTCTACGGCGGCCTGGCGATGTACCACAGCCTTTTGATAGCTCGGGTCGGTCACCATTTCCAAAAATGCGTGGGCAGTGGGGTAGCGCGCGATGAACATTTCGTCCCATGCCTCATCCTGCGGCCCTATTAATGTGCTCTGAAACGCACCGCGCCACAGGATCGACACTCCTAATCTGGCGATGATCGGGGCCGTTTCGGCTCCGTAATTGCGATAGGCCCGCGCCCCGGTTAGCCCGGCATCGGCCAGATCATGATCCGCAGGGTAAGCAGCCATGGGGCGAAACTTGACAAGGTTCAGCATCTCAATCGGCTGATCCCGATCTAGCGCCTTGAAAGTGTCGAACTGCTCACGTTCGGGATCGATGTAAGCGGTCATGCCATCTCCTCGGGGAACTGATGGGTTTGGCCATCAAAGGGCAGGGGCCGCGACCAAATCACATCACTCATCTTGATCTGGCGGTATAGGTGCGGAAACAGCGCCCCGCCGCGCGAAACCTCCCATTTCAGGTCATCCCCCATCGCATCCCCGTCACACGCCAGCAAGGTCAGCCCGTCGATAGCAGCAAAATGCTTGGCCGCCGTTTCGGCAGCCTGCTCTGCCGTCGAGAAATGCACGAACCCATCCGCCACATCGATCGGCGCACCGTCTGAGGCGCCCTCGGCCTGCAACTGAGCCCATTCATCGGCCCGGAAAATTTTGTAAATCAGCATGACACGGGTGATGCCCCGCACGGAACGGGGAATCAAGTCAGATTTGCCCCTTTGACTCTTCCCCGACATCGGCGCACGATCTGGTCGAACAACGATAGGGAGTATTTGTATGTTGACCCGTTTCATGGCCTCTGTTGCCGTATTGGGGCTGACCGCCGGGATCGCGGCTGCTGACTACAAACTGACGATTTTGCACACAAACGACATTCACAGCCGCATTGAATCGATCAACAAATACGATTCGACCTGTGACGCAGAAGGCGAAGCCGAAGGGAAATGCTTTGGCGGCGTTGCACGATTGAAAACCATTCTGGACGCCAAGCGTGCAGATATGGCGGATGAGAACGTTTTGGTTCTGGACGCAGGTGATCCGTTCCAAGGTTCGCTGTTCTACACCACCTATAAAGGTGCGGCAGAGGCCGAGTTTATGGAGGCCATCGGCTATGACGTGATGGCCGTCGGCAACCACGAATTTGACGACGGTCCCGAAGGCCTTGCTGCGTTCATTGATACGGTCAGCTTCCCTGTGATTTCGGGTAACCTGGATTTGTCGACTTCTGCTGAACTCAAGGACAAGGTGGAAAATCACGTGGTTCTTGAGGTTGGCGGCCAGAAGATCGGCATCATCTCAGCGCTGGCAACCGACACAGTCGACACCTCGAGCCCTGGCAAGGATGTGGTGTTTCAGGATGAGATCGAAAGCTTGAAGGCCGATGTCGCGGCTTTGCAGGATGAGGGTGTCAACATCATCATCGCACTGAACCACGTGGGTCTGGCCAAAGACCTGGAGATTGCCGCGCAAGTGCCGGGGTTGGATTTGGTGGTTGGTGGTCACTCGCACACGCTGCTATCGAACACCAATGAAGACGCGGCGGGCCCGTACCCGATGATGGTGGGCGATGTCCCCGTTGTGCAAGCCTATGCCTATTCGAAATATCTGGGTGAGGTCACACTGACCTTTGATGATGATGGCAATCTGATTTCGGCAGAGGGTGAGCCGATCCTGCTGGATGCCTCGGTCACTCCGGATGCAGGCATCGCTGCACGTGTCGCCGAAATGGGCGCGCCGATTGAAGAGATGAAACAGCGCGTGGTTGCTGAAACCGGCGCTGCCGTCGAAGGGTCGCGCGATATCTGTCGGGTGCAGGAATGCGAGATGGGCAATCTGGTTGCCGACGCAATGCTGGCACGTGTTGCCGACCAAGGTGCTCAGATCGCAATCGCAAACTCGGGCGGCCTGCGCGCGTCAATTGACGAAGGTGAAGTCACCATGGGCGAGGTTTTAACGGTTCTGCCATTCCAGAACACCCTCTCGACCTTTGAAATCAGCGGTCAGGGTGTGATTGATGCGCTGGAGAACGGTGTCAGCCAAGTCGAAGAAGTCAAAGGCCGCTTCCCTCAAGTTGCCGGGCTGAGCTTTACTTGGGACCCATCGGTTGCCCCGAACGAAGGACGCATCACCGAAGTGATGGTGGCCGAGGGTGACGGCTTTGTGCCCATCGATCCGGCAGCGACCTATCTTGTCGTGACCAACAACTACGTGCGCAACGGCGGTGACGGTTACAAGATGTTCGAAGGCGACGATAAGAACGCCTATGACTTCGGACCCGATCTGGCGGATGTAACCGCTGAATACCTGGCCGAAAACGCGCCCTATCAACCGTATGTAGACGGACGCATCAAGCAGAAGTAACGCCCTGCAAAAGATCAAAAAGCCGCATCCTCGTGATGCGGCTTCTGTAGCTTTAGCTTTCGAGTTGCCGTTCGTGATTCATTTTACTCAAACAAGCGACTAGACAAGGTTTTCTTAGATGGCTCGGGCAACTAAACCGCTGGCATGGCATTGAAATTCTCTGACTTACCACAGCTATATGCCCATGCTTTCGACACCGTGATCGATGTCCGGAGCCCGGCTGAGTTTGCAGAGGATCATCTGCCCGGTGCGATCAACCTGCCGGTTCTGGACAATGCCGAACGCGCCCGGGTCGGAACGATCTACAAGCAACAAAGCCCGTTTCTGGCCCGCAAACTTGGGGCGGCTTTGGTGTTTCGAAATGCGGCCAATCATATCGAACACAGCCTTAGCCATCATGAGGGCGACTGGCGGCCACTGGTCTATTGCTGGCGCGGTGGGCAGCGGTCCGGGTCGTTTGCGTGGACGTTGCAACAGATCGGTTGGCGAGCCGAGGTCATTGAAGGCGGGTATCGAACCTATCGGCGTCTGGTAAACGCTTATTTGTATGAACATTCATTGCCGTTTCGACTGATCGCACTGGATGGCTATACCGGCACGGCCAAAACCGAGTTGCTGCATCATTTGCAGCGGCGTGGTGTTCAGGTCGTCGACCTGGAGCGGTTGGCCAATCACCGGGGCTCGTTGTTGGGTGAGATGCCTGGTGGACAGCCCAGCCAGAAAGCGTTCGAGTCAGCGCTTTCCGCTGCTTTCTGCGCGCTTGATCCGGCACGCCCGGTTGTGGTTGAGGCGGAATCCTCGAAGATTGGCGAGCGAATCCTGCCACCCAGCTTGTGGACGGCGATGTGTGCCGCTCCGCGCATTCAGATCGTTGCGCCGGTTGCGGCACGGGCCGCGTATTTGATGCAGGCTTATGATGATATCCTGTCCGATAGTGCGCGTTTGCGCGATCGCCTATCCCCGTTGCGGGTTCACCGTGGGCATGAGGTGGTGGATGCATGGCTGGCATTGATCGATGCGGGCGACAAGCGCGCGTTGACCCGTGCATTGATCGAACAGCACTATGACCCGGCCTATGCCAAGTCGCGCCGTGCTCATCCCGTAGACCCCGTTGCGCGGGTCGAGGTGCAAAAGCTGGACGGCAGCGGCCTGAGGCACGCGGCAGCAGAGATAGAAACCGCGCTGGATCAGCTTTGAAGGCGCAGCCCGGGCGTGTCGGTCAGGTGACCGATCCTGACCGCCGGATAGCCCGCCGTCTGCAGCGCGTCTAACATGGCGTCTGCGTCGTCTCGTGCGACTGCGGCCAGCAAGCCGCCTGCAGTTTGAGGGTCAAATAGCAGGGCCGCCTTGCCATCCGAGGGAAGCCCGGGTGCGATGGATCGGTTGTCAGAAAACAGTGTCGAATGAACACCGCCGTTGCTCAGGTCAATCGCTCCAGGCATCACCGGAACCGCGTCCAAATACAGTACGGCGCCACAGGCTGAGGCGTCGCATATGCCTTGCAGATGCCCGGCAAGCCCGAACCCTGTGACATCCGTCATCGCCCGGGCCCGCGACAATATCTTCGCCGCCCGGCCTTGTGGCTGGGTCATCAGCTTGTAAGCTTCTGCGACATCGGCTCCATTTGCCTCTCCTGCCATTTCTGCGGCCATTAAAACGCCGCTTCCGATGGGTTTGGTCAGGATCAGAACATCGCCTGGCCGCCCCCCAGCCAATGTGATCGGCGGTTCAGGGCACAAACCGGTGATGGTGAAGCCCAGGGTCATTTCGTCCCCCATCGAGCTATGGCCGCCCACGATCTCGGCCCCGGCGTCCTGTATGATCTCATTGGCAGCGGTCATGATCTCGGACAGGGTGCGTTCCTGCAATATGGCAGACATGCGCGGCAAAATGATGGTGGCGGTTGCGGCTTGGGGTTGGGCCCCCATCGCCCAGATATCACCAAGCGCATGGACAGCCGTGATGCGCGTCATCAGAACGGGATCAGAGGTCAGGCTGCGCAGATGATCCGTTGTCATCACTTGTTGCGCCTTGCCCGTTGTTAGCAGGGCGGCATCGTCACCGGGTAAGGATGTCACATCCGAGCGGACGGGTTTCGGCAGAGCGTGTAATACGCGTTGCAAGGCCCCTCGACCCACTTTGGCCCCACAGCCGCCGCACATGGGCTTGTCTCCCAATGCCTCAGACATCCCGTCAGCGCGGTCGCGCGGCAATGCAGGGGGGGGCATGTGGGGCAGATCGCGGAACTTGTCCATGAAACTCTGGTCGATGCGATTTTTCCACCGCCACATCATGGGGCCGCTGAAGGACCGGCCCAGACGTTCTCCCAAAGCGGATTTTTGGCCCAGAGAGATCAGTTTCAGATAGTCCTTCTGCGGCACATAGCGCCGCATCCTCCCAGCCCCCAGCGCAGCACGTAGGTTGTGGAACAGAACCGGAGCCTCACGCACCGCGAACACACCCGCCTTGGGGCGCGGGTTGTCGCTCAGGTGGGCGCAATCACCGGCGGCGAAGATGGCGGGATCACTAGACTGAAGATGCCCGTTCACACGGATAAAGCCCTCGTAAAGGTCCAGACCTGTGCGGGCGATCCAGTCATAAGGCCGGGCGCCAGCGGCCCCGGTGACAAAGTCGGCCTCGATCTGCCGTCCATCTTCCAATTCGATATGGTCTGGCGCGATATGTGCGATGGCGGATTGCTCCAGAACGTTGACACCAAGATCATCCATCGCCCGGCGGATTGTAGCTGCGGCTTTGGGTTCGGTCGCAGACAGGGCCGCCGAATTGTCGATCAGCGTCACCCGCGCGGGACGTTGTCGGGCTTGCAGCGCGTGGGCCATTGCCATTGCCAGTTCAACCCCGGCAACACCGCCGCCGATCACAACCACGGCGGCGGGGCCGGGCTTGCCCAGATACGCGGCCCAGCGGCTGGCGAAGGGGCCCAGGGGTTTGGCAGGTACTGCGTATTCCGTAAACCCTGGCATGCCGGGCATATCTGATGTGATCCCGACATTGACCGAGGCGACATCGAACGCAACCGGCATTCGACCGGGGATATGGATCAGTTGCTGATCGGTGTCGATAGCGTCGACCGACCCCAGAACAATCCGCGCATCCGCAAAACGCGCCAGCTTCACCAGATCAATGTCCAGTTCAGACCGCGCGTAATGCCCTGCAACATAGCCCGGCAACATTCCGGAATAAGGCGCGGTCGGGCCGGGGTTGATCACCGTCACCCGCGCACCGGGCAGTGGATTCATCCCCCATTTGCGCAGCAGCAGCGCATGCGTGTGCCCTCCGCCAATGAGAACCAGATCGCGGGTCAGGGGCAGCGGAGGATTTTGCATAGGGCTCAGTTCGTGCTGTGGTCCGGGACGTCTTCGACCTGCTCGACTGCGTGGGTGGCCCAAAGCTCATCCTCGCCCGCATCTGGCAGATCGCTGGGCTTTTCATGGCGGTGAACATGCCATTTTGCAATGAACAGGGCCGTGATCGGGGCCGTGAGGAACAAAAATAGCGTGATCAGCAGCTCGTGCAGCGACAGCTTGCTTTCCAGCAGAACCGAATGGCAGATCGAAGCCAGAAGCACGCCGCCAACCCCCAAGGTTGTCGCTTTGGTGGGGGCATGCAGACGCGACATCGGGTCTTTGAGCTTGACCATTCCGAAGGATCCGACAAAGCCAAAGATGCCCGATACGATCAGAAAGACGGTGATCAGAAGTTCGAAGAAAAACGTCATCCCGCCCTCACTCGATAATATTGCCGCGCAGCATGAAGCGCGCGTAGGCCACGGTTGAGACAAAGCCTAACATGGCGATGATCATGGCGGCCTCGAAGAAGATTTCGGTGCCCTGATCAAGCCCGTAGAGGATCATCAGCGCGATGGTGTTAATGACCATCGTGTCCAGTGCCAGAACGCGGGTGCCGACCCCATCTGCGGTGATGATCCGCCACAGGCACATCAGGATTGCCGCTCCGAAACAGGTGAAGGCGAAGTAGATGGCGTATTCGATCATTCGAAAATCTCCTTCAGGCGGCGTTCATAGCGTTGTTTGATCTGGTCCCGAACAGCCTCGGGCTCAGGGGCGTCCAGACAGTGAACCAGCAGGTTATGGCCTTGTGCCGACAGATCGCAACTGACCGTGCCAGGGGTCATAGTGATGGTGCCCGCCAGTACTGTGATCGCTTCGGGTGTGCGCAATTCTAGCGGGACGCAGATCCAGTTCGGTTGGCGATCCGCATCTCGCTTGAACAGGATAATCCGGGCGACGGTAATGTTGGCCATCACTATGTCCCACAGGACCACCAGAATATACTCCACTACCATTGGCCAGTTATGCAGTTTTGGACGATCCGGCCAGTAGGGTTGCGTGATAAAGGGGATGATGATCCCCAGGATGAGGCCGAAGACCAGCGAGTTCAAAGACCCGTTATTGGCCAGCAGGACCCACACAACTGTCAGCAAAAAAGTCAGATGCGGATGCGGGAATACGCGACGCAGCAGCTTGATCATTCTTCCACTCCCAACACAGCCGAGATGTAGTGCTCGGGCGTGAACAATTGTTCAGCGGTTTGGCTTGTATAGTCCAGTGCGGGTCCGGCAAAGATGGTCAGCAGGATCAGCCCGGCCACCAGACCAAAGACTGACGCAAAGGCCAGACCCGGTTGCGGTTCAGGTGCGGGCAGGGGGGTGGCCTCCTCCTCCGGCGCTTCCTCAGAGCCGACGTGTTCGGCATCGTGGCTTTTCCAGAAGATCAAAGACCCGGCCCGCGCCAGTCCGACGATTGTCACGAAAGACCCGATCAGAACAACCGCCCATACCGATGTTGAATCCGACGCATCGCGTGCGGCATCCAGAACCAGCAGCTTGCCGATAAAACCCGAGAGGGGCGGCATACCGGCCATGGCGATGGCCCCCACGAAAAACAGTCCCGAGATCAGCCCGGTCTGCGCCATGGGTGTCATCGGGGTGATGGCCCCGCCACGCCGTTCCATAACCAGATCGGCGATCAAGAACATGAGTGCCGTCGCCAAAGTCGAATGGAACACATAGTACAGCGCGGCTGCGCTGGCTTGCGGCGTAAACAGCGAGATTGCAATCAACAGCGTTCCCATTGAGGCGATCGCACAGAACGCAACCATCCGTGCAATGTGTTGTGAGCCCAGAATACCTATGGCTCCGACGGCAAGGGTGACCAGAGCCGCCGGTTGCAACCAGTCGCCCGCCAGCCCCTGGGTTGCTTCGACCTCGGGTCCAAAGGCGAGTGTGTACATCCGAATGATCGAATAAGCACCGACTTTGGTCATGATCGCAAACAGGGCGGCCACGGGCAGTGGCGCATTGGCATAGCTAGCTGGCAGCCAGAAATGCAGCGGTAGAACGGCGGCCTTGATACAGAAAACCAGCAGCAACAGCACCGCGCCCACCCGCAACAGGGCGGTATCTTCAGCTGGCATCTCAGCTACACGAAGGGCAATGTCGGCCATGTTCAGCGTGCCTGTCACACCATAAAGCGTGCCCAAGGCAAACAGGAACAGGGTCGAGCCCAGAAGGTTGTATGCGACATACTGCACGCCGGCTTTCAGGCGAACAGAGCCGCCCCCGTGGGTCATCAGACCGTAGGAGGCAATAAGAAGGACCTCGAAGAACACAAACAGGTTAAAGGCGTCGCCGGTCAGGAAGGCCCCGCACACGCCCATAAGCTGGAAATGGAACAGTGCGTGGAAATGTTTCCCTCGATCATCCCAGCCCGAGGCGATGGCATAGAGCACTATGGGCAGGGCCAGCAATGCGGTCAGCAGTACCATCATGGCCGATAGCCTGTCCAACACCATGACAATGCCAAAAGGGGCCGGCCAATCGCCTAACTCATAGACTTGAATATCCCCGCCTGACGCCTGCGCGGTGATGGTCAGTGCGATACCCAGCAAGGCGACAACACCCGCGACCGAGAAAATACGCTGCAGATCCAGATGATATCGCAGGACCATGATGATAAACGGAGCCAGGATCGCAGGAAGGACGATCGGCGCAACGATCCAGTGGTTCATGCGTCTTCTCCTGGCGCGTCCACGCTGTCATGCGGGCTCATATCGATATGGTCATCTTTTGACGATAGGTAGGCCGACAGTGCGATCATCACGATCACAGCGGTCATCCCGAACGAAATCACGATGGCCGTCAGCACCAGCGCCTGCGGCAGTGGGTCGGTATAGGGGACATCCTTGTATTTGTTCAGAACGGCAGGCGCGTTCAACGCCAGACGCCCGGTGGCAAACAGGAACACGTTCACCGCATAAGTGATCAGGGACAGGCCAAGAATGACCGGGAATGTCCGTCGGCGTAGGATCAGGAAAATCCCGGCGGCGGTCAGAATGCCTACGGCAGAGGCAACCAGCGCTTCCATCAGGCCTGCTCCTTCTCTTCGTCTTGTTCTGGTGGATCATCCCGTAGCGGGTTGATATCCATCGGGAATTCCTGCGCCATGCCCGGCCGCCATGCAAAGCGCGACAGGCTATCGAGCGCCAGCATCACGGCGCCAAGAACTGCCAGGAACACGCCCGTGTCGAACAACATGGCGGTGGCCCATTCGAACTCTTCCAGTGGCGGCCAGTTGATATAGCCGAAATCGCTGGTCAGGAAGGGACGTTCATTGAACCACGCGCCCAAACCGGTGGCCGCAGCGATCAATACACCCCAACCGATGGTGCCGTGATAATAGAACCTTTGTCGTTCGATGGCCCAGGTGTAGCCGCTGGCCATGTATTGCATGAGGAACGCAATCGCCACGATCAGGCCGGCGATGAAACCACCCCCGGGCTGGTTATGACCGCGGAAGAAAATGTAAGCGCCCACCATCAAGGCAATCGGCATCATCACACGGGTTGCGACAACCATCATCAGCGGATGCGAGTCCCCCGATTGCGGCCAATGCGGTTTGCGGTTCAGCAGGTAACCACGCACATTTGTGCCCAGTACAGCCTCGGTCAGGGCAAATATGATCAGCGCCGCGATGCCCAGCACGATGATCTCACCAAAAGTATCAAAACCCCGGAAGTCGACCAGAATGACGTTTACCACATTGGTACCGCCGCCGCCTTTGTACGAATTCGCCAGATGGAACTCGGAAATCGTAGGAAAGGCAAAGTCGCGCAGCATGATTGCATAGATCAGGGCTCCTGTCCCCAGGCCGGCGACAACGGAAATTGCAGCATCCCGCCAACGCCGCGCCGCACTGCTGTCCCACGGTGTCTCGGTGGGCAAAAAGTTCAGTGACAACAACAGCAGGATCATCGTCACCACTTCGACCGAGATTTGGGTCAGCGCCAGATCCGGGGCCGACAGATAGTTGAAGGCAACCGAAACGATCAGGCCAACAACGCCGATCAGAACCAGTGATAGCAAGCGGTTGCGATGGAACCACATGATCCCCAGGGTTGAGCCGACCAGGCAAATCCAGCCGATGATCGGGATGAATTGCGCAGGCAACGGAATGCGGGTCTCAACGCCGATCGTGCCGGTCGTGTAGGCGTAGTAGCCTAGCCCAACTGTGAAAGCGACAAAGATGATAGCATAGCGACTGAGCACACCGTTATGGAGCTCATCCGTGATCCAGCGGCTTAGCTGTGTGAAGCGGTTGATCAGCGCCTCGAAGATCAACTTGGCCTCGGGGCGGGGCAGAGCGTTCCAGAACCGTTCGCAATGCTTGTGCAGCCCCAGCAGGAACAGGCCCCCCAGCGTCGCGACGACGGACATGAATAGGGCAGGTGTGAATCCATGCCAGAGTTTGAGTGAGTAATAGGGCAGTTTCTCGCCGCCGATAACAGCGCTTGAAACTACGGCAACCAAGGGACCGACGATTGTTGCTGAGTTCAGGCCGATCAGGATCACCAGCACCACAAGGAAGGCCGGCGCGATCCACAACCCAACCGGAGGGTCATGGGGGTGGGCAGGGTAGTCGCTGCGCTCACGGCCAAGAAACACGTGACCGACAAATCGGAACGAATAGGCCGCCGAAAACAGCGCCGCCACCAGGGCCAGACCCGGCACAAGATAATGCAAGTGCAACCAGGTGGTATGCACGGTTTCTTCCAACATCATTTCTTTCGATAGGAAGCCGTTCAGCGGTGGCAGACCGGCCATCGAAAGTGCTGCAATCGTGCCGATTGTGAAGGTGACTGGCATAAGGTGACGCAGCCCACCGAGCCGTTTGATATCCCGCGTACCGGTTTCATGATCGATGATCCCGGCGGTCATGAACAGGGCTGCTTTGAAGGTCGCGTGGTTGATGATGTGGAAGACGGCTGCCACTGCGGCGAACTTGGTGCCAAACCCAAGCAGCATGGTGATAAGTCCCAGATGTGAGACGGTCGAAAACGCAAGCAGAGCCTTCAGGTCGTCCTTGAACAGCGCAATCACCGCGCCGATCAGCATGGTCACCAGACCTGTCGTGGCCACGATATAGAACCACGCATCGGTGCCTGACAGAACCGGCCACATCCGCGCCATCAAAAATAGACCTGCCTTCACCATCGTGGCCGAGTGCAGGTAGGCCGATACCGGCGTCGGTGCCGCCATCGCGTGCGGCAGCCAGAAATGGAACGGGAACTGCGCCGATTTGGTGAAGCAGCCCAGCAAGATCAGGATCAGCGCGGGCAGGTAGTAGGGTGAGGCCTGTATCAGCTCTTTGTTCTGCAGAATGACGCTGAGGTCGTAGGACCCCACGATATTGCCCAGGATCAGCATCCCGGCGATCATCGCCAGCCCGCCGCCGCCTGTGACTGCAAGTGCCATCCGCGCACCCTGTCGACCTTCAGGCAGGTGTTTCCAATAGCCGATCAGCAGGAAGGAACTGAGTGAGGTGAGCTCCCAGAAAATCAGCAAAAGCAGGATGTTATCGGATAGTACAATGCCAACCATCGCGCCCTGGAACAGCAAGAGATAGGTGTAAAATTGTCCCATCGGATCTTCGCGCGACAGGTAGAACCGCGCATAGAGGATGATCAGTAGGCCGATACCCAAAATCAGCAGGGCAAACAGAAAGCCCAGCCCATCCAGCATGAAATTCGCGTTCAGACCGAGGTTTGGAATCCAATCAAATCGCGCCGTCACGACCTCGCCACGCATTACGGCCGGGATGTGGATCAGCAATCCCATTAGGGCAAGGAAGGTGGTCAACCCAGCGGCAGAGGCGGCTGCGTTTCGTCCTGCCCGGATCAAAAGGGCTGGAAAAACAGCTCCGAGAAAGGGAAGAGCCGCGATAAGGAATAGGGACAAGTGCGATACTCCGGTGTGGGCGGTCGATATGACTGAATTCTGAAGGATAATTTATTGGCTGCCGGGAAATTGCAAGGTTTCGAAAAGGACTAAAGGACGTATTTCGGGCGGAACCCTGCTGCGTGATAATGACGCGAACTTGATCGTGGTGGCCATTCTTGACCAAAGCGTCTTCGTCTTTGATGTGTTACAACAAGGCGGTCAACGCAAAAGGGTGCCGCATGGCTGAGAATACAAACCGCGCCCGAAGGTGGGTTTTGCTGGGGGGCGGCGCGGCCCTGGTCGTTGGCTTTGCAATCCGCGAATACCGTTTGATCCCACAGAATTATTCGGGCGGTCAGCTTGATGTCGCGCGGGCGCATCAAAGTGCGGTCTCAGGTGACATCCTGCTGGTTGATATTCGCACCCCGCGCGAATGGAAGGCGACAGGCATCGCGCAGGGCGCGCAGCCGCTGGATATGCGCCGGGATGATTTCGTGCCAGCTTTGCTGCAATTGACCGGCGGGGATCAAGCCGGACCGATTGCCCTGATCTGTGCGCGCGGCGTGCGGTCAGCGCGGCTGAGCAATCAACTGACCGAGGCGGGATTTACCAATATAATCGACGTGCCGGAAGGTATGCTGGGATCAGCGGCAGGGCCGGGTTGGGTTCGGTCCGGATTACCGGTCGAGACGTATTCTGAGGAGACCTGAGCAAGATGAAGTACTGGTTGTCTGCCTGTTTGGTCGTTGCGGCCCAGTCCGCATATGCTGATTGTGGCCCGGATGAAGGCACGTGCAAGACCGCCTTGGGCGAATATCACATCGAACTGCCCAGTGCCGAAAACCCGCCTTTGCTGGTGTTCTTGCATGGCTATGGCGGCAGCGGCTCCGGCACCATGAACAACCGCAGCATGGTCGAGCCCTTATTGGCCCGTGGATACGCCGTCATGGCCCCCGAGGGGCTGGAGCGACCGGATCGCGGCGGCACCAAAAGTTGGAACTTTTACCCGGGCTTCGGCGAACGGGATGAGACTGTCTTTCTAAGCGAAGTTGTAAGCGATGCGGCAGAGCGGTTCGGCATCGATAGCGATCGCGCCGTTCTGGGCGGGTTCTCGGCCGGAGGGTTCATGGTGAACTACCTGGCCTGCGACGCGCCCGAGACCTTCTCGGCCTATGTGCCGGTTTCCGGCGGGTTCTGGCGACCACATCCAGAAGCCTGCAATGGGCCGGTGCGCCTGTTCCATACCCATGGCTGGATAGACAATGTTGTGCCGCTCGAAGGACGGCTGCTTGGGGGTGGTCGTTTTCATCAGGGTGATATCTTTGCCGGGCTTGAAATCTGGCGTATTGCCAACGGATGCGTTGACACCAAGCCCAGCGGGTTCACCACGACCGGTCCGTTCATGCGCCGGTATTGGAGCGGCTGCGCTGATGGCAGCGCGCTCGAATTTGCTCTGTTCCCGGGCGGCCATACCGTTCCCAATGGTTGGGCGGACATGATGGTGGATTGGTACGAAGGTCTGCCCGGCGGTTGATTACTCTGCCGGTGTCATGCTGCTTTTACCTTCGATCAGACGTTTCAGCTCATCGCGATGACGACGTGCTGAGCGGGTGATATCCGGCTCGGCAAAGTCCTCGCGCATTCCGACCATCTGGCGTGCAGCCCCTGCAGAGACACCGCTAAGTGCTGAGAGCGGAATCGCAAATGCCAAGCTGATCGCAATCGGGGCCAGCCAAACCGAAACCAGTCCGGCCATAATCCCTACACTGAGCGCGACGCCGCTAACGGTTTCCAATGCATGGCAGAAGATCAATGTGCGCAGACTATAGCTGCCTCCGTTACGCGCCTGCGGGGACCAACCTTTTTGCAGGCCCAAGGCGGTGCGGAACACGGCAATCATCTGCTGCACCATCAGGATCGGCGCGTAGAGGATCGATAGGATGACCTCGAACAGGAACGAGGTAAAGAACCGCCGCCAGCCACCGAAATCTGAATAGCGGACACCGCTCAGCGGCAGGGCGGCCACGCCCAAGACTTTGGGGGCCAGCAGCATGGCATACATCACCAGAATGATCAGCACGTGGCGGGTTTCGCTCATCTCGGGCCATTGCGGGAACAAAGGGTTGTCGGGGCTGAAATAGTGCAGAACCGACGCTTCTTCGCCTTGACCGATCAGCGCCCACATCAGCAGCAGCGCAAACCATAGCGGTGACATGAGATAGCCGACCGCACCATGGAACATGTGAAACCGCGAGACCGAGCGGAACCCGCGCGAGCCAAGCAGTTTCAGATGTTGCAGGTTCCCCTGGCACCAGCGGCGATCCCGCATGGCGTGGTCGATGAGGGTGGGTGGTGTTTCTTCGTATGATCCACGGATGCGCGGCAGGAAGCGCACTCCCCACCCAGCACGCCGCAGCAGACCAGCTTCGACGAAGTCGTGGCTCATGATCAGCGTGTCTTGCCCGTTGAACGAACGCAGCTTGGGCAAGCCCGCACAAGTAGCAAAAGCTTTGGTGCGGATGATGGCGTTATGACCCCAGTAATTGCCTTCTTGTCCGCACCAACGGGCCAGACCTTCGGCAAAGGCAATACCATAGACGCCATTGGCGAATTGCTGCATCCGCGCAAAGACCGACTGCGCGCCGATCAGTTGCGGATAGCTTTGGATCAGCCCCGCACTGGGGTCACGGGCCAGAGAATCCGTCAGGCGGGCGATGGCGCGTCCGGTCATCAGACTGTCCGCATCCAGCACCAACATCGCATCCCAATCGCCACCCCAGCGGCTGACCCAATCGGCGATGTTGCCCACTTTGCGGTCCGTGTTCTGTCCGCGGCGGCGATAGTAGAGTTTCAGATCGGGGGCCAGCGTGGTGCGCAGCGCCTCGATACTGGCTTGTTCCTGTGCGGCGATTTCGGGGTCGCGTGTATCCGACAGGATGAACATGGCGTATTCGTGCCGTCCGCCGCGTGCGCGCAGCTGTTCTAGCATGGTGCGAGCATTGCCCAGTACAAACCATGGCACTTCGTTGTAGATCGGCATTAACAAGGCGACACGCAGCGGCTGCGCGCGAACCTGAGCGACCGGGCGTTCTTGCCGCGAAAGCGAGATCATGCCCAGCAGGACGGTGCAGACCGTGAACGAGATCCAGAAGAAGTTGAATGAGATCAGCGCCAGCAGAATGCCTTCGACCAGGTTGATACCTTCGGCCCCGAACCAGTCGGTCATCACCCATAGCAGGCCAAGTGTGGCCGCCATGGCCGGTGAGAAAGCCAGCGCGCGCCAGAACCCGGCTGAGCGATGTTTGCTTAATGGCACCTCGGCATCGCGGAACCCGGCGCTGAAATCCTGCGCGGGCATGGCCAGCGGCGCCTCGGGTGGCATGATATGCAAATCGCTGTTCATGCGGTCCAACGATACAGCCACACTTCGGAGGCCGGGCGTTTGTTGACCCGCAGTTGTGCACGCAGTTCGACGTGGTCACGTTCACCGGGTTGGAAGGAAAACGCCAGACGCACACCGCCAGTATCGGGGTTGCGTTGCAACACACCGTCCGAGGTTTCCGCATGAGGCGAGTTGGCAAAGATGGTAACCGCGTCCAGATCATCAAACAGCTCACTGGGTTCGAAATCGATCACGGCCAGACGGCCTTCGCCAAAGGTGTTTTCACCCATCGCGGTGTTGATCACACTCGGCATTGGGGTGCGCTGCGGTTCTTCACCCCAAATCAGACGATAGGTCAGATCAACTTGGCTACCAGCAGCATAGGGTTCTGCCGGACGCCAATAGGCAACGATGTTGTCGTAGATCTCCTGATCGGCGGGAATCTCAACCAGTGTTACCGTGCCTTTGCCCCAATCAGAGCCGGGCTCGACCCATAGACTGGGGCGCTTGTGATAGTTCGCCTCAAGATCTGCATAGTCTGAAAATGCGCGCTTGCGCTGCATCAGACCGAACCCTTGGGGGTTGGTATCCACGAAGGACGAAATTTGCAGGCGGGTCGGGTTGGCCAAAGGCCGCCAGATCACCTCTCCCGCGCCGTTGCGGATCAGCAGCCCGTCGCTGTCATGGACGGCGGGGCGGAAATCATCAAAGCGGCTGTGGTTGGTTTGATCGAACAGGAACATCGAGGTTCCGGGCGCAATGCCGACATGATCCAGTTCGGTACGTGGGAACAAGGTGGCCTCGACATCCATGATGCAATCGGCCCCTGCGGTCACGTTGAACCGGTAAGCCCCGGTCACACTGGGGCTGTCCATCAGGGCGTGAACCACCATGTTGCGTTGGCCCGGTTCCGGGCGTTCCAGCCAGAAGCGAATGAATTCGGGGAATTCCTCGCCATCCGGGTCGCCGGTTTTCAGCGCCAGACCGCGTGCGGACAGGCCGTAAACCTCGTGCAGACCGATGGCGCGGAAATAGCTGGCCCCTTGCCAGACGCAGAACTCATCGGTTTCACCTGGGCGGTGCATTTCGGTGCGCAGACGCAGGCCAGAGAAACCCAGGGTTTCGTCGATGGGAAGGGTCGGGACCTCTTCGGCCTTGTCGAACATCTCAAGATCGAAAGCGACCGGCTTGGCCATCCCGTTCTCGACGGTCGAGACCTGAATCGTGCGCGGGAAATACAGGCCGGGCGTGAAGAAATCGACGTTGAAAGGTGTCTCGGTCTCGTACCAGAGCGCGCGGTCCAGCCGGAACCTGATCGAGCGGTATTGTTGATAGGTCAGGTCCTGCCATTCCTGCGGTACCATCTCACGCTCGGCAAAGGGGCGGCTGGCCAGTTCGCGGGCCAACTCGATCACATGGTTGCGGTCAAACGGCACTGCACCGCCAGAGGCAAAGGTGGCCGGCGCCAGCAATAGCGCTGAAGTAGAAGCCAGAAATGCGCGGCGCGTCAGGGTCATCTCTTTGATTTCCAAGGCTGTGATTTGAACCAAGCCGCCAGATAGGCCACCGCGATGATCATGGCAAAGCCAATCGTGTTGGCGGCGAAGACGGTGGCAAAATCCCGCCCAGCCTGATCCAAAGCAACGCCGATCAGGCGCGCTGCAGCCATCGAAAAGACGAAGACGGCGAGTGACTGCTGACCCACTTTGGTGATCAGTTTCAACACCACCTGCCAGATGCGCGCACCAAGGCTGTGCCCCGAAGCGATCAGGCGGTGTCCATGTTCACCGGCGACGACCCAACCCAGATAGGCCAGTGACAGGAAGTGGATATAGCGGAACAGGCCGAACTCGGTCTTGCCGCGCAGTTCCTTGGTCAGGGGCCAGATGTCGCGGATTTGCTCGGCCAGGCCCGGGGCCGCGGATTGTACCCACAGAAATACCTTCCAGGACCCAATCGGCGCGGACAGAACCAGAAAGGCAATCGCTGCCCAGATCAGCGTTTTTGAGACCGTAGGGGCCGGGATCCAGCCACGCATGAAGGCAAAGCCGGTGAAGAACAGCAATTGCCAGCCAAACGGGTTGAAGAACCATTGACGATCCGACCACGGCTCGGCTGGAAGCGCCAGTGCGCCGGTTTGCGCGATAAACCAGATCGCCACGGAAACGGCGACCATCAGCCAGAAGTTGACCCGATACAGCGCCATGTAAAGCGGCATCATTGCCAGAACCACCAGATACATCGGCAGGATGTCAAAGTAGTTCGGCACATAGGTCAGCGTGAAAATCCCCACCATCTGAGAGGCCGGGTCCTTATAGAAGTGCTGAAGGTTCAGGGATGAGATGTAAGTCTTTTCAAACGCACCGGTCTGGTCCAGTGCGGCCATGGTCATGGCGACAAAGAAGAACAGACAGATATGGGCCCAATAGACTTGCCAGATGCGGAACGCCACGCGAGCCGTACCCATCCTCCAACCCTTGCGCAGAAACGCACCGCCAAAGGCGATGGCCGAAGCCATGCCGGAACAGAACACAAAAATCTCGGTCGCATCAGAAAACCCGAACCGGGCCGGAATCCAACTTGTCCAAGGATTGCCCGGGATATGGGCCACCAGAATAATGAACATCGCAATTCCGCGGTAAAAATCCAGTCGCGGATCGCGTATCGTGGCCGGGGCAGCCGAATGGGCCGCCGCAGGCGCAAAATCAGAAGCGGGCGAAATAGTCGCCATACGTTTTCTGTCCTTCTTGGTCTTTTGGTTATTCAGCCGGGACGCTTTGTGCGTCTCCGCTGTCGCGGGCCGCTTCGATCAATGCACGGCGCGCTAGTGCGTAATTGTCCTCACCCCCGGCGCGTTTCGCGCGGCGATCATCCAGAATGCGCTCGACCGCATCCAGACGACCAGCACGCAGGCCGGAATCAATTGTGATGCGCTCGAATACATCACGCTGGGCGTGGCTGCCACCGGCCAGTTGCATACCGGCCCGAGCGGTTGACAGGAAGTCAAAGGCCGCGCCGTAGAGCCCGTCGCCAAACGCCTCAAGCCCCTTGGCGGCTGCGATGCCCGGATCAGACATGCGGATCGGGGTGTCGCCCTGATTGCGCTGCGCATCTTTCTGGATACGCTGCAGCATTTTGCCGGTCGCATCTCCGCGATTGTCACCGGTCAGAGCCAGCAGATAGTGCAGGTCGGCAAAGATCAGACAGCCATCTTCGGTTCGGGCGGCGCTGAGATCGGCCAGTTCTTCCCAGCGGTTGCCGACATCGACGCCCTCGAGCTCCAACCGAGACAGCAGCGATGTGGCGTTCGAGATGTCGCGGTAATCATCCGTCTTGTCCTTACGGATATGTTGGTCATAAAGCGCCATCACCTGATCGACCTGACCCAGATCCAGATGCATCAATGCCTTGTGCCACCAGACGTGATAGCGGAAATTGTTGCAGTGCGCCCAGGCGTCTTCGCGCCCGGCCAGCCAATCTAGGCCCAACTGGGCATTGCCCGTCATCTCATGCACATGGGCCACCGCATGCAGGCCCCAGGCATCGTCCGACACCATCCAAAGCGCCTGGCGCCCGGCAATCTCGGCCTTCTGGTAGGCGCCGGTTTCTTCCAGCGCAAAGGAGTGGCAACCCAGCAGGTAGCCGCGCCCGGCATGATCGGGCTCATAGGCGGGCAAGATGCGTTCGATCGACCGCCGCATCCCCTCGGCATCCCCCAGAACAAACCGGGTCGCATGGCTGAGTTTCATCGCCAGCGTATCAGTTGGATGGGCGCGCAGAATCTCTTCGAACTTCTGGATCGCCTGCGTGGGTAGGTCGGACAGATAAAGCGACAGGGCCTCAACATACAGCCGTTCGCGGGCTGATACGGGTTGGCGTTCCATCGCAGTGGTGGCCGCAGTCAGCGCTTCGGTCGCAACGGGCAGCATTTCGCGCCGCCCCAGCAGAACCATGAACAGGCCCTTGATCGCATGGCCAAGGGCAAAATCCGGTTCCAGCTCAAGCACCTTACCCAAATGCTGAGGGGTGATTGCTGCATGCGCCATGAACCCAAGCAGAACACCGTCCCACGCTTCGGCGCTGGCCGAGTGGGTCAAAGTGTTTATCTGTCCAAAAACGTCTTGTTTCATACTTGGGTCCAATCCGACTGAGATATTCGACACTGTTTGATTTATCAGAGTGTGCGGGCGCGTCGTAACAGTATCGACCCTGCTCTCGAATTGGTGAAAACCCGTGTGTGCGAAAATTGAAAAAAACCGCCGATTCAAGGGCATGTTTCAGCAACTTGCCGCCGAAATGGGCAAGTGTTTCAGTCTTCAAAGGGGTTTTCAGCGCCTAAAATGTCATCAGTGTCTGCACCGAACAGCGGCGGGGCGTGCCGGTATGTTACAGGCGTGCGGGACAGTTTCAGCGGATTCCCGATCAGATTCACCTCACCCGGTTCGGCTTGCATGGTGATCTGCATCTCGCGCGCATCCACCTGATCGGTGTCGAACACCTGATCCAATGTCTGTACCGGACCAACAGGGACTTTTCGAAGTTCGAGTTCGGTGATCACGGTTTGCGTACTGTGTGACTGGAGCGCAGGCCGCAGGATAGCATTCAGTGCTTCGCGATGCTCCAGCCTGACCGGGTTGGTGGCGAAACGCGGGTCATCGGCCAGGTCGGGATGGCCGATGAAATCGCAAAAACGGCGGAACTGGCTGTCATTGCCAACAGCCAAAATCACGTGGCCATCGGCGGTCTGATAGACCTCATATGGCACGATATTGGGATGTCCATTGCCACGTCGCTGAGGAACATCGCCCGAGGTCAGATAGTTGACGCCTTCGTTGATCAGCCAGGCCACCTGCGAATCCACCAGCGCCAGATCGACCTGCTGCCCTTCACCGGTCAGATCGCGGTGGCGCAGGGCGGCCAGAATGCCGACAGCGGCGTACATTCCGCACATGACATCAGAGATGCCTACGCCTACTTTCATAGGCGCGCCGTCGGGGTCGCCGGTCAGTGACATGATCCCACCATAGCCTTGTGCCATCAGGTCATATCCGGGCTTGCTGGAATTGGGTCCGGTTTGGCCGTAGCCGGAAATCGAACAATAGACGAGGCCGGGAAGATCCTGCGATAAGCTGTTGTAATCCAGCCCGTATTTCGCCAATCCGCCGGGTTTGAAATTCTCGATCAGGATATCAGCATGCGAGGCCAGACGCTTGATTTCGGCCTGCCCCTCGGGCGTTGCAATGTCGACGGCGACGGATTTCTTGTTTCGATTGGCCGACATGTAATAGGCGCTCAGGTCCGAGCGGTTGCCTTCGGCATCCGTCACATATGGCGGGCCCCATTGCCGCGTGTCATCCCCGCCCGAGGCCGGGTTTTCAACCTTGATGACGCTTGCGCCCAGATCGCCCAGCAATTGTGTGCAGGTCGGTCCGGCCAGAATGCGAGACAGGTCCAGTACTTTGACGCCTTTCAGCGGCCCGTCAGATGCGGCCATCATATCCTCCACGCTCGATCTCGGCGGCGATCACAGTGAAGCGGTCGGCCTTGACCGCCTCTTGCAACGCCGACCGCAGTTCTGCGCGGTTGCGAACAGTATGTCCATAGCCTCCGAAGGCGCGCCCGATGGCTGCAAAGTCGTGGCGGTCGAAATCAACACCCCGATTGCCCATCTGGCGCTGGCGCTGTTTCAGCTCGATCAGCGCAAGACTTGCATCGACAAAGACCAGAAAGATTGGATTGCCGCCCAGCTCGGCGGCGGTCGACAGCTCTCCGGCCACCATTAGAAACCCGGCATCGCCCGAGAAGCTGATGACTGGTCGATCCGGTTCGGCCAGTTTCAAACCGATGGCCATGGGCAGCGCACATCCCATCGTGCAAAGCGCCGAAGACTGGATCAGCCCGCGCGGCTCGTGACAATCCCACATCTGGCTTAGAAGAATGCGGTGCGCCCCACTGTCTGCTGTAGCAAGAGTGTTTTTAGGAAGGGTTGCGCGTGTCTCGGCGATGACTGCGGCAGGCCCCCAGTCGTCGTCTTGCGGGAAGGCTTGCGCCAGCGCTGCCTTGACCTGAGCGGGTTCACCACCGGGCCAGGTGGCGCGGGCGGGTGTGCCTTTGGCCATGGCTTCAAGGGTTTCGCCTGTATCGGCCACCAGGTTCAGCCCGGCCTGATGCATGTAGTGATCATTGACCACAGCCGAGATATCGATGACGCGCTTTTGGTCCGGATCCCAGATTTCACGCCAGCCGGGGCGCATCTCGATCGGGTCATAGCCCAAGCACAGAACCAGATCGGATTGTTCGATCAGCGGGATCAAATGCTTATCAGCCAAAGGCGACAGCCCTGCACCACCCAGACAAAGCGGGTGATCTTCGGGGACGACACCCTTGGCCTTGTAGGTTGTCACAAAGGGGATGTTGAAATGTTCCAGAAACGCCTGCACCACGCTGCACGAGTCATCGTAAAGAACGTCCAGCCCAATGATCGCCACGGGGCGCTCAGCCTCGGCCACCCAACGACGCGCCTTGTCGAGGCAATCGCCTTCCGGGGCCACGGCTGCGACCTTGGCCAAACGCCGACGCTTGGTCGAAGACACGCGCGTATCGGCAACCGAGATTGGTACATCGATATGTACCGGGCCGGGTCGGGGTTGGTTGGCCAGGGATACGGCCTTATCCGCAATGATATCAGCGCCTTCCGAGGTCATCACAAAGGTGGCCTTGGTGATCGAGCGATAGACCTGACTGTGATCCATCACTTGATGCGTATAGGTCAACGCCTCATCGGGATCGACGCAGCCTGTCAGGACAATCATCGGCACCCGATCCTGAAACGCGTTGGCAACAACGTTGATCCCGTTCATCGCGCCCGGACCAATGGTGGCAACCAGAATGGCGGGCGCGCCGTCGCGGTGATGCACGGCCTCGGCCATGAATCCGGCCGCGTTTTCATGTTTGGCCAGATGAAAGGTGATCCCTGCCTGTTCTAATGCGTCGACCAGCGTCAGAACCTCGCCGCCGGGCATGCCAAAAGCATGACGGCATCCGGCCTCATACAAGCGTTGTGCCAGCAAATCAGCCGCGCGTGGGGACAGGTCGTGCATCAATCAGCTCCGGAATTTTCTTTGCCAAGCAGATGTCTGACCTTCGTGCAAGAGGCAAGCCGGATCACGCCAGTGTGACTATTTGAGCGCCGATTCCGCGATGGATTGAAATTTTGCGTCCAGTTCTACCGCGATGTCGGACAAGGCCACGCCACCTTGGTCGGCATATGGGGCGAAGACAAAGCTGGGTGTTTTGTAGGACAGGGTCGCAGTTCCGTCTTCATTCTCGGTGACATAGAACCGGATCGGGGCTTCGATCATCGCCTCGGTTGAAGTTTCCAGAACCCGCACGGCATAGTCATTGTTGAACACGCCGATCACCCGATTGCCGGGGATGGTGATGCCGCGCGCTGCTGCCGCCTTGGTTGGTCCAGCCTGAGTCACCACGATCAGCCCGTTTGCTTTGACCGCGGTCTTGGTGTCCGCGACTAGGGCCTCATAGGTCTTATCGGTCTTATACACTGCCCAGCCGGGCAGTGCCTGATCGGCCAGGGCAGACGAAGCAAACAGGCACAGGGCTACGAACAGGGCTTTCATATCAAAGACCTCCGACAGTTGGTTCGTTCTTGATGCCAGACTTCGAGGAGGCGTGCACTCACATTACCGTGTGGATTTTTTGCAGCAGATAGATGTCCATGATCCAGCCGTGATTGGCGCGGGCCTTGGCGCGAGTGTCCAATATCTGTTGGGCAACGTCGATCAGCGGACCATGGATCAGGATTTCCTCTTTCATCCCGACATAAGCGCCCCACCAGATGTCAAAATCCGCCATTTCAAGGCTTTGGAATGAGCATTCCCCATCCAACATCACGGCAACTTTTGAAGCATCCGCAGGCCAGCCTTCATCACGCAAGCACCGGCCGGTTGTGACCACATAAGGTGTGCCAATATCATTGATCGGGATCGCATGCGCGGCGGTCAGGGCTTGTAGAGCGGTGATCCCCGGGATGACTCGTTTGCGGGGCTGCGGGTGCAATCGGGCTGCGATGCGCAGAGAACTGTCATAGAGCGATGGGTCGCCCCAGATCAGCAGCGCCACTTTGGTTGCATCCGGGTACTCTGCTATGGCTGCCTGCCAGCGCAATGCAATGGCGTCATGCCAGTCGTCGACACCTTGCAGATATCCCTCATCCGAGCGGCGCTTGGGGATGTCGAAATAGGCGATTTGAGGCGGCGTTTCACAAGCCTTTGCGATGATCTCTTCCCGCACCCCGGCCAGATCGGCCTTGTTGTCGCCTTTGCGTGGGATCAGTATCAGATCGGCCTCTCGCATCGCTTGCATACCCTGCAGGGTCACATGATCGGGGTTGCCGGTGCCGATACCGATCAGCGTCAATTCAAGCATCCTCGAACTCCGCCAACGGGCCATAGAGGATCAGCGCCGGGGCCGTTCCGACCTCGGATTTCAGCTTGTCGGCCAGTGCGCCGATGGTCGAGCGATGAAGGACCTGATCCGGGGTCGAAACGGATTCCGCAAGCAACGCAGGCGTCTCCAACGGCAAACCATGAGCATGCAGCGCGTCGACCAGCAAGGGAAAGGTGCGCTTGCCCATGAATACAACCGTTGTGGCCAGCCCATCGGCCAGGGCAGGCAGGTTCAGGTCCTCGGGCAACTGCCCGCTTACATCGTGGCCGGTAACAAACTGCACCCGGCGTGCAGTCAGGCGGCGGGTCAGGGGAATACCGGCCGAGGCAGCCGCTGCAACAGCAGAGGGGATGCCCGGTATGATCTCATAATCGATCCCGGCCTCGCGCAACGCCACCAGTTCTTCTTCCAACCGACCAAACAACCCGCCATCCCCGGATTTCAGTCGCACAACACGCTGCCCTGTCTGGGCATATTCGACCAGCAAGCGGCTGACATGGTTCTGCTTGGGCGATGGGCGACCAGCGCGCTTTCCGACCCCAACCAAATCTGCATCTTCGCGCGCATGGCTCAGGATCGGGCCGCTGCTCAGGTCATCAAACAACACAGCATCGGCCTTCTGTAGCCGGTCTACGGCCTTGAGTGTCAGCAGTTCCGGATCACCGGGACCGGAGCCGATGAACGAGACAAAACCACTCATGCCGAAGCCTCGGCGATCAAGTGAAAGAACGTGCCGGTGACATTGCCGCGCACCGATCCGGTTTGAGGGCCTTCCGTGCCTTCGGCATCAAAGACGCGCGCCAGCGGAGCATCGGGTTGGTCGACGATCGAGGAATAGTGGAATTCATGCCCGCGCAGGGCGGTGCCTGTGGCTAGCCCGGGCATCGGCGCTAGCAATTCGGCCCGGCGATAACCCAGATTGAACTTGCGCTTCTCATAGGAGGTGACCAGCCCAAGCAGCCCGGCCATCCTGTGCCGTGTGCCGTCCTTGTCGATCAATCCTTCGCCCAAAGCCATGTACCCGCCGCATTCGCCGTGAACCGGTTTGGTTTCGGCGTGGCGGCGCAATCCGGTTAGAAACCTGTCAGCAGCAGCCAACTTGCCCGCATGCAGCTCGGGGTATCCGCCCGGCAACCAGACCAGATCGGCATCCGCGGCCGGGGCCTCATCTGCCAAAGGAGAGAACGGCAGCACCTCGGCCCCAGCCGCCCGCCAGCCCTCCAGCAAATGTGGGTAGGTAAAGGAAAATGCCGCGTCCTGGGCCAATGCAATCCGCTGGGCTGGGGGGCGCGGCAGCGCGGCTGACGATGGCCCAGCCGGGCCTGAGGAGGCCGCCCGCTTGATCGCCTCCAAATCCACATGCTCACGCAGGAATGCTGCATAGCCCACAATGGCGCTTTCCAGATCGGGATGCTCAACAGCTTGGATCAAACCCAGATGCCGTTCGGGCAGGGCCAGATCACCGCGTCGCGGCAACACGCCTAAAACCGGCAGACCTGCGCGTTCCATCCCCAGTCGCGTCAATCGCTCATGCCGGGGGCTGGCGCAGCGGTTCAGGATCACGCCTGCAAAGGGCAGATCGGGATTGTACATCTTGAAACCAAGGGCAGTGGCTGCGGCCGATTGCGCCTGACCGCCGACATCCAGTACCAGAACCACCGGCCAACCCATTCGCTGCGCCGTCTCGGCACTTGACCCATGCCCCGTTTCTCCAGACTTGGCCACGCCGTCAAACAAGCCCATCGAACCTTCGGCGACGACAATATCCGCCCCGTCCGCCTGAGCAGAGATCGCATTCAGCAGCGGATCACCCATCGCCCAACTGTCGAGGTTGAACGAGGCCCGCCCCGCCGCTGCCCGGTGAAAGGCCGGGTCGATGTAGTCGGGGCCGCTTTTGAATGGCTGTACGGTCAACCCATCCTCGGCCAATGCCCGCAACAGGCCAAGCATGACAGTGGTCTTCCCGGTTCCCGAAGACGGGGCCGAGATCAGTATGCCCGGAGGATTAGTCATCGCCGTGCTCCCAGCTGGACCATGGGCTATCCGCACTTTGTGGGCGATATCGACGGTCATAAGTCTTTGAATATAGACAGCTTTCGTCAAACCCTTCGCCTGCCAACGCGGGTCCGACCATGATCAGAGCGGTGCGCGAAATGCTTTCGTCCAGCGCATCCTTCAGGGTGTCCAACGTCGCGCGGATGATCCGCTCGTCCGGCCAACTGGCGCGATAGACAACGGCCACGGGGCAATCGGCACCATAGGCTGGGGTCAAATCCGCGATGACCTTGTCCAAATTGCCGATCGACAAGTGAATGGCCAGCGTGGCGCCGGTACGCGCGAAGTTACTCAGCGTCTCACCTTCGGGCATTGACGAAGCCCGCCCCGGCGTCCGCGTCAGAACCACTGATTGTGCCAGGCCGGGCAGGGTTAGTTCGGTCCCCAAAGCCGCGGCAGCTGCGGCAAAAGACGGAACGCCGGGGGTGACGCTTATCGGAATGCCCATCTCCTTCAAGCGGCGGATCTGTTCCCCCATAGCCGACCAGACCGACAGGTCGCCGGAATGCAAACGGGCCACGTCCTGACCTGCCTGATGAGCGGCATCAATCTCGGCCATGATCTGATCCAGGTCCATCGGCGCGGTGTTCACGATCTTCGCGCCTTCGGGGCAATAGGTCAGGATCTCTTCAGGCACCAGCGAGCCCGCATAAAGGCAAACGGGGCAAGAGGCGATGATATCGCGCCCGCGCAGGGTCAACAGGTCGGCGGCACCCGGTCCGGCGCCAATGAAATGAACGGTCATATCTGTCCTCCGATGGCGATGGCACAGGTGGCCAGCCGGTCGTCTGATATCTGTCTGGGTGTAAGCAGCCGCGCGCCGTATCCGGCAGCGGCCAATGCGGATGCTTCTGCCACGCTGCCGGTGCCATAGCTGGCACGGCTGCGGGGTGAACATGTCAGGGTGCGTTGATCGGCCAGGTTCGCAGGGGCAACCAGGTGCAACGGCAAACCGATGGTTGCAGCAAACCCCGCCAAAGCGGCATGGCCATCTTTGTCAGCGACCGTGGCCAACGCGTCCACCATGTGGCCAGAGGCCGCCAGATCATAGGCCGCCGTTAAGCTGTCCACTGTGGCGGCGCTGGAAAACCCAAGACCGGCGATGATCATAGGGTCGCACTCCACTGCACCACCGGATAGGCAGATTTCCATCCGCGTCGGGGTCCCAGCGGGCCCGCCTGCGCTAATTCTATCCGCAGCAAATCCCCGCCAAGGGTTTCGTGCCACTGCGCCAACAAGGCCTCGCTTTCCAGCGTCACGGCATTGGCGACAAGCCGCGTGCCCGCTTTCAGGTGGTCACGCAACCAGATCAGCAAGGCCTCGGACAAGCCGCCACCGATGAATACAACGTCTGGATCAGCCAAGCCTGACAACGCCTCAGGTGCGGTGCCATGAATGACATCC
This sequence comes from Ruegeria sp. YTSA075, assembly GCF_059610245.1. Taxonomy (NCBI): domain Bacteria; kingdom Pseudomonadati; phylum Pseudomonadota; class Alphaproteobacteria; order Rhodobacterales; family Roseobacteraceae; genus Ruegeria; species Ruegeria sp. YTSA075. The sequence continues at coordinate 168,542 of NZ_JBXWNG010000005.1, read as the reverse complement.
AGACGATCCTGCCCCAATGTATCCGCATTGCGACGAATGCGGTCCGCGCGCTCTGCCAGCGGCTCAATCGAAGTTGCGGTCAGCGTCGGGTCGCACATCAGCCATTCGATGCTGATGGAACCGGTGCCACCACCGATATCCCACAGGTGCTCGCCCCTTTGCGGTGCCAGCGCGGACAAAGTCAAAGCGCGGATGGGACGTTTGGTGATCTGACCATCGGTTTCAAAGATGTCGTCCGGCTTGCCGGAGGCTTTGGGGAAGGACAGGCCGGGGCCGGTAACCTCAAGCCCGACGCAGACGGGATGATCGAAGGTGCCCAGCAGGGCTTGGGTCAGCGAAACCGTCTGCGTGTTTTCGCGCGGTCCGCCAAGGGCTTGCATCACGTGCAGTGCGCTGTCGGCAAAACCGGTCTCTGTCAGATAGGTCGCCAGTTCGGCCACTGCCTTACCGTCGCGCAGCAGCAGGATCGCGCGCAGCCCCGGCGCCAGATGAGGGCGCAACCGGGTCAGGGGCGCGGCATGCAGCCCAAAGGTCAGTGTGGTTTCCAACGGCCATCCCAATCGGGCAGCAGCCAGCGAAAAGGTGGATTGACCGGGCAGGGCGGTCCATTCGCCCGCGTCAAAGGTCCGGGCAATGACCGAACCGGCCCCGAACCAGAACGGATCGCCTGAGGCCAGCACAACCGTGAGTCGCCCGCGCATGTCGGTTAGCATGGGTACTCCATCGGCAAACGGCGCGGGCCATTCGACCCGCTTGGCCTGAGTTTCCGGGATCAGCGACAGATGCCGGGGCGGGCCCATGACGATTTCGGCCCGATCCAGGGCTTGACGACTTGCGGGCGGCAGGCCATCCAGTCCATCTTCGCCCAGTCCCAGAATGGTCAGCCACGGAGCTTCATGCATGCCCAAACTCCTGCTTCTTGGCGGCACGACCGAGGCCAATGCGCTGGCCCGTAGCCTTGCCGAACGGGGGATGAGCGCAATTTACTCCTATGCCGGGCGCGTGGACAATCCGCGTCCGCAGCCGCTGCCGATTCGCGTGGGTGGGTTCGGCGGTGTTGATGGGCTGACCGGATACATCCGCGACACCGCGATTACGCATGTTGTGGACGCAACGCACCCCTTCGCAGCGAAGATGAGCACCAACGCCATCGCTGCGTGCAAAGTGGCGGATGTTCCGCTTGCCGCTTTGACCCGACCTGCCTGGAGCCCGCAAGAGGGCGATCGCTGGCAACATGTGCCGGATATCCCAGCAGCTGTTGCGGCGCTTGAAGGTCCCGCTCGGCGTGTGTTTCTGGCTGTGGGTCGAATGCACTTGCAGGATTTCGCGGCCCAACCCCAACATCACTATTTGTTGCGATTGGTCGATGAACCGGAAACTGTGCCGCTGCCCAACGCCGAAGTTGTGGTCTCGCGCGGGCCGTTCACCGTTGAGGGCGACCTTGCATTGATGAAGCGCCACGGCGTCGAACTGGTTGTTTCCAAGAACGCGGGCGGCACGGGTGCACGCGCCAAGCTGGATGCTGCGCGGGCGCTGGGTGTGCAGGTCCTGATGATTGACCGTCCCAGCCTTCCGCCTCGGCGGGGGCTGGTTTCGGTGGACCAGGTTTTGGACTGGCTTGATCATCCCTGACCCTCGGCCAAAGTGAACCTTGGTGTGTAGACAATCGGCGATCCGTCCCGCTCGATCACGCGGGTCAAGGATGAACCGACGATCACAACCGTCTGCATATCGGCCATTTCAGGGATCGCTTCGGCCAATGTCGAAATCTGGATTGCCTCATCTGCGCGAGACACGGCGCGGGCGAACAGGATCAACCGTTTTGGCTCACATTCCTCGCGCAGGATTTCCAGCGTCTTTACAAACCCTTCCGGGCGATACTTCGAGCGGGGGTTATAGAACGCCATGGCGAAATCGCCTTGCGCAGCCAGACGTAGCCGCTTTTCGATCAGCGACCAAGGTTTAAGGTTATCACTCAGGTTGATGGCGCAAAAATCATGCCCCAGCGGAGCACCGGCGCGGGCCGAAGCGGCCAACATGGCCGTAATGCCCGGCAACACGTCGACAGGAATGTCGCGCCACTCAACGGGGCCGTTTTCCATCGCCTCGAACACGGCGGCGGCCATGGCAAATACGCCGGGGTCTCCGGACGAGACCACAACAACCCGTTTTCCGTCGGATGCCATTTGGAGCGCATGCTGAGAGCGGTCGATTTCAACGCGATTGTCGCTGGCATGCAGGGTTAGTCCTGCACGCTCTGCCACACGGGCAACATAAGGGATGTAACCGACTACATCCGTGGCCTCGGCCAGGGCTGCAGTAACCTCGGGCGTCACTAGCGCTTCATCCCCGGGTCCGAGCCCGGCGATCTTGACCCAACCGCTCATGGCCGCCGTCCCTGACCATGAACGATGATGATCGAGAAATAGGGCGTGATCTCTTCACAATCATCGGAAAGTTTGCAGACCCGCTGATTGGGCATCTGGGCGTATTCCACGATCCAGGCGCGGTCGTACAGGCCTGCGGTTTTCAAGGCGCGTTTGACCTTTTCGATATTGCGCCCGATCTTCATAACGACCAACGCGTCGGTTTGCTCCATACGACGGGCCAGATCATCTTCGGGCAATGTTCCCATCAGAACAGTCAGGACGTCATCGCCCCAGGTGATCGGGTCGCCCGTTGCGGTCCAGGCCCCGGACATGCCAGTGATGGCGGGCACGACATCAACTTGAGCCTCACCGCGCAAGCGGCTGTAAAGATGCATGAAAGAGCCGTAGAAAAACGGATCACCCTCACACAGAACTACGACATCTTCGCCTGTGTCTGCCAGGCTTTTCAGATGCGCGGCGCAATCCTCGTAAAACGCAGCAAGCAGGGCATTGTAGCGCGGATCAGACAGCGGAATCTCCGTGGTGACGGGGTATTCCATCGGAAACTCCGTCGCGTTGCCGGGGATCATCCCGTCCACGATCTTGCGCGCCTGACCGTTGCGGCCCGGCTTGCGAAAGAACGCCACGTGGCGCGCGTTGCGCAACAGGCGGTCAGCCCGGACGCTCATCAGATCCGGATCGCCGGGGCCGAGGCCCACGCCATATATCGTGCCTGCGCTCATTCCGCCCGGCTCGCAATCGCGTTGATCGCCGCAACAGTAATCGCGCTGCCGCCCAGCCGACCTTTGACGATGCAGGACGGCACAGGCTGCGCTTCCCACAGGGCATCTTTCGATTCCACTGCGCCGACAAAGCCCACGGGGCAGCCGATGATGGCGGCGGGCCGAGGGCAATCGGGGTCTTCCAGCATGTTCAGTATGTGAAACAATGCCGTTGGGGCATTGCCGATCGCGACCAGCGCACCTTCCAGATGTGGGCGCCAGAGTTCCAGCGCAGCGGCAGAGCGCGTGTTGCTCATCTCCGCAGCCAAAGGGCGAACGCGGTCGTCATGTAGGGTACAGATCACCTCATTCTCGGCGGGCAGGCGGAAACGGGTCACGCCCTCGCTGACCATACGCGCATCGCACAGGATCGGCGCACCAGCTTCCAGCGCGGTGCGCGCGGCGGCTACAAAACCGGGAGAGAAATGCACGAACTCTTCCAGCCCAACCATACCGGCGGCATGGATCATGCGGACGGCGACCTGTTCCTCGTCAGCGTCAAACCGGGCCAGATCGGCTTCGGACCGGATGGTGGCAAAGCTTTGTTTGTAGATTGCCGCGCCATTGGTTTCGTATTCATAGGGCATCAGGTGAAGTCCATGGTGGTAAGAGTTTCTTCGGTCAGGCCGTGCTGGAAAGGCTCATCCCCCGCGCAGCCGTGTTTGACAAGATCAAATCGTCCGGTGTTGCCGACCAACGTGATGTCGGCAGAGGCCATCCGAGCGCACCCTTTGGCACAGCCAGACACATGTAAGCTGCCGGGAATGCGGGGGGCCAAGGCGCGGGCGATGTCTCGGGTTTCCACCTGCGCTTGCGGGCAGTATGGCGCGCCTGGGCAGGCGTCGGTGGTCCTCAGCGGGTCGGTGCCGTCTGTCACAAACTCTGGGGCGGGTATCGCCGCCCCGCCTTCCAACAGGAACAACCGCCACGGGGTAACGCGCAGGGCCGCCGCACCTGAGGTGATGATCAAATCGGCAAGCGCGCGTGCGGGCAATTGTCCAAACGCCGCGCCGTAGACGGATCCGAGGTCGCAGCTGCCAGGCTGGATCGCCTCGCCGACGGCTCCCGGGGTGGTGCCGCTCCAATCCTTTGGCAGGTCCGTTTCGGTGATCAGCCGCGCCATGCGGCGGGTGCCGAGGCTATGGTTTTCGGCAAACCATTCTGCCAGCGCGATCAGATGGTTGATGGCATCCGTTTCGGTCACGGGGCGGCCGCTTTCACTGCCATTCGCGCGCAGGATCAGGCCACTGGGGCTTGTCTCCAGCCGAATATCGGCGGAATCCGCCGCCAGCAATCGGGCGGGGCCGGTGTCGATCGCAAAGCCGAACTTCGCAGGCAGTGAGGGCAATTCCCCCAGCCGGTCCATCAGTTCTTGTGTCAGCCGTGCGGTCAGATCGCCTGCCTGATATAGGGGCGAGACTAGAATATTGCGGCGCACTTCGATCCCGGGTTCCGCATCCAGCAGGTCCAAAGCAGCAAGCCCGTGCAGCAGCTTTTGGTGATCGGCCTCCGCCACCCCGCGCAACTGAAGGTTGGCGCGGTTGGTCAAGTCGATTGTACCGTTTCCGTAGTGTTCGGACAGGTCACACAGGCCCAAGATCTGATCTTGTTCTAGACGCGCCAGTCGGGGCCGCACCCGCACCACCAGCCCGTCGCCGGACATCATCGGGCGATGCGCACCGGGACACCAACCCTGCACGACCGGGGCGCTCACCCCAGCCCCTCCAGATCCGCGCGGATCGAATTCCGACGGGTGTCCCAAAGCCCCGCCTCCAACAGCGCGCGGAACCGGTCTTGCATGGCCTGATGGGCCTGCGGATTGGCCTGTTGTAGAAAGGCATTCACATCTGCGTCGCCCAGCGTGGCATCATGATAGAGGTCGAATAGGTGTGGCGCGACCGTACCGGATAGATGCGCAAATGACGCCATGTGATCCAGCGTCGCGGCGATTTCGGCCGCGCCCCGGAACCCATGCCGTTGCATGCCTGCGATCCAACTCGGATTGGCGGCACGGGCATGAACGACGCGGCTGATTTCCTCAGGCAATGTGCGTGCATGCGGCTTGTCCGGGTTGGTGTTGTCCAGATGATAAAGCTGCGCTTTGCCACCGGTCACTTTCTTGGCGGCGGCGAACCCCGCCTCATGCGTGGCGTAGTCGTTGGCCAGAAGCAGGTCTGTCTCTGTCAGGTCCTGCAGGTGCACGAAACTGTCGGCGTTGGCCACGCGCTGCAGGATGCCGTCTTTGTCCTGAGCGATATGCTCGCCTTCCAGCGCAAAAGAGCTGGCCTGCAACCACGCCTCGCCAGCCTGAGCGCGGGCTTCATCTGTGTAAATCTCAGACAGCTCGGTCATGTTAACACCATAGCTACCAGGGGCGGGGCCAAAAACACGTGCCGCTACGGGCTGCCCGGCATAGGGGTTCCAGTCCTGTGCCTCATCGCGGTCTGACAACGCGCGAACAGCTTGACCATACAACGCCGAGAGCGTTGGGAATACATCACGAAACAGGCCCGACACGCGTAGCGTGACGTCCAGACGCGGGCGGCTAAGATCGGTGATTGGCAGTACTTCGATGCCCGAAACACGTTCGGACCCCTTGTCCCAGACCGGTTTGACGCCCAGCAGGTGCAACGCCATGGCAAATTCTTCCCCGGCGGTGCGCATGGTGGCCGAACCCCAGAGGTCAATGATCAAACCTTTGGGGTAGTCGCCTTCCTCTTGCAAATGGCGCCGCACCAGTTCCTCTGCCAGTTTCACACCCTGTGTATAGGCCGCGCGGGTCGGCACCGAGCGCGGGTCAGTGGTGAAGAGGTTCCGCCCTGTCGGCAGAACGTCGGAACGTCCGCGATAAGGGGAACCGGACGGCCCGGCCTCGATCCGTTTGCCAGCCAGCGCATCCAGCAAGGCGTTGCGTTCTGCGCGGGCCGAGGGCGCGGGATCGAAGTTGCCCGTTACCTTGGGCGCGCGGCCATAGATATGCAGCCCGTCGCCGAACTGGCTTTCCTTGATGTCGCAGACGAACCGGTCGATACGGGTGATCGCTTCTGCCGTACAGGTGGCTTGATCGAGACCAAGGTCGCTTTCAAGTCCGATGGCCTGCGCTTCGTCGCGGATATCTTCTTGCAACCGGTCTCGGCGCTTGGGGTCCAGCCCGTCGGCGTTTGAGAACTCATCAAGCAGCGATTCCAGCCGGACCATCCGATCCGGTGTGCCACTCTCTTTCATTGGGGGCGGGATATGGCCCAGCGTGACAGCCCCGATCCGGCGTTTGGCCTGTGCAGCCTCGCCCGGGTCGTTGACGATGAAGGGGTAGATTACGGGCAGATCACGGATCAGCGCCTCGGGCCAGCACTCGCCAGACAGGGCGACCGACTTGCCGGGCAGCCATTCCAGCGTGCCATGGGCCCCGATATGGATCAGGGCATCCGCGCCTAGCCCTTTGCGCAGCCACAAATAAAACGCGACGTAGCTGTGGCGCGGGGTGCGCGACAGGTTGTGATAATCGTCATCGCGCAGCTCGGGCGTGCCGCGTTCAGGTTGCAGCGCGACCAACACCTTGCCCCGCCGCAAGGCGGTGAAATTGAAGGCGCCATCGGTAAAGGTCGGGTCGTCCTCTGGCTTGCCCCAGACCGTTTGAAGGTCGGTTTGTAGGTTCTCGGGCAGTTCGGCCAATGCTGCCAGGTAGTCCTGCAGTGGCCATGACATCCGAGCGTTCAGCAGCGTTGCTGCAATCGGCTCGGCAGGGGCGGTATCATATCCTTCGTCTTGCAGGTCTGACAACATTGCCTCGGCTGAAGCCAGCGCATCCAAACCCACTGCATGCGCCATCTGCCAATCCTTGCCAGGGTAGGTAGACAGCACCAGCGCAGGCGTCTGATCGGTTTTGGGTGTGCCATGCAGGTTCAGCCAACCTGAGACGCGGTCGATAATCGCTTCGATCCGCTCAGGTTCAGCTCGGTGGGCAAAGCGCGAGTATTCAAGATGCGGATCGCGCCTGCCCGGTTCCTTGAACGAGGCAATGCCCGCGGAAATCCTCCCATCCACCTCGGGCAGCACCACATGCATGGCGAGGTCGGCAGGCGATAGGCCACGTTCCGCCTCGGCCCAGGCTTTGCGGCGTGAGGTGGCCAGCGCCACTTGAAACACCGGGACATTCGCAACGTCGAGCGGCGAGCTGCCCGATGCACCTTTGCCCGAGAAAGATGTCGCGTTGATGATAGCGGACGGGGCCAAGGCAACCACTTGTTCACGCAGCCAGTCGGCGGCAGCCGGAGCCTTGAGCGAAGGGGCGAACAGGCCCACCGCCTCAAAGCCTCGCGCGCGGATGCTGCGGATCAGGGCCGCGACAGGGGCGGTGTCGGCTGAGGTCAGATAGGCGCGATAGAACGTCACGAGGATGCGTTTGGCATCGCCTTCGAACGCGGTATCCACCGGGATTACGCCACGATCCGGGCACCATGCACCGCATTCGGGAATTGTCTTTGCACCCATCACCGGCCCGGCATAAAGCCCCGCCGCCAATGCCATCTGTGCCAGCGCAGCCTGCGCCGCGACCTCACCGCCTGTATCGCAAAGATGCGCCAAGCGGCGCAGGGTTGAGACGGGCAGGGTGGAATAGTCATCCAACCGTGTGTCTTCGCGCCCGTCTGCGGGCAAAACGGCCACTGCGATTCCCTTGGTCTGTGCCAACGCCAGAACCTGCTGCACCCCATAGGACCAATAGGGTACCCCGCCGATCAGGCGGATCAGGATGCCCTTTGCACCTTCAAGCGTCTGTTCGACATAGGTATCGACAGACAGCGGATGCTTTAGCGCAGTCAGGTTTGCCAGCCGCAGGGTCGGCATCCGACCCTCGGGCCCACCACCGCGATGCCAGCCTGCCGCGAAAGCGCCAAGGTCGCTATCGGAAAACGACAACACCACCAGATCGGCCTGGCTTTGGCCCAGATCGAATGGGGTCTCGGATTCCTCTAACCCGTGGCTTTCGCGGAAGACAACGTGCATGTGGCTTACTCGGCAGCCTCGGTCACGCCCACAAGAACATCGCGGATCGCGGCCTCTTTGATGTCATCATGCTCGGCAATAACCACCATGCGCGAGCGGCGGTCTTCGCCGGGTTCCCACGGACGGTCATATTGATGGCGAACACGCGCGCCGACGGCTTGCACCAGCAGGCGCATGGGTTTGCCCAGAACAGCGGCATAGCCTTTGACGCGCAGGATGTTCAACTCTGTCGCCAGACGTTCGATCTTGGTGACCAGATCAAGTGGATCAGACTGTTCGGGCAACTCGACAATGATGCTTTCGAAATCGTCATGTTCGTGGTCATGATGGCCGTCGTGATGCGAGGGTCGCGCATCCATGTCATCCTCGGCAGCGGCCTCCAGGCCCAGCACAACGCGCACATCCACGACACCTTCGGCGACTTCGACCACAGGCAGCGGGCGCGGCGCTTCGGCGGCGATGATTGCTTTGGCCTTTGCCACGCCTTCGGGACCGGCCAGATCCGGTTTGGTCAGCAGGATTATATCGGCGCAGGATATCTGATCCTCGAATACTTCTGACAGCGGGGTTTCATGGTCAATCGAGTCATCCGCCAAGCGCTGGGCATCCACGGCCTCGACATTCGGCGCAAAGCGACCAGCGGCGACAGCCTCGGCATCCGCTAGAGCGATTACGCCATCCACCGTGATTTTAGACCGGATATCTGGCCAATCAAACGCTTTCAGCAGTGGTTTGGGCAGGGCCAGACCGCTGGTTTCGATCAGAATATGTTCAGGGCGCGGCTCTAGCGCCATCAGCGCCTCGATGGTCGGGATAAAATCGTCAGCCACGGTGCAGCAGATGCAGCCGTTCGCCAGCTCCATGATGTTCTCTGCCGGGCAATCCGGGATGGCGCAGGATTTCAGGATATCGCCATCGACACCGACATCACCGAATTCATTGACCACAACGGCCAGGCGTTTGCCCTGCGGGTTCTGCATCAGATGCTTGACCAGCGTGGTTTTGCCCGAGCCCAGAAAGCCGGTGATGACAGTGACGGGAAGTTTTTCGAGAGTAGACATGGGTCAAGCTCCAATCGGGGGAATACGGGCCGCACAGTTTTTGCGGAAATGTTCAGGACGTTCGCGCCATTTGACCAAACCATCGTCAGTGGCCAAATACTTGGTCACACCTTCAATGATCGTTTCGACATGGTCGGTTTCGTTGAGGTTTTCGTAGACAAAAGTCCAACGCGCGGGTCCCCCACGCAGCACGATGGAACAGCCCTGATCGCAATTTGACAGGCATTCCACAGGCTTTAGGTCGATCCCGTCTGGCACGCCGGCCTGTTCCAGCGCCTTGTGCAGCAAGGCACCAGGGCGCTGGGTGTCGTCTTCGATCGCCAGGCCACGGCGGCATGTCGTGCAGACCAGCAGTTCAACTGGTGCGGCTTTATTCATCTCTCTCATCCCCCTTAGTCAAATCTGGGGGACGGGGTTTCATGTGGGCCGATCCAAGCCCCACACCGGAACACCCCGTCCGGTTTCATCTTCGGGCGCTGGCAGGTCTCCCGGCTTGCGGATGTCAGGGTGTATACCCTGTCGGATGTCCCGCCTTCCCAGCCTTTGGCCAGTGGCTTTGGGCACCCTCTCCGGTCACGGTCGCGGGGGCGGCTGCGTTTGGCGGTAAACCCGTTGACGCATTCCCTTTTCATCCTCTTACGAGGACACCAACGGATCGGACATGCGGCACTGATACGGTGCTTGTCAAGCGTGTCGCCGACAACCGCAACGCCGGGTGCAGAAAAACGACCTGTGGCGGTCGTTGGGCGGCATGTCAGGGCTTAGCCTGCGGCTTTCGAAAGGTTTGACAGCGATCACTTCACTGAACCAAATGTTTGACGAATAACTAGACTGCCATTCATAACAGCAGACACGGGCCATTGGCGGGTGCGTTTTGCTCTGGTATCTGGAAGCTTTGTGAGAGTGGTGGGCGACCCTGGAATCGAACCAGGCGTGCGTCTCCGCGAGGGAGTTACAGTCCCCTGCCACACCTTGCGGCCTGTCGCCCACTGTCAGGCGTTGCACCTGACGTGGAGGCGTGATTACTAGCGCACCAAAGGAGCGTCAACAGGAAAATACGGCTTTGACGCAGGAAAGCGAATTCACGGCCCGGAGGCCCTCAGAATGAAAAAACCCAAGTGGGTTGTCGAAAAGGAACAGGCGCGAAAAGCGGCGGCCGCCGAGACGGTTTGGCTGTTTGGTTTGCACGCCGTGCGCGACGCCTTGATGAACCCCAAACGCCAAAAACTGCGCCTGATTGTAACGCGAAATGCGCAGGACAAACTGGTTGAAGCCATTGAATTTGCGGGGATTGAGGCCGAGATGGTTGACCCGCGCAAATTCAATGCCCCAATTGACGCGGGTTCTGTGCATCAGGGCGCGGCACTTGAAGTTAAGCCCCTGGAGTGGGGCGGTTTGGCCGAGAACTGCATCGGACGGGAACACCCCCGCGTGATCCTGCTGGACCGTGTAACGGACCCGCATAACGTAGGTGCGATTCTGCGGTCAGCCGAAGTGCTGGGTGCAAGCGCGGTGATCGGAACCCGGCATCATTCTGCCCCTGAAACCGGGGCACTGGCAAAAACCGCCAGCGGCGCATTGGAACGCCAGCCTTATCTGAGGGTGCGCAATCTGGCCGATGCCATAACCGAGCTTCAGTCGATGGGGTTTCTGGTGCTCGGTCTGGATGGCGAAGCGGATGAAACTATTGAAATTGCCCTTGGGGATCAAAGGGATCGACCTGTGGCACTGGTATTGGGTGCTGAAGGGCCAGGATTGCGGCAAAAAACCAAGGAAACCGTCGACCAATTGGTGAAAATTGACGCATCGGGGGGATTTGGATCACTGAACGTCTCAAATGCTGCTGCAATCGCCCTATATGCCTCTCGGCACCATTAGCGAGGAGAGTACTATTTCCGGACCGTCCAAAATCGCCACCTGCTGCTACTGCGGTACACGGGCTGCCCTGGTTCTGACAGGACAGAACCGGCATGAGCTGAGTTGTTCCAACTGCGGCGCACCGCTGCACGATCTTAAGAAACTGCCGAAGCACAAGGTTCAGAAATCAAGGCCTGACCAGGTCGCGATAAGTCATGCGGCGTCTCCGAAATCGCGAAAAAAGAAGAAGAAAAAGAGCACGCTTTATCGTGTTCTGGATGAGGCCTGGGATGTCATAGAAGACATCTTTGACTAAGGGCTGCTCCGCACTCGCAAGGATGTTCACATCCACGTCAACTGGGGTTTCACAGCCGCCCAAAAGTTGCATCTTAGTCGCTCGATTCTTTGTCACGGGACCCAGATGCAAAACCGCCGTTTCCTATTCGGTATACTGACAGCCATCGCCCTTGCGCCCGTCGCTTGGGCGCAGGACAAGCCTGTCTATTATGCGACCGAAGGGGCCGCGATGGCGGGGTATGATCCGGTGTCCTATTTCGACAGTGCTGCACCGGTTCGGGGTGAGCCGAGCATTGCTGTCATGTGGAAAGGGGCCCAGTGGCATTTTGCGTCACAGGAAAATCGCGAGCGGTTTGAAAGTAACCCGCGCGCCTTTGCACCTCAGTTCGGGGGCTATTGTTCCTATGCGATGGCAAATGGGGTTCTAAAAAGCACTGACCCCATGGCATGGCAGGTCGTGGATGGGCGTTTGTATCTCACTCATTCCCCAGCAGTTGAACGGATGTGGGAACAGGACAGAGCGGCGAATATTCATCTGGCCGAGGAAAATTGGCCCGTCATTCTGTACGAAGACTAGCCGATTGTCCGTATTTTGTGAAAAGTCATCACAAAAATGAGCGCATGGTCTTTTTTTTTACCAGATCATGCCTAAATGTCACAGTGACCGCGGAACGGAACTGCCGCGGGTCATTTCACTGTCCCTCGTTCCAACAACTGGCGCCCAAGGCTTCTTGGGCGCTTTTTTCTTTTTTGCGGCTATGATTAGGATGCAACCATGGCAAACTACTCTGACGCGCATCTGAAAACCATCCTGCAACGCACCAAAACCATCGCGGTAGTTGGGGTGTCGATGAACCCGGTGCGGCCCAGCTATTATGTGGCGCGGTATCTTTCCTTGAAGGGATATACCGTGATCCCCGTCAACCCGGGCCATGCTGGCAAGGACTTGTTCGGTCAAACGGTGCGTAGCGCCCTGTCCGAGATTTCTGAACCTGTCGATATGGTTGATATCTTCCGACGTTCCGAGGCTGTTCCGCTCATCGTCGACGAAGCGCTGGAGGTATTCCCCAAGCTTCGGACCATCTGGATGCAGATCGGGGTAGAGCATCCTCAGGCCGCTGAAACGGCGCAGGCCCGTGGTGTGGATGTGGTGATGAATCGATGCCCGAAGATCGAATATCAGCGCCTGTTTGGCGAGTTGCGCATGGGTGGGTTCAGCACCGGTATCATCTCATCCAAGCTGTAAGCCTAGTTTGCAACATAGGGTTTCAGCCGTGCCACCTGCGCCTGACGCCGTTTTTCCAGAACAACATCGCGCGGAACCCAGTCATATCGGCTGTCGTCTGACAGCGGTGACCAGAACAAAACCCCGCCATAGCGCCACGGGTCCAGCACAACACCTTCGTACATCGAGCCTCCGGCGCGGCTGATGATCGCCGTGCTGTGGTCGATGCGGAAAGGGTTGTCGGCATTGGCGATGGCGCGGTGCAACGCAAGCGTTTCGAAGTTTTCCTGTTTCAATCGGCGCTCGATGTCTTCGGCCCAATGCCAGCACAGCCCGCGTGGGCGTAGCCCCTGATTGACCTTTGTATTGTGGATCAGCGGGGGGTCGGTGATCTGATATTCCTGTACCAGTTGCGCGGTGTAGGAATAGGCGATCCGGGCAGCGCGGTTGGCCTCTTCCGGGTCAATGTCGGGGCCTAATGCCAGGATTTCGGTCGCAAGGCGCTGAACCTCATCGCCGGTCTGCGGGGGAGGGGTGGCACAAGCCGCCAAATTCACAAGGGCCAGAACAAAGGCCAAAGCTCTGATCATTCCGAGTTCCCCTATTGAGCCTTCCGAAGGATCATAAGCCGGGGGTGCGCAGATCGGAACCCTGCTTAGCGCGCGGCCTTCTCAGCAATGCCGCTGGTGCCCTGTCGCCGTTCGAGTTCAGCGAGCACATCATCCAGCGCAACATCGCGCGCTGCCAGCATCACCAACAGGTGGTACAGCACATCGGCCGCTTCGGAGGTTAGCCGAACCTTGTCGCCTTTGACGGCTTCGATGATCGCCTCAACGGCTTCTTCCCCGAATTTCTCGGCGCATTTTTCTGGGCCCTTGGCCAGCAACTTGGCGGTCCAGCTGGAGTCTGGGTCAGTCCCTTTGCGGGCTTCGATGGTTGCAGCAAGATCGTGGAGAATACTCATGTCAGCCTCATCGGAATACCCGCAGCGGCCATGTGTTCCTTGGCCTCGCGGATGGTGTATTCGCCGAAATGGAAGATCGAGGCCGCCAGAACCGCGCTTGCACCACCCTCGGTCACGCCTTCGACTAGATGGTCGAGATTACCAACACCGCCGCTGGCGATCACCGGCACGTCCACCGCGTCACTGATCGCTCGGGTCAGGGGCAGGTTGAATCCGGCCTTGGTGCCATCACGGTCCATAGACGTCAGGAGGATTTCCCCTGCACCTTTGGCTACAACCGTCTTGGCGAACTCGACCGCATCGATCCCGGTAGGTTTGCGTCCGCCATGGGTGAAAATCTCCCATTTCCCCGGGCTTACGGTTTTGGCGTCGATGGCACAGACGATGCACTGACTACCAAACTGGTCCGCGGCCTCTGCGATCACATCCGGGTTGGCGACGGCGGCCGAGTTGAAGCTGACTTTATCAGCTCCCGCCAGCAGCAGGGCGCGCACGTCGTCCTTGGTGCGCACGCCTCCACCTACGGTCAGGGGTACGAAGCATTGTTCGGCAGTGCGCCGGACCACATCGAACATCGTGCCGCGGTTTTCATGCGTCGCGTGGATGTCCAGAAAACAGATCTCGTCCGCGCCTGCGGCATCATAGGCTTTGGCCGATTCCACCGGATCGCCCGCATCGCGCAGGCCCACGAAATTCACGCCTTTGACCACACGGCCATCGGCAACATCCAGACAGGGTATGATGCGGGTCTTGAGCATGAACCTTCCTTTGTTTGGCGCACCTCTACCGGCAAAGCCCCGCCGATGCCAGACTTGTGATTGTGATCTGAGGCGAAGCCATGGAAATTAGGTGCGAAATTCAGCAAAAGGACGACTGCGATGAGACATCTTCTTCTGGCATCAGTTTTCACAATCGGAGGCGCTCTGACCGCCATGGCTGACGATATTATCAAGATTCAAACCGAAAAATCCGTGGCCGAAGCGCTGGATGCGTTGGAAGCCGCCGTGGGCAATGCGGGCGCAACCGTTTTTGCGCGGATTGACCACGCGGCAGGGGCCGAGAAGGTGGGCACGCCGATCCCACCCAACCAAGTGTTGATTTTCGGGAACCCCGCTCTGGGCACACCCGCGATGCAGATCGATCCTCGTGCTGGACTGTTCCTGCCATTGAAGGTTCAGGCCTATCAAGATGCAGAGGGTCAGGTCTGGTTGGCCTATGAGGACCCGAAAGAAACGATGGACGAGTTGGACGACGTCGAAAACGCGCCCGTTGTCGAGAAAATGCGCGGTGCTCTGGCCAAGCTGACTGCGGCGGCGGCTGGTTAAGCCCTAGGCGCTTGCGCGACTGACGCGTGCAAGCGCATTTCTGGCGATCAGGATGTGGAAGGGCAGGATTGCGGCCAGGTACAAGCGTCCGCCCAGATTGTGCCGGTGAACCCAGGTCGCCAGCGAGATGCGGCCGTTCTCAGATAAGACCGACACTCGAAAATCCAGATGGCGGTCGTTGAAGCCTGCGATCACCTCGGTCTCATCATCGTGTTCAACTGGAAATATCCCAACTTTATCCATTGCGCTCGGCCCAGTGGTGCTGAGTCCGAACGGCGCCACCAATAACCCGCGCAATCGAACAAGCGCCATGGCCCATGCCGGAAAGCTGGTGATGATTTCTGCTGCCTGACGTGGTGATAAATCCGACGCGACGCTGAAACAGTCCAGGTAATCGCCCTGTTTGAGTCGTTTATGAAGCAAGCTTCGGGCTGATAGTGCCGTGCGTTTGACAGCGGAATGGAACATTGCCCTATTCTCTGAGAGTTGTCAGAGCCTCTTTCAGATCGATCGCCCCATCATAAAGGGCGCGTCCGGAAATGGCACCGTTCAAGGCTGCGCCACAATCGCGCAGGGCGAGCAGATCTTCAATCGAAGAGACGCCGCCCGAAGCGATCACAGGGATGGAAACGGCTTTCGCCAGCGCGGCGGTTGCGTCGATATTCGGGCCCTGCATCGCCCCGTCCCGGTTGATGTCGGTGTAGATGATCGCCGCAACGCCTGCGTCCTCAAAACTGCGCGCCAGATCGGTGACCTGAACGTTCGTTTCTTCAGCCCAGCCTTTGGTTGCGACCAGGCCGTTGCGTGCATCGATCCCAACGGCGACCTTGCCAGGGAAGGTTTTGGCCGCTTCGCGCACCAGATCGGGGTTTTCAACGGCGACTGTTCCCAGAATGACGCGGGCCAGACCTTTGTCGATCCAGGTCTCGATGGTTGCCATGTCGCGGATGCCACCGCCCAACTGCGCGGGCACGTTGCAGGCCTTCAGGATCGCCTCGACCGGGGCGGCATTCACCGGCTCACCCGCGAAGGCGCCGTTCAAATCGACAAGGTGCAACCACTCGCACCCGGCCTCGACAAAAGCACGGGCCTGCGCGGTCGGGTCCTCATTGAAAACGGTGGCTTTATCCATCTCTCCGCGCAGCAGGCGCACGGCGTTGCCGTCTTTAAGGTCGATGGCGGGGTAGAGGATCATGTCGGGCGGCCTTATCTGAATGTTACATGGGCGGCATATCGCACAAGGCGGGCCGGGGATGCAACGCGACGCAAAGTCAATCTTGTCCGATGCCCAATGGCACGCCAGACTGACACCAAATCAGGGAGGTTACTATGATGAAATTTGCAACATCCGTTGTCTTTGCAACCTTGGCGACCGGCGCAATGGCGGCGGACCCCGTTGATGGGCTTTGGAAAACACAACCGGGTGATACCGGGGGCTATCTGCATGTCTCAATTGCTGAATGCGGCAGTGCGATCTGTGGCACTATAGACAGTGCGTTTGATGGCAATGGCGATCAGCAACTGGATTATGAGAATCTGGGCAAGCAGATTATCTGGGACATGGTGCCCGAAGGTGGCGGCAGCTATGACAGCGGCAAGATTTGGGCCCCCGACCGGGACAAGACCTACAATTCAAAGATGACCCTGGACAGCCAGAACCAACTGACCGTCAAAGGATGTGTCGCTGGTGGTCTGGTCTGCCGGGGGCAGACCTGGACGCGCGTTCAGTAAATTTTTAAGGGGCCCAGGTCAGGAAATTCCCGATCATGCGCAGGCCTACATCCTGGCTTTTCTCCGGGTGAAACTGCATCCCCACCATCGTGTCGCGGCCGATCACGGCCGTGACCTCTTGCCCATAGTTCACATATGCCAAGCGCTGCGCCGGGTCTGTGGCACGGAAGTGGTAAGAGTGGACGAAATAGGTATGATCACCGGATGCGACCCCGTTGAACACTGGGTGATCGCTTTCCAGAACCAGATTGTTCCAACCCATATGTGGCACCTTCAGCGCAAAATCTGACGGTTCAATCCGCACCACATCGCCAGCCACCCAGCCCAAACCATCGGTTTCGCTGTATTCATGGCCCTTTGTTGCCATCAGCTGCATGCCGACGCAGATGCCCAGAAACGGGCGGCCTTTCTGTTCGACCGCTTCGACCATGGCGTCGTAGATACCCTTATGCCCCCGCAGCTCTGCCGCGCAGGCGGGAAAGGCTCCATCACCGGGCAACACTAGCCGATCGGCGCGTGCAACAACATCCGCATCCGAGGTCACCACGACCTCGCCCGCGTTCTGTTCCTGTGCCATGCGTTGAAACGCCTTCTCGGCCGAGTGCAGATTACCGCTCTCGTAGTCGATAATGGCAGTCAGCATCTACAAGGCACCTTTGGTCGACGGAATCGCATCTGCCTTGCGCGGGTCGGTTTCGACCGCCTCGCGTAGCGCCCGCGCAACCGCTTTGAATGCGGCTTCGGCAATGTGATGGCTGTTAAAGCCGTGCAACTGGTCGATATGCAAGGTGATGCCCCCATGGGTGCTGAGCGCCTGAAAGAACTCACGCACCAACTCGGTGTCGAACGTGCCGATCTTCTGGGTTGGCAGGTCCACGTTCCAAACTAGGAACGGACGGCCCGACAGGTCCAGTGCACAACGCACTTGCGCATCATCCATGGGCAGGTGGCATTCACCATAGCGGCGAATCCCCTTTTTATCGCCCAAAGCCTGAGTCAGCGCCTGGCCCAGCGCGATCCCGGTATCCTCGACCGTGTGGTGGTCGTCGATGTGATAATCGCCCTTGGCCCGGATCGTCATGTCGATCAGCGAATGACGCGCCAACTGGTCAAGCATATGATCAAAAAAGCCAACACCGGTCTGGTTGTCATATCGACCGGTCCCATCCAGATTGACCTCGACCGAGATCTCGGTCTCGGCAGTCTGACGGCTGATCTTAGCGCTGCGCATGGGCGAATTCCTTTTGCTACAGGGGCGCTTATAGACGCGGACGGGCTGCCTATCCAGACCGCTTGATGCCTTCGCTGCAAACTGTTGCAGGGGATTGCACACAGGCGCGGCCCGTGCCAGCCTGCGTGCAACACGAACCAACAAGGCCCGGCCCATGTCCACCTGCGTTTTCATCCAGATCCGCTGTAAACCCGGCACCACTTACAAAGTGGCGGAAGAGATCGCGCTGCGCGAAATCCACTCCGAGCTCTATTCTACCAGCGGTGAATATGACCTGATGCTGAAGCTCTATATTCCAGAATCCGAAGATGTGGGCCATTTCATCAATGAAAACCTGCTGGTGATTCCCGGTATCGAACGATCACTGACGACGATGACGTTCAAGGCCTTCTAGCCCAACTCAAACGTCGTCACGCCGAAAATCCGGTTCAGGTCGATATCGGGTTCATGGTTCGAATACATCCGGGCGGTCTCAAAGACCTTCTCTAGCTCCAACGCATCGGCCAGCGCAAAGGCGGCGGCGTTGGGTTGGGGCATGTCGATAAACACCTCATGCGTCGTATGATCCTCGGGTATATTGCTCAGAACCGAGGCCAGCAGCGCCTGCGCAATCTCAGTGCTATCTGCAAACAATGGCCCGATCTTGTATCCGGTCTGGCAGGGGCGCAGGGTCACGTAACCTTTGATCACCCCGTTTTCAACAAAGGTGCGCGAGGTATGGCTGGGTGCGCGCAGCCATTCACGCAGGAAAACGTCACGCGGGGCAGGGAACAGGGCCCGATCATAGGCCAGCAAATCCTCGGATATCTCAGTCAGAACGGATATGTTCGCAGTCGACTGCGATCCAAGCGCTGCCAATATCCCGGTTTTTGTTCCGCTAAAGCGATAGTTGTTATAGGCAAAGGTAAAGCCGGATTTGCGATAGTTGTCCTGTTGCTCGACCACACCATCCAGACCCATATTGCGCCCTTTGCAATGGGCCAGCGCGTGCTGGGCGATCTCCAGCCCATGGCCCGATCCACGAAATTCGGGGCGGACGATGTAGAAACCTAGAAATGAAAACGCGTCGTCGTAGTTCACAGCGGACACTGACGCGATCATCTCTCCATCCAGAAATCCGCCCAGAAAGCCATGCGGGTCAGTAGGGCGAAAACACGCGGCATCGTTCTGACCAGGATTCCACCCTTCGCGCCCGGCCCATTCAACGGCGTGCTGCAGTTCGGCTGCTGTAAGGGGTCGGATGACGTAGTCAGACATATTCAATGATCCTGTAATGCGCGGTGTCGCCAGAATGGGGCAACGCTTCGCAAAGGACCAGCATGTTCGGGAAAGGTTAGTATCTGGAGCGGGCGAGGCGATTCGAACGCCCGACCCTAACCTTGGCAAGGTTATGCTCTACCCCTGAGCTACGCCCGCATCAGATACTTGTATGGTCCAAAGACCTCTCAATGGAGCGGGCGAGGCGATTCGAACGCCCGACCCTAACCTTGGCAAGGTTATGCTCTACCCCTGAGCTACGCCCGCGCCGTTGAGTGAGGAGGGATGTATAAAGTCCCACGCGAGGCTGCAAGCGGAAAAACACAAAATTCCGGAAAAATCTTTCGACGGAAACCGGTGTCTGGTGCGTTGAAGAACCAGAGCAACTGAGACCGAAAATGGCGGAGGTGGAAAGATGGTACAGATTGCAGACCTTAAATTGGCGGCGCTTGCGGTGATGATTGTGATGGGATTTTGGATCATCAAAGCCGAGCCGGATCAGGTAAGCCATGCATATCCAGTGGGCATGGCGTGGTCCTTGGCCGAGGTCAGCGTGATGCCGGGGTAAGCCCGGTCGAGGGACCTACAAAGCCAGAATAAGATTGGCGATGGCGCTGAACAGAATGGCGGCAAAGGTCATAACCATACCGATCTGGCGCAGAACAATAACCTGCGGGTTGTGGCCAAAGCCATAGGCATGCATCAGCCGTCCGGCGAGGATCAACAAACCCAACAGATTCACTAACAGAGCTGGCGCGCCCTGCAATTCGACCATTGCAATCAAGAGCAGCGCAAAAGGTGCATATTCCGCGCAATTTGCGTGAGTTCGCATCGCTTTGATCAGCGCTTTGTCATCCCCATCCCCGACCGAGACCTTCCCGCTGCGGCGCGCCGAGATGACCTTTGCACTGAGCCAGACGTAAAGAATTGCGATCAATGCGGCATAGATCGGGGTAATGGTCAGCATTCTTGGGGCCTCCGTCAGGGTCATGCAAAATGGCCGCGCAGTTGCCCGCGCGGCCATTCAAAGCTTAGCTGATTTTACAGCTTATTCCAGTTCCACCAGCAGGTCCTTGGCGTCAATCTGCCCGCCAGGCTGAACATGAACCGCTTTGACCAGTGCATCGCGTTCGGCGTGGATGCCGGTTTCCATCTTCATGGCTTCGATGGTCAGCAGCAGGTCACCTTCTTTGACCTGTTGTCCGACACTGGCCGCTACCGTTGCCACAACGCCCGGCATCGGGGCGCCAATATGGTTGGCGTTGCCCGCCTCAGCTTTGGGTCGCGCCTGCGTGGACGAGGTGACCATACGGTTCGGCACCCGGATCACCCGAGGTTGCCCGTTGAGTTCAAAAAAGACTTTGACCTCGCCCTTTTCATCGGTCTCCCCGATGGCCTGACAGCGGATTTCCAGCGTCTTGCCCGGGTCGATCTCGGCGGTGATCTCGTCCCCGGGTTCCATTCCATAAAAGAAGGTGCGGGTCGGCAGCGTGCGAACGGGGCCATAGGTCCGGTGACGGCCCATATAGTCGAGGAACACCTTAGGATACATCAGGTAGCCATTGAGGTCCTCGTCATCAACCTCCTTGCCTTCCAGTTGCTTGGACAGCTCGGCGCGGGTGGCTTCCAGATCAACCGGAGGCACGTCCTTTCCGGGGCGCTGCGTGTTCGGCGCTTCGTCCTTCAGCACTTTCTGGATGATGGTGTCAGGGAACCCGCCCGGAGGCTGACCCAGATTGCCGCGCATCATATCCACGACCGAATCGGGGAAGGCCACATCGGTATTCGGATCCTCGACCTGTTCACGGGTCAAGTTCTGGCTGACCATCATCAACGCCATGTCGCCAACGACCTTGGAAGACGGCGTGACCTTGACGATGTCACCGAACATCTGGTTCACGTCGGCATACATCTGTGCCACTTCGTGCCAGCGCTCTTCCAGACCCAGGCTGCGCGCCTGTGCCTTGAGGTTGGTGAACTGACCGCCCGGCATCTCGTGCAGGTAAACTTCGGACGCCGGGGCCTGAAGGCTGGATTCGAAGGCCGCATACTGGCCACGCACAGCCTCGAAGTAATCGCTGATTTCACGGATGGCCTTGATGTCCAGCCCGGTGTCGCGGTCGGTATGGCGCAGCGCCTCGACCACCGTACCCAGTGTTGCCTGGCTGGTGTTGCCCGAGAAGCTATCCATCGCGCAGTCAACAGCATCCACGCCCGCCTCGGACGCGGCAAGAATGGTCGCGCTGGCAATACCGGCGGTGTCATGGGTGTGGAAGTGTATCGGCAGCCCGACCTCTTCTTTCAGCGCGCGGATCAGGATCTTGGCCGCAGCCGGTTTCAGCAGGCCCGCCATGTCCTTCAGGCCCAGAATATGGGCGCCGGCGTCGCGCAGTTCTTTCGCCATGCCGACATAGTATTTCAGGTCGTACTTGGCACGATCCGGGTCAAGAATATCGCCGGTGTAGCAGACGGTACCTTCACAAATTTTGCCGCTTTCGACGACCGCATCCATCGCCACGCGCATGTTCTCGACCCAGTTCAGCGAGTCGAAGACGCGGAACACGTCAATTCCTGTCGCCGCCTGACGCACGAATTCCTGCACCACGTTGTCAGGGTAGTTCGTATAGCCCACGCCGTTTGCGCCGCGCAGCAGCATCTGGGTCATCAGGTTCGGCATCGCCTCGCGCAGGTCCCGCAGGCGCTGCCACGGGCATTCCTGCAAGAAACGGTAGGCGACGTCGAATGTCGCGCCGCCCCAGCATTCGACCGAGAACAACTGCGGCAGGTTCGCCGCATAGCTGGGCGCAACCTTGATCATGTCAATCGAGCGCATCCGGGTGGCCAGAAGTGACTGGTGCCCGTCGCGCATAGTGGTGTCGGTGATCAGCAATTGTCGCTGGGCCTTCATCCAATCTGCAACCGCCTGTGGACCTTTCTGTTCCAACAGATTGCGGGTGCCCATCTGCGGCTCAGCCTTGAGCGCGGGCGCCTTGGCCTCTTTCAGATCGGAGCGCGGTTCCGGGCGATCCTTGGTCTCGGGATGCCCGTTCACGGTGATATCCGCGATATAGGTCAGCACTTTGGTGCCCCGGTCGCGGCGGCGTTTAAAGGCAAACAGGTCCGGTGTCGTGTCGATGAACTTGGTGGTGTATTCGTTCGACAGGAAGGTCGGGTGTTTCAGCAGGTTGATGACAAAGTCGATATTGGTGCTGACCCCGCGAATCCGGAATTCACGCAGTGCACGATCCATCCGGGCAATTGCGGCCTGGGGTGTTGGAGCTTTCGCCGTCACTTTAGTGAGCAGCGAGTCATAGTATCGTGTGATCACCCCGCCCGCATAGGCTGTGCCGCCATCCAGACGAATGCCCATCCCGGTGGCCGAGCGATAGGCGGTGATGCGGCCATAATCGGGGATGAAGTTGTTCTGCGGGTCTTCGGTGGTGATCCGGGTTTGCAGCGCGTGGCCGGTCAGATGCACGTCGGCCTGGCTGGCTGCACCGGTGGCTTCGGCCAAGGTCTTGCCTTCAGCGATCAGGATCTGAGCTTGAACGATGTCGATACCGGTGACCTCTTCTGTGACGGTATGTTCAACCTGCACACGTGGGTTCACTTCGATGAAGTAGAACTTGCCGGTTTCCATATCCATCAGGAATTCGACAGTGCCCGCGCATTCATAGTTCACATGGGCGCAGATTTTGCGGCCAAGTTCACAAATCTCGGCGCGTTGGTCTTCGGACAGATACGGGGCAGGGGCGCGTTCAACCACTTTCTGGTTGCGGCGCTGGACCGAGCAGTCGCGTTCATAAAGGTGATAGATCTCACCATGTTTGTCGCCCAGAATCTGCACCTCGACATGGCGGGCGCGGGTGATCATCTTTTCCAGATACCCCTCGCCATTGCCAAAGGCGGCTTCTGCCTCGCGGCGACCTTCCAGAACCTTCTCCTCCAACTCGTCCTCGGATTCGATCGGGCGCATGCCGCGCCCGCCACCACCCCAGGAGGCCTTGAGCATCAGGGGATAGCCGATTTCCTTGGCCTCGGCCCGGATCGCATCCATGTCATCGCCCAGAACCTCGGTTGCCGGGATCACGGGCACACCTGCTTCGATGGCGACCCGTCGCGCGCTGGCCTTGTCCCCCAAGGCGCGCATGGTTTCCGCTTTGGGTCCGATGAACGTGATTCCGTTCTTCACACAGGCATCCACAAAGCTGGGGTTTTCCGACAACAAGCCATAACCGGGGTGGATCGCATCCGCACCGCATTCCTTGGCGACGCGAATGATCTCATCAATCGACAGATAAGCGGCAACCGGGCCCATTCCCTCGCCAATGCGATAGGCTTCATCCGCCTTAAAGCGATGCAGACCCAACTTATCCTCTTCTGCATAGACGGCGACTGTGCGTTTGCCCATCTCATTGGCGGCGCGCATCACGCGAATGGCAATCTCGCCGCGGTTGGCGATGAGGATCTTTTTGAAGTCAGTCATAGCGGGTCCCGGTGTTGATGGTTTGGGCGTGTTCTTAGCCGGACACTACGCGCAGATACATCAGTCTTTCTGGGTAGAACCGGCATGTTAACGCTCGCAAACGCCTTTTGTTTATGCGCATTTCTTAACGTCGCTGCGATGCAGCATCAATTCTTTAATTTACTTTGGGTCAGCTGATCCAAAGAAAAGGCGCCCATCTGTCCCATGTTGGACAGCATATCCTGTTTCAGAATCTCGATCACATGGGCCGGACCTAGCGGTCCCAAGGCTGCCATCCCGTATAAAAACGCACGACCCAGCATCACAAAATCCGCCCCACAGGCCAGCGCGCGCAGGATGTCCAGGCCACCTTCGATGCCACTGTCAAAGATCAGCGGCAGGTTGGTTGCCGAACGCAGCTCTGGCAAGACGTCGATACTGGCGGGGGCCGCATCGAACTGGCGCCCGCCGTGGTTTGACACCCACAGCGCATCAACGCCCGCGCGCTCCAAAGGCTCGGCGTCTTCGGCGCGCATCACACCTTTGATGATCAATGGCCCGTCCCAGTGATCGCGCAGCCAATTAACATAGTCCATGTCTGGCGAAGTGCGCAGCAGGTACCCCACATGGGCGGTTGGCGGCAGGTTCTGTCCGCTATCGACATATTTGTCCAGCGTGCGCATTCTGGGCGACCCCTGCCGCAACATCCCTAACGCCCAGGCGGGTCGCATCGCGATCTGTGCCAACAGTCGTGGCGTCAGCCTTGGGGGTTGGGTAAGGCCCGAGCGTGTCTGACGCTCACGCCGCGAGGCCACTGGAACATCAACGGTCAGTACCAGAGTCGCAAACCCCGCGTTTCGTGCGCGCGATAGCAAATCGGCGCGTATCCCAGGGTCTTTGGGCGGATAGAGTTGGAACCATGCATTTTCGCCAATACTGGGTGCCAGATCTTCGGGGCTTTGTGCCGCGACCGTAGAGAGCGTGTAGGGCAGGCGGGCCTTGGCGGCGGCGCGGGCCAACAGACCTTCGGCATCCGGCCAGACCAATCCGGACATGCCGATCGGGGCAATACCAAACGGCATCGGGTAGTTCTGGCCCAAAAACTGCGTGCGGGTGTCAAAATCTCTCTCACCTCGCAGGATTGCGGGATAAAGCTGTATTCGGTCCAGAGCATCCCGGTTGCGCTGCAGGGCGGTTTCAATCCCTGTTCCGCTTTCTACGTAGTCCCAGACGAATTGAGGCAATCGTCGCTTTGCGCGGTGCTTCAGGTCCGGGATGCCGGGATAAGTGCTGTGCAAGTCCATGCGGATTGATCCGTTCTGCTTTGCGATTCGGCAAGCATCTGAGGTTGTTTTCCTGGTCTGCGCCTACAGTGGGGTGAGGTTCGTTCGTGATTTGTGGGTATTTGGTCCCAAAAAATGAGTGAACAAGCCGTGAACAAACTCTTCCCCTCGACAAGCAACCCGCGTAGTTTAGAGGGATGAGCAGTTACGACGAAATGGACGCCTTCGAAGGCGCATCGCTTTCGGCGCGGGCGATGCCTGCAGCCTCGGCAGAGTATCTTAATGATCTCAACCCCGCGCAGCGAGAAGCGGTCGAGCATCTGGATGGGCCGGTTTTGATGTTGGCCGGGGCTGGAACGGGCAAAACCAAGGCTCTGACGGCGCGGATCACCCATTTGCTCAGAACCCACAGGGTACGCGAAAACGAAATACTGGCGGTGACCTTTACCAACAAGGCTGCGCGCGAGATGAAAGAGCGTGTTGGGCGTATGCTGGGTCGGCCCGCCGAGGGGATGCCGTGGCTTGGCACCTTCCACGCGATCTGCGTCAAGCTTTTGCGGCGTCACGCAGAGCTTGCCGATCTGAAATCGAACTTCACCATTCTGGATAGTGACGATCAGTTGCGTTTGCTCAAACAGTTGGTGCAGGCGGCCAATATCGACGACAAGCGCTGGCCCGCGCGTATGCTCGCCGGCATCATCGATGACTGGAAGAACCGTGCGCTAACACCTGACAAAGTGCCCGCTGCGGATGCGGGGGCGTATAATAACAAGGGCATTGAGCTTTATGCTCAATACCAGACCCGATTGCGCGAGCTGAACGCTGTGGATTTCGGCGACCTGCTTTTGCACATGGTCACGATCTTCCAGACCCATTCGGAGGTGCTGGAACAATATCAACGCTGGTTCCGCTACATCCTTGTGGATGAGTATCAGGATACCAACGTCGCCCAATACCTCTGGCTGCGTCTGTTGGCTGGGGGGCACAAGAACATTTGCTGCGTGGGCGATGATGACCAGTCGATCTACGGATGGCGCGGGGCCGAAGTGGGCAACATCCTACGGTTCGAAAAGGATTTCCCCGGCGCGTTTGTGGTGCGGTTGGAGCAGAACTACCGCTCGACCCCGCATATTCTGGCGGCCGCATCGAATGTCATTCGGGGAAATGAAGGCCGGTTGGGCAAGGAGTTGTGGACTGATCGCGAAGACGGAGAAAAGGTTCGCCTGATCGGCCATTGGGATGGCGAGGAAGAGGCGCGTTGGATCGGCGAGGAAATCGATGCGACGCAGGGAGGTACGCGCGGCGTGCGGCCGATGAACCTTGATGAGATTGCGATACTTGTACGCGCCTCGCATCAGATGCGGGCGTTCGAGGATCGGTTCCTGACTATCGGTCTACCCTATAAGGTGATCGGCGGCCCGCGCTTCTATGAGCGGATGGAGATTCGCGATGCCATGGCCTATTTCCGGCTGGTGGTCAGCCCCGAGGATGACCTGGCGTTTGAGCGGATCGTGAACACACCCAAGCGAGGTTTGGGAGACAAGGCACAGCAGACGATTCAGGTGGCGGCGCGTGAGAACGGGGTGTCTCTGGTCGAAGGCGCGCGGCTTGCGGTCGAAAATGGCCTGATCAAAGGCAAGGGCGGCACGGCGCTGCGCGAGTTGATCGACGGTCTGGCGCGCTGGAATGCGATGACACGGGGCCCGCGGATTGAGGTCGATGATGACTCGGTCATCGACGATGGCGTGTCGCCGATCCGCTATGGCGCGCCCGAGCATACGCATATCGAGCTGGCGCAGATCATCTTGGACGAGTCCGGCTATACCGGTCACTGGCAGAACGACAAAACACCCGAAGCGCCGGGGCGGCTAGAAAACCTCAAGGAACTGGTGAACCAGCTGGACAATTTCGAGAACCTGCAAGGGTTTTTGGAACATGTCAGCCTGGTCATGGACAATGAGCAGGATTCGGATGGCGCCAAGGTCTCGATCATGACCCTGCACGCGGCAAAGGGATTGGAGTTCCCAGCCGTGTTCCTGCCGGGGTGGGAGGATGGTCTGTTCCCCTCACAACGGTCGATGGACGAATCCGGGCTTAAGGGACTCGAAGAAGAACGGCGCTTGGCTTACGTGGGTATCACCCGTGCGGAAGAGGTCTGCACGATATCCTTTGCGGCCAATCGGCGGGTGTTTGGGCAGTGGCAGAACTCCATGCCTTCGCGATTCATTGACGAATTGCCCGAGGATCATGTTGAGGTGCTGACACCTCCGGGGTTGTATGGCGGCGGGCAGGTCTCGGCGGGTATTGAAACCCGCGCAGCCGAGGCGAATGTGTACAACTCGCCGGGCTGGAAGCGGATGCAGGCACGGCAGGGGCAGTATGGGATGTCGCAACCCAAGGAAAGCCGGAATACGGTGATCGATGTAACGGCAGTGGCCAGTTTCACCTTGGGTGAGCGCGTCTTTCATCAGAAATTCGGCTATGGCGGTGTGGTTGGTATCGAGGGTGACAAGGTTGAGGTCGAATTCGACAAGGCGGGGACCAAGAAAGTTGTCTCTCGGTTTCTGACGACCAAGGACGACGTGCCGTTTTGATCTTTTGCGAGGCTCTGCCTCGCGCTCCGAGGTATTTTTGAACAGAAGAAGGTGGGGGCGTTCGCGCCCCTTTTTTGCTGTTTGCAAAAGAAAAACGGCGATTCCCAGGGAGGAGGAGAGGGAACCGCCGCTCTTTGCAACATCAGAGCAGGGAGGAGGAGAGCCCTGATGTATCAGCACCCGGGTTTGAACCCGGTATGAGGAAGACGCGGCGACGTCAGGGAGGAGGTAGACGTCACCGCGCGCTTTCAACATCAGAGCAGGGAGGAGGAGAGCCCCGATGTATCAGTTTCCGGCTATTTGGGCCGGTATAAGGCGCGGCAGCATCAGGGAGGAGGTAGATGCTGCCGCTGATTACAGACCCTAAAGGGAGGAGGAAGGGCCTGATCTCGGTTGTTCTGGGCGCTTAGCGCGCTGTGTGCTCATCGGCGGCTTGCTTGGCCAGACGGCGGATCATCGATCGGTGCAGGCCAAGATCGGCCAGTTCCCGATCCGACAGGCCGGACAGTTCATTGACTGTCTGGCGGTACATCCGGTAGCGGGTGAAGCGAGTTTTGGCGGCTTCGACCCATGCGTTCAGACCGTTGCTGTATGCGCCTTTTAGCGCGGAGGTGTTGGTTGCGACTGCCATTTGCTCACTCGCTTTCATATCTCAGTGCTGGTCATTTCCAGCGTTTGCTTGAGACTGAAGATAAGCCAATGCTGCAATTGCACAATAGGTAGCGATAACAATGCTGCTATGCAGCAAATGCATAGATATCAAAAACTTGATGCTCTGCACCTTGATTGCCCCTAAAAACATGAGTTCTGGGCAGATCATTTGCAAAATCGTTACATTGAAAAAAGTTGATGCACGATCTGAGTGCGCAATGTTTGAGCGGCAAATCACAAATTTTAGGCGTTCGCGGATCGAATATCGAACGGTGTTGGGGTCTTTTCGAGGCGTCGTGTGACCTTACTGGGAATTCGTGGGATGCGGTGAACTCTGGCGATATCTATGAATTTTTTTGAGAGGTGATTCGACTTTACGAGCAAGAAAATCGACGAAAACGCCCGGTTCTTTGAAAAAGTCTGAGAATATATGGGAAATCATGGGGCCAATTGAGTTGGCCAGCTTTTCATATATATAGTGGCTTGTTTGACGGCAACAACTACAAGGGGTACCTTGGGTTTTCCACGGAGAGGCTTGAGGGTCGTCATTCGGCCGCTGATCCTGCGTCTGGCCCAAATTTCCTATTGATTTCCATGAATTCCCATGGCATCCCTATATGCATCCGATGAGGACGAGGCAGCAGGGGCACCAAACGACCCCAAACCAAATAACAAACAGGTTTCATACAGGCGCTTCGCTTTCATCACTCTGAAGATCCGGCGCGCGAGCGAGCAGACATCCCCCCAGGTGGCGCGCGCAGCTGGACATCCCGCACAGCGGGTCAATGCGGCGGGTTGATCAGTGGCAGCAGATCAACCCGCCGTTTTTAATCCGGGGGCGTGAATTTTGAGGTGGGGCGCAAGCGGAAGGGACAGTCGTCTTGGCGCGCAGGTTTAGAGGTGAAAGCCACCATAAGGTGGACACGAAGGGCAGGGTCTCGATCCCAGCCTCGTTTCGCCGTGTGCTTGAAGCGTCTGATCCCAACTGGCAGCCCGGTGACACTCCAGAGCTTGTGATTGTCTATGGCGACCACCGTCGCAAATATCTTGAATGCTACACGATGCAGGCGATTGATGAGGTCGACGACAAGATCGATGCATTGCCGCGCGGCTCGATGGAGCGGCGGATGCTACAGCGTATGTTCCATGGTCAGTCGTTCCCGACAACTGTAGACGAGACAGGGCGTTTGGTCCTGCCTGCCAAGCTGCGCAATAAGATCGACCTTGAAAATGAGGCATTCTTTATTGCCGCCGGTGATACTTTCCAGATCTGGAAGCCCGAGACCTATGAGGTCGAGGAACTGGCCAAGACCGAAGAGTGGATAGACGATCTGCCGGATGATTTCGACCCGATGGTCTACCTTGATGGCGTTGGGGACGCGTAGCGGCATGTCCGGCGTTGTCTCCTCTTCCACGAACCCACATATTCCTGTCCTGCTGCGTCCTTTACTGGGGGCGGTGTCGCCGGTGTCGGGCATTTGGTTAGACGGGACGTTTGGTGCCGGCGGTTATGCGCGGGGCTTGCTTGAGGCCGGCGCCGACAAGGTGATCGGCGTGGATCGCGATCCGCTGGCGTTTGAGATGGCCTCCGGCTGGGCGGGCGACTACGGCGACCGGCTGGTGATGCAGCCGGGTGTGTTTTCGCGGTTGGATGAATATGCGCAGGATCTGGACGGAATCGTTTTGGACCTTGGCGTGTCTTCGATGCAATTGGATCAGGCCGAGCGCGGGTTTTCGTTCATGAAAGATGGGCCGCTGGATATGCGGATGAGCCAAGAGGGCGAAAGCGCCGCTGATCTGGTGAACGGCGCGACCGAAGCTCAACTGGCCGATATTCTGTTCCATTTTGGCGAAGAACGGGCCAGCCGGCGTATCGCCAAGGCGATCATCAAGGCACGGACTGAGGCACTGATCACAACGACCCTGCGTCTGACTGAGATCATCGAATCTTGCCTGCCGCGTCCGAAACCGGGCCAATCGCATCCGGCGACACGTAGTTTTCAGGGGCTGCGGATCGCGGTGAACGCTGAATATGAAGAGCTGTTTCAGGGGCTTATGGCGGCTGAGCGGGCACTGAAGCCGGGCGGGCAACTGGCCGTTGTGACCTTTCATTCCATCGAGGATCGGATGGTCAAGCGGTTCTTGCAATCACGCGCCGGCAAGATCGGTCGGGCCAATCGTTATGCGCCCGAAATCGAACAGGAACTGCCGCAATTTACACTGAAGACTCGCAAGGCCGTGGGGCCGGATGACCAGGAATTGCAGGAAAACCCACGCGCGCGATCGGCCAAGCTGCGTGTCGCAGTGCGAACCGAAGCTCCGGCAGGGGAAATCGATGCGCGTGCCATTGGCATGCCGCAGCTGGGGGAGAGGGCAAGATGAAGAGTATTCTGTATGTGTTGACTGCCATGTCCGTATTTGGTTTGGCGCTTTGGGCGTATCAAGAGAACTACCGCACCCAGCAGGTTCTGAAAGAAACCCAGTCATTGCAGCGTCAGATTGGAACGGTGCAAGTGCGGCTGGCGGTTCTAAACGCCGAATGGGCTTATCTCAACCGCCCGGATCGTCTGCGTGAACTGGCCGATTTGAACTTCGAACGTCTGGGCCTGCTGCCCTTGCGGGCTGAACAGTTCGGGCGTGCGGATCAGATCGCCTATGCCGAGGATCCTGATCTGCCAATTGTTGATCCGATTGAATTGCAGGCCATAACGGATCTGCAGGCGCTGGGCGAGGTTCAGTTGCCATGACACGTACCCCACTTCGTCCTCTGGCCCGTGTTCTTGAGGCGCGCGCAAAAGGGGAAAACCCCAAGGTCATCGAGCGCGAGAATATCCGGCAACGCCACGAGCAGATGAAAGATCGCGCCCGCGCCCGCGCCGAGGGGCGCTTGCTGGTGCTCGGCCTGTTCTTTTTCTGCGCGTTTTCGGTTGTTGGTGCCCGCATGGGCATGCTGGCGACGTCCGAGGCACAGGAACCTTTGGCCAGCGCGCCTGGTGCGTCAATTGCGATGCAGCGGGCCAACATTGTTGATCGTGAAGGCCGTATTCTAGCGACCAATCTGGATACCTATTCGGTCTATGCCCAACCCCCGCTGATGATTGATCCGATTGCTGCGGCGGATCAACTGGTGGCGATCTTTCCTGATCTGGAAAAGGAACGTCTGGTCAAGGACTTCACTGGCAACCGCAAGTTCCTGTGGATCAAGAAACGCATCTCGCCCGAGCAGAAACAGGCCGTGCATGACATCGGCGATCCGGGCATCTTGTTCGGCCCACGTGAAATGCGCCTGTACCCCAATGGCAAACTGGCCGCGCATATTCTGGGAGGGTCCGGTTTTGGACGTGAGGGCGTAAGTGCCGCCGAAGTGATCGGCGTCGCTGGCGTCGAAAAGAAGTTTGATGACTATCTGCGCGACCCGGCCAACGGTAACAAACCGCTACAACTTTCGCTGGACCTGACCATTCAGGCCGCAGTTGAGCAGGTCTTGTATGGCGGCATGAAGATTATGAATGCCAAAGGGGCCTCGGCGGTTCTGATGAATGCCCATACGGGTGAGGTGATCTCGGCTGCGTCTCTGCCATCGTTCGATCCCAATGATCGCCCGCGCCCGCCAACTTCGGGTTTTGATCCCTCCGATAGCCCGTTGTTCAACCGCTATGTGCAGGGCGTGTACGAGCTGGGTTCGGTGTTCAAGATATTCACCGCAGCACAGGCGGTGCAGCTTGGGTTGGTGAATTCTGAGACTATCATCGATACCTCCGGCCCGATGAAGATCGGTCGTTTTCCGATTGGTGAGTTTAACGGCAAGAACTACGGCAAGATCAGCGTGGCCGATGTGATCGTCCACAGTTCGAACCGGGGAACAGGGCGGCTGGCCTTGCAGATTGGGGCCAAACGACAGCAGGAATTTCTGGCAACACTGGGCATGTTCGACGTCACGCCATTTGAGATTGTCGAAGCCTCGGGCGGCGCGCCACTCAAACCCAAGAAATGGGGTGAGCTGAGTACGGTGACAATTTCTTATGGCCACGGCTTGTCAACCAGCCCGATGCATCTGGCGGCAGGATATGCGGCGATTGCCAATGGTGGGCACTATGTCAGCCCGACGATCCTGAAGAAAAACGGCCCGCAATATGGCCCGCGTGTTCTGACAGATAGCGCTGCGTCGCAGGCGCAGCAGATGCTGCGCAAGGTTGTGACCGACGGCACAGCTAGCTTTGGTGATGTCAAAGGCTACGATGTGGCGGGTAAAACCGGAACGGCAGACAAGCCAAAGCCGCGCGGCGGCTACTATGATGACAAGGTTATCGCGACCTTCGCCACGATCTTTCCGGCGTACGATCCGAAATACGTGCTGATTGTTACGCTGGATGAACCCTCGATTGTGGCCTATGGCGAAAAGCGTCGCACGGCGGGTTGGACGGCTGTTCCTGTCGCGGCTGAACTGATTGGACGTCTGGCGCCGCTTTTGGGCTTACGTCCCCGGCTTGAGCCTGAGGCGGGCGCTGCTATAACCCTGACCTCGAATTAGAGTGCCAGGGAACAGGTGGGTCATGGGCGCAAGAACAAAGAAACTCAGCCAACTGGCCCTGACCGCGCGCGGAGGCGCTAACCCGGATATCACCGGGCTGGCCGTTGACAGCCGCGAGGTCAAAGAGGGTTTCCTGTTTGCTGCCCTTCCCGGCACGCGAGTTCATGGCGGTGAATTCATTCAATATGCCCTGCGAATGGGGGCCGCTGCGGTTTTAACCGATGCCGAAGGCGCGCAGATCGCTTCGGCAGAACTGGCCGCGTCTGATGCTGCATTGATCGTTGTCGAAGATCCCCGTCAGGCACTGGCCGGATCGGCGGCGCTGTGGTTTGGACAGCAGCCGCAAACGATCGTGGCGGTCACCGGCACCAACGGTAAGACTTCGGTTGCCAGCTTTGTACGCCAAATCTGGACCGAGCTAGGTTATTCCGCCGTCAATCTTGGCACGACAGGTGTTGAAGGTGCCTGGACTGCTCCACTGGCCCATACCACCCCAGAACCGATCACATTGCATCGTTGCCTATTCGAGGCGGCGGAGAATGGCGTAACGCATGCTGCGATGGAGGCGTCATCGCATGGGCTAGAACAGCGTCGGCTGGATGGCGTTCAACTGACCGCTGCCGGGTTTTCGAACTTCACGCAGGATCATCTGGACTACCACGAAACCTTCGAGGCTTACTTTGCTGCCAAGATGGGGCTTTTTGATCGGGTTCTGCCTCAGGACGGTACCGCAGTCGTAAATCTCAGCGACCCCAAGGGGGCTCAGGTGCGCAAGATCGCCGAAG
The DNA here is from genome assembly GCF_059610245.1 of Ruegeria sp. YTSA075. Lineage (NCBI taxonomy): Bacteria > Pseudomonadati > Pseudomonadota > Alphaproteobacteria > Rhodobacterales > Roseobacteraceae > Ruegeria > Ruegeria sp. YTSA075. The sequence continues at coordinate 135,130 of NZ_JBXWNG010000005.1, read as the reverse complement.
CGCGGGGACAGTCGGTGCTGACCGTTGGGCTGGGTGAGGCCGACCTGTGTTTGATGAACCAAAGGTTTGACTCGACCGGGCAGGATTTGCGGTTCTCCTGGCAAGGCAAGACCTTCCAAACGCGCCTGAACCTTATCGGAGGGTTCCAGGCTGAGAACATCCTGCTGGCCTGTGGGCTGGTCATCGCAGCAGGCGAAGAGCCTGAGCGGGTGTTTGAAACCCTACCGCATCTGACAACGGTCCGAGGCCGCATGCAACTGGCCGCAACCCGCGACAATGGCGCGGCCGTATTTGTAGACTATGCCCACACGCCCGACGCTGTTGCGACAGCTTTGAAAGCGCTGCGCCCGCATGTGATGGGTCGTCTGATCGCCATTGTCGGTGCAGGTGGAGACCGTGATGCCACCAAACGCCCGCTGATGGGCAAGGCCGCAACCAACAACGCCGATATCGTCTTCATCACCGATGACAACCCGCGCAGCGAGGACCCGGCCGCCATCCGCACCGCCGTGATGGAGGGCGCGCCCGGTGCAACCGAAGTGGGCGACCGTGCCGAAGCCATCCTGCGGGGCATTGATGCCTTGCAACCGGGCGATGCGCTGCTGATAGCAGGCAAAGGACACGAAACCGGCCAGATCGTCGGCGATCAGGTTTTGCCCTTTGACGATGTCGAACAAGCCAGCATCTCCGTGGCCGCTCTGGATGGGAGGGTGGCATGACGCTCTGGACAGCGGCAGAGGCTGCAAGCGCAACCGGTGGTCGTGCGACGACTGAATGGACGGCAAACGGTGTGTCGATTGACACGCGCACCTTGCAGCCGGGTGACCTGTTTGTTGCGTTGAAGGCTGCGCGCGACGGGCATGATTTTGTGGCTCAAGCGCTTGAGAAAGGCGCGAGCGCAGCCTTGGTCTCGCATTTACCGGAGGGCGTGCCCGAAGATGCGCCGCTGTTGATTGTCGAGGATGTTCAGGCCGGTTTGGAGGCACTGGGCCAAGCCGCGCGTGCGCGCACTGAAGCACGTATCGTCGGGGTGACCGGCAGTGTCGGCAAAACTTCGACCAAGGAAATGCTGGCGACCATTCTGGAAAGACAGGGTAGGACCCATGCCAGCGTGGCCAGTTACAACAACCATTGGGGCGTGCCCCTGACGCTGGCGCGGATGCCACAGGATGCCGAATTTGCAGTGATCGAGATCGGGATGAACCATCCCGGCGAAATCGCTCCGCTGGCCCGCCAGGCCCGCCCACATGTGGCGCTGGTGACAACCGTGGCGGCGGTTCATCTCGAAGCCTTCGAATCGGTTGCAGGGATCGCCCATGAAAAGGCCACGATCTTCGAGGGGCTGGAGCCGGGCGGCGCGGCTATTGTGAATGGCGATATCGAACACGCGGATATTCTGCGCCAAACCGCGTTTGGACAAGGTGCTGGTGTGGTCGAATTTGGCCGCAAGGCTGCGGATTACCAAATGAACGAAGTCGTTGCCGGGCCAGACACGATGCAGGCTACGGCCACCGTTGGTGACACTCAATTCACCTTCGATATCCAATCAGCTGGTACACATTTTGCAATGAATGCGTTGGGGGCCTTGGCGGCCTGTGTCGAACTGGGTGTCGATCTGGAACAGGCCATCGAAGGGCTGCGGCACTGGTCTCCGGTCAAAGGTCGCGGTGTGCGCGAGACCTTGCCTTTGGCAAATGGTGGGCAAATCGAACTGCTGGACGACAGTTACAATGCCAACCCGACCTCGATGGAGGCGGCTTTGGATGTACTGGCGGCATCCCAAGGTGAGCGCAAGATTGCCTTTTTGGGCGATATGAAGGAGCTGGGGCCGCAGGAAAAGGCCATGCACGCCGCGATGGCTCAGGTCGATGCGATGGCGCGTGTGGATCAGGTGCATTGCATCGGCCCGCTGATGCAGGCGCTGCATGAGGCTCTGCCCGGCGACAAGCGTGGGATGTGGTTTGAAACCAGCGCCGAAATGGCCAAGCACCTGCCTGATCTGATCCAAACCGGCGATACCGTGCTGGCCAAGGGCTCGCTGAGCATGGCGCTTGCGCGGATTGTTGACGGTCTGCGCAAAATGGGGCAAGGGGGCGCGCTTAACGGGTAAACATACCCATAAGCCTCGTGTGAGAAGGGTTTTGTAATGCTGTATTGGTTGACCGCCTTGTCGGACGGAGGGGATTTCTGGAACCTCTTCCGCTACATCACCTTCCGCGCAGGCGGCGCCTTTCTAACGGCGCTGATCTTTGGCTTCATCTTCGGCAAACCCTTGATCAACGTGCTGCGTCGCAAGCAGGGCAAAGGCCAACCGATCCGTGATGACGGGCCCGAGGGGCATTTTTCCAAGGCCGGAACGCCCACCATGGGCGGGTTGCTCATCGTTGGTGCTCTGGTCACTTCGACCCTCGTTTGGGCACGATGGGACAACCCTTATGTCTGGATGGTGCTGTTCGTGACTTTGGCTTATGCGGCCATTGGTTTTGCCGATGACTACGCAAAGGTTTCAAAGCAGAATACCAAGGGCGTTTCGGGTAGGATGCGGCTGGCCTTGGGTGTCATCATCGCCGTGCTTGCGTCGTTTTGGGCCACTTTGCATCACCCAGAGATGCTGCAGAACCAGCTTGCCGTGCCAGTTTTCAAGGATACTCTGGTCAACCTTGGGATCTTCTATATCCCGTTCGCTATCGTCGTGATCGTAGGGGCCGCGAATGCGGTGAACCTGACCGACGGATTGGACGGCTTGGCCATCATGCCCGCTATGATCGCGGCCTCGACGCTTGGGATCATTGCCTATGCAGTGGGCCGGGTCGACTTTACCGAATATCTGGATGTGCATTACGTGCCCGGCACCGGTGAGATCTTCATCTTCACCTCCGCCCTGTTCGGCGCGGGGCTTGGGTTCCTGTGGTACAACGCCCCGCCGGCTGCCGTGTTCATGGGTGATACCGGATCATTGGCATTGGGTGGCGCGCTGGGGGCCATCGCGGTGGCCACCAAACACGAGCTGGTTCTGGCCGTCGTCGGCGGTCTGTTCGTGGTCGAGGCGCTGAGCGTGATCATCCAGGTCCTTTATTTCAAACGCACTGGCAAGCGCGTGTTCCTGATGGCCCCGATCCATCACCACTATGAGAAAAAGGGCTGGGCCGAGCCAACAATTGTGATCCGCTTCTGGATCATCTCGCTGATCCTGGCGATGATTGGTCTGGCGACGTTGAAGGTACGTTGAAGAACCGTCGGGTTGTACTGTCCGGCTGTTCGGGCAGTGGCAAGTCCACCTTACTGGGGGAAATGGCGCAGCGCGGCTATGCGACGGTTGCGGAACCGGGCCGTCGGGTGATCGAGGCCGAGCAAGAGCAGGGCGGAGTTGGTTTGCCCTGGATCAATCCCGAGTCCTTTTGCCGTAAAGTGATCCAAACATCTTTCGATGGTGTGACCGAGGCTCCCGATGGTTTGGTCTTATTCGACCGTTCCGCGCTGGACGCCTTGATTTGGTTTGATCGAACCGGTGCCAATCTGGAAAGTTCAATTCGGGATAAGATACAGAGCATAGGATACGATCACCGCGTTTATCTGTTCCCACCGTGGCCCGAAATCTATGTAAAAGACGAACAGCGAAGACATGACTTGTCCGACGCACTTGAAGAGTATGGGGCTTTGTGCGACCGCTTACCAACGCTCGGGTTTCAAACTGCGCTTGTTCCGAAAAAGCCAGTTGCAGCCCGGGCAGATTGGTTTGAGGCACAGCTAAACAAAGGGCAAACGACATGATCCCGGTCAAAGGGTTTTCAGGACAGAAAGTTGCGGTTCTGGGGCTGGGGCGGTCCGGGCTGACCACTGCGCGGGCATTGCGTGCGGGGGGGGCTCAGCCGATGTGTTGGGATGACAACCCGGACGCGCGGGAGAAGGCGCAAGCCGAGGGGTTCGACTGTACCGATCTGCATCGAAATGGGGCGTTCGAGGGCATCGCGTCTCTGATCGTCTCACCGGGTATTCCGCATCTTTACCCCTCGCCAAACCCTATCGTTGCGGCCGCCTTGGAGGCAGGCGTTCCGGTGGACAATGATATCGGCCTGTTCTTTCGCTCCTTCGCAGGGCCGGAATGGAACAACTTTGATACTCCACCGCGCGTGATCGCCGTCACCGGGTCGAATGGGAAGTCAACCACCGCAGCCTTGATCCATCACATCCTGACCGAAGCTGGACGATCAGCCGAATTGGCCGGGAATATCGGTCGGGGCGTGCTGGATATTGATCCTGGTACGGATGGTTCGGTCGTGGTGCTAGAACTCAGCAGCTATCAGACTGAACTGGCCCGGTCGCTGACGCCGGATGTGGCCGTATTCACCAATCTTTCGCCGGATCATCTGGACCGCCATGGCGGCATGGGCGGTTACTTCGCGGCCAAGAGACGCCTGTTTGCCGAAGGTGGACCCGATCGCGCTGTCATTGGCGTGGATGAAGCCGAGGGCGCGTTTCTGGCCGGGCAGATGGCCGAGGGGCCAGCGGATGACCGGGTTATCCGTGTTTCGGTCGATCGTAAGCTCACCGGTCCTGGCTGGCAGGTCTTTGCCCGCAAAGGGTTCTTGTCGGAGTACCGCAAGGGGCGGCAGGCGGGTTCAATTGACCTGCGCGCCATCAAGGGCTTGCCGGGGACCCATAACCACCAGAATGCCTGTGCGGCCTATGCCGCCTGCCGTTCACTGGGCTTGGCCCCTCGGCTGATCGAGGACGCGCTGCATAGCTATCCGGGCCTGCCGCATCGCAGCCAGATCATTGCTGAGGCGCAGGGCGTGACCTATGTGAACGACTCCAAAGCCACCAATATAGACAGTGCAGTCAAGGCACTGGGGGCGTTCAAACGCATACGCTGGATCTGTGGCGGCTTGGAGAAAGAGGGCGGGTTGGCGCCTCTGAACGAGGCAATCGCCGATGTGTTGAAGGCTTACATCATTGGGCGCGAGGCTGCGAATTTTGCAATGCAATTGAACGTTGACGCACTGGTTTGCACAACAATGTCTGCTGCGGTTGAACAGGCAATGGCAGATGCCGAAGCGGGTGATACTATTTTGCTTGCGCCTGCTGCTGCAAGTTTTGACCAGTATGATAGTTTTGAGAAACGCGGTGAGGATTTTGCGGAAAATGTCCTGCAAAGACTGGCGGAATAGAACGATTGCGATGGATCGCATGTTCATCAGTGCAAATGGGCTATCGACTTGACGCCCCAGTGGATTTGGTCTTGCCTTGGCAGGACGTTAGAAAACGAGGTTACGGATATGTCCAACCGAAAGAAATTTATGGTGTTGCCAGCGGTGCTGCTGGTCGGAGCTTGTGCCAGCTCGGGCGCGAACTACACGCCGATTATCGATGGCAATATCGGCCCCAACTACAACGCGGATCTGGCGCAGTGTCAGGCTCTGGCCCGAACACAGCCAACCGTTGATGGCAGAACAGCGGGTGCCGCGGCGATTGGTGCTGCAGGCGCTGCTGGTACAAAAGCGATCATCGATGACAGTGCCAGCGATCTGGGTCGTGCTGCTGTTGCCGGTGCCCTGATTGGCGCAGGCGCAAGCGCGTTGCAGAATACTCAAAATCAAGAGGTTATCGTGCGCAACTGCATGCGCGGGCGTGGATACAACGTCGTCGGCTAAGGGCTGATCGTCAAAACGAGCGGCTCGCGATAGCGGTTCCGGCGGCGTGGCCCGAGGACCACGCCCATTGGAAGTTGTACCCACCCAACCACCCGGTGACATCCACCGCTTCACCAATCGCATAGAGGCCGGGGACATCCCTGGCCTCCATCGTTTTTGAAGACAGGTCATCTGTGTCGATCCCGCCCAGCGTGACCTCGGCCGTGCGGTATCCTTCGGTGCCCGATGGGGTCAGTTGCCAGTTGGACAGGGCAGAGCTCAGATCGCTGAGCGCTGCATCAGACTGATCGGCGAGATTGCCTTGCATTGGTATCTGCTGACTAAGATAGTCGACCAGCCTGCTCGGCAAGTGACGCGCCAGTTCCGTGGTCAAATCCTTGCGCCCAGCGCTTTGGCGTTGATCACGCAGCAGATCGAACAGCGGCAGATCGGGGATCAGGTTCACGCGGATTGCCTCACCCTCGCGCCAATAGGACGAGAGTTGCAAAACCGATGGCCCGCTTAGGCCACGATGGGTGAACAGTAGCGCTTCGTCAAAACTGGTGCGCTCGTTTGACAGTCGCGCGGGCAGCGAGACGCCTGAGAGGTCTTTGAACCTCCCGTCTGAAAACGTGAACGGGACCAGCGCTGCGCGGGTTTCAGTCATTCGTAACCCGAATTGCAGCGCGATATCAAAGGCCAGTCCGGTTGCCCCCATCTTCGGGATCGATTTGCCGCCCGTGGCCAAAACCAGATTAAAGCATGTCAGGCTTCGGCGCTGTCCTTCGCGCTCGACCTCCAGCGTGAAGCCACTTTCAGTCTTGCGCAGGTCCTTCAGCTCTGTCCGCACCCACAGCTCTGCTCTCGCACGCGTCATCTCATCCAGAAGCATCTGTATGATCTGTTTGGAGGACCCATCGCAGAACAGTTGCCCCAGTGTTTTCTCATGCCAAGCGATATTGTGGCGTCCGACCAGTTCGACGAAATCCCATTGCGTATATCGCGCCAGGGCGGATTTGCAGAAATGTGGGTTCTTGGACAGGAAGTTTCCCGCCCCCGCATGCATATTAGTGAAATTGCAGCGCCCGCCGCCCGAAATGCGGATTTTCTCACCCGGCGCTTTCGCGTGATCGATCACCAGAACGTGGCCACCGCACTCGGTTGCGCACATCATGCCAGCCGCTCCAGCTCCCAGTATGATCGTGTCGTAGGTCATGGGCGGGGGATGGCGGGCTTTTGACCAGAAAGCAAGCACCTATGCCCCGCGATACGAAGTCGAGAAAATGAATAGGTTCAAGACTAAGTCGGCTAATTGCTGTTAATCCAGAGGAGTCGGAAGCAACTTAGGTCTGCGCCGCCCTAGATCGTCGTGTACTTCCGCGCGTTTCCCGTTGTAGCCTGAATACTCTCTGGATGACCTACGTCCGTTGCGGTCTTCGATTGTGACCACGTATTTGTTTCCGCTTGTTTGAGAGATAAAGCGCACGAGAAATGCCGTATAGTCAGAGTAGTTCACTTGGTGCTTCTCGCAGAAACCCGGAAACGCGCCCTTGTAGAGCGGAATAATGGTCGCCATTTCGTCATCCAGCAACGTGTCGTGAACTCGTCCGGTAAGAAAATCCGCTACGAAATACCCATCATTCGTGCTGGCGGCCTCAGCGAACACTGAGGTCGAAATCACATGGTGGGGCACAACGAAACTAAGGCCTCCGGCCAATGATTCAGTGAAGTTATGTGCTATGCTGTGCAACAGGTTGTGTTTCATATCGGTATGTTACACTGGTATCCAAACTCGGGAGAAGCTCCGGCTCGGTTGTCGCTCAAGTTCATTTCATTTGAAACCTCATTTCCCTAGCCCAATCCCCAAAATCTCTGTACACTTAGACCCAGACCCCGAAAACGGGGCGTTAACGAGGCAGTAAGTGGCGGTATCTCATGACTGAGATGGTGTATGGCGCGGTCCAGGACCAGCGCGGCGAACCGATTCTACCAAAGTGGTGGCGCACGATTGATCGCTGGACGATGTCCTGCGTTCTGATCCTGTTTGTCATCGGGCTATTGTTGGGGCTGGCATCTTCGCCGCCACTGGCAGGGCGCAACGGATTCGATCCGTTTCACTATGTCGAACGGCAGGTGCTGTTCGGTGGGCTGGCGCTGATTGCGATGTTGCTGACCTCGATGATGTCGCCGACCCTGGTACGCCGTCTGGCAGTGTTGGGCTTTCTGGGGGCCTTTGTCGCGCTCGCTTTCTTGCCAATCTTCGGCACGGATTTCGGTAAAGGGGCGGTGCGTTGGTATTCGCTCGGCTTTGCCTCACTGCAACCGTCCGAGTTTCTCAAGCCCGGATTTGTGGTTGTTGCCGCGTGGTTGCTGGCGGCATCGCAGGAAATCAACGGTCCGCCGGGGCGGTTATGGTCTTTTGCCCTGTGTATGGCGATTGTTGGGATGCTGGTGATGCAGCCTGATTTCGGGCAGGCCTGTCTGATCCTGTTTGGTTGGGGCGTTATGTACTTCGTGGCAGGCGCCCCCATGCTGCTGCTGGTTGGCATGGCAGGTGTGGTCATTCTGGCGGGGATGTTCGCTTATTCCAACTCGGACCATTTCGCGCGACGTATTGACGGATTTTTGAATCAAGAGGTCGATCCGACCACTCAGCTTGGCTATGCCACCAATGCCATTCGCGAGGGCGGTTTGTTCGGCGTCGGCGTAGGCGAGGGGCAGGTGAAGTGGTCTCTGCCCGACGCGCATACGGATTTCATCATCGCCGTCGCGGCTGAGGAGTACGGCCTGATCCTGGTGTTAATTATCATCGCGCTCTATTCGATCATCGTCGTGCGCTCGCTGCTTAGGCTGATGCGCGAGCGGGATATGTTCATCCGTTTGGCCGGGACCGGCCTGGCCTGCATGTTTGGCGTTCAGGCGATGATCAACATGGGTGTCGCGGTACGCCTGTTGCCCGCCAAGGGCATGACGCTTCCCTTCGTAAGCTACGGCGGCTCTTCCCTGATTGCAGGCGGCATCGCTATTGGCATGTTGCTGGCCTTCACCCGAACCCGCCCGCAGGGCGAACTTGGCGATATTCTGCGCGGACGAAGCTGATGGGCAAACCCTACCTACTGATCGCGGCGGGCGGCACCGGGGGGCATATGTTCCCGGCGCAAGCCCTGGCGGAGGCGATGTTGCACAAAGGTTGGCGGGTACGCCTGTCTACGGATGCTCGTGGTGCCCGCTATATCGGCGGCTTCCCGCACACAACCGAGATTGTCGAATCCTCGTCGGCCACTTTCGCGCGAGGCGGTTTGGCGGCTAAGGCACTGGTCGGCCCTAAGATTGCTGGTGGCGTCGCCAGCATGACGTTTCAGATGATGCGGGACAAACCGGATGTGGTCGTGGGCTTCGGCGGTTACCCTTCGATCCCGGCGCTGGGTGCGGCGGTGATGCTGAAACTACCACGCATGATCCATGAGCAAAACGGGGTGCTGGGCCGAGTGAACCAGCTGTTTGCCACGCGCGTTTCACAAGTGGCCTGCGGTGTCTGGCCCACGGACCTGCCCGAAGGCGCACATGGCGTTCACACCGGAAACCCCGTCAGAGCGGCCGTATTGGATCGCGCCGCAGCGGGGTATATTCCCCCCGGCGATTACCCGATGTCGATCCTTGTCATGGGTGGCTCGCAAGGTGCCCGAATTCTCAGTGACGTGGTGCCAGAATCCATTGCGGCGCTACCCGAAGACATCCGTGCTCATATCCGCGTCTCACATCAGGCGCGGGATGAAGACGGTGCACGCGTCACGGCCTTTTACAACGAGCACGGCATTCGTGCGGATGTTCAGCCGTTTTTTGATGACGTGCCACGTCGTATGTCAGATGCGCAACTGGTGATCAGCCGTTCGGGCGCATCCAGCGTGGCCGATATCTCGGTCATCGGCCGCCCGTCGATCCTGATCCCGTTTGCCGCCGCCGCAGGAGATCACCAGACCGCCAATGCCCGAGGGTTGGTACAGGCGGGCGGGGCGATCATGATCCCCGAAAAGGCACTTGACGTTGCCGCGCTGACCGAGCAAATGAGCACGGTTTTGACGAACCCTGAAGCCGCACAGAAAATGGCCCATGCCGCCTTGTCGGTCGGAACCCCCGACGCCACCGAGCGTCTGGTCGCCCTGGTCGAGCAATTGGCGCAGAAGGAGATCACATGACCCCAGCAACCAAACTGCCGCAGGATGTCGGGCCGATCCATTTCGTTGGGATTGGCGGGATCGGGATGTCGGGCATCGCCGAGGTGTTGCTGAACCTCGGGTATCAGGTGCAGGGTTCTGACCTGAAGGCGTCGAAGATCACCGAAAGGTTGGCTTCGCTGGGGGCCGAGATATTCGTGGGTCAAAAGGCCGAAAACCTGAAAGACGCTGCCGTGGTTGTCACCTCAACCGCGATCAAGCCGGGAAATCCGGAACTGGATGAGGCGCGCGCGCAGGGTCTGCCGGTTGTCCGTCGCGCTGACATGCTGGCGGAACTGATGCGGCTGCGGTCGAACATTGCCATTGCCGGGACGCACGGTAAGACGACTACGACCACAATGATGGCTGAGCTAATGGTGGCCGGAGAGTTTGACCCGACCGTGATTAATGGCGGCATCATCCACGCCTATGGCTCGAACGCCCGGATGGGGCAGGGCGAATGGATGGTGGTCGAGGCGGACGAATCCGACGGTTCGTTCAACCGCCTACCTGCTACTATCGCCATCGTCACCAATATCGACCCCGAACATATGGAGCATTGGGGCGATTTCGACACGCTGCGCGATGGGTTCTATGAATTCGTCTCGAACCTGCCGTTCTACGGACTGGCTGTGTGCTGCACGGATCATGCCGAGGTTCAGGCTTTGGTTGGGCGCATCACAGATCGCCGCGTGCGCACCTATGGGTTCAACGCTCAGGCCGATGTGCGGGCTTTGAACCTGACCTACAAAGGCGGCGTCGCGCATTTTGATATTCACCTACAATACGAAGACAAGGTGATCGAAGGTTGCACTTTGCCTATGCCGGGCGACCACAACGTCTCGAACGCGCTGTCTGCAGTGGCTGTTGCCCGCCATCTGGGTATGAAAACCTCTGAAATCCGCGAGGCGCTGGCCAATTTCGGCGGCGTGAACCGGCGTTTCACCAAGGTCGGAGAGATTGATGGCGTCACCATCATCGACGACTATGGCCACCACCCGGTCGAAATCGCCGCAGTGCTGAAAGCTGCGCGTCAGGCGACTGAGGGACGCGTGATTGCCGTGCACCAGCCGCATCGCTACTCGCGCCTCTCCAATCTGTTCGATGATTTTTGCACCTGCTTCAATGACGCGGATGTGGTGGCGATCGCTGATATCTTCGCGGCTGGAGAAGACCCGATCGAAGGGGCATCCCGCGATGATCTGGTGCAGGGGCTGATCCGCCACGGGCATCGACACGCCCGGGCCTTGTTGGACGAGGACGATCTTGAACGCCTTGTGCGCGAACAGGCGCGGCCTGGGGACATGGTCGTCTGTCTTGGCGCCGGTACGATCAGCGCCTGGGCGAATGGGTTGCCTGAGAGATTGCAAAGAAAACAAACGGTTTGACGTCAATCCTCATTTGCAGCACAACCTGAAAGTGTGATACAATAACCTCAGTTACCGCGAGTCCTCGGAGGGGGCGCATGGACTATTCAATGATCTTTGCAGCGATCTGGGTGATCTGCGCCACTCTTGTGGCGTTGTTGCCTATGCGGCTGCAATTCCCTCCGGGTGTCACCCTGCTGATCTGCGCACCGATCCTGATTGTCTGGCTGGGCTATGATCATGGTTGGTTCTGGTCGGTTTTCGCCTTTGGCGGCTTTGTTTCGATGTTTCGCAATCCCATCCGCCATTTCTGGCGCAAATGGTCAGGGCGGGAGGTGAGGGAATGAGCTGGTCGCTTGCCCTGGCCGCCTTGTGGGGCATTGCCGCCAACCTGTTGGCCATGATCCCCAGCAAGGACAACCATTGGACGCGCGCCTATATCCTGATCGCAGTGGGCATTCCGATCCTAGGCTATGTTACCTATGAGAACGGCCCATGGATTGGGTTGTTGGTTTTGGCTGCGGGCATGTCCATGCTACGCTGGCCGGTGATCTATTTGGGGCGGTGGGTGCGTCGTTTGGGACGTAATCCGCAGTGAATGCAGTATTAATTGCTTTCGGTCTAATTGCCGTTTTGTCCTTTCTTGTTGCTACAGCGGCAATGCACTTCCTTTCAAAGAACGGTCTGCTTTGGCTTGCAGTGTGTTTGATCGTAGTACTGGCTTTGAGTGTCGCGTATTTGTTTACCTACGACAGTTCCGGCGCGCCGCAAAAAGACGATTATCGACGCTTCGTTCTACTGTTTACGCTGTTTGCGCCGGCGCTTTTTGGCGCAGTTCTTGGCGGCCTGTTTGGCGCAATCAAGTGGACAAACAGAAAACGTTGAATTTAGCGTCTTACGATGGATGACATCTACCTGTGCCAGCTATAGAAGATGCGAATGACACTTTCTTCACTCACGCTGCGCGGCAAACTCACCGAAAACCGCTACCTGAACGATTTGACTTGGCTGCGTGTTGGCGGTCCGGCCGATTTCTTGTTTCAACCTGCCGATCTTGAGGATTTGCAGGCATTCCTGCGTGAGCTACCCGAAGATGTGCCGGTCTTCCCTATGGGCGTCGGCTCCAACCTGATCGTGCGTGACGGTGGCTTGCGGGCGGTAGTGATCCGGCTGGGGCGCGGGTTCAATGGGATTTCAGTTGAGGGCCACTCGGTCACCGCAGGTGCAGCTGCGCTGGATGCGCATGTTGCGCGCAAAGCGGCGGACGAGGGTGTTGATTTGACGTTTCTGCGAACTATCCCCGGTTCCATAGGTGGAGCAGTACGGATGAACGCGGGCTGCTATGGCAGTTACACAGCGGATGTTCTGCGCAAGGCGACGGTCGTAACCCGGCAGGGTGAGCTTGTTGATCTGACGCCGGACGACCTGAACTTCCGCTATCGCCAATCCGACCTGCCTGAAGGGGCTGTCCTGGTGTCGGCCACGTTCGAAGGCCCCAAGGGCGACCCGGCAGAGCTGCACACCCGAATGGAGGCGCAGCTGAAAAGACGCGATGAGACGCAACCCACCAAGGACCGTAGCGCCGGATCGACCTTTCGCAATCCGGCGGGGTTTTCCTCGACCGGGCGAGCAGATGACGTGCACGACCTGAAAGCGTGGAAGGTGATCGATGATGCCGGGATGCGTGGCGCGACCAAAGGTGGTGCGCAGATGAGTCCCAAACACTCGAATTTCATGATCAATACCGGTGACGCCACCGCGGCTGATCTGGAAGGGTTGGGCGAGGAGGTGCGAAAAAAGGTTTACGAAACAAGCGGCATCACGCTAGAGTGGGAAATCATGCGGGTCGGTGATCCGCTGACAGAATAAAGCCCCAACCGTCAGACCAAAACAGGCAAATTCAGGCGACGGAACAAAGGCATAAACACATTACGGACCACCACATAAGGTCCGGGGACATTGAGGCGCACATTGGGTATGTCGAGCAGGACAAACCCCAAAGTGGCGGTATTGATGGGTGGCCCCTCGGCTGAACGCGAGGTGTCTCTCAGCTCTGGGCGCGAATGCGCGGCCGCCCTTGTGGGAGAAGGCATTGACGTGGTCGAACTGGACGCAGGTCCGGACCTCTATGCGCGCCTGATGGAGATCAAGCCGGATGTGGTGTTCAACGCCCTGCACGGCCGTTGGGGTGAAGATGGCTGTGTGCAAGGTCTGCTGGAGTGGATGCAAATCCCATACACGCATTCCGGCGTTCTGGCCTCAGCCCTGGCAATGGACAAGCAGCGCAGCAAAGAGGCGTTTCGCATAAACGGCCTGCCCATCGCAGACAGCATTATCGCGCCCAAGCACGACGTGATGGTCGAACACGTGATGGCGCCGCCTTATGTGGTAAAGCCGAACAATGAAGGCTCAAGCGTCGGCATCTATCTGGTGCATGAGGATGCAAACGGCCCGCCACAGCTATCCGACGACATGCCGGATCAGGTGATGGTCGAGCAATATGTGGCCGGTCGAGAGCTGACCGTGACCGTCATGGGTGACCGCGCCCTGACTGTGACCGAGATCATGACTGATGGCTGGTATGATTACGACGCCAAGTATAAGCCCGGCGGCTCTTGGCACGTTTTGCCGGCTGAGATCCCGGCTGAGATTTTCGACCTGTGCATGGACTATGCCCTGCGCGCCCACAATATTCTTGGTTGCAAAGGCGTTAGTCGGACCGATTTCCGTTGGGATGACGTCAAAGGCGCTGATGGTCTGGCATTGCTGGAAACCAATACTCAGCCTGGGATGACGCCCACCTCGCTGGTCCCTGAACAGGGTGAGCATTGCGGCATGACATTCGGTCAACTGTGCGCCTGGATGGTGGAGGACGCCTCATGCGACCGCTGAGCGCCACCCGCGCGCCGGTGATCCACCGGACCAAACCCGTTGCAGGGCCGGATGCGGATTTCGACTCTGCAGATACAGAAACGCATGAAGTGGACCCCGTCTTGCGTCTGCGCGGGGCGCGGCTGTTTGGGCGTAAACCGCGCGGCTCTGACCCGGCGCCTTCGCGGCTAAGCTATCGGTTCCAGCGGTGGATGCTGACGCCGGGCATTCGATTGGGTGTCAAGCTGGGCTTGCCTATATGCGCGGTCGTTGCGGGTGTAGGGTTTTACTTTGCCTCCGCCGATCGGCGCGAGGCTGTCAGTACTTACATCGCCGACATTCGCACTTCGATTCAGGAACGTCCGGAATTTATGGTCAACCTAATGGCCATCGATGGTGCAGGATCAAGCCTTGCTGAGGATATCCGCGAGGTCGTGCCGCTGGATTTCCCGATCAGTTCCTGGGATCTGGATGTCGAGCAGATGCGCGACACGATCATAGGGTTGGATCCGGTGAAAACGGCCACCGTGCGCATCCGGCCCGGCGGCATATTGCAGGTCGATGTGATCGAACGTCAGCCCGTCATTGTCTGGCGCACTCGGAATGGCATTGAACTGCTGGATGAAACCGGGGTTCATGTCGATCAGATCGCCTCGCGCAAGGATCATGTTGATCTGCCGCTTATCGCGGGCGAGGGCGCGGACCTGCACGTTGCCGAAGCGTTGGAACTTTTCCGGACCGCGCGCAGCCTTGGCACGCGGGTGCGTGGGCTTGTGCGCATGGGCGAACGGCGCTGGGATCTGGTTCTGGATCGCGGCCAGCGCATCATGCTGCCGACCGAGCGTCCGGTGCGCGCGCTTGAGCGGGTATTGGCAGTCAATGAAGTGCAAGACCTTTTGGAGCGCGATGTCGCCACCGTCGACATGCGCCTTGGGCAGCGTCCCACGGTCAGAATGACCAAAGCCGCCAGCGAAGACTGGTGGAACACAAAAACAGACGTGAGTAACGGGCAGTAACGACCATGATGACCGATCTTTATCAGTCCCAACGCGCCATGCGGCAGATGCGCAGACAAGCGATGCAGCGGGGTGTCATTGCCATTCTGGATGTGGGCAGTTCCAAGATTGCCTGCCTGGTGCTGCGCTTTGACGGAACCGGTCGCCTGCAAGAGGATAACACGATCGGATCCATGGCGGGTCAGACCGGGTTCCGCGTCATCGGTGCCGCCACGACGCGTTCGCGCGGGGTACAGTTCGGCGAAGTTACCGCCATGCAGGAAACTGAGCGGGCCATCCGAACCGCCCTGCAAGCAGCACAGAAAATGGCCGATATTCGCGTTGATCATGTGATTGCCTGTTTCTCGGGCGCAAATCCGCGGTCTTACGGTCTGGACGCTCAGGTTGATCTGGAAGGCCAGTTGGTGACCGAGGCAGAGGTGGGCCGCGTGCTCAACGCTTGCGACGTTCCGGATTATGGGGCAGGGCGCGAGGTGTTGCATGCGCAGCCTGTGAACTTTGCGTTGGATAACCGCTCGGGCCTGATCGATCCGCGTGGGCAACTGGGTCAAAGCCTGGCCGTTGATATGCACATGCTGACTGTCGATGCGGTCGCGATCCAGAACATTGTGCGCTGTATCAAGCGCTGTGATCTTGAACTGGCTGGTATTGCGAACTCGGCCTATGTGTCGGGTGTTTCGGCATTGGTTGAAGACGAGCAGGAGCTGGGTGCGGCCTGTATCGACATGGGCGGTGGTACGACCAGCGTGTCGATCTTTATGAAGAAGCACATGATTTATGCCGATTGCGTACGCATGGGTGGGGATCACGTGACCGCTGATATCTCAATGGGGCTGGGCGTACCGGCGGCCGTAGCCGAGCGGATCAAAACCTTCAATGGTGGTGTCCACGCGACCGGGGCCGATGATCGGGACCTGATCGATATCGGGGGTGACACTGGCGATTGGGAGCATGATCGCCGCACTGTCAGCCGGGCCGAGTTGATCGGCATCATGCGCCCCCGCGTAGAGGAAATCCTGGAAGAGGTACGCGTGCGTTTGGATGCAGCAGGCTTTGAGCATATGCCGAGCCAGCAAATCGTTCTTACTGGCGGCGGCAGTCAGATCATGGGGCTGGATGGGCTGGCCACACGCATATTGGGTCAGCGCGTGCGCCTGGGCCGCCCACTGCGCGTTCACGGCTTGCCGCAATCGGCAACGGGGCCGGGTTTCTCGTCTGCCGTGGGGCTCAGCTTGTTTGCGGCCCATCCGCAGGACGAATGGTGGGATTTCGAAATTCCGGTCGACACCTATGCCGCGCGTCCGTTCAAACGCGCCGTCCGGTGGTTCCGTGACAATTGGTAAGGTTCTCGGCCTTTCCGCTCTGACGCTGTGGTCGGGCGCTGCCGCGGCTCAGACCCGGATAACGCCCGAAGCCTTTCTGGATGCCGTTGTTGGCAAAACCGTCATGTTCTACGAGATTCGCAGCGGCGATCTGGTCGGGACCGAAGAGTTTCTGAATCACCGAACCTCGGTCTGGCGGGAAGAAGGGCGCGGCTGCGTCTATGGTCAGATCACCACGCCCGACGGTCAGATTTGTTTTCTGTATGACAATGACGCGGACGGGGTGCCTGTTTGTTGGTGGCCGTTCCTTTATCAGGACCGTCTGATGGTGCGACTGGCCTCATTATCGGATGGTGAGATTCAGGAAACGCGAAACATATCTGAAACAAGTTTGAACTGCCCCAACGCGCCCATCAGCTAAAGAAACCGGTTGCAGCGCTGAGATTTATCCATAAAGATATCCACAAGGCCCGTCAGAGGCCCGGCGGCAGGACCATGAGCAGTTTTCCGCCCTGTGAACCTGGGAATTCGACCCACCCGTGAGCTGAGAGGCGTCGCGTTAATTTCGCCTGGCTTGTGGCATCCTTAAGGCAATCCGCTAGATTTCGCGGGTAGTGCGAAATACCGCCGGATAGTGCCTCATTTCCTCCATATTTTGTGGGAATTCGCGATTTTTAGCGTGACCTTTGCGCATCACAACGATAGAATCGAACAAGGATAGGTAAGAAAAACACCGCTTTGGCGGGACAAAAATACAGGCGGACAGAGCATGACATTGAACCTTTCGATGCCCGGGCACGACGAACTGAAGCCTCGGATTACAGTATTTGGTGTTGGCGGTGCGGGTGGCAACGCAGTCAACAACATGATTGAAAAGCAATTGGACGGCGTTGATTTTGTAGTTGCCAACACCGACGCCCAGGCACTGCAGCAAAGCCATTCGTCGTCGCGGGTGCAACTGGGTGTGAAAGTCACAGAAGGTCTGGGGGCTGGGGCCCGTCCGACGGTAGGGGCCGCCGCTGCCGAAGAAAGCATCGAGCAGATCGTTGATCATCTGGCCGGCGCGCATATGTGCTTTATCACCGCCGGTATGGGCGGGGGCACCGGTACCGGGGCCGCGCCGATCATCGCGCAGGCCGCGCGGGAACTGGGCGTACTGACCGTTGGTGTTGTCACCAAGCCCTTCCAGTTCGAAGGCGCCAAGCGGATGCGTCAGGCTGAAGATGGCGTTGAATCGCTGCAAAAGGTCGTCGATACGCTGATCATCATTCCGAACCAGAATCTGTTCCGTCTGGCCAACGAAAAAACCACCTTCACCGAAGCCTTCTCGATGGCTGATGACGTTCTGTATCAGGGCGTCAAAGGTGTGACCGACCTGATGGTGCGCCCGGGCCTGATCAACCTCGACTTCGCCGATGTCCGCGCTGTGATGGACGAGATGGGCAAGGCGATGATGGGTACAGGCGAGGCCACAGGCGAAGACCGTGCCATCCAGGCGGCCGAGAAGGCCATTGCCAACCCGCTGCTGGATGAAATCAGCCTGAAGGGTGCCAAGGGCGTACTGATCAACATTACCGGTTCGCACGACCTGACCCTGTTCGAACTGGACGAGGCCGCGAACCGCATCCGCGAGGAAGTGGACCCTGAGGCCAATATCATTGTCGGCTCGACGCTAGACACAGCGATGGAAGGCGGTATGCGCGTTTCGGTCGTGGCGACTGGTATCGACGCCACCGAAAAAACCACAGAGGTTCCGGTTGCGCGCCGCTCGATGTCAGAGCCGCTGACCCGTACCGTATCTGCAGAAGAACCAGCAGTGGAAGCAGCGCCTGTTGCGGCTGAAGTAGCGGAACCTGCACCTGAGATGGTCGAAAACCGCGAGCCGACCTTGTTCGAAACCGCGGAAGACCCGGCAGCCCGGTTCCAGCAGGAGGATGATGGCCTGCCGCCGCCAGCCTATCAGCCTCGGGTCGCCGAGTTTGAGCCGCAGCCAGAGCATTTCGAGCAGACCCCCGAAAGCTATGTAGCGCCGCAGCCAGAACCCGCAGGAACACCTTCGCCAGAAGCGTTGCAACGGTTGCAGGCCGCTGTTCAGAACGTACCCTCTTCGGCGCAGCGTCTGACGGCAACCCGGCCTCAGGAACCCGCACCTCAGGCGCAGGCTGAGACCGAGGAACGCTCGCGCTTTGGCTTCAACCGGCTGATCGATCGGATGACCGGACATGCAGCAGACACGCCGTCTCAGCCAGCCCGTCAGCAGCCTGCGATGCGCCAGGTTGACGCAACGGCACCTGCCCATGAAGAGGCTGATCCCGATCAGGATCGGATCGAAATTCCGGCTTTCTTGCGCCGTCAAGCCAACTGATCGCGGTAACAAAATGAATGCAAAGGGTCGCCCTAGTGCGGCCCTTTTTCGTTTGTAAACAGGTGGATATGGGGGGATAAGCAGGGTTTTGCCGATCTGTCACATTGATGTTTCATTCAGTTACAAAGAGTGAGTTGAGCATAGACCCGTGCTTCCTTAACTGAGTGGCCAACACAGCTGTCACAGGCTGGACACCACTCGCTGAGGCCCAATTTGCAACATACGCTCAAATCTCCGGTTACGTTTAACGGCGTCGGACTGCATGGCGGTCAGCCTGTCGTTATGGTTCTGAAACCTGCTGCGGCAGGTCATGGGATCTGGTTCAAGCGGACGGATATTGAGTTGGGCAATGCGCTGATCCCTGCCATCTATGATGTGGTCGAGCGGACACCGCTCTGTACCCGCTTGGTGAACGATGCGGGCGTGTCGGTTTCAACAGTGGAACATATCATGGCCGCGCTGGCAGGCTGTGGTGTTCACAACGCGCTGATCGAGATTGACGGCCCCGAGGTTCCAATCATGGATGGCTCGTCGATTGATTTCGTGCGGGGCATCATGGCTAAGGGCGTGCGCCGTCAGGCCAGCCCGGTTCTGGCTTACGAAGTGCTCAAGCCCGTGACCGCGTCCCGCGAAGGCGCAAGTGCAACAATCGCACCGGCGGATGGCCTGATCATCGATTTCCACATCGACTTTGAAGATGACGCAATCGGCAGCCAGACCAAGACGCTGGATATGCGCAACGGCTCGTTCGTGCGCGAGCTGAGTGACAGCCGTACGTTCTGTCGTCGGACCGATGTCGAAGCGATGCGTGAAAACGGGTTGGCTTTGGGTGGTACACTTGAAAATGCTGTCGTGGTGCAGGGCGAAGAAGTGCTGACACCGGGTGGTTTCCGCCATTCTGATGAGGCGGTACGTCACAAGATGCTGGACGCTCTGGGTGACCTGTATCTGGCCGGTGGGCCGATTCTGGGCCATTTCACCGGCGAAAAATCCGGCCATTCGATGACCAACACGCTGCTGCGGAAGCTGTTTGAAACGCCGGGCGCCGTGCGTCCGATCCTGTGCACCTCAGAGCAGGCCGCGCGCTTGCCGGGTCAAGGTCTGGTTCAGCAAGAGATTCCGGCGGTGGCCTGAGCCGCTCACCTTTGACGACATTTGCGACAGAGGGTGCATAAGGCGTTTTGCACCGGAAATATCTATGCTAGACCAAGGCTCAATTCGGGGCGAACCCCGGTAAGTAAGATGACAAGGATGGGCGGTATGGTTGGCAGCAAAGCGGCAGTCAGGTTCGCAGGTGCGATTCTTCTGGCAGCAGTTTTGACGGCATGCGGCAACAAAGGCGCAGACCGCAATGAGAACCTCGAAGGCTTCACGCCCGAGCAAATCTATACCCGTGGTGAATACGAACTGTCTCAGAATCGCTCGGATGATGCGGCTTGGTATTTCTCGGAAGTTGAACGTCTTTATCCCTATTCCGACTGGGCAAAACGCGCGCTGATCATGCAGGCGTTTTCGTTCCATTCCGACAAGAACTACGAAGAAAGCCGCGCCGCTGCACAGCGCTATATCGATTTCTATCCCACGGATGAAGATGCCGCCTATGCGCAGTATCTGCTGGCGCTCAGCTACTATGATCAGATCGACGAAGTGGGTCGTGATCAGGGTCTGACCTTTCAGGCGTTGCAAGCTCTGCGGACCGTGATTGAGGTTTATCCTGACAGCGAATACGCCACTTCAGCGGTGTTGAAGTTCGATCTGGCCTTTGATCATCTCGCAGGCAAGGAAATGGAGATCGGGCGGTATTATCTGCGCCAGGATCACTATGTCGCCGCCATCAACCGATTCCGCGTCGTGGTTGAGGATTTTCAGACTACGTCCCATACAGCCGAAGCCCTGTATCGTCTGGTCGAAGCTTATTTGTCTCTGGGCCTGTTTGATGAGGCGCAGACCGCTGGTGCGATCCTGGGATATAACTACCAATCTTCAGAATGGTATGACGATGCCTACAAGCTGCTGACCTCGCGCGGATTGGATCTGAAGAGCCGTGGCAACAACTGGCTCAGCCAGATTTATCGTCAGACGATCAAGGGCCAGTGGTTGTAAGCTGGTGACGGGCAGGGGATGCTAGAACCCGATGCTGCGCGCCTTAGATATCCGTGACATGCTGATCATCGACCGGCTGGAATTGACCTTCCAGCCGGGATTGAATGCGTTGACCGGTGAGACCGGGGCTGGCAAGTCGATCCTTTTGGATTCGTTGGGGTTTGTTCTGGGGTGGCGCGGTCGTGCCGAACTGGTCCGGCAGGGCGCGGCGCAAGGTGAGGTCGTGGCCGAATTCGAACTGCCTGAAGATCACCCCGCGCACGAGGTTTTGGCCGAGGCTGGACTGCCGGGCGGGGAAGAGTTGATCCTGCGCCGCGTCAACACGGCCGAGGGTCGCAAGACCGCCTGGGTCAATGACAGGCGTTGTTCGGGTGAGGTTCTGCGCGCCTTGTCTGAAACCTTGATTGAGCTTCACGGCCAGCATGATGATCGCGGATTGTTGAACCCGCGGGGGCATCGCCTGCTGCTTGATGACTACGCTAACGTTTCGGAGCAACTGACCGCAGTGCGGCAGGCCTGGTCCGAAATGTCACGCAGTCGCAAAGCCCTGGCCGAAACCGAAGCGGCGCTGGCTGCTATGCGGGCCGAGGAAGAGTTTCTGCGTCACTCCGTTGCCGAACTGGACAAGCTGGACCCGCAACCGGGTGAGGATGCTGAATTGGACGCCCGTCGTCGTATGATGCAGGGGGCTGAACGCATCCGCGATGATGTTGCCCGAGCTTTTGATTTGCTGGGCGGCGAAGGCGCCGAACGGGCGATGTCGGATGCGATGCGCTGGTTGGAAGGTGTCTCTGACAATGCAGGCGGACAGTTGGAAGGGCCAATCGGTGCATTGGGCCGCGCGCTGATCGAGCTAGGCGAAGCACAAGATGGCGTGAACACCTGCCTGCAAGCGCTGGATTTCAATCCGGCCGAGCTGGAAGCGGCTGAGGAACGTCTGTTTGCGATCCGCGCATTAGCCAGAAAGCATGATGTCGCCCCGGATGACCTTGGGGCCTTTGCGGATACTCTGCGGGATCGTCTGGGCCGTCTGGATGCGGGTGATGCGGATCTGGCGGATCAGCGCGCATCGGTTGAGGCCGCGCAGGCGGCCTATGATGCCGCGGCTGCAGCCCTGAGCGCAGTCCGTCAGAAAGCTGCTGGTCAACTGGATGCAGCGGTGATGGCCGAGCTTGCGCCGCTCAAGATGGAACGCGCCGTGTTCCAGACCGAAATCACCCCGGCGGATCCGGGCCCCGAGGGCATCGATGCGGTTGCCTTTACAGTCGCGACCAATCCCGGCGCGCCGTCAGGTCCGTTGAACAAGATCGCTTCGGGGGGCGAGCTCAGCCGCTTTCTGCTGGCGCTCAAGGTCTGCCTATCCGGCGATGACAGCGCGCGGACCATGATCTTTGATGAGATTGACCGGGGTGTCGGGGGCGCAACCGCCGATGCGGTTGGCCGCCGGTTGGCGGCGTTGGCGCAGGGGGGGCAGGTGCTGGTCGTGACCCATTCTCCTCAGGTGGCCGCGCGGGCAGCGCATCACTGGCGGGTGCAGAAACAGGTCAGCGACGGGCAGACGCTGTCTACCGTTGTTCCGCTGGCCGAAAGTGACCGCGTGGATGAAATCGCCCGGATGGTTTCGGGCGATACGATCACCGACGAAGCACGGGCCGCAGCGCGTGCCTTGCTGCAAGCGTGATGGATCGGTGCTGCTTTCTTTGCCTTGCCATACTTTTATATGACCGCCCCTTGGCTTACTAAGGGGTAAGCGACGAGCCCCGAAGGCAGATGACTCAATCAACCTACACTGTACTGCGCAATCAACTGAATCAGGCCATCGCCGCGATCAAGGATGCCTTTTGGGTGATGCGCCGACGCGGGCCCAGTCAGATACAGTTCTGGTTCATCGCGTTGGTGATCGGTATTGCCGCAGGGTTCATGGCCCTGGGGTTCCGCAAGGCGATCCAGTTTTTACAGGCCTATCTGTACGACACAGATAACATCCTGCTGCTGCACAGCCATGCCGAGAAACTACCGTGGTACATGGTTCTGATCATCCCGATCCTGGGCGGTTTACTGGTTGGCGTGATCCTGAACCGGTTCACCCATGACGGCCGTGTTCGGTCGGTCGCGGATGTGATCGAAGGGTCTGCTGTCACCGATGGTCGCGTCGAGGTGAAGGCGGGTATCGCGTCCTTCTTCGCCTCACTGATCACGCTCAGCTCTGGCGGTTCGACCGGCCGGGAAGGGCCAGTTGTGCATATGGCAGGGGTGATCTCGACTTGGGTCAGCAACCGTATTCACGCGGATGGGATCACGGGCAGGGATCTGTTGGGATGCGCTGTTGCGGCTGCTGTCTCGGCCAGTTTCAACGCGCCCATTGCGGGGGCCTTGTTCGCGCTTGAGGTCGTGCTGCGCCATTTCGCGGTTCACGCCTTTGCGCCCATCGTCATTGCCTCGGTCGCGGGAACGGTGATCAACCGGCTGGCCTATGGGGATGTGACTCAATTCGCGCTGGATACGCCTGGGTCCCTGAAGTTTTATGTGGAACTGCCTGCCTTTCTGATCCTTGGCCTGATCTGCGGGCTCGTCGCTTTGGTATTGATGCGTTCGATCTTCTTTGCCGAAGACATCGGCACCCATGTACAGAACCGTCTGTCTTTGCCGGGATGGCTGCGCCCGGCGGTGTCGGGGGCGATGCTGGGCCTTTTGGCCATCTGGTTTCCGCATATTATTGGCGTCGGCTATGAAACCACGATCCGCGCGTTGACGGGTGATCTGGTTCTGACCACCGCGATCCTGCTGGCCGTGGTCAAGACCATCGCGGTGGCCATCACCATGGGCGGCCGCATGGGGGGCGGGGTGTTTTCGCCCTCGCTGATGATCGGGGCGTTGACCGGGTTGGCCTTTGGTTTGATTGCAACGGGATTGCTGCCGGATGTCTCGGGGACCCATACGCTTTATGCTTTTGCGGGGATGGGAGCGGTTGCGGCTGCGGTACTGGGTGCGCCGATTTCAACCACACTCATTGTGTTTGAACTGACCGGAGACTGGCAGATCGGTCTGGCCGTGATGGTTTCAGTCTCGATGTCGACAGCACTGGCATCTCGTTTGGTGGACCGGTCTTTCTTCCTGACCCAGTTGGAGCGCCGAAATGTGCATCTGGCCGCTGGCCCGCAAGCCTATCTGCTTGCCATGCTACGCACCGGGGCAGTGATGCGGCCAATCGGCGACGCACGCTCGATTACCGCGGATGAGGCGCAGGAACTGATCGCGCGGGGCCTCTGCGTCAAAGCCAGCGCCACACTGGAAGCCGCCATGCCCTATTTTGACCGGGAAGACATTCCCTGTATTCCGGTGATCTTGTTGGAAGAAGACGGCTCAGAAACCCCCATTGGTGCGCTCTATCATGTCGATGCGCTCAAGGCTTATAACAGGGCGTTGGCGGCCACTGCGGCCGAGGAACATTCCTAGCCATCGTAAACGCTGGCAGCGTCACCCAGATAGTTATCCCAGGCAAACCAATAAGAGATATGCCCGGCGACGCGCGGTAGCTTCGCGCCATCTGGCCCGGTCAACATCTCTTCGGACAGGGTCCATTTGCGACCGCTTTCGTCCACTAGCCCGCCGTCAGAGGCTGTGAACCTGTGCCCCGCTCGCTCATAAGCCCGCACGGTCCGGCGATCCGGGTTTCCGATCAGAACCAGAGGGCGGTTCGCAATTGCATCATTGATCACACGGGTACGGCTGAACGCATCCAGTGGCCATGCACGCGCAGCGCCGAACTGGCGGATCGTAAAAATGTAGTCCTTTTGCCGGTGTTGGGACTGATCGACCTGTGCGGGGAACATCAACTCGGGCGAGGCGAAATACTCACGGTAGACCACGCCAGACCCATAGTTGCGGCGATGTCCGGTATCCAGCGACAGTACGCGGGTACCAGGGTGCGAAGTCTTCCAATTGTCCCAGGTCGTGATCACAACGGGTCGCTGTTTCAATTCGATCCCGCTGTCGACCAACGGGCCGACCACGGGTTTGCCGGTATATTGATTCCACAGCGAGTGTGTTTCGCGGTCAAACATCAGTTTGTTCGACCGGTAGAGGAAGCCAGAGGAACCAAAGACAAACGGTTTGCGCCGCCCCGAAACCTGCGTTTCAAACAGAATGCCAGACCCGCACAGGGTGCAATAGGCAAGTGCGACCGGAACACCTCCGATCACTTCGTTGAACATTTCATGCCACCCCATGATCCGCAGCGGATAGGCGCGTACATCCCGGTTGATCGAGACGCCAAAGACCAGATCATCTCCTTTGAGGTAGCTGGCGTCTGAGGCAGAGATAAGCGTTGGATTGTCCAGTGAAGGGATGCCGTCTTTGTAGACCCCACCCCAGGCGATTTCTTCCAGTCGGATCTTCATCCGGTCGCGTGCCAGGTATTCGGGCCGGAGGAACAGATCAAAATTCTGGTCGATCCCCAACAGAACCTCACGTTTGAAGGGGATCAGCGATGGGTGCGGGATCAGTTGTGGGTTCCGCTCTTGCCAGAGCATCCAATCAAACCAGCCCGTTCCGAGCTTCTGACCGCTGAGGGTTTCCATCACCTCTGAAATTTCATCCCGCCGCCGATCCCCGTATCGCATGGCGGTCAGCAAAGCAGGCACCACATCAGGTTTCCCGCGCTGCGTCAGATAGGCCATCTGCGCCTCAAACTCGGTTCGACCGGAATAAAGCGTGCTGCGCAGCGCCACCAGCACCGGGTCCTGTTGTGCCCAAAGCACGCGCGGTGCCAACGCGCTAAGACCCAGCCCCCCAACAAAGCTGCGGCGTGAAACTGACATAGCATCCTCCTAGGTCGTACATGCATAGTATGCCTTCAGTTGTACTCACTTTCATTCAACAGCGTCGTGATCGGGGTGTGAGCCTTTCGTTTCGCGAATCGCAGCCCCATCCAAACACATCGCATTTGAATAATTCGGCATAATCTAGGAGCGACCCCTGCATCCCAACGAAGGGCGTGCTCTCTCCTGAAGTCGAGATTCTAAGCGTACTACTCAGTTAGCAATCCGTATTTGCGGATCTCGGATTTTGACATCTTGTGAATGTCGTCAGCCGGGGCGGCGTAGACTGTGAACCAGTAGAATGCGTCATGCCCGAGCATGCGTTCGACATAAAGTCGGTTTTGCTCGTGTTCAGGTGCGCCGCGCGGGTAGTTGGATGCTTCTTTTGCACCATCTGACCATGCGTGTACGCCAATCTCTGCCCCGTCATCCATAGTTCTTCTGACACCTGCCAGAAAAAGATCAACCCCACCCGAGTGGATGAGACTGGATGATGTGAGATGCGTGTTGAGGCCTAGTTCGCGCACTCGGTAGGCCAATGCGATCATGGTGTCGTCATCCAGTGAGCCCGGCACATCAAGTTCAACCAGGGTCTCGATGTCAGGGTGTTGGGCATAGATTTCCTCGAATTGCTTAAGCGTTTTGGAGTTGATCGCTCCTTGCATAAACAGTTTTGTGCCTTCGACGCGGAACTCAGTCATCGGGACCTGGTTCCACGCCAAAACTGAAATCTGGGTACAACCAGACAGCACGACGGCCGCCAATGCTGCCATCACGGCAGCATACTTTCCAAGGCGCCAGCGGCGGGTGCGTCTTGGACTAGCCGACAACATTGTGTCCTCGACCGCGCATGCAGTTAAAGACAATACTCTTTCTCGCACTATCTAGCTCGCTAGAGTCCTCTGCCGTTCCCAACAGCCCTCCGACAGCTGCGCCAACCCCCAGCCCTGCAAGCGCATCGCCGCTATCGGCTTCGGCAGCACCAACAAGCCCGCCCACTATGGCACCAGTGATGGCAGAGTCGTTGGATTTCTCTTTTTGCAAAGACACCTGCTCGCAAGCTGCGAGATCTGATTGGAAGTTTGGGTTTCGTTGTCCGTCAACGATCAGTGAGTCATTGGCATCAGCGCATGCGGTTAGGGTTAGTCCAAGTGCCATCAACCCATATGCGTTCGTCATTTTCATTAGTCTTCGTCCTTTTGTTTGGTCTGAATTGTTCGGAAGGTGAGTTAGGGTTTCGATCTCAATAAATCAACAATTATTTTATGTTTTATTTAAATTACGTGAAGTAAGGATTTATTGATTTGATGATTTGCGCTAAAGAACGCTTGCTACTGCAGGAGGATCGATGACTTTTTTCGCAAAAGCCGCCATGGCGCTTAGTCTGAGCTGTTACTTCCTTTTGTTTGGATTCGTCTGGATTGGTGAGATGTTGGGGATTCACGGCCTGGTTTGGGATATGTTCGACTTTCCCGAACAAGACACTTCGCCTCCATTCTGGACGCTGGTTGTCGGTCTGATTTTAACCCTGATGGCGCTGATGTCCCTTGCTGGCGCCTTTCGCGGTGCATGGCTTGTGCTCAACGGGGGGCCAGAACAGGATTTTCGGGATCTTGGACGAAACCTGCGCCATATGGCGTGGGGATTGATCGGATTTTGGATCGGCTACAACGTAATAACTCTCGTCATGCCGCATCTGATCGTAATCGGATTGGAATCAACCGAAGGCTTTGATTTTAGTTGGGCGCCGCTCGACCTTGATATTGTTTTTGCGATCACGGGTGTGGTGTTGCTTGCGATATCCCAAACGTTACAACGCGCCTGGCAGGCCGAAGACGAAAACAAGCATTTTCTCTAGGGGGCACCATGGCTATTCAGGTAAATCTCGACCTGATGCTTGTTAAGCGCAAGGTCTCCTCGCGTGAGTTGGCTGCGGCAATCGGCTTATCCGAGACCAACTTGTCGTTGATCAAGTCCGGCAAAATCAAGGGTGTCAGGTTCTCAACGCTTGAGGCTATCTGCAGATATTTGGACTGCCAGCCAGGCGATATTTTGAGCTTCGAACCGGATTAACCCGGTATCAAATCTGTGCGTAGATCAGTCGGACAGTGCACTAAACTGTCAGATTTGCTCTACCTTAACCGACTCAACCGGATAGAAGGCGATGTAGCCCTTGATCTGCGCCACACCAGGGATCGGGCTTTCATAGCTCCAGGCGGCGTTTTCTGTGACCGAGGATTTGTTGACGATCGAGAAATGGGTCGCATCCCCTTTATGCGGGCAATGCGTGACCTTGTCGGTTTGGTCCAGAAAGGCCATCGCGATATCGGAACGCGGAAAATAGATCACGGGTTCCAGATCACCTTCCAGCAAAACCAGAGCAGTGTTTGTTTCACCCAGAATGGCACCGCCAGAGCGGACGCTCCATTTGCCATCAGCTTTCTCGATTGTGATCTCTGTCATTCCTTGCCTTCCCTTCAGCGTCGCGTGGGGCTCTCCTCTGCCCGTTTTATGTAACAGTCCGGTGTCAGACCGGCACGGTTGCGGCATCCAACCACAGTTGAGCGTCAGGGCCCAGTCTTGGCCGGATTTTTTCCGCAACGTCGCGGTGATAGGCGTTTAGCCAGATGCGCTCGGCGGCGGTCAGCATGTCCACCACGATCAGCCGACGATCAAAAGGCACATAGGTCAGAGTGCGCCACTGCAGCATCGCGCGTTCCTCATCACCACCGGGCAGGGCTGGGGCATCTTCGACGACGACCAGATTTTCGATACGGATGCCAAACGCTCCTTCACGGTAATATCCCGGTTCGTTGGACAGGATCATGCCGGGTTTCAGGGGCACGTGGCTGACGCGAGACAGGCGCTGTGGGCCTTCGTGGACGCTGAGATATGCGCCCACACCATGGCCGACTCCGTGATTGAAATCCTGCCCGGCCTGCCAAAGAGGCGCGCGCGCGATACATTCAATGTCGCGCCCGGCCAAACCAACGGGCCAGCGCAGCATCGAAAGGCCGATCATGCCTTTCAGAACACGGGTGAAGCAGGCTTTTTCTTCATCCCCCACCGCACCAATGGCGATGGTCCGCGTGATATCGGTGGTGCCGTCCAGATATTGCCCACCGCTGTCTAGCACCAGCAGGTGGCCGTTCTGCAGCAGACTGTCGGTCTCGTCGGTCACTCGGTAGTGCATGATGGCCCCATTCGGGCCGGTGCCTGAAATCGTATCGAATGAGATATCCTGGAGCGCATTGTCCTTGCGCCGGTTATCTTCCAACCGGGTCACAACTTGCGTTTCGGTCACGCTGCCGGGCTGTTGCGCATCCAGCCAACACAGGGTTTCGACGACGGCAACCGCATCGCGCAGATGCGCCTCGGCGCTGCCCTCAATCTCAGCGGCGTTTTTGCAGGCCTTCGGTAGGGCGCAGGGATCTCCACCATCGACCATCTTGTCGCCCAGCGCATCTGCCACGATCTGCGGCACGGTGGCCGCGTCGACCTGTACGCGCCCGTCCAGTTGCTGAACCGCATTCAGAAAATCTGCAGGATCGTGGACCGAGACCTGATCTCCCAAATGATCGCGTACCTCGACAAGTTTCCGGGCGGCCATGAACAAATCCACCTGACCTGTGGCGTGCAAAATCGCGAAGCCATGGGCGACAGGGTTGTAACCGATGTCAGAGCCGCGAATGTTCAGCAGCCACATGATCGAGTCCGGTAGTGTGATCAGCGCTGCCGTACACCCTGCGTCTTCTATGCTTTTTGCCAATCGTGTGATCTTGTCGCTGGCTGCTTCTCCCGCAAACTCTATCGGGTGGGCTTTGACCGGGTTCATTGGTGGGGCGGGCTGATCCTGCCATATCCGATCGACCAGATTGTCAGTGCGCACCAGCTCAATGCCGCTGCCCTCAAACTCCTTTTCCGCCGCAGAGATTTGCCCCGCCGCGTGTAGCCAGGGATCAAAACCAATCTTGCCGCCTTGGGGCAGTTGCTTTTTGACCCAGGTACTCAGGCTGACATCGGGCCAGGGGACCGGCGTATAAACATCCGCGACCTGCGCCTTGACCTGTGTGCGATATCGCCCATCGATGAACACACCAGCCTCATCCCGCAATGCCACGCAAAACCCCGCCGAGCCTGTGAAGCCTGTCAACCAGGCCAGACGTTCGTCACGTGGGGCCACGTACTCCCCTTGATGAGCATCCGCACGCGGGATCAGAAATCCATCCAGCCCTGCCCGTTCCAATTTTGCCCGCAGCGCGGCCAATCTTGGAGGTCCCTGTTCAGGGCGCGCAGTGACTTTAAAACTCTGAAACATGAGGGCCTCTTGCATCGGTCGATTTGCGCTGAAACCTGCGATCTGTCGAAGGAAATGTCCAGCGTGGGACAGTTCTGTTAAGTATCTGAGGTCAAAAAATCATCAATCGCCTTGATATAATCCCTGTACGCGTCGTTGCTGGGCAGTGGAAGCTGGTTAGCAGTCTCCAGAATGACGAGCGATGCATCAGGTATTCCCGCTGCTAACTTGCGCGCTTCGGACAAGGGATGAACAGTTGTGTGGCGGCCGTGTAGAATCAGGGTGGGGCATCTTACCTGAGGCAACAGATCTAGTGCCGTCATGCTGTTGCCGATGTCACGGTAGTGTAGTTTTTGCTCGCGCGAGTACAGCGATTGCATCTCTGTCACCATGTGGCGTACATCATCCAGTGGTCCATCCGGGAAATAGCTAAGCGTAGAGCCGATTGCATAGCCACCTCCTGGCGTGTGCCAACCTTCGGAAATCAGTGTTTTGATCGAGTCTGGTTTTTCGCTATCTACACGATGATTGCGCCCTTCTGCCCATCCGCCAGCAATAACCAGCTTGCTAACACGATCCGGATGACGCGTCGCAAAGTGGATGGCAGGAAAAGCGCCGCCAAACTCTCCTATGATCGAGAAACGATCGAAACCCACGGCATCCGCCACGGTCAGAATTTCATTTAGTCTGTGGTCGAAGACTGCCCGATGATCTTCGTTCGAGCTTACGCTGTGATCCTTGTTGTACCGCAGCAGGTGGAAACGGCTTGCCATATCTGTCAGACGCTTCCGTTCAGAGGCCAAGCGCCACTCTGCTTCCAGATCATGGATAACCGAGCCGATGCGAAGCACCGGAAGCCCTTCGCCGTTGAGAGTATACGGAACAACCAATCCGTCCTTACCATGCGCGTAGCGCAGTCTTTGCGTATGCTCTTGTTGTGCAACGGCGTGCTCAGGATCGCCGTCACATCTGACATCTGCCGCCAGTTGAAGCCCGCGCCGCACGATTGTGCGGATGATCCGTTGTGCCTTGCCATCATCGCCAACGGCCCGCCGCGCGGCGGCCACACGCGCGCTGATGGTGGATTCCGATACAAAACGCCCGTTCCAGACCCGCTCGATGATCTCATCCCGCGCCACCAGTTTGCCGGGGTGTTCGGCCAACAATTTCAACAGATCAAAGACCTGCGGTTCAACAGGCACTGCCTCGCCCTGGCGGGTCAGGACGTGGCGATCCACGTCCAGAACACAATCTGCAAATTCGTAGCGCATGGGATCACTACATCCGGTTTTGAGCGGTCTCACAAGCGCCAAAGGCAATCCCAAAGGTTTCTTAGGAATTTCTCAATGCGGCCTTCAAGCGCTCAGCTTAGCTGGGTGGCAAAATGACAATCAACATTAGGAGATCGCAACATGATGCCGCCCTTTGACACAGCTCTCCTGCGCTACCAACCCGCACGCTACCGGTTGCGCAACAGCGCTGCCCGCCCTCCAAAACCAAGCCGGCATTTCGCGCAGGCCGTTCTTCGGTTTCTATCAGGCCTCAGGACGCCTCAGGCGCAGCGAACCTAGCTGGCCTTCTTCATCCCCATCACGCGGGCACGGGCGCGAGGATCGCTGTCAAACAGCGCGGCCAACTGTTCAGTCATCGCACCGGCCAGTTGCTCGACATCGGTAATGGTCACCGCGCGGTCGTAGTAGCGCGTTACGTCGTGGCCGATCCCGATGGCCAGCAATTCGACCATCTTGCGCTTTTCGACCATGGCGATCACATCGCGCAGGTGTTTCTCCAGATAATTCGCCGGGTTCACGCTGAGCGTTGAATCATCGACCGGTGCACCATCCGAGATCACCATCAAGATCTTGCGCTGCTCGCGCCGGGCCAGCATGCGGCGATGGGCCCATTCCAGCGCCTCACCGTCGATGTTTTCCTTCAGCAGACCTTCTTTCATCATCAGGCCCAGATTGGCACGGGCGCGCCGCCAGGGTGCATCAGCACCTTTGTAGACGATATGGCGCAGGTCGTTCAGACGGCCCGGTTGCTGCGGGCGGCCATCGTTCAGCCAGGCCTCGCGCGCCTGCCCGCCCTTCCATGCCCGGGTGGTGAAGCCAAGAATCTCGACCTTCACATTGCAGCGTTCCAGCGTCCGGGCCAGAACATCCGCACAGACCGCCGCGATCGAAATCGGGCGTCCGCGCATTGAACCAGAGTTGTCCAATAGAAGGGTCACAACCGTATCGCGGAACTCAGTGTCCTTTTCGACCTTGAAGCTTAGCGGGGTCGTGGGGTTTGCAACCACGCGGGCCAGACGGCCGGCATCCAAAATGCCTTCTTCACGGTCAAACTCCCACGATCTGTTCTGTTGCGCCTGCAAACGGCGCTGCAGCTTATTGGCCAGTCGGCTGACTGCGCCTTTCAACTGATCCAGCTGTTGATCCAGATAGGCGCGCAGCCGTTCCAATTCCGCCGGTTCTGCCAGATCCTCGGCGGCAATCTCTTCGTCATGCGTGTTCAGATAGACCTTGTAGTCCGGGTCAGCCTCGGACGCGGGTGGAGGGGCAGGGGGCTCCAGCGGGGCTTCGCCATCTGGCATCTCGGCCTCATCCGACATCTCTTCGTCGGCCATCTCGTCCATCGAGACCTGTGCCTGAGACTGGTCCTGCTGTTCTTCCTGCGTCTGCTCAGGCGTGGCGTCAGCGTCTTGTTCGTCCTGATCATCCTGCCCGGTGCTGTCCGGATCGGGCTGTTCTTCGGCGTCTTCCTCGGCCTGATCTTCCTGTTCGTCATCCAGCTCATCCGGGTCGTCGCCCAGCTGGTCGCCGTAGCCCAGATCCTTGATCATCTGTCGCGCGAACTTAGCGAATTCGGCCTGATCCGAGAGCACCTCGTCAAGGTTCTCCAGCACGCCACCGGCCTGTTCCTCGATGAAACCGCGCCACAGGTTCATGACATTCTCGGCGGCAGGGGGCAGGTCGCGCCCAGTCGCCAGATGACGGATCAGATAGCCCGCCGCCACGGACAACGGCGCCTCGGCCGGTTGCTTGCACTGATCATAGCCCCGCCGCAGCGCTTCATGCCCGATCTTGACGTCGATATTGGACGCAGTGCCGGGCATGTCCCGTGCACCCATCGCTTCGCACCGAGCGGTTTCCATCGCCTCATAGAGGTCCCGCGCCATATCGCCCGGAGGGGCATAGCGGTTATGGGTCGCGTCGTCATGATAGCGGCGTTGCAAGGCCAGTGCATCCGCTGTGCCACGCGCCAGTAGAACCTCCTCGCGCGTCATCCGTCGCGACACCTGAGGCAGTCGCATCGACTCACCCGACAGGCCAGAGGGATCGACGGTGTAGCTTACCGAAAGCTCCGGATCGTCAGCCATGACCTTAGTGGCCTCGGCCAGCGCCTTCTTGAACGGATCGGCGGGGTTGTCGTTTGGTTTACTCATTTCTTGTTCTGGTCCCCAAACATACAGTTCATATTTGCTAGCTTAACCAGACCCAAGCTATCGCTGCCATCACAGGTTTGTCCCGGCGGTGGGCGAAGATTCAGCCAAAGCTCATCTTCAAGGACGATGGCACCGTCTGCAAAGAAGGTCATTGAGTTTTCGAATTTTACGTATGCGCTTTTTTCAAGATTAGGTGACTTGAACTCGATTGCACCACCAAGACCTGTATTACAAACCACAAAAATACCGGGGCCAATGGCATTCATCATGTCCATGTGACTAAAAAAAATAGGTTTTCCGCAGGGCCATTTTACATCAGCCAAAGCCGATTGCGCGCTGCTCAACATGAGCGCGAGAAGCGCGATGCGAGCACCGCAGCGCATCACCCCAAGCTCACGCTTGCCGCGCTTTCCGGCAGTTCCTCGTCAAAGCAGCGCTGATAGAACTCGGCCACGGTCTGGCGTTCCAGCTCATCACACTTGTTCAGGAAGGACAGACGGAAGGCATAGCCGACATCGCGGAAAATCTCGGCGTTCTGGGCCCAGTTGATCACGGTCCGCGGGCTCATAACGGTGCTCAGGTCACCGTTCATGAAAGCGGTCCGGGTCAGGTCGGCAACGGTAACCATCTGGCTGACGGTCTTGCGGCCCTCGGCGGTATTGTACAGCGGCGCTTTGGACAGAACGATCATCGTTTCTGCATCATGGCTCAGGTAGTTCAGGGTCGAGACCAGCGACCAGCGGTCCATCTGAGCCTGGTTGATCTGCTGCGTACCATGGTACAGGCCAGTCGTGTCGCCCAGACCAACTGTGTTCGCGGTGGCGAACAGGCGGAAGTTGGGGTTCGGCGTGATGATCTCGTTCTGGTCCAACAGGGTCAGCTTGCCGTCATGTTCCAGCACGCGCTGAATCACGAACATCACGTCCGCACGGCCCGCATCATATTCGTCGAATACGATGGCAACCGGGTTGCGCAGGGCCCAGGGCAGGATGCCTTCGTGGAATTCGGTGACCTGCTTGCCGTCGCGCAGTTTGATCGCATCCTTACCAATCAGGTCAATCCGGCTGATATGGCTGTCCAGGTTCACACGCACAGCGGGCCAGTTCAGACGCGCCGCGACCTGTTCGATATGGGTCGATTTGCCGGTGCCGTGATAGCCTTGGATCATCACGCGGCGGTTATGGGTGAAGCCTGCCAAGATCGCCAGCGTGGTTTCCGGGTCGAACTTGTAGGTGGGGTCGATTGCAGGGACGCGGTCGCTTGTTTCAGCAAACCCTTTGACCGCCATATCGCTATCAATGCCGAACACTTCACGAACCGAAATCTCTTCGGTTGGTTTTGCGTTGATGTCGATCGATCCGTCAGCCATGCGCCTTGTCCTTATCCTTTGGCCCGTTCTCCGGGTTTGAACCCGTGTGTGGTGCAACATATTGCAGACAAGGGCAAGGGAAAGCCGCGCGTTGAAATGGCTGACAGGATCTTTCTTTCAAACTGGCCTTATGGCAGGCAGAACCACGCTTAATCCAGAATGGCGTCACGCATCCGGATCAGACTGCGTTCATCGACGAAACGCGGGGTCTGATGCATATAATCGCGGAAGGCGCGGCCATAGCCCTGCAGCAGCCAACGTTCTTCGTTCAGAACGAACAGAAAATAGATCACGAACAGAATGGTGGCCAGGCCGAGGGTCAGCCACGACCCGCTGGCGATACCCAAGCCAATCGTTGCCAGAACCGAGGTGACGTATTGCGGGTTGCGCGAATAGGCATACATGCCGCCGGTCACCAGCCCGTCGCTTTCGCAATAGGTGTTATCGAGCCCCAGGAACCGGTAGCCCCAAAGCGTGATGCCAAAGGACATCACCATGATCGGCAGGCCCAGCACATAACGGATCCAATGACCCCAGCCGTTCACCCAGACCTCGGACAGCGCAAACACAACCGTTGCACCGCAGAACAGACGAAACAGGCCAAAGGCCGTGTGATGCCGCCATCCGCTGGCACTGGGCCACAGGCCAAGCTGCGGTAGGCGCAGGTTCAGCGTAAGATATCCGCTCAGCAACAGAGCCGAGCCTAGGGCAATACAAAGAGCAATCGTATGAACGTGATAAATGAGGGGTTCCATATCGAATTCCGTTGTCACAGGTCATGTTCGGATATGGGCGCGGTTCTTGGCCCATGAGCACAGGCCGTAGCAAGGCTTTGTAACAGGTTCAGGACTATGGCGCGTTCCGTGAATTTCCTGTGGTTGGAGGTCGGCGTAAGCGCAACAGGTTACAAGGTGTTCAGTGACAGCCAGAGCTTTCCCTGCTTGAAACCACCTCGAATGGCGATGCTTGGATCGCGAAATTCTGGATAATCCTCAAGCCAATCTCGAAACTGGTCGTTGGTCACAATGCGGGCTGTGTTCTCCCGAGCGGCGCGCAGGATCAGTGGATCGGCAGGGGTGCCTTTGGGGGCAATCATCACCCGATTGACGGGCAGTTTCAGAACGCGCGCAAAAGCCTGATCATTCATGTAATGCCCGATGATCTTGTATCCGGCATTGGCATCAAAAACGACGCCGGGTTTCAGCCCTGCTTCGGTCAGGGCCGAAATAACCTCCTTCAAGGTGGCCAGATCAGGCTTGCCATCTTTCCAGTGCATTACGTTGGACCCGTCCACGATGGCCCAGTTGCTTGCCCTCTTGCGACGGCCCAGCCAGGCGCGGACCACCAGAATCAGGCTGGCGGCAACGCTGAGGAGGGCGATCAGAAACGGCCCGTTGCTTGGTGTCGGCCAAAATGAGGCGGCACCTACGCCAATCAGCGAAAGTGACAGAACAATCAGTGATGTGCGCATGAAAACGACCCGGTAAATCCAATATTCAAATCCCCAGCACTATCCGGGGATTTAAAGTGTTTTCCCAGACCCTGTCGTTGTCAGAGGTAGCAACCGAGATAGTCCTGCACTGGCCTTGATGTTAGCGGACGTCCTGCGCAGCTCTTTCGCGCACGACATCACTTAAAGTTCCTACTGTCCTTGATCTGATCCCAGGCCCAGACCACCTCTTGCAGCTGTTCCTCCTGAGACCGGTCGCCGCCATTCATGTCAGGATGCAGGACCTTGATCAGCTTTTTATAGGCTTTGCGCACTTCCGACTTAGACCAGCTGTCATTGGCCTCAAGGATTTCAATGGCGCGACGTTCGGTGGGCGGCAGGCGACGACCACCGCTGCCCGAAGTGCGGCCCTTGTTCTGGGTGCTGTTTGCGCCCAGAACCTGATGCGGGTCCTCAATGCCCAAACGGGCCCAGGCGCGGGCTTCGGGGTCGCCCATAGGCTTGGTTTCGCGTTCCCATACCTTGTCTTTCGAGCGTTGCGCATTCAGCTCGGCCTCGGTGGTGCCATCGAAGAAATTCCATTTCTGGTTATATTCGCGCACATGTTGTTGGCAGAACCAGTAGAAATCATCCAACACATCCGGGGCCTTGGGCGCGCGGTACTTTCCGGGCTCCTGACATCCGGGATGGTCACAGATTCGCACCGAGGTTTCAGACGCACCCGACATGCCCCGACGCCCGCGCGGGTTCTTCTTCTTGGCGCTGGAAACGGACATATCGAATCCAAAGGGGTCTGATTTCGCCATGCTTTAATCCTCACGAACGTATCTTTTCGACTCGGAGGCAGCAGTTTAGTCTAAGCTGCCGAAAGTAGAAGAGGGGGGCGGCAAGTTTTTTTGCTGCTGAGCACAAAATTGAGCATTACCGAGGACATCCGAACCCGCCTGCAAGCCGCCTTTGACCCGCAAGAGTTGGAGGTGATCGACGACAGCGAAAGCCATCGCGGCCATGCGGGCTTTCAAGAAGGGGGCGAGAGCCATTTCAACGTCCGCATCCGCGCCGCAGCATTCGAGGGCCAATCCCGTGTTGCGCGGCATCGGGCTGTGCACAAGGCGTTGGGGGATGTCGTGCCGCGTATTCATGCATTGGCTTTGGATATTGGAGTCTGATGTTTTCTGACGTGCAGTTCAAGCGTAGTCGGCGTCTGATCCCGGTTCTACGATGCAAGCTGGGTTCTATCATATCCGTTTGTTTCCTTTGCCAAGGCGTGCAGGCCCACGCCGAAGGCCATATGTTTGACCTTTGGGTCAGTCACAAGGACATTCAGCTAGAGGCGTTCGACCCCCAAGGAGCTTATTCCTGCAATAGTCCTTCGAGACCGGCAAAGATCGATGTGACGCATGCCTTGGACTTAAGTGGTAAGGACGTTTCGCGTTTCTTAGGGCAGATACAACCTGAGCGCTCCGTAAGGCCGCAGGTCAGTCGAGGTGGAGGTGATCAACAAAATACAGGTGCTGACGAAGAAAGCCCGATAATCTTGCAAAGGTCTTTTACAAAGAACGAATTGGACAGCGAACAGAATGTCGATCTGCGTACTGAAATGTATTTTTGTGAATACCTTGGCTTCCCAGAGTTCGTAGGGCTCATCTACACGATTTCGGGTAGGGTTGGGAGGTACACTTTAAAGAAACGAGACTTTATTGGGCACGAACATGGCGGTCAGGTGCAGATCACATACCGTAGAACCTCGAGATTTTTAGGGGGTTCCGGCGAAGATCCTTTAGAGGAATACGTTAGCGGATATTTGAAGGCTTCGCTAAAGCTCAGAGATATCTATTTCCTTGAACAAGGCTCAGAGGTGAAAGTACCCATGGATTTTGACATTGATGTCCATGTCCAAGTGTCCACGGTTGAGGGGTTGTGATGAGAACCCGTTTTGCTGCCTTGGCAGGTACGGTGTTGACCTTGTTGGGGCTGTTTCCGGATCGCGTTTCGGCGCTTGGCGCCTGGGTCATCGAGTTTACAGAAAGCGACTATATTGTTGTCAGCTTGGAGCCCGTTCGATCATCCGATACCAAGCTTCCGTGTCGAGCGGGGTTTCGACCCGTGAGGTTGGAGGATCAGTCAAACCTAGGCGAATTTGGCCAGTTTCGAATCGGTACGACTTCGCCTGATATTTTCCAATCTACGGCTAAGAAAAGAAGCGTCGCTGCGCAAACGCGGGTGCAAGTACTGATGAAGACGCGGTTGTTCGGCTGTGCGTTTGGGCCGCATTTTGTGCCATATCGTGGGCATGTCGAATTGACGGTCTCTCTTGGATTAGCGGATATTGAACCGTTGCACCTTAGGCACAATGTGTTTGAACGAGGTAACGACTTTTCAGTGAATTACAGTGCCCAATTGGCGGGTGCGTTTGAACCCGAGTTCGTCACTTGGGGAAGGTCAATGAAATCACCACCGAGCGAATATGCTGACAAGGTGCGGGGCACTTTGCAATTGTCTTTCCGGCCAAACCCCACGATCCCCGTGTCAGATTGTGGCTTGGATGATCCAATCGTACTCAACCGCTTCAATGCGAGGTTTCTGATAGTACACGACGCATCGCGATAGAAGGCATTGGACTGTCGTCGCATTTCAAGACTCTGGTTTGGCTGCGACTTTTTCATTGTCCTTTAACGTCAATGGCGGCTCGTCCGCCTCTTCGGCGATGGGCTCAGGGGCCTGAACCGAATCCGGTCCGGGTACCGGTTGCGCCAGCGGTACGCCTTCGGGCGTTTCGCTTGGGGTTGGTGCGACGACCGGAGGCGCAGTCTCAGCTTCAGGTACGTCTTGTGCCAAGGTCCGCCGAAACACCAGCACATTGCGCCAGTTCGTTGTCGATCCGGTCAGGCCCGAGCGTTCCTCGCTGGGCAGAAGTTCCGCGCGCTGATACTCCCAGCCGTCCCGGCCCATCTGGTTCAACACCTGCTCGACCGAGGCGGCGAACCGGCCCTCGGACGTTTTCACACCCTTGGCTTTGACACCTTTTTGCGGGGCGGGGATGACCTTGTATTCGTAGCGCTGCATCAACTGTTCCTAAACCATATTCGCGCCAACTTAACATGCTGATCCCCGGGCGAAAGCACCGTTGCGGGATCGGCGAGATTTAGCTCCGCATGTTGCCGCCGACCTGTGCCGCTTTGGTCACCAGTGACAGACAAAGCTGGGTTGCCAGTGCCATGTCCTGCACCGATATCCACTCCAACGGCCCGTGAATACACTGCATCCCGGTGAACAGATTGGGGCAGGGCGTGCCGAATTCGGTCAGGCGCGAGCCGTCAGTGCCGCCCCGGATCGGAACAGAGAGGGGTTCGATCCCCAGCTCCCGGCAGGCCGCGCGGGCCAGATCAACGGGTGTCATGTCCTTTTCCAGCCAATAGCGCATGTTGCGATACTGATGGCTGATATCGCAGGTAATAGTCGCGCGGGGTTCGGTGGCCTGCACCGCGGCGCAGATCTGGCGCACGATCTCGCGCTGAGCCTCCAGCCCGTCCATTTCGAAATCCCGCAGGATCAGCTTGATCTCCATCTCTGATGAGCCGCCATTCATATCGGTAATGTGGATGAAGCCTTCGCACCCATCCGTCACCTCTGGCGTCATGGTGGCCTGTGGCAGCATCTGTACAATCTTTGCCGCCAGATGGGTGGCATTCACCATCTTGCCCTTGGCCAAACCGGGGTGGATCGACACACCTGCGATTTTGATCACCGCGCGATCAGCCGAGAAGCTTTCATATTCGATCTCGCCCACCTCCTGCCCGTCAAGCGTATAGGCGAAATCGGCCTTCAGATCCTTGGGCAATCGCTTGGTCACACCGCGCCCGATTTCTTCGTCCGGTGTGAAAGCGATGCGGATCGGCCCGTGCGGAATGTCGGGGTTATTGATCAGATGCCGCGCCATGGTCATCAGGATCGATACGCCCGCCTTGTCATCTGCTCCTAAAAGCGTTGTGCCTGAGGCGGTGATCAAATCATGG
This sequence comes from Ruegeria sp. YTSA075, assembly GCF_059610245.1. Taxonomy (NCBI): domain Bacteria; kingdom Pseudomonadati; phylum Pseudomonadota; class Alphaproteobacteria; order Rhodobacterales; family Roseobacteraceae; genus Ruegeria; species Ruegeria sp. YTSA075. Next base: position 94,845 of record NZ_JBXWNG010000005.1, on the reverse strand, counting down.
CCGATCTTTTGGGCCAGGTAAGGGTGTTCTTTGGGGGACAAAACCAGATCGGTATCGTCGGGAAAACTGATTTCTCCACCGTTATACCCCTTGATGACGCGCGGTTTGACACCCGCGGCATTGAACTGCGGGGCGGTATCGACATGGGCCAGAAACCCGACGGTCGGCCCTTCGGCGGTGCCCGGAACAGTCGCCACAACGACGCTGTCGTCGGTAAGTTCAACATCTTGCGCGCCGATTTCGGTCAGTTCCTGCCGCAGCAGGTGCAGCATATCGAACTGTATTTCGGTGCTTGGGGTCGAGGGTGAGGTCTCGTCACTTTGGCTGTCAATCGCCGTGTAGCGCATCAGCCGGGTTTCGAGTTCCTGGTCAAATTTGTTTGTCATAATGCCACCCTTTCCGGTGCCGAAGAAAGGGCGCAAATGAAAACGGAGTCAAGCGGGTGTCCTGACTCCGTTCAATCTTGTGATGCAGGGCTTACCCGCCCAGTTTTTTGCTGACCAATTCATTGACGGCTTTGGGGTTGGCTTTGCCCCCGGTGGCTTTCATCACCTGACCGACAAACCAGCCCGCCAATTTTGGGTTCACTTTGGCCTTTTCGACCTGCGCCGGGTTGGCGGCGATGATCTCGTCCAAAGCGGCCTCGATGGCGCCCGTGTCGGTGACCTGTTTCATGCCGCGCTCTTCCACGATCTGCGCCGGGTCACCGCCTTCGGTGTAGACGATCTCGAACAGATCCTTGGCGATCTTGCCCGAGATGGCATCCGAGGAAATCAGGTCGATGATCCCACCTAACTGCGCGGGGGAAACCGGCGAGTCGGTGATGTCGTGGTCTTCTTTTTTCAGGCGTCCAAACAGCTCGTTGATGACCCAGTTCGCGGCCAGTTTGCCGTTGCGGCCCCCAGTAACACCACCGACGACCTCTTCGAAATAGGCGGCGCTTTCGACCTCGGCGGTCAGGACGGAGGCGTCATAGTCAGTCAGGCCGAACGCTTCGATGAATCGCGCTTTTTTCTCGTCGGGCAGTTCAGGCAGCTTGGCGGCGATGTCATCGACCCATGCTTGCTCAATCTCTAGCGGCAGTAGGTCGGGGTCGGGGAAATAGCGGTAGTCATGCGCTTCTTCCTTGGACCTCATCGAGCGGGTCTCACCCTTGTCCGGATCGTACAGCCGGGTTTCCTGATCGACTTTGCCACCACCTTCGACGATGGCGATCTGGCGGCGGGCTTCGACCTCGATCGCCTGTTGGATGAAACGCATCGAGTTCATGTTCTTGATCTCGCAGCGCGTGCCCAGATGCGAGAAGTCCTGCGTTTCCTGATACTTCTCATAAGCACCCGGCAAGCAGATCGAGACGTTCACGTCCGCCCGCAGGTTGCCGTTTTGCATGTTGCCATCACAGGTGCCCAGATAGCGCATGATCTGGCGCAGCTTAGCGATATAGGCGGCAGCTTCTTCCGGGCCACGAATATCGGGGCGCGAAACGATCTCCATCAGGCAGACGCCGGTGCGGTTCAAGTCTACGAAGGACATATGCGGGTCCATGTCGTGGATCGACTTGCCCGCATCTTGCTCCATGTGGATGCGTTCTATGCGGACCATGCGCGCGGTGCCGTCCCCCATCTCGACCAGCACTTCGCCTTCGCCCACGATGGGGTGGTACAGCTGAGAAATCTGATAACCCTGTGGCAGGTCAGGGTAGAAATAGTTCTTGCGGTCGAACGCCGATTTCAGATTGATGTCCGCCTTCAGGCCAAGACCGGTGCGCACCGCCTGTTCGACGCAGTATTCATTGATCACCGGCAGCATCCCCGGCATCGCCGCGTCCACAAAGGCCACGTTCGAGTTCGGCTCGGCCCCGAATTGGGTCGACGCGCCCGAAAATAGCTTGGCGTTGGACGAGACCTGCGCATGCACCTCCATTCCGATCACCAGTTCCCAGTCGTGCTTGGCCCCGGCAATGGTTTTGGGTGTGGGCATTTCGTATGTCAGGTCGAGCATGGCGCGCCTCATTTCCGCAGAAGTCTAAGCCTGCGTATTAGGCCTGGCGGGGCCTAGGGGCAAGGGGGAAAGGCGCGATTCAGTGTTGTGAAAACTGCAGGCCGGTGGGCGTGAAGGTCACATTCTTGCCACTGCCCAGCTCATCCCGTAACAGATCGCCGATGGCGCGCAACGCATCGCGCTGTCCACGCGCTGCAAATCGTTCGGGCGAATTGATGCGAACCGAATTGTTGAAGCCCGCAGTTGCATGGGCCCAGATCAGCGGATGCAACTCGGTCAGGTGGTCGCGGATCAGCCAATTGGCGGTCTCGCGCATCTGGTTGCGGATCTGATCGGCCTTGTCGTTCAAACCCAACCCGTTTTGTACAGTGATCGCACAATAAGCGGACAGCATATTGACCATCTGCTGACCGGGGTGCAGCCGCAGAATGTCGCGCAGACCTTCAAGGAAATAATCGATATCAACGCGCGCGCAAGCTTCGGCGTCCATCGCGATGGCATCGAACTGGACCCATGTGTAACCGCCCGCACCCCATGTATCATGTGTTCGGGCCGCGTTGCGCAGGGCCTGCAGTTCAAGCTCCTCATAGCTGCCGAACCAGCGGGGCAGCAGATGACTGCCCATCGCGCGCATGTGGCGCTGGTTTTTCGGATCAAGGTCAATCAGGCGCTCATACTTTTCAGCGACCCGAGCGGTTGCCTTGCGCTGACCGGCCAGCAGCGCACATCTGGCGGCTGCGATAAGCGGGCTATCGGGTGCGGCGGCCATGCAGTCCGGCAGGATTTGGCCGGCACGATCAAAATGCGCCGCGCAGCGCGAACTGTGTAGCGACGGCAATGTCGCATCCGCCGAATTGCCACGCCAGGCCCAGGCAATATCGATATGTGCCAGCGCCACGATTGTGGCGATCATCGGGTCGTCCGGGTGATCGCGCATCTCGGTTTCCAGTTCCGAAATCCCGCCCAGCAGATCGAAATCGGATACTGCCTTGCCATCTGACAGCGCATGTTCGGCCGCCAACACCACGTCAGATCGAGCGCCAAAACCCAATAGATCGGCAATTGGCATCCCATCGGGCGCCGTTGCGCGCGCCTGATCAGCAGCGCGCATTTCTGCGGACAATTCATCCCAGCGATCCTGGCGCGCCAAATGGCGTCCGCGCTCGATCATTTCGCGGCCCACAAGGTCCTTGCGGTCAAGCTTGGCAACAGGGATGTTCAATTGGCCCTGTTCGGGCAAAGCCGCTGCCAAGGCAGAATTAGCCAGACAGACATCAGGCGTGACTTGAGGTTTCTGAGGTGAAAATCGGGCAGAGAATGCCCGTGTAAAGCGGAACATAGTGGTACTCGAAAACTTAAAAACTGGTAACTGCAGGATAGGCTGGCCGGAAAATCCGGTGATTTCAAGTTAAATGCGCGTTACCTTCCATGAATCCTGTGTAATCGTGCTGGGCTGCGTGGATCGTTTCAGAAAACAGTAAAATGATGGCGTTCAACGCGGTAACCGGCCTGGGTGACAACCTCTTCAAACTCCCGGTGCGGCGGTAGCGACTCATCGGGCAGGCGGATGCGTTTTTCCGATTTCAGCACCAGCGAGACGCGGACCGAGAAATCCCAGCGCGTGTCGAATCGAAAGAAATCAATCTCTTTCAAAGCGATCTGGCCTTTCCGTTTTCCAGAGTACCAACGCAGCATATCCTGATCGAACTGAACACCTGCGCTGCTGTCGTGCAAAACATCCCAAACTGCGGGCAGGGTGGTCACGGCCAGCAGAGCCATCAGCCACCATGCGGCTTCAAACAGAACAATCAACGCAAGCAATGCTGCGTAGATGACGATCAGAAGAATGACCGTCCGAGGGTTCCGATTGCGCCGCGTGAACGTGTAGGTTGTCATGCGCCCAGGATGCGCGAAATCATTTCGGTCGTATCACGCGACAGGTTCGGTGTTTCGGAAATGCGGGTCAGTTGCGTGCGGATCAGGTCCTGTCGATCTGCATCATAACGCCTCCAGGTCTGGAAGGCCGAACACATGCGCGCTGTGGTCTGCGGGTTGACAGGGTCCAGTTTGATCAACCAATCCGCCAGCAGTGCATACCCTGTGCCATCAAGCTGATGAAAGCCTGCATGATTCATCGCCAAACCACCCATCACAGCGCGGAATCGATTGGGGTTTTTCCAATTGAAATCAGTGTGTTCAGTCAAGTTTTTCGTGACTTTTCGCGCCACTTCGGGCGCGGCCATTGCCACTTGCAAACCGAACCATTTGTCGATGACCAGCCGATCATGCTGCCATTGATCATAGAACCGGGCCAATTCTGCCTCGCCATTGCGGGCACGCAACAAGCAGGACAGGGCCGAGAGTTGCAAGGTCATGTTGTCCGACTTCGTGTAGGATTCAGCAGCCAGCGCGCCTCCATCCAGGCGGGTGGTCAGAGCCAGCGCCGCGCCGCCCAGTGCGCGCCTACCCGATTGTGCGGCATTCGGTGCGTAGGGCGCGTCCACCAGTGCTTCGCCGTGCAGGCGGGGCAGCAGGTCTTGCAGGTGCTGGGCTGTGGCTTGTCGCAGGGTCTCGGTCGCGATCCAGATCGCCATCGGGTCAGGCGTCTGGCCGCGTTCATGCAAAGCCGCCGCCAACTCTGATTGTGTGGGCAGGCCCAGCATTAGCGCGCGGTAGGCGGGGTCCAGATCCCCATCGCGTAACACGGCCAGCAAACCGTCGAGGTAGTTGGAGTCTGGTGTTGCGTCGTCCGAGATCATGCGCAGCAGCGTATCTTCGGCCAGCGAACGCCCGGCCTGCCAGCGATTGAACGGGTCTGTGTCATGGGCCAGCAAGAAGGCGCGATCTGCGTTGGTGTGAACGTGTTCAAGGATCACCGGGGCCGAGAAATCCCGCAGGATCGACGGCACCGGCTTGGCCGCGAGACCAGAGAAGGTAAAGCTCTGTTCGGCCTCGGTCAGCTCCAGCACCTCGGTGGCGCGCACCTCATCCCCGTTCGGACCTAGCAGGCCGACCGCGATGGGGATGACCTGAGGCAGCTTCTCATCCTGTCCGGGTGTTGGCTCGGTGTGCTGGCTCAACGTCAAGGTATAGGTCCCATCGCTCCAGTCCTCGGCGACCGAAACCCGAGGCGTGCCGGATTGGCTGTACCAGCGTTTGAACTGGCTGAGGTCACGGCCTGTCGTGTCTTCGAATACTCTCAACCAATCTTCGATCGTGCAGGCCTGCCCGTCATGGCGGTCAAAGTAGAGGTTTAGCGCCTTGGCATAGGCTGCATCCCCGACCAATCGTTTCAACATGCCAATAACCTCGGCGCCTTTTTCATAGACGGTTGAGGTATAGAAGTTGTTGATTTCCTGAAAACTCTCAGGTCTGACAGGGTGAGACAATGGCCCGTTATCTTCGGGGAATTGCCGTGCGCGCAGGTCGATGGCGTCATGGATGCGTTTCACCGGGGCCGAGCGCATGTCGGATGTAAATTGCGCATCGCGGAAGACCGTCAGCCCTTCTTTCAAACACAGTTGGAACCAGTCGCGGCAGGTGATGCGATTGCCGGTCCAGTTGTGGAAATATTCATGCGCGATGATGGCCTCAATTCGTTCGAAATTCAGATCGGTCGAGGTTTCGGGGCTGGCCAGAACAGCGGACGAGTTGAAGATGTTCAGCCCTTTGTTCTCCATCGCGCCCATGTTGAAATCATCTACGGCGACGATATTGAACACGTCCAGATCGTATTCACGGCCATAGACGTCTTCATCCCATGCCATCGATTTTTTCAGAGCCTCCATTCCGAACGCGCACTTGCCTTCATCTCCGGGGCGGACCCACAGGTTCAGCTCGACTTCGCGTCCCGACATCGTTTTGAACTGGCCGGGATGGGCAATCAGGTCCCCGGCGACCAGCGCGAACAGATAGGCAGGTTTGGGCCATGGATCGGTCCATTCGGCCCAGCCTTCACCTTTGCCAGATGGGTTGCCGTTCGATAGCAGGACAGGGAGGTCGCCGTTGATCCGTACGGTGAAAGTGGACATCACATCGGGGCGGTCGGGATAAAAGGTGATCTTGCGAAACCCCTCGGCCTCGCATTGGGTGCAGTACATGCCGTTCGACATGTAGAGCCCTTCAAGCGCGGTGTTGTTACCCGGGTCGATTTCAACCTCGGCTTCCCAGATAAACGGCGCATTGGGAACATCGGTAGTCAAACCTTGATCGGTCAACACGGGGTTTACGTCTGACCCATCAATGGACGCACGTATCAGCTTTAATTCTTCCCCATGCAAGAAGAAGCGGTGGTCTGAGGCATTGGGGTTAGGCCGAAACGCGATGCGCGAAGAAACACGCGTTGCATGCGGTGCAAGATCAAAGGTCAGATGAACGCTGTCCACCAGATACCCGAAGGGTGTGTAGTCTTTCAGATAGATTGTCTTGCCGGTTTCGTCGCGCATCCGAGGCCTCGCATCGGTTTTGGGTTTTCCGCGACGTTAAGAGCTTCGTTCCGGGGCTGCAACCGGCCTGCGGAATTGCCTTGCCGCTTTTGAAACAGCTTTAGGCAAAACGGGGCGATGGGAAACCCTAGACAAAAGTTGCCTATCGGAAACTTTCGGCCTAAGTCAGTTTGGCATACATCGGCACACAAACGCGGGAGATCAGACACATGAGCGGCAGACAGACCCTGAGCGGGTTGCAGGTAGATCCGATACTGGTTGAGTTTATCGAGACACAGGCGCTGCCGGGCACAGATGTGTCGTCCGAACAGTTTTGGGCCGGTCTGGCCCGCATGGTGCAAGATTTGGGCCCCAAAAACCGGACCCTTCTGGCCAAACGCGCGGATATTCAAAGTCGTATTGATGGATGGCATCGTGCAGAAAAATCGCAACCCATGGATGCCGCCGCCTATCAGGCGTTTTTGAAAGAGATCGGGTATCTGGTTGATGAGGGCGAGGCGTTTCAGATCGAAACGGCAAATGTGGACCCCGAGATTGCGCTGATCCCCGGCCCGCAACTGGTTGTGCCAATTACCAATGCTCGCTTTGCTTTGAACGCGGCCAACGCCCGCTGGGGCAGCCTGTATGACGCGCTTTATGGGACAGATGCGATGGGTGATCTGCCTGCGGGTGGGGGCTATGACGTGGAGCGCGGGGGGCGTGTAATTACTTGGGCCAAGGCGTTTCTGGATGAGGTTGCACCGCTTGCCGAAGGATCGTGGGCCGAAGCTGCGGAGCTGACCATCGATGCCGGCGCGTTGACCCCCGCGCTGGCCAATCCTGCACAGTTTGCCGGTTTCGGCGGGGACGCAAATAAGCCTGCGTTTGTATTGCTGAAAAACAATGGCTTGCACATCCAGATCATGATCGATCCGTCCAGCACCATCGGGGCAAGCGATCCTGCGGGCATTGCTGATATGCGCTTGGAATCAGCACTCTCGACCATCATGGATTGCGAAGATTCGGTTGCCTGCGTGGATGCTGAAGATAAGGTTGTCGCCTACGGCAACTGGCTGGGCCTGATGAAGGGCGACCTGACCGAAGAGGTCACGAAGGGCGGCAAAACCTTCACCCGTAAGCTTGCAGATGATGTGGAATACACTACGGCTGACGGCGGTCGGGCGTCGCTGAAGGGCCGGTCGCTGATGTTGATACGGAATGTGGGCCACCTGATGACCAACCCGGCGGTATTGGACGGTGAGGGCAATGAGATCGGAGAGGGGCTGATGGATGCGCTGTGCACCACGCTGATCGCCATGCATGACCTCAAGCGCGACGGCGGGAACTCGGTCGAAGGGTCTGTCTATGTGGTCAAACCCAAGATGCATGGCCCCGAAGAGGTGGCGTTCGCAGTTGAGATTTTCGACATGGTCGAAGACATTCTGGGGTTGCCGCGCAACACTGTGAAACTGGGCATCATGGACGAGGAACGCCGCACCTCGGCAAACCTGACCGAGTGCATCCGCGCCGCGAAATTGCGTGTGGCGTTTATCAATACCGGGTTCCTGGATCGTACCGGGGATGAGATTCATACCTCGATGGAGGCGGGTCCGATGTTGCCCAAGGGGGACATCAAAACCACACCGTGGATTGCCTCATATGAGGATCGCAATGTCGATATCGGTCTGGCATGCGGTCTGAAGGGCAAGGCGCAGATCGGCAAAGGTATGTGGGCGATGCCCGACCGGATGGGTGAGATGCTGGAGGCCAAGATCGGCCACCCGCAATCCGGCGCAACCTGCGCTTGGGTTCCATCTCCCACAGCGGCGACGCTGCATGCAACGCACTATCACAAGGTGGATGTGCTGGCCCGGCAGGATGAAATCGCAACAGGCGGCGCGCGCGGTACATTGGATGATCTACTGACCGTTCCGTTGCTGGGCGGCCGCAACCTGAGCGACGAAGAAATCACCCGCGAGGTCGAAAACAACGCGCAAGGCATCCTGGGCTATGTGGTCCGATGGGTCGATCAGGGCGTTGGCTGTTCGAAAGTGCCCGACATTCATGATGTCGGTCTGATGGAGGACCGCGCGACCTGCCGTATCTCATCCCAGGCGCTGGCCAACTGGCTGCATCATGATGTCGTAAGCGAGGCACAGGTGATGGCTGCGATGCAGAAAATGGCGGCTGTGGTGGATCGGCAGAATGCGAGCGACCCAAGCTATGCTCCAATGGCACCCGGATTTGACGGTGTTGCCTTCCAGGCTGCTTGCGATCTTGTCTTCAAGGGCCGGGTTCAGCCCTCGGGCTATACCGAGCCGGTTCTGCATGCGCGGCGATTGGAGTTCAAAGCCAGTCAGCACTGAGTGGCAATTGCGGGAATGAGGGGGCTGTCTGCCCCCTCGTGCTCCCCCGAGGATATTTTTGGCCAGATGAAAGGGATCAGGTATGGGTATTTCTTTGCGCAAGGCGCGCGCGATCATTCGTAAGGCTTTGGAAAAAGGGCGCGAAATGGAGCTGAAGCCGCTGTCGGTAGTCGTGCTGGATGCCGGTGGTCATGTCATCGCGTTTGAGCGTGAAGACGGTGCCGCCCCTGGCCGGTTCGCCATTGCGCAGGGTAAGGCTTATGGTGCCGTCATGCTGGGCATGGCGGGCACAGCACAGATGCAGCGGGCTGAAGCGCAGGCTTATTTCATGGCCGCAGTGAATGGTGTTTATGGCGGGCAGGTCGTGCCAGTGCCGGGTGGTATTCTGCTGCGAGACCGCAAAGATGCGGTGATCGGTGCGGTTGGTGTGACGGGCGACACATCCGACAATGATGCCGTTGCAGGCATGGCGGGTATCGAAGCAGCGGGGCTGACGGGCGAAATCTGACCCGACACGGCCCGGTTTTTTGGGCGTGTGCGCAATTGAACATTGCTTTGCGCTGTTATGCAGGCCGTGCGTGGTTGCACGGGCTGCTTTGTGTCGATAGCGTCAGTTCCAATCAATGCAAAAGCAAGGAGTTGGAATGGTGCGACCCGTCGTTGGTATTATCGGCAACTCTTACCTGATGAATGATCAATATCCCACGCATGCGGGTGGGACGATGAATTCGGATGCCGTGGCCAATGTATCTGGCTGTCTGCCGCTGCTGATACCAGCAGATCCACGCTATGTCTCGGTCGATGAGTTGCTCGAGGTCTGTGACGGGTTCCTGCTGACGGGTGGTCGCCCCAACGTACATCCCGAGGAATATGGCGAAGCGGCCACAGATGCGCATGGCGATTTCGACCGGGCGCGGGATGCAATCACGCTGCCTTTGGTGCGCGCCTGTGTCGAACGCGGCCAGCCCTTTCTAGGGATCTGCCGTGGGTTTCAAGAGGTGAACGTGGCAATGGGCGGCACGCTTTATCCCGAAATCCGGGACCTGCCAGGTCGGATGAACCACAGGATGCCGCCCGACGGAACGCTTGAGGAAAAATTCGCCCTGCGACACATCGTGACCCTGTCGGAAAACGGTGTGTTTCACGATGTTTTTGGTGCGACCGAAGTGATGACGAATACCTTGCACGGTCAGGGCATCAAGCGGATTGGCGAACGCGTTGTGATTGATGGCCATGCGACGGATGGCACACCCGAGGCGATCTATATCAAGGATGCGCCTGGTTTTACCCTTTCGGTTCAGTGGCACCCGGAATGGGATGCGATCAATGATCCGGTGTCTCGTCCGCTGTTTGAAGCGTTTGGGACCGCTGTGCGGAGCTGGGCTTCTGGAACCGCGCTGCAACAGATGCAGAGATTGGCGTGACATTGATTGGCGGAGGCCCGGCAATAGTTGCCGGACCGCCTCTTTGTCATTAGATCAACAGATCGAACTGATTGATCAAGGGCAGGCTGCGTGCGCGCTCTCCGGTCAGGTCGAACAATGCGTTGCCAAGCGCGGGCATGGATGGAGGTGTGCCGGGCTCACCCGCGCCGCCCATATGGCGGTTGGTTTCCAGCACGCGCACCTCAACCTGAGGTGCGGTGTGCATGCGGATCGCGTCATAGTCGGGGAAGTTGTACTGCTCGACCTCGCCATCGGCAAAGGTAATCTCGCCGTAGCAGGCCGCTGAGAGGCCATAGATCATGCCGCCGAACATCTGGGCTTTGACATTCTCGGGGTCCAGCGCCAGCCCCATGTCACAGGCGATCCACGCCTTGTTGATACGGATCGTGCCGTCTTCATCTGCCACTTCAATGACTTGCGCCACAGGGGTGCCGAAGCTGTAGGTGAAGGCCACACCGCGCCCGACACCGGGGGGTGTCTGGCCCGTCCAGCCCGACATGTCGCGGACCGCTTCAAGGCATCCTGCGGATGGGGCGTGCTCGCCTTGCATCAATTCCAGTCTGAATTTCAGCGGATCACGGCCTGCAGCATGGGCAAGTTCATCCATGAATGTCTCATGGAAGAACCCGTTATGGCTGTTGCCGACCGAGCGCCAGAACCCGACAGGGATATCCAGCTTGGCGATATGGCCGCTCATGCGATAGTTCGGAACGCCGTAGGGCTGGTTGAAGAATCCCTCGACCAATACCTTGTCCGGGCCTGCACCGGGCAGGCCAGTATAGCGCTGAACAGCCTGTTGTGTGCAGGATTGTGAGGCGACGGCCCCATCGATCAAAACCACTTTGCCATCTTGAACCGCACCTCGCATCCGGGCGATCGCGCCGGGGCGGTAGTAGTCATGGCGCATGTCTTCTTCACGGCTCCAAGTGGTCTGGACCGGCGTACCCGGCATCTCCATGGCGACCTTGGTGGCGATGTCACCGAAATCCAGCTCTCCACGTCGGCCAAAGCCGCCACCCAGATAGGTGGTGTGGATCTGCACGGCCTCGGTCTCCAACCCGGCCGTGTTGGCAACGCGGAACTGGATCAGGGTAGGGGCCTGGTTGCCGCACCACAGTTCCAATGCGTTTCCGGTATAAAGCGCGGTGGCGTTCATCGGCTCCATCGTTGCATGGGCCAGATAGGGCAGATGATATTCAGCTTTGATCTCTGTTGCGCCTTCGGGCATGATGCTGACATCGCCATCATCGCGCATGGTCGAATTCGGCGCGTCGTCGAACGCCTTGGCGATCTCTGCAAAGACCTGATCCGTTTCGGGGGGGTAGGGGGCGTCGCCCCAATCCACATCAATGGCGTCAACCGCCTGTTGGGCAAGCCATGTGTTGTTGGCGATGACCGCAACACCAGTGCCCAGATCGACCACCTTTTCGACACCCGGCATCGAGGTTGCGGTACTGTCGTCATATCCGTTCATCGCGCCACCCAGCTTAGGGTTCATGCGCACAGCGGCGAATTTCATACCCGGCAAGCGGACATCGACGCCAAACTCTGCCGTACCCGTCGCTTTCTCCACCATATCCAGACGCGGCAGGGCCTGTCCCAGATAGCGCCATTCGGAGGGATCCCGCAGGGGAGCCTCGACCGGTTCAAGACCGGCGACATCAACGGCCAGATCGGTGTACGAGATTTTGTCGCCGTTCGGGGCGATCACATGGCCTGACGCGGTCTGCAACTCTGCCGGATCAACGCCCAGTCGGTTGGCTGCGGCGCGTTTCAGGGTTTCGCGCGCCGAGGCCCCGGCCTGACGCATGCGTTCATACCCGTCCTTCATCGAAGTAGAGCCACCGGTTACTTGTAGACTGAGGGTACGCCCCAACACACCCAAAGCCTCGCCCAGATTGTGTTGAAAATCCGAGATGTCATAGCCCTTGTTGGGCAGACCTTCGCCAATCAGGGCCGAGTTGTAATAGGCCGCAGCGGCAGGCCCGTGCAGAACGGTGATCTGATCCAGATCAACGTCCAGTTCTTCGGCAATCAGCGCGGCCCATGTGGTTTGTACACCCTGTCCCATCTCTGCGCGGGGGGCGAACAGCGTCACGCCGTTCTGGTCGATCAGAATGAACGGGTTCAGCGCCGCCTCGCCGTCGCTGGGTTTCAGCGGGTTGGCGGCCGGGCGGGTGACGTAATAGGCCCCAAAGGCCACGCCGCCGACAATTGCGGCAGAGCCGATCAGGAAGGTTCGGCGCAGGATTTTTCCAACTTTACCCATCTCTTACGCCTCCTTTAGTTTGCCAGCGGCGTCGTGAATCGCTGCGCGTATTCGGGGATAGGTACCGCAGCGGCACAGGTTCCCCTGCATCGCGTCGTCGATATCGGCATCTGAGGGCGCGGGGTTTTCGGCCAGCAAAGCTGCGGCCTGCATGATTTGCCCGGACTGGCAATAGCCGCATTGCGCCACCTGATGGTCGACCCAGGCTTGCTGGAGTGTCGACATGGCGGCAGGTGTTCCAATGCCTTCGATCGTGGTCACATCGCCCCAGACATCTGACAGGGCCACCTGACAGGACCGCACGGCCTCGCCATCGATATGCACGGTGCAGGTCCCGCAGGCAGCGACACCGCAACCGAATTTGGTGCCGGTCAGACCGACCTCATCGCGCAGCACCCAAAGCAGGGGGACATCATCAGGCAGATCGACCTGATGCGCTGTTCCGTTGATTTTAAGGGTGGTCGCCATGGCGCGCCTCTCGTTAGCTGTGGCAGTTTCTGACATAATTGTTGAAAAGTGTCAGTGTGTCAATTGACAAAATATACGAAAACTGTCAGAGCTTCTAAAATGAAGGATACGGGCGACGACACACGGCAAAAGGCCATTCTGGCTTCGGCTTTTCAGGCTTTTTCGAAATACGGATTCCGCAAGACGTCTATGGACGATATTGCGAAGGGTGCGGGTATGTCTCGGCCTGCTGTGTATCTGCACTATAAGAACAAAGAGGCAATCGTTCGCGAGCTGACCAGGCTGCACTATGCTGACAAGGCAAACGCCGTAGCCGCTGCTTTGAAGAATGCAGGATCAATCTCGCATGTACTGAACGCAGCGATTCAGGCGCAAATGGAGGGAATGACGGCGATACTGGCTTCACCCCATGGGGTCGAGATGCTGGATACGACCAAATCCATGTCGACCGATATTGTCGAACAGGGCGAGGCAGAACTGACCTTGCTGTTTGCGGAATGGCTGACCGATATGCAGGCCAAAGGGCGCGCCCGCGTGTTCGACACGCCCCACGACACCGCAAAGACGATTACGGCCAGCCTGAAAGGGATCAAGCTGACCGCCTCCAGCGCCGAAGAGTTCGAACAGCGCACCCGGCAGCTGGCTGCGATGATCGGCGCTGGGCTTGAGGTCAGGTGACCTGCTGGCGGATTTTGTATTCGGGCCGATCCCACTGTCGGTTGCCCATGATATCGGCCATAATATCAACCGCTTGTTCCACATCTGTTTCGTCGACGTAAAGCGGTGTGAAGCCAAAGCGCATGATGTCTGGTGCCCGGAAATCCCCGACCACGCCGCGCGCGATTAGGGCCTGCATCGCGGCATATCCTTCGGCAAAGTGGAATGAGACCTGACTGCCACGCTGCATCGGGTCGCGCGGGCTGGCAAGTGTCAGGTCAGAGCAGGTGGCCTCGACCCGTTGAATGAACAGCTCGGTCAATTCGATGGATTTTGCGCGCACATCGGCCATATCGGCCATATCCCAAACATCCATCGCCACCGAAAGTGAGGCCATCTGAATGACCGGAGGGGTTCCGACCCGCATGCGCTCGATCCCCGCGCCAGGGCGATAGTCGAGATCAAAGGCAAAGGGGGCCTCGTGTCCCAGCCAACCCGACAGCGCTGGGCGCACCTGGTCCATCAACCGAGGGGCCACATAGATAAAGGCCGGAGCACCGGGCCCGCCATTAAGGTATTTGTAGGTGCATCCCACCGCAAAATCAGCATTGCAGCCCGACAGGTCAACTGGAATCGCCCCAGCCGAATGCGCCAGATCCCAAACGGTCACCACGCCCAAGGAGTGGGCCAATTCAGTCAGGGCTTTCATGTCATGCAGGCGCCCGGTCCGGTAATCCACCTCGGTCAGCATCAGAACGGCGACGTCATCCGTCAGAGCCTCCGCCACTTGTTCAGGGTCGACCACTCGCAACTCATAGTCATCGCCGAGTGACCGCAAAAGCCCATCAACCATATAAAGATCGGTGGGGAAGTTGCCATTGTCTGACAGCACAACTTTGCGATCCGGGTTTAACTCCAAAGCGGATGCAACCGCCTGATAGACTTTGATCGACAACGTGTCGCCCACGACAACACTGCCGGGTTCTGCTCCGATCAGTTTGCCGATCCGGTCACCCAACGCCGCCGGCATACCCATCCAACCGGCCTTGTTCCAGCCGGTGATCAGCATTTGCCCCCATTCGTCGGTCATCATCTTGCGCACGCGATCTGCCGCAACCTTTGGAACCGGGCCCAGAGAGTTACCGTCGAGGTAGATCATCCCCTCGGGCAAAGTGAACATGTCTTTGGTCGTCGCAAAATCAGTCATGACTGCCTGTTTTTTCGTTTCTTTGGATAGCACTACACTCAGGGCGTAAAACATCCCGGCTCTGCTGTCCATTGATGCGACATCTGGGGTTTTGCTATTTCGGTCCCAAAGCGGTAGGACAGCGCCCAGAAACGACACGTGTACTTACGTGGCGTCAGCCCCGAGGATCGACGATGCGCTGGATCGACCTTCCCCCTGTCTGGCTAGTGGGCTTTGCCCTACTTGCCTGGTTGCAGTCGAGGTATTTGGGATTTGGCCTGTCCCTTGAGGGCGGGCTGACCGATCTGCTTAGCGGTGTGCTGATCGGGGGTGGCATTCTTCTGGCTGTATTGGCCGTTGCCGAATTCCGGCGCCACAAGACAACAGTCATTCCGCATGAAACACCCAGCGCAATCGTGCAATCCGGTATCTACAAACGCAGCCGGAACCCGATCTATCTGGGGGATGTTTTGATCCTGGCGGGTCTGGTGCTGCGCTTTGACGCCGTTCTGTCACTGGTTCTGGTGCCGATCTTCGTCTGGGTGCTTGAACGTCGTTTCATCCTGCCCGAGGAGGACCGCATGCGCCGCACCTTCCGCGCTGATTTCGCCCGCTATGAACAAAAGACAAGACGATGGGTGTAGCCAGATCAACCGAATGACACAACGTAATGGATGCTGCGCTTGCGAAATAAAATTGCGCAAGATACATCTTTTCTTAACAATCCATACCCGAGGACCTGACCGGCCTTAGAACCAAGGGGGACTGCCAGTGAAAATAGGCACACCGAAAGAAATACTGGATGGCGAGAACCGAGTGGCAATGACGCCAGACTCGGCCGTACAGCTGCAGAAACTGGGCTATGAGTGCCTGATCGAAAAAGGAGCCGGGGCGGCCGCCGGGTTTTCGGATGCCTCATATGAGGCTGCGGGTGTTGAGATCGTAAAAACCGCGGCGGCGCTTTGGAAAGCGGCGGATATTATCGCCAAAGTGCGCATCCCGACCGAGACCGAGCTGAAGCGTTTGACCAAAGGCAAGACGCTGATCTCTTTCTTCAATCCGGCGGGGAACGAAGAAGGGATGGAACTGGCCAAGTCCAAAGGCGCGAATGTCATTGCGATGGAGATGGTTCCGCGTATTTCCCGCGCGCAGAAGATGGACGCGTTGTCCTCGATGGCCAATATCGCCGGTTACCGTGCGGTGATCGAGGCGGGTAACAACTTTGGCCGGTTCTTCACCGGTCAGGTGACGGCGGCCGGTAAGGTGCCGCCTGCCAAGGTTTTGATCGTGGGGGCCGGTGTTGCCGGTCTGGCGGCGATTGGTACGTCCACGTCGCTGGGTGCGATCACCTATGCGTTCGACGTACGCCCCGAAGTGGCCGAGCAGGTCGAATCCATGGGCGCCGAGTTCGTCTATCTGGATTTCGAAGAAGAACAGCAGGATGGTGCGGCCACCGGTGGCTATGCTTCGGTCCAGTCGGAAGAGTTCCGCAACGCGCAGCTGGCCAAGTTCCGCGAACTGGCGCCCGAGGTGGACATCGTCATCACTACCGCGCTGATCCCGAACCGCGAAGCGCCCGAGCTTTGGACCAAGGATATGGTCGAAGCGATGAAGCCGGGCTCTGTCATCGTGGATTTGGCAGCGGAGAAGGGCGGTAACTGCAAGCTGACCGTGCCGGATGAGAAGATCGTGACCGACAATGGCGTGACCATCATCGGCTATACGGATTTCCCCAGCCGGATGGCGGCGCAATCCTCTTCGCTGTACGCGACAAACATCCGTCACATGATGACTGACCTGACGCCGGAAAAGGACGGTCAGATCAATCACGACATGGAAGATGACGTGATCCGCGGAGCAACCGTGACCCATGAGGGTGAGGTCACCTTCCCGCCGCCACCGCCCAAGGTGCAGGCGATTGCGGCGCAGAAAAAGCCCGAGGTCAAGGAACTAACCCCGGAAGAGAAAAAGGCGCAGGAAATCGCAGCCTTCAAGGCGCAGACCAAGCAGCAGTTCACCCTGCTCGGTATTGGCGGCGCGCTGATGCTGCTGGTGGGGCTGATCGCTCCGGCCAGCTTCATGCAGCACTTCATCGTCTTTGTGCTGGCGATCTTTGTGGGCTTCCAGGTGATCTGGGGCGTAGCGCACAGCTTGCACACACCGCTGATGGCGATCACCAATGCGATCTCGTCGATCATTATCGTTGGGGCCTTGATGCAGATTGGGTCCGGGTCGTTCCTGGTTATTCTGCTGGCCGCGCTGTCCGTCTTCATGGCCGGTATCAATATCTTCGGCGGCTTCCTCGTAACCCGGCGCATGCTCGCCATGTTCCAGAAATCCTAAGGAGGTCGGGCATATGATTGGCTTCACTTCTGCCGCTTACGTTGTTGCGGCTGTCCTTTTCATCCTTTCGCTCGGCGGTCTGTCGAACCAGGAAAGCGCCAAGCGCGCGGTCTGGTATGGCATCGTCGGTATGGCGCTGGCGGTCTTTGCCACGCTGGTTGGCCCCGGTTCGGGCCTGTGGCTGCTGTCGCTGCTGCTTATCGCGGGCGGTGGCCTGATCGGTCAATATGTGGCGCAGCGCGTCCAGATGACCGAAATGCCGCAACTGGTGGCTGCGATGCACTCGCTGGTCGGTCTTGCGGCCGTGTTCGTTGGCTTCAACGCCCATTTCGAGATCGGCAACGTGGCACAGGTCATGGCGATCGCGGATTCGGCGTCTCAGGCGGACCTGTCTGATCTGGGCGCATTTGCCAAGCTGATCGCCAAGAAAACCCCTGCGGAACTGGCGATTCTGCATGTGGAACTGTTCCTGGGCATCTTCATCGGTGCGATCACCTTTACCGGTTCGGTCGTCGCTTATGGCAAGCTGGCGGGCAAAGTCACCTCTGCAGCGACAAAGCTGCCCGGTGGTCATGCGCTCAACGCGGTAGCGGCTGGGCTCTCACTGATTTGTCTGATCTGGTACACCTCGACCGGGGGGCTGTTCCCGCTGTTCCTGATGACGCTGGCGGCGCTGTTCATTGGTTATCACCTGATCATGGGTATCGGTGGTGCCGACATGCCGGTGGTTGTGTCGATGCTGAACTCGTATTCGGGTTGGGCGGCAGCCGCGATTGGCTTCAGCCTCGGAAACGACCTGCTGATTGTGGTCGGCGCGCTGGTGGGCTCGTCCGGTGCGATCCTGTCCTACATCATGTGCAAGGCGATGAACCGGCATTTTGTCAGCGTCATCCTGGGCGGCTTCGGTGGTCCGCAGGGGGAGCAGATGGCTGTCGAAGGCGAACAGATCGCAATTGAGGCTGACGGTGTGGCCGCCGCGCTGAACGATGCGGACAGCATTGTCATTATCCCGGGCTATGGCATGGCTGTTGCGCAGGCACAGCAGTCAGTGTCCGAGCTGGTCCGCAAGCTGCGTGCCAAAGGCAAAGAGGTACGTTTTGCGATCCACCCGGTTGCCGGTCGTTTGCCGGGTCATATGAACGTGCTGCTGGCCGAAGCCAAAGTGCCGTATGATATCGTTCTGGAAATGGACGAGATCAACGATGACTTCCCCGAGACGGATGTGGCCATCGTGATCGGCTCGAACGACATCGTGAACCCGGCCGCGCAGGAAGATCCCAACAGCCCCATCGCCGGAATGCCGGTTTTGGAGTGCTGGAAGGCCAAGCAGGTGTTTGTGTCCAAGCGCGGTCAAGGCACTGGGTATTCGGGCATCGAGAACCCGCTGTTCTTCAAAGAGAACACGCGCATGTTCTATGGCGACGCCAAGCAGTCATTGGATAAGCTGCTGCCGATGATCGACTGATCATCTCATGTAAGAAAATTGCAAAGGGCGCCTTTGGGCGCCCTTTTCTTTGTTGCTGTGCAGGAGGCTTTGCCTCCTGACCTCCAAGATATTTGTGGCCAGGTGAAGCGGGTGGACCGTGCTATTCTGAACCAGAACTTGGTAGCAGGAGGTGGTCATGCAAAAAGTAAATGGAATAGGCGGGGTGTTCTTTCGGGCCCGTGACCCCGAGGCGTTGCGGGGCTGGTATGAAAGGCATCTTGGCGTAAATCACTATGACCCGGTGCCTTGGAAGCAGCGCGAGGGGTACACTGTCTTTGCTCCTTTCGCGCAGGATACAGACTATTTTGGCCGGGCCGAGCAGCAGTGGATGATCAATTTCCGCGTTGATGATCTGGCAGCGATGACCGCACAGCTTGAGGCCGCGGGGATCAAGGTTGAGACCCATCCTGACTGGGACAGCGAGGTTGGCAAGTTCGCTCGCATTCATGACCCGGAAGGCAATCCGATCGAGCTGTGGCAGCCAAATCAATGAGATAGCGGGTTTGTATACCGTTGCATTCCTGTAAGTATATGAAATAAAAAGAGAATTGATGTATTTCAGCTGTGTCGTATAGTGCCCCGGATAAGACGGAGCCACAAAATGACGCCGATTGATGATCATCCCTTGCGCTATGCGCTGGCCAATGAGCTGCACGCAAGGCCCTTTCCAAGCGCCGAAGTGCCTTGCACGGTTGCATTTCTGGCCATCAAGAAACCGGCGGCGGCGGTCGACGGGGACCGGCAGTCGGATATCGCGCATCTGACCGATCTTTTGACGCGCTATGGTGCGTCCCACCCTCAGCCAGATGCCACGCATTACGCGGGGCAGATAGGGCGCCATTGGTTGAAATGGGAACAGCATACCGAGTTTGTGACCTATACTGCGATTTCTCAGAATGTGAGTGCCCGGGCCTTTGACCCGGCTGACTTTGAGGTGTTCCCGGCGGATTGGGTCATGGCCAGCCCGGGCAAGAGGATCACATCGATCTTGATGCGTGTGGTGCGCCGACCAGATCAAGAGGCAGTTCGTGCCGTCTTGCCCGACTGGTTCGAACCTGAAAGCCTGGCGGTCTCTCGCGTTCTGGATGATGCCGCGATCTGTGCCAGCGATTTCCGTATCGATCCCGCAGGCCATATGCGATTTGCTGTGTTTGTCACCGAAGGCACCGGTCAGCGCCGGATCGGGCGTATTATTCAACGCTTGTGCGAGATCGAGACGTATAAGGCGATGTCCATGTTGGGTTTTGCTAGGGTCAAAAGCCTGACCCCACGCATTGGTGAACTAGACCAGAAACTGACCGCATTGATGGGAGAGATGACGGATGGCGAGAACCATCCTGACGACCTGTTACCTGATCTACTGCGCATCTCGACTGAGTTGGAAACCTTGTCTGCGCGCTGCGCCTTTCGCTTTGGAGCGACGGGGGCCTATGAGGCCATTGTCAATCAGCGCATCGCCGTCTTGCGGGAAGAACGGTTCATGGGCCGTCAGAGCTTTGCCGATTTCATGATGCGCCGTTACGACCCGGCCATGCGCACCGTGAAATCGACAGAAAAACGCCTGCAAACCCTGTCAGACAGGGCCATCCGCGCCGGTGATTTGCTGCGTACAAGGGTGGATGTGGAACGCAGCGCGCAGAACCAGGCTTTGTTGGAAAGCATGGACAAGCGCGCAGATTTGGCCTTGCGCCTGCAGCACACGGTCGAGGGGCTTTCGGTTGTGGCCATCAGCTACTATGCTGTGTCGCTGGTCAGCTACGTGCTGTATCCGCTCACGTCGACCGGGCTGAGCAAGGGTACATTGACCGCCTTGATCACGCTGCCGGTTATTTTATTGGTCTGGGCTGCCGTCCACAGAATTCGCAAGCGGTTGGAATGACGTGACTTGCACAGCGGGGCAAGCTTTGTACTAGTGACCGGCAACGATAGTCACACAATCGGAGCATCCCTGTGATCAGTGTCGTTTCAGCATGGCGGGCTGTGACCGCGATGTTCATACTCAACGGCGCATTGTTCGGTATCTGGGCTTCGCGTATTCCGGCGGTTCGGGATCATCTGCAGCTGAGCCATGAGGCGTTGGGCTATGGCCTGCTGTTCATGGCAGCAGGCGCGGTGTGCTCC
The DNA here is from genome assembly GCF_059610245.1 of Ruegeria sp. YTSA075. Classification (NCBI taxonomy): domain Bacteria; kingdom Pseudomonadati; phylum Pseudomonadota; class Alphaproteobacteria; order Rhodobacterales; family Roseobacteraceae; genus Ruegeria; species Ruegeria sp. YTSA075. The sequence continues at coordinate 74,079 of NZ_JBXWNG010000005.1, read as the reverse complement.
TTTCCTATCACCGGGCGACTGACCGACCGGTTTGGCGCCGTTGCAATCACTCGGGTGATTGCGGTTCTCTATACCGGGTCGCTTGTGCTGTTGGGGCTGGCGGACAGTTTCACCCTGTTGGCTGTCTTTCTGTTTATCTTCGGGGCGTTTCACGGGTCGATGGATGTGGCCATGAATGCCTGGGCTGCCGAAGTTGAAAGCGCTTATGAGAAACCACTTATGTCCTCATTCCACGCGATGTGGAGCCTTGGGGCAGGCTTGGGGGCGATCAGCGGGTATGCGGCTGTACAACTTCAGATGAGCGTGTTGCAGCATTTCCTGTCGGCGGGCGGTTTGGTCGTTGTGTTGGCTCTGGCGTTGTCCTGGGTGCAATGGACGTCTCGCCGGTCGGTGCAGTCGCAGGGATCAGTTTTTGCGTTCCCGTCCGGTGTGCTGATCCTGGTAGGGTTCACGGCTCTGTGCGGTGCGCTGGGCGAAGGGGCCGTCGCGGATTGGAGTGCGATTTTCCTGCGTGACGTCACTGGCGCTGCGGAAAGCGTTGCGACCTTAGGCTACGCCGTGTTCTCGGTCGCGATGGTCGTATGTCGTCTTGCGGGGGGGCTGGTGATTGCGTTGGTCGGGCCGGTTGCTGCGGCACGGGGTGGCGGGATGTTTGCCGCTATGGGCGTGTTTTGTGTTGTCTCGGCGGGCACTGCTTCGCTCGCGTTGGTGGGGTTTATGCTGATGGGCGTAGGGTATGCTGTGATTATGCCATTGGCGTTCAGCCGGGCCGCGAATGATCCGCAGATACCGCCGGGGCAGGCCATCGCTAGCGTGGCAACGCTTGGGTATGGCGGTTTGCTGATCGGCCCGCCTTTGATTGGGTTTTTGGCAGAGTTGTTGACGTTGAGAATGGCCTTTGGTGTCTTGCTGCCGCTTGCCGTTCTGATCGTCGTGTGCGCCGGCGCGCTTAGGCGCGCCGACTGAGTTTGCTTAACGTCCGCGAATTCGCGGATCCAGCGCGTCGCGCAGACCATCACCCAGATAGTTTACGCTCAGAACGGTCAGCGAAATCGCCAGGCCGGGCCAGAACACGCGCTCGGGGTATTGCTGAAGATAGTCAACGCCATCAAACAGCAAGCGGCCCCAGGTCGGGAAGTCAGGCGGGAAGCCCAACCCCAGGAAGGACAGCGCGCTTTCGGTGATGATCGCTGTGGCAATCCCCAATGTCGCCGACACCATGATCGGAGACAGCACGTTCGGCAGGATGTGCCGCGTGATAATCTGGGTGTTGCTGGTGCCGATAGAGCGCGCGGCCAGAACAAACTCGCGCTCCTTGATCGCCAGCACGTCGCCCCGCACGATCCGGGCTGTCGGCATCCACGAGGTGATGCCGATGGCGCAGACGATCAGGATGAAGATCCCGCGTTCCAGCCCGAACGCAGCAGACAGAGGCTCGCGGAACAGCAGCATCATGACCAGCAGCAAAGGCAGCAGAGGCAGGGCCAGGAACAGATCGGTCAGGCGCATCAGCGGCCCGTCCAACCGTCTGAAGAACCCGGCGACCACGCCTATGAACGAACCCAGGAACAGTGCCAGCAGCATCGCGGTGATGCCCACCGAGACCGAGGTCTGCCCGCCGGACATCATCCGCGCCAGGATATCACGACCTAGTTGGTCGGTCCCGAAAGGATGCGCCCAGCTTGGGCCCTGATTGCGCGACCGGATGTCGATCTGGGTTGGATCGATGCTCCAAAGGAACGGCCCCAGATAGACGCCAGCGACGATGAAGATGAACAGGATCGCTCCGATCATCGCGCCTTTGTGGGTCTTGAACTGATCCCACACATCGCGCCACTGGCTGCGGGGCGGGGTGGTCAGATCGTCCATCACACCTGCGGTGGGCAGCGCTGTCGAGGCGGGGGCCAGTCCTTCGTCGGGGACCAGCGTGTCTGATTTGTCAGTATCAGTCATAGCGAATCCTCGGATCCAGAATGCCGTAGAGCACGTCTGCAATCAGGTTGAACAGCACGATCAGCACGGCAAAGATGAAGGTCAGGGTTTGAACCATCGGCAGGTCATTGGCCTGAATGGCTCCGATCAGCAACTGGCCGATGCCATTCACCTTGAAGACCTGCTCGGTGATGATGGCGCCGCCGAAAATGGCGGGGATACCCAGCGCGATCACGGTGACCACTGGGATCATCGAGTTACGCAGGACGTGGACCATCACGACCGTGTATTCGCTTAGGCCCTTGGCACGGGCGGTGCGGACGTAATCCTGATTGAGGTTGTCCAGCATCGAGGCGCGCATGAATCGGCTCAGCTGTGCTGTAATCTGAAGCGCCAGAACCATGACGGGCATGATCATCTGCTTTAGTTGCAGCATAAAGCTTTCCCAGCTGTTCACCACAAGCGTGGTGTCATAAATCGACGGGAACCAGCCCAGTTGGACCGAAAAGATCACGATTACCAGTACGCCTGAGAAGAACGGCGGAACCGAAAAGCCAACCATCGACACAAAAGTGCCCATCTGGTCGAACCAGGAATACTGGCGATAGGCCGAATAGATGCCAATGGGCAGGGCGATCAGGATGGCGACGACATATGCAGTGCCAACAACCCACAGGGTCTGCGGAATACGCTGAACGACGATGTCCATGACGGGCGAGCGGGTCTGCCACGAAATCACACGCAGGTCACCTTCGGAAAACGTGGTGCCAAACATCGCATCGATCAGAACCTGCGGCTCGATCCAGAAGAACTGCACGATCCATTTCCAGAACCGGATATGCATCGGTTGGCCAAGGCCAAGCGCTTCGCGCATCTTCTCTTTGACTTCGGGCGGAACGGTGAGCGGGACCTGCGCCATCGGGTCGCCAGGTGCGAGTTCGAGGAGCAGGAATATGACGAGGCTGATGAACAGCAGCGTAGGCACCGCCAATATCAGTCGTCTGATGGTAAAATTGAGCATTAAGAGGCGCCTTTATATGCGTCTTCTTGTTGGGGTGGTGTGCAAAGGACCGCGCCCCGAAGATCGGGGCGCGGCTTTGCAAGGCTAACGCTTAGGAACCGGTCTTGCGGTACCAGTCAGCGATATTCCAAAGTTCGCTGTCCCAAACGTTCAGGACAACGCCACCCAGGGTGTTTGCGTGTGCCGAAAGGCGACCACGGTGCACCAGCGGGATCATACCGCCGTTTTCAACCATGATGTCGTTCAGCTGTTTCGCGATCTCGGCACGCTGTTCCAGACCGGCGGTTTCGGCCAGCTGTGCGTGCAGCTTATCGAACTCTTCGTTGCAGAAGCGGCTGATGTTCTCACCCTGCCACTGCGTGTCGGGACGAGGTGCTTTGTCGCACAGACCGTTGCCCAGATAGGACTGAGGGTCAGTGCCGTTGAAGGTGTTGGCGTACATCTCAACGTCGGCATAGAACTTCTGGAATGTGTCGGGCGAGCCCGGATCACCACCGAAGAAGACCGACGCGTTGATGTTGCGCAGTTCGGTTTCGATACCGATCTGGCTCCACCATTCCTTGATCAGCGCCTGGAAATCCTGACGGACGGCGTTGGTAGACGTCTGATAAACGACTTTCAGCGGAACACCGTCTTTTTCACGGACGCCGTCGCCATTGGTGTCAACGATGCCTGCCTCGTCCAGCAGAGCGTTTGCACCAGCGATATCCTGCGTATCGCAGGTCATCGAGGTCGAGTTGAACGCTGCCGGGGCCGGAACCCAGTTACAGGTCACTTTACCTGCCTGACCATAACCGATCTCAACCAATAGCGGGCGGTCGATGGCCATGGACATGGCTTTGTAAACGGCCGGGTCCTGAAGGAACGGGTGCGGATGCGTTGCGGTCGACCGCTCGCCTTCCGGCAGGTCGGGCGATGGGTTGGTCTGGTTCAGCATGATACGCTCGACCAGCGGGCCGAAGCCCGCAACCGGGGTACCTTTGCCGCCTTCTTGCATTTGCGCGATCACTTCGGGCGCCAGTTGCAGGTTCCAGGCATAGTCGAATTCGCCGGTTTCCATTACTGCACGACCAGCCGCCGTTGCATCGCCGCCACCTTTGAAGGTGACTGTCGCAAAGGCAGGTTTCGCCGGATCACGATAGTTGTCGTTCGCCTTGAAGGTGATCACGTCATTCGGCTTGAATTCGGTGACAACAAACGGGCCGGTACCGATGGGGTTAAAGTTCTGTTCGGTGCATTCGGGGGCCTTCGCGCCCATGCAATCCGCGAACTGAGCAGCCTGAATGATCGGGCTTTCACCACCCACAAACGGGCCATAGGGGAAGGGGGTTGGTTTGTCGAAGGTCACTTTGACGGTCAGGTCATCCACGGCTTCGACATTGGTGACGCCTTCAAACTTGGTGACCTGCGCACAGCCGCCTTCGGGGTCCATGCAATAATTCGCGGTAAAGACCACATCTGCGGAGGTAAACGCCGAGCCGTCCGACCAGGTGATTCCCGGCGCGATCTTCCATGTGATCGACGTAAGGTCCTCGCTGACGCCACCGTTTTCAACAGTCGGAATCTCAGAGGCCAGATAAGGCACCATGTTGCCGTCCTGGTCGTAGCGCGCGAGCGGTTCGATCACCAGCGAGGCGGATTCAACGTCCTTGGTGCCACCCGACAGGAAGGGGTTCAAGATCGACGGAGCCTGCCAATAAATGATGCTGACATTGCCGTCCGATCCACGCTCGGCCAAGGCCATCGGGGCCATCGCCGTGCTTGCGATCGCACCGAGCAAAAGGGTTTTGATCTTCATAATAAACTCCCGAAAAGGACACTTCCGTGTCTCGATTATCTCCGCAAGGCCTGCGGATTTGGCGTTGCCGCTTTGGGTAAGGGTCTGAATTATTGCCGCAAAATCTGCTAAGACCCACGGAATCCATGATCTCCCCATCACGGTTACGCGAGGTATCGAAACAGAACTCTGGAAAAAAGCAAGGGTTGCCGTTGGGAAAAATGGCAACGGGTTTGACTTTTCCTGCCTTGCCGCCTTAGCGTCAGGCATCCGAACAAAAAAAGACTACCAACAGGAGCGCGTGCGTGCTGGATCAACCTATTGCACAGATCAAGAAACTACGGGTCGAGTTCCAGACCAAGGATGGCCCCGTGGTGGGCGTCGAGGATGTTTCTTTCGAAGTGAACCCCGGCGAAACCGTTTGTATCGTTGGCGAATCTGGCTCGGGGAAATCGGTTTCTTCGCTGTCTTTGATGCGGCTGGTTGAGTTCGGTGGTGGCGAAATCGCGGGTGGAGAACTGCTGTTTGACCGCCGCGACGGCGAAGAAATGGACCTGTCAAACGCCGATCAGGATCTGATGAAACAGATTCGCGGCAATGAGATCGGGATGATCTTTCAGGAGCCGATGACTGCGCTGAACCCGGTTTTCACCGTCGGTCGTCAGCTGACCGAAGGGCTGCGCATCCACAAGGACATGTCAAAGGCGCAGGCCGAAGAGCGCGCGCTAGAGTTGTTGCGTCAGGTCCGGATCCCTGAACCCGAGCGGCGTTTGAAACAATATCCGCATGAGCTGTCGGGTGGGATGCGTCAGCGTGTTGTGATTGCGATGGCCATGGCGTGTGAGCCGCGCCTGCTGATTGCGGACGAACCCACGACCGCGCTGGACGTGACCATTCAGGCCGAGATTCTGGCGTTGATGGACCGGCTGAAGCGTGAAACCGGCACGGCGGTGATGTTCATTACCCATGATATGGCGGTTGTGGCGCAGATGGCGGATCGGGTTGTGGTCATGTTCCGCGGCAACAAGGTTGAAGAGGGCACCGTTAAGGAAATCTTCGAGAATCCGCAGCATGACTATACCAAAGCGCTGCTGGCTGCGGTGCCGAAGCTGGGTGAGATGCGTGGCAAATCCGCGCCTGAACCCATGAAACTGCTGGGTGTCGAAGGCCAGAACATCGCGCCCATTCCGGGCACCGAAGAGGTTCTGCTGACCGTCAAAAACCTGACAACGCGGTTCCCGGTCAAGGGCGGGCTTTTGCGCCGTACCATTTCGAATGTGCACGCGGTCGAAGATGTGTCTTTCACCCTCAACAGGGGGCAAACGCTGAGCCTTGTGGGCGAATCGGGGTGTGGAAAATCCTCCGCCGGGCGCTCCATCCTGCGATTGGTTGAGCCCATGTCGGGGGAGATCGATCTGGATGGCGTCGACATCATGAAACTGGATCCGGGCGGCCTGCGCAAGGCGCGGTTGGACATGCAGATGATCTTTCAGGACCCGTTTGCCTCGCTCAATCCGCAGATGCAGCTGGTCGATCAGGTGGCCGAGCCGATGCGCAATTATGGCGTCGCCTCAGGATCGGAATTGCAGGACCGGGTCGCGCAACTGTTCGACAAGGTCCAACTGCCGCGCAGCTTCATGCGCCGCTTCCCGCATGAAATGTCAGGTGGTCAACGCCAACGGATCGCAATCGCCCGTGCACTGGCCTTGAATCCCAAGCTGATCATCGCGGATGAGGCGGTCTCGGCCCTTGATGTGTCGGTGCAGGCGCAGGTTCTGAACCTGATGATGGAGCTGCAATCCGAACTTGGCCTGTCCTACCTATTCATCAGCCACGACATGGCGGTGGTCGAGCGCGTCAGCCATTATGTGGGCGTTATGTATTTGGGTCGGATCGTTGAACTTGGGCCGCGCGCGCGTGTATTCGAGAATCCGCAGCACCCGTATACGCAGGCGCTGATGAAGGCGGTCCCGATTGCTGATCCAAATCAGCGAAAATCGGAAAAAGATTTGAATTTCAAACCGATCCCGTCGCCCATTCATCCGATTGACTACACGCCAGAACCGTCTGAGTACCGCGAAGTTGAACCGGGGCACTTTACCCTAACTACGGATAGCGGGTACTGACCCGCATGGTACAGCGTCTGACGCCGCTTGAGATCATGACCAAGCTGATCTCGTTTCCAACTGTAAGTCGCGAGAGTAACCTGCCGCTGGTCGATTGGGTCGAAAGCTATCTGGGCGAGCACGGGATCGAGGCGCATCGCTGGCCTGACCCGAACCAACCGCACAAGGCAGCGATCTTTGCGCATGTGGGTCCGTGGGAAGAAGGCGCAGTCGTCCTTTCCGGCCACACGGATGTGGTGCCGGTCGACGGGCAATCCTGGGATACCGACCCGTTTGTTGTGACCGAAAAAGACGGCAAGTATTTTGGTCGAGGCACCTGCGACATGAAAGGATTTGACGCGCTGGCCATCTGGGCCTTGGTCGAGGCGCAATACGCCGATCTAAAACGCCCGCTGCAATTGGCGCTGAGCTTTGATGAAGAGGTCGGTTGCACCGGAGCGCCGCCCATGATTGAGGCAATGCAGAAAGTTTTGCCCAAAGGGTCGGCTGTGATCGTCGGTGAGCCATCGGTGATGCAGGCCGTCACGGGTCACAAAGGCGGGTTCGGCTATGACACGCATATGATCGGGTTCGAGGTCCATAGCTCAATCATGCATACTGGTGTCAACGCGATCATGGAGGCGGCACCTCTGATTAACTGGGCCAACGAACAGAATGCCCGCAACCGGGCCGCGATGCCAAGTGACACGGCAGCGGTGTTTGACCCGCCCTGGACCACGGTTCATGTTGGCATGATCGAAGGCGGTACAGCGCATAACATCACCGCGAAAGACTGCCATTTCATGATGGATTTCCGAACCGTACCGGATGAAGCCAAGGCCGAGTGGCGAGAGGCGTACTTTCAGCAGGTGCGCGAGGTCGAGGCGCGGATGCAGGCCGTGCACCCTGAAGCCCGGATTGAAATTTCCGAGAACTTCTCGATCCCCGGTCTGGTGCCCGAGCAGGATGGTGAGGCCGAAGCTCTGGTACGTGCTTTGACCGGCGACAATGCCAGCCATGTGGTCAGTTACGGCACCGAAGCGGGTCAGTTTCAGGAAGCGGGTTATTCCGCGGTGATCTGCGGCCCTGGCGATATTGCGCAGGCGCATCAACCGAATGAGTTCATCTCGGTCGCGCAGTTCGAAGCGGGGCGCGTGTTCATGCAGCGGTTGGTCGATAAATTCTCAGGCTGACCAGTCCTTTGGAAGGAGACATCAGATGCCGGTGAAAAACAGACTTGCCGAGATGCAGGATGAGATCACCAAATGGCGCCGCCACCTGCATATGCATCCCGAACTGATGTATGACGTCCACGAGACGGCGGGTTTTGTGATCGACCGCCTCAAAGAGTTCGGGGTCGATGACATCACGCCGGGCATCGGTAAAACCGGCGTTGTTGCTGTGATCAAGGGCCGCACGGATACCAAAGGTCGCGTGATCGGGCTGCGCGCGGATATGGATGCTTTGCCGATCGAAGAGGCGACGGGATTGGATTATGCTTCGACAGTTCCCGGCAAGATGCACGCCTGTGGGCATGATGGCCATACCTCGATGCTGCTAGGGGCGGCGCAATATCTGGCAGAGACGCGGAACTTCGATGGTACTGTGGTGCTGATCTTTCAACCGGCCGAGGAGGGCGGGGCCGGGGGATTGGCCATGTGTCAGGACGGGTTGATGGACCGTTGGGGCATTCAGGAGGTCTATGGCATGCACAATATGCCCGGCCTACCGGTTGGCGAATTCGCGATCCGGCCCGGTGCGTTGCTTGCGTCGTCCGATGAGTTTGAGATCGTTGTGACAGGCAAAGGCGGCCACGCGGCAGCCCCGCATGAAGCCGTCGATACAACGCTCGTTGCTTCGCATATTGTTGTTTCTTTGCAGTCGGTTGTGGCGCGAACTGTCGACCCGATTAAACGCGTTGTTCTGACCGTCGGTACGTTCGATACAGACAGCGTCGCATCGAATGTCATTGCGCATACAGTCAGGCTGAAGGGTACTGTGCGGACGCTTGATCCCGAATATCGCACCATCGCCGAAGAACGTGTGCGCCGGATCGCCGAAGACACGGCCTCGGCCTTTGGCGCGACTGCGCAGGTAACATGGACGCCTGGGTATCCGGTGACCGTGAATTCCGAGGTGGAAACGGGTTATGCCGCCGAAGCCGCCGCTGCCGTTGCAGGCAAGGTGAATGACAGCACCGATCCGATTATGCCATCTGAAGACTTCGCCTACATGCTTGAAGAACGGCCCGGAGCCTACATCTTTCTAGGGAACGGGGACACCGCCATGTGCCACCACCCGGAATACAATTTCGATGACGACGCGATTCCTGCCGGCTGCAGCTGGTTTGCCGAGCTTGTGGAACGACGATTGCCCGTCGCTTAACTCAGGGAGAATGACATGCCGATCAGAAACCGCCTTGCAGAGCTGCATGAAGAAATCACCGGTTGGCGGCGCGACATTCACGAACACCCCGAGATCCTGTACGACACCCACCGCACCAGCGCCTTGGTGGCCAAAAAACTGAAAGAGTTCGGCTGCGACGAGGTGGTCACCGGCATCGGTCGTACCGGTGTGGTCGGCGTGATCAAAGGCAAAACCGATACTCAAGGTCGCGCCATCGGGTTGCGGGCCGACATGGACGCGCTGCCCATGCAGGAACAGACCGGGCTGGGCTACGCGTCAAAAACCGACGGCGCGATGCATGCTTGTGGCCATGATGGTCATACGGCAATGGTTTTGGGTGCTGCGAAATACTTGGCCGAGACGCGTAATTTCGATGGGACGGCGATTATGATCTTTCAGCCCGCCGAAGAAGGCGGGAATGGGGCCGAGGCCATGTGCCAGGACGGGCTGATGGACCGGTTTGGCATTCAGGAAGTCTATGCGATGCACAATGTGCCGGGCCTGCCCACGGGCCAATTCGCCATCCGTTCGGGGCCTCTGTTGGCGGCAGCGGATGAGTTCGACATTCATTTGGAAGGCCACGGCGGTCACGCGGCCAAACCGCATGACACTGTGGACACCACGGTGATGCTGTCTCAATTGATCGTCGCCTTGCAAACGGTTGTGTCGCGCAATGCAGACCCGATCGAGCAGGGCGTATTGTCTGTGACCTCGGTTGAGACGTCCTCTAAGGCGTTCAACGTGATCCCGCAATCGGCCCGCGTGCGGGGAACGGTGCGCACCCATTCCAACGAGATGCGCGTCATGATCGAAAAGCGGCTGACCGAAGTTGTCACCGGTATCGCCTCTACGATGGGGGGCACTTCGAGCGTGACTTACAACAAAGGCGTTCCGGTCACGATCAACGCCGAAGACCAAACGGGCTACGCCGAAGAGGCCGCGATTGCGGTTGGTGGAAGCTGTGGCGAGGCACCGATGGTGATGGGGGGCGAGGATTTCTCGTTCATGCTGGAAGAACGCCCAGGTGCCTTTATCATTCTGGGCAATGGCGACAGCGCCGGGCTGCACCACCCCGAATACAATTTCAACGACGAGATCATTCCAATCGGATGCTCGTGGTTTGCCGAAATGGTCGAGCGCCGGATGCCGGCGGCTTGAAGTAGGAGAGAGAAGATATGCCAGTTAAGAACCGCTTTGCCGAATTGCAGGCCGAAATCACCGAATGGCGACGGGATTTGCACGAGAACCCCGAAATTCTGTTCGAAACGCATCGTACCAGCGCAATGGTCGCGGAAAAACTGAAGGAATTCGGCTGTGATGAGGTCGTTACGGGAATTGGCCGTACCGGCGTGGTGGGGGTGATCAAGGGCAAGTCTGACAGCAAGGGCAAGGTCATTGGCCTGCGCGCGGATATGGATGCGTTACCAATCCACGAGGCGACAGGTCTGGACTATGCCTCAAAAACAGATGGAGCCATGCATGCCTGTGGGCATGACGGTCATACGGCGATGTTGTTGGGCGCGGCCAAGTACCTGTCGGAGACACGGAACTTTGACGGCACTGTGGTCGTAATTTTCCAGCCCGCCGAAGAGGGAGGCGGCGGTGGTCGCGAGATGTGCGAAGACGGTATGATGGACCGCTGGAACATTCAGGAGGTCTACGGAATGCACAACTGGCCAGGCAAACCGGTTGGCAGCTTCGCGATACGTCCGGGCTCGTTCTTTGCCGCAACTGATCAGTTCGACATCACCTTTGAAGGACGTGGCGGACATGCGGCGAAACCGCAGGAAACCGTCGATACAACCGTGATGACAGCGCAGGCGGTGCTGGCTCTGCAAACGATTGCGTCGCGCAATGCGGACCCGATTGATCAAGTGGTCGTGTCGGTGACTTCGTTCGAGACGTCGTCGAAGGCGTTCAACGTGATCCCTCAGACAGTTCAGATCAAGGGGACTGTGCGCACGATGAGCAGCGACATGCGTGATCTGGCCGAAAAGCGGATTAATGAGATCTGCAACGGGGTTGCAGCGACCTTTGGGGGTACGGTGGATGTGACCTATATTCGCGGCTATCCGGTTATGGTGAATAGTGAGGAACAGACCGCGTTTGCGGCAGATGTGGCCCGGTCTGTGTCCGGTGATTGTGAAGATGCACCGTTGGTGATGGGCGGTGAGGATTTCGCCTTTATGCTTGAGGAGCGTCCGGGAGCTTATATTCTGGTCGGTAATGGCGACACGGCCATGGTGCACCATCCCGAGTACAATTTTAACGATGAGGCTATTCCTGCAGGGTGCAGTTGGTGGGCCGAGATCGTTGAACAGCGGATGCCTGCGGCTTGACGGATACGGGTGGGGGCTCTGCCCCCATACCCCCGGGATATTTTTAGCCAGATGAAGAGGGATCTTGCGCCCTTGCGGTAAGGTTCAGGTGACTGCAGAGCGTTTTTGCGACTGAGGTCAGTGCGTTTTTTTGAGTGTTGACGCAGGTTTCGGCAGCGCTGCGCGCAGTGGTCAGGGCGCTGTCGTCTGAAAGCCAGGTTGCAACTGCATCGGAGAGATCGCTAGCGGATTGGACTTCGATTGCGCCTTTGGCCGCGACAAGGGGCGCGAAGGTTTCGGCGAAGTTGAAATAGCCCGGGCCGGTGATGACAGCGGCTCCGGCTTGGGCGGGTTCGAACGGGTTGTGGCCACCGATCTCCTTCAACGAGCCGCCCAAGAACACGATCGGGCAGAGCGCATACCACGTGCCGGTTTCGCCCAGCGTGTCGGCGACATAGGTTTGAGTTTGGTCCGTGATCGGCTCGCCTGCGGCGCGGAACGCGGCTGTGAGATCGGCCTGTTTCAGAAGCCCGGCGATGTCGGTGCGGCGTTCCGGGTGGCGCGGGATCAGAAGCAGCAGCAGATCGGGCCAGCGTTCAAGCAGGGTTTTATGCGCTGCGAGCACAGTTTCTTCTTCGCCTGCGTGAGTGGAACTGGCGATCCAGACCGGGCGGCCCGCTATTTGTGTTCGGATGTCGGAAAGCACCTGCTCATCAATGACCAACGGATCGGACATGGCTTTGAGGTTGGTGCCGGGTTTCACGCGCTCTGGCTCGGCGCCCATGTCGATGAGATTGGCTGCAGTTCGGTCATTTTGGGTCAAAAAAAGACAAAAGCTGTCCAATATGAAACGCGCAGTTTTAGGCCGCTTTTTCCAACCTTCGACTGATTTCTGTGAAAGGCGGGCGTTTAGCAGGGCCAGTGGCACGCCGCGCCGGGTGCTTTCGACGATCAGCTGAGGCCAGATTTCGCTTTCGACAAACACGCCTGCATGGGGTTTCCAATGTGAGAGAAAGCGCAGTACCGGGCCATGCGTATCCAGCGGCGGGTATTGATGCCGTGTTCGCGGGGGCAGGCGCTTTTCGATCAGCGCGGCAGATGTGGGCGTGCCGGATGTGATCAGAAACTCGGCATCGGGCAAAAGCTTGCCCATCCGCCTGATTAGGCTGAGGACCGACAGGCTTTCGCCAATGCTGGCGGCGTGAAACCAGATCAAACGTCCTGCGGGGCGTGGTAGGCTAGCATGACCCAGCCGTTCCTGCCGTCTTTCGTTTGGAACACCCGCGGTTTCAAGTTTGCGACGCACGGTGCGCCACAACAAGGGGGCTGCGAGGGCAATGATCCCGCAGTACAATTGATACAGCGCTGTCGAGTGGCCGGGGCGGCGATGCTCGGGCATCCTAGCCGCCCGTATGGCTCATATGACGGGTCATCTGGCCATCAACGGCCTGGCGGGAATAGTCGAAATCATGCCCTTTGGGTTTCAAGTTGATCGCTGCCCGGATCGCATCTTCTAACGGGGTTTCGCTGTCAGGGTGGTCACGCAGCGGCGCGCGCAGGTCGGCCATGTCTTCCTGACCTAGGCACATATAAAGCTCACCCGTGCAGGTCAGGCGCACCCGGTTGCAGCTTTCACAGAAATTATGGGACAGCGGCGTGATGAATCCAATCTTCTGTCCGGTTTCTTCCAATCGCACATAGCGTGCAGGGCCGCCGGTGCGTTCAGCCAGATCGGTTACGCTGTAGTGGTTTTCGTATTCCTTGCGCACGTCCTTCAGCGACCAGTACTGATCCAGACGATCCTCGTTGCCGATATCGCCCATGGGCATCACCTCGATCCAGGTCAGGTCCATATCGCGTTCGGCACACCATTCGGTGATGCGGGGCAGCTCTGGCTCGTTGAAACCTTTCAGAGCAACCGCGTTGATCTTCACCCGCAAGCCCGCATTCTGCGCTGCATCAATCCCGTTCAGCACCTGTTTCAGGCGGCCCCAACGGGTGACTTTAGCGAACTTATCTTCATCCAGCGTATCCAGAGAAACATTCACACGCCGCACACCCGCGGCATAGAGTTCGTCGGCAAACCGGTGAAGTTGCGAGCCATTGGTTGTGAGCGTCAGCTCCTTCAAGGCGCCGCTGTCCAGATGCCGCGTCATGGATTGGAAGAAGTTCATGATATTTCGGCGCACCAAGGGCTCTCCGCCCGTTATGCGTAGCTTTTGAACGCCCAGCTTCACAAAGGTCGAACACATCCTGTCCAGCTCTTCCAGGGTCAGAAGATCTTTTTTGGGCAGAAAGGTCATATTCTCGGACATGCAATAGACGCAGCGGAAATCGCAGCGATCCGTTACAGAGACGCGGAGATACGTGATGGCACGTGCGAATGGGTCTATCAGCGGAGTAGTCATGCGCTATAGGTAAATTGGGAACCAGCCCGCGGCAAGGGTTTACCGTGCTTTGGGCTGGAACAGTTACGTGTGGGGCTGTAAGTTTCAGGCATGAGATACGTTCTTGTTTTCCTGTGTGTTCTGCTTGCCGGCTGTGAAACAGTGCGGTCGACGACAGATCGTGTGTTTGGACGCAGCGAGGCCGCGGTCGAGACCGATGCCAATGTGGAGCCCGATGGGGTAGAAGCCGCACCCGAAGCTGAGCTGGTCACGACGCGACCAAACTGGGTCGGTGCCAAATCCACCACCGCTGTTCTGGGGGACCCCTCAACGCCCGGGCGCTGGATGCAAACGCCGCTTGTGGACACCGAAGTCACGGCGCGTGTGGTCGTGCCCCGAACCGGGGCTCAGGCTTATGTCACGCTTATCCCGTCGCGGGGGCCTGAAGGGGGCGGCAGCCAATTATCGCTGGATGCGATGCGCACACTTCTGGTGCCTTTGGACGCGCTGGTTGAGGTTGACGTCTACGCCAACTGATCTTTCAGGTATTTCCCAGCTTCCCGCCGTGCAAAGGGTTTCATCCCCGGACCATGCTGTTCCAGAAAGGCGACAACGCGGGGGGCATCGTGTTTTGACAACTCGCGCAGCCACCACGCGATGGCCTTCTGGATGAACCAGTCGCGATCTGGCACATAGCTGGCAGCCCAGCCCAGTATGCGATCCCGGCGGTCGAGATCATCAGGTTTGGGGTGGTTTTGCTTGGTCCAGGGCAGGGTGGCCACCAAGGCAGCGCGGCGTGTCCACATGTGATCTGATGTCGTCCATTCCTCTACCTGATCCAGCCGGATGGGATCGGCCGTCAGCCGTTTTTGCATCGCCATAGCCGCATGATCGGCCACGGCCCAGGCATCGAAATCCGGCAGCCAGCTTTGCAGCTGCTCCCAAACGGCGTCATCCGGTCTGATACGCGCTTGTGTGAGGAGTTTTGAGGCGGCGAGGCGGGTTTCGTGGGTGTTGAATTGCCACAGCTCATCTGCCAGCTGCACGCGCTGAGGTACATTCAGCTTTTGTCGCCAGGTTTTGGTCAGATCATTCAGAACGGGGTTTGCGACGCCCAGATAGGGGCGATCCGCCTTGTGATAGGCCGCCATTTGCGCACCGCGTTCGGGGTCGGCATGGGCTTTGATCTGGGCCAGATAGGGGTCAAGCAGCGGCATCTCAGACAGGGACTCCTGTGGGTTTGCCATCAATTGTCTGTTGGTTCTTGTCCACCCAATAGGCGCGGATGTCGTCATCCGACTTGCCATCAACCCATTTCTGCATCGTGTCACGTTCCGACGTGTATTCCATGAACGGGACCGCGTAGCCGCAGGAGGTCTGAACCATATCAATGCTCAGGTCATAAATCTGCCGCGCACTGCGGTGGGTGGGGAAATGCCGGGACAGTTCCTCCCAACCGGCATCGCCTGTGTGGAACGTTTTGGCTGTGCCGTAGGCGCGCAGGATCAAAGGGCGGGTGGTGAAGGAACACCACATCAGGGTCATGCGATTAACGTCCAGCAGATGCCCTGCCGTTTCATTGCCGCTGCCGGTCAGGTTCATCCAGATGATGCGGTTGGGGCCCAGAACGCGCAGGGAATCCATGCCTTTGGGCGAGATATTGACTCGTCCCTCAGACCCAGCGGTTCCGACAAAGAACATGTGCTGATCTTCGATAAAGGCCTTATGCGGTGGATCGAGTTGCGGAAATTGTTTGGCCATGGCGCGCTCCGGGAGAGGGGTTGCGGCAAACCTAAGCGCGTATGGATAGGCCGTCCAGCAGTCAGGAGATTGAGCGCCGTTCTGCGAGCAGCGCATCCAGATGTCTAGGATAGGTTTTGTACCCTGTGAATATGAATTCGTCCTCATCCGCCGGGGCGCGTAATTTGGCCTCGTGATCCCAGATTCGGGCCCAATCCCGCAAATGCTCTTGCAGGTCTTCCAGCGCCGACATCAGTTCAGGGGCGGCTTCGAATGGAGTGTCTTCGATGAAATCCAACACCTTTTGGTTGGTTGCCCGCAATGCCCGCGCAGGACCAAAGGTTTTACCCCGTGCCAGATAATGCTCGTACTCTGCGCGCGAAGCACTCATCAGGGACATCAATCGCGCGATGGAGTCCTGCTCATCCATGACCGACCCTTTCGCGGTTTATTCCACCGTTACCGACTTTGCCAGATTGCGCGGCTGATCCACATCCGTGCCCTTGGCCACCGCCGTGTGATAAGCCAGCAGCTGCGCAGGCACCGAATACAGGATCGGGGCAAGGCTTGGGTGGATATGCGGCATTCGGATCGTGCTCCAAACACCGTCCTCAGCCTCGGCAATGCCATCATCGTCCGAGACCAGAATGACCTTGCCTTTGCGGGCCATCACCTCTTGCATGTTGGACACGGTCTTGTCGAACACGGTATCTTTCGGTGCCATCACCACAACCGGCATATGCTTGTCGATCAGCGCGATGGGGCCGTGTTTCAGTTCCCCTGATGCATACCCTTCGGCGTGGATATAGCTGATTTCCTTCAATTTTAGCGCGCCTTCCATGGCCAGCGGATACATCAGGCCACGCCCCAAGAACAGGACATCGCGTGCCTCGGACAAGCGCTGGGCGGATTTGCGGATGGAGCGGTTTTGATCCAGCGCCGCGTTCAGAACCGATGGCAGCCCACGCAAGGCGGCGGCGTGATCGGCCAGTTCCTCATCGGTCAAGGTGCCCTTGTCAGCAGCGGCCTTGAGCGCGAGCATCAGTAAGACGCTGAGCTGGCAGGTGAAGGCCTTGGTCGAGGCCACGCCGATCTCGATACCCGCGTGGATGGGCAGAGCCACATCGCTTTCCCGCGCGATCGAGCTTTCGGGGACGTTGACGACAGAAACAATCTTGTCCGCCTTTCCTTCGCAATAACGCAACGCAGCCAGCGTATCGGCGGTTTCACCCGACTGGCTGACAAACAGGGCCATTGTGCGGTCGCTGATCGGAGGTTCGCGATAGCGGAATTCGCTGGCGATATCGACTTCAACCGGCATTTTGGCCAGTTGTTCGAACCAGTATTTCGCTGTCAGGCAGGCGTAGAAGGCGGTACCGCAGGCCACCATGGTCAGGCGATCTAGCTTTGTGAAATCCAGATCGATATCTGGCAAAACCACCCGGTCGCCACCTGTTGGCAGGTAAGACCGGATCGCCTCGGCCACAACAACCGGTTGTTCGGCGATTTCCTTGGCCATGAAATGCTTGTGCTCGCCCTTATCAGCCCGCGCATGATCCAGCTTGATCTTGCGCATTTCCCGATTAGCGAGCTCTCCGGCCTCGTTTCGGATTTCCAGCGAGGTGCGGGTCAGCACCGCGCGGTCGCCTTCTTCAAGATAGGTAATCTTGTTTGTCAGAGGGGCCAATGCGATGGCATCCGAGCCCACAAACATCTCGCCATCCCCATGCCCGATGGCCAAGGGTGAACCCTTGCGCGCGGCAACGATCAGGTCATCCTGACCGTCAAACAGAAAGGCCAGCGCAAATGCACCTTCCAATTGATCAATGGTCTTGAACGCAGCCTCGACCGGAGACAGGCCCGAATTCAGCAAATGCTCGGCCATCAGGGCCACGGTCTCGGTGTCGGTTTCGGTCTCAAACCCGATCCCATGTTCGGCCAGTTCGGCGCGCAGCTCGCGGTAGTTTTCGACGATCCCGTTATGGACGACGGCAACCGGCCCGGCCTTGTGTGGGTGGGCATTGTTGACCGATGGCGCGCCGTGGGTGGCCCAGCGGGTGTGCCCGATCCCGGATTTGCCGGGCAGGGGATCATGGACAAGAAGGTCACTCAGGTTGACCAGTTTGCCCACGGCCCTGCGGCGACCGAGAGTGCCGTCATTCACCGTAGCGATCCCGGCGCTGTCATAGCCGCGATATTCTAGCCGTTTCAGCGCCTCAACCAAAATAGGGGCGACCTCATGCTGCCCCAGAACACCTACAATTCCACACATAAACTCAGGCCTCTTTATCGCGGCGAGCCTTTTTCGCCTTTAACATATTAAACAATTTGCGCGCATAGCCGGGTTTGTTTTCCTGCTTGGCCCGCGCAACGGCCAAGGCATCGGCTTCGACATCTTTGGTCACCACTGTGCCGGTCGCCGTCATCGCCCCGTCGCCCACCGTCACCGGAGCGACAAGCATGGTATTCGAACCGATAAAGACATTTTGGCCAATCGTGGTTTTATGCTTCATTACGCCGTCATAGTTGCAAGTGATCGTGCCCGCGCCGATATTCGTTGCGGCCCCGACCGAAGCGTCACCGATATAGCTGAGGTGATTGACCTTCGCGCCTTCGGCAATCTCAGCGTTTTTGATCTCGACAAAGTTGCCGATGCGCGCGTTTTCTGCCAGCTCTGCACCGGGGCGCAGGCGGGCATAGGGGCCGACCACAGAGCCCCGGCTGACATGGCAGCCTTCCAGATGCGAGAAGGCCCGGATCGTTGCGCCGCTTTCGACGGTTACACCGGGGCCAAAGACCACATTGGGTTCGATCACCGTATCTCGCCCGATGACCGTATCGGCGGCCAGATAAACCGTTTCTGGTGCCATCAATGTGACGCCCAGATCCAGCAATTCGGCCCGCGCCTGGTCCTGAAACACAGCGTCCGCCGTTGCCAGATCGGCGCGAGAATTAACACCCAGTGTCTGCGCTTCGTCACAGGCAACAGCAGTGACGCTCAGGTCGCGGCTGCGGGCGATTTCAACCACATCCGTCAGGTAGTATTCGCCCGCAGCATTGTTATTGCCCACCGCATCGATCAGCGACATCAGTAACTTTGCGTCACAGGCCAAAAGCCCAGAATTACAAAAGCTTATCGCCCGCTCCTCAACTGATGCTTCTTTGAATTCGACAATCCGCTCCAGCGTGTCACCATTCATCACCAGACGCCCATAGCGCGCGGGATCTGCGGCCTCAAAGCCCAGGATCACCAGATCATTTTTCACCCGCGCTTCGATCATGTGTTCCAGCGTATCGGGCTTCAAGAACGGAGTGTCCCCATAAAGAACAACGACGTCACCTTCGAACCCCTCTAGCGCGTCGCGAGCTTGCGCGACGGCATGGGCGGTGCCCAGTTGTTCCTCCTGCACAGCGATCTGCGCTGTCTCATCCTCGACCTGTGCGACCTTGGCGACTGCCTCGGACCCGTGGCCTGTGACGATCACGGTGCGCTCGGGCGATAGCACCGAGCCAGCGCGCATGGCGTGGATCAGCATCGGAACCTGGGCGATGGGATGCAGAACCTTTGGAACATCCGAATTCATCCGGGTGCCTTTTCCGGCGGCAAGGATGACAAGGGCAGTGGTCATGAAATCGTTTTCTCTTTGTGTTTTCTTGCCGACCGTTTTATCCGCTGAGGTCAAAGGCGCAAGCCGTACGGCCATCAAACAAGATTGCCGATTGCAACATGGTATGGCGGAAAACTGCCGAGCAAGGAGGCGCGATGCGCACGGTCATCTTCGATTTGGATGGGACTTTGGCGGATACATCCGGGGATTTGCTGGCCGCCGCAAACCATTGTTTTCGCGCGATGGGCCATGGGGATGTGCTGGTTCACGGACAGGATGCAGGCATTGCGGTGCGTGGTGGTCGGATGATGCTGACGTACGGCTTGAAACGGGTTGGCGCCTATGATGAGGCAACCGTAAACGCCTATTACCCGGTATTGCTTGAGGCCTATTCCAGCGATATCGACACCCACACCCGGTTCTATCCGGGTGCGTTGGAGGCAGTCGAAGCCCTAAAAAGCTCTGGATATGGTGTTGGGATTTGTACCAACAAGCCCGAGGGTTTGGCCCATCAGCTTTTGTCTCAGATGGGTGTTAGGGATCAGTTCGCCGCGCTGGTGGGGGCTGATACCCTGCCGGTGCGCAAGCCGGACCCTGAACCCCTGCGCGAGGCGGCGCGGCGGGCAGGGGGGCATCCCGATTTTTGTGTTTTGATCGGGGACTCTGACACTGACCGCAATACGGCCAAAGCTGCAGGCGTGCCGTCTGTGCTGGTTACGTTCGGGCCATCGGGGGATGATATGGCCGCGTTGGAGCCTGAGGCATTGCTGCATCATTTTGACGATCTGCCGAGTGTCGTGACCGATCTGATCGGTGCGGCGGCGTGATCTCTTGACCCGAAGCGGATAGAGCCCCAGAACTGAGCCATGACTGAGACATTCACCGGCAGTTTCACCCAGCAAGAACCGATCCCTGACGAGGCGATCGAGGCCGCGCTGACCGTCCTGCGCCACGGGCGCCTGCATCGCTATAACGTCACACCGGGTGAGTTGGGCGAAACAGCCTTGTTGGAACAGGAATTTGCCGCCCAGATGGGGGTCAAGTACTGTCTGGCTGTGTCCTCGGGAGGGTATGCGCTTGCAACTGCCTTGCGCGCAGTGGGTGTTCAACCGGGTGACCCGGTTTTGACGAATGCTTTCACGCTTGCACCTGTGCCGGGGTCGATAGCGTCCGTCGGGGCCAAGCCTGTATTCGTGGGCGTGTCCGAGAACCTGACGATTGATCTGGACGATCTTGCGGCCAAGCTGGATCAGGCGCGGGTGTTGATGCTCAGCCATATGCGCGGGCATCTGTGCGACATGGATCGCCTGATGCAGATGTGCGATGCCGCTGGTGTGGTTGTGATCGAAGACTGCGCACACACGATGGGCGCAGCTTGGCGGGGGCAATTGTCTGGTCGTCAGGGCGCAATCGGATGCTATTCCTGTCAGACCTACAAACATGTCAATTCCGGCGAAGGCGGCCTGCTGATCACCGATGATGAGGAGCTTGCAGCCAAGGCCACGATGTTGTCGGGGTCCTACATGCTGTACGAACGTCATCTGGCCGCACCATCACCCGAGGTGTTCGAGCGCGTCAAATACACCACCCCTAATGTTTCGGGCCGGATGGATAATCTGCGCGCCGCGATCCTACGCCCGCAATTGCGCGATCTGGACCGGCAGGTTGGGCGTTGGAATGAAAGATACCGGGCCATCGAAGCCGGCTTGCGCGGAACACCGGGGCTGACAATTGTGGATCGGCCAGAGGGAGAAACCTATGTCGGTTCGTCGATTCAGTTCCTGCTTCTGGACTGGGTGCCCGATCGGATCACCGAGGTTATTGGCCGGTGCGCAAAACGGGGGGTCGAGTTGAAATGGTTTGGTGGGGCCGAACCGACAGGCTTCACCTCTCGCTATGACAGCTGGCGCTATGTTGAAAGCGAACGTTTGCCGGAATCGGACCGTATCCTTACGGGTATTTTGGATATGCGTGTCCCTCTTACGTTCTCTTTGCAGGACTGTGATCTGATCGCTCGAATAATTCGGGAAGAAGTTGCGCGGATTCACAATCTGGCGACGGCCTGAAAACAGCAAACTCCGTTGTCCGGACACGATTTCGCTTGCGTACGGACGTCATCATACTGGCAAATTGAGGTGTCTTTGCTTCTTTGAGCGAGCACACCATCAGATATCATTGCGTAACCATGACCAAAGAGAAAAAATCGGAATCTCTGGAAGTCAGGCTAAGCCTGTCGGAAAAAAACGCGTTCGCCGCACGGGTTGCTGCGCGCGGCGAAACCATGAGCGCGGCTTTGCGCCGATTGATCGCTGAAGATGGAGTGCCTCATTCAAACTCGAAGGAGGTTTCGACCATGAAGAATAGTGTAATCGCGGCATCCCCGGTGGTTCTGACCATCGCTATCTTAGTCGCTGTATCCCTGTCTGGGGCATCTGCAAAAACCGATTTCGCTGGCAATTTTCGTGCCAAGGATACCAACGGCGATGGATTCGTCGATCGGATTGAAATGCTGAGTTACATGACGCAACAGGCCGAGCAGGTGAACTTGCCTAGCGATTGTGATGGAACCGAACTGGCGAAAGTTTGGTCAATGTCGCCTGAAGAACTGGCAGATGATGCAATTGGCTTCTCAGATGCTGACAACGATGGCCGCATTACATTGTCTGAAGTCGTAGCGGCAAACGAACGCTACCGGGCTGACGATTTCACATCCGCCGATACCAACGAGGATGGATTTGTGACTTTGGCTGAGTTGGAGTTCGGCTTTCGTGAAGACGAAGCCAAAGTCAGCGCGGAATGCAGAGCAGCCATTGGTATGCACAGCGCCGCCCGCGCTTCTGAGATTTTGGAGCAAATAGATACAGATGGTGATGGGCGGATCAGTTTGGGTGAGTTCGTAAACCACTAGACTGCATTCCAACTGGACAGGCACTCTTCGCCTCGCTATAAATGAACATGTGTTCAATTACTGAAGTATAGCGCAGAGGCAGACCAAATGTTCCAGGCGGCAATGACATTCGATCTCGGCGAAGATGTAAACGCGCTGCGCGAAATGGTGCATCGCTGGGCGCAGGAACGGGTCAAGCCGATGGCCGCCGAGATCGACGCATCCAATGCTTTTCCCAATGAGCTATGGTCCGAGATGGGGGAGCTTGGCCTTCTGGGCGTAACGGTACCCGAGGAATATGGCGGGGCCGGAATGTCCTATCTGGCTCATACAATTGCGGTAGAGGAAGTGGCGCGTGCCTCGGCCTCGGTTTCGCTGTCATATGGTGCGCACTCGAACCTGTGTGTGAATCAGATCAAGCTGAACGGCAATGAGGAACAAAAGCAAAAATACCTGCCACGCCTGATCTCTGGGGCGCATGTGGGCGCATTGGCGATGTCCGAATCTTCGGCAGGTTCGGATGTGGTTTCGATGAAACTGCGCGCGGAAAAGCGCAACGATCACTATCGGCTGAATGGCAACAAATACTGGATCACAAACGGGCCGGACGCAGATACGCTGGTCGTCTACGCCAAGACCGACCCAGAGGCCGGCTCTAAAGGGATCACCGCATTTCTGATCGAAAAAGAGATGGCCGGTTTTTCGACCTCGCCCCATTTCGACAAGCTTGGAATGCGTGGGTCCAATACAGCAGAACTGATCTTTGAAGATGTCGAAGTGCCGTTCGAAAATGTTCTGGGCGAGGAAGGCAAGGGCGTTGCCGTTCTGATGTCAGGTCTTGACTACGAACGGGTCGTGCTGGCCGGGATCGGAACCGGGATCATGGCAGCCTGTCTTGATGAGATCATGCCTTATCTGGCCGAGCGCAAGCAATTTGGCAAACCCATTGGCAGCTTTCAGCTGATGCAGGGCAAGATCGCGGACATGTATACCGCGATGAACTCTGCCCGGGCTTATGTCTACGAGGTCGCGAAGGCCTGCGATCGTGGGGATGTGACGCGGCAGGATGCAGCGGCGTGCTGTCTCTATGCCTCGGAGGCGGCAATGACGCAGGCGCATCAGGCTGTTCAGGCCATGGGCGGGGCCGGGTTCCTGTCGGACGCGCCGGTCAGTCGGATTTTCCGGGATGCCAAGCTGATGGAGATCGGCGCGGGCACCAGCGAAATTCGCAGGATGCTGATTGGCCGCGAATTGATGAGCGAGATGCAGTGAAGAAAACGCCCCACTGACTTTGTGTCGGCGGGGCGCTTTGGATTGGATCAGAACCGATGGACGTAGGACACACCGACCAGCCAGGGATCGATTTCGGCGGTGCCGATATCGGCGCCATCCAAGGTCACGTCCGAGTCGATGTCGAACCAGCGCACATTCAGTCGGACCGCACCGTTTTGGGTAACCTGGTAGTCCAGCCCGGCCTGCAGCGCGACGCCGAACGAGTTATCGACCTTGAGATCCCCCAACGGAGAGCTTTCGTCAAAAAAGATCGTGTAGTTCAGACCGGCACCGACATAGGGCTTCCAGGCGCTATTGGTCGGGAAGTGATAGTTCAGCGACAGGGTCGGGGGCAGGTGCTTGACGCTGCCCGCGTCGGTGCTGCCTCCCAGAGTTATGTCATGGCTGAACGGCGTTGCGGCCAAAAGCTCGATCCCCAGATTGTCGCGGATAAAGTACTCCGCGGTAAAGATCGGGCGGGTGTCCGCGTCGATATCTGCGCTAAGCCCCGCAAGCGTTCCGTTGTCGGATTTCGGGTCCAGATATCCCACACCTACGCCAAGGGTCCAGTCACCCTGCGATTGGGCAAATGCGGGTGCGGCCAAAGCGGCCAGCGCGGTCGAGAATGTCAATGCGGCGAGCGTTTTCATCATGGTCTTGCCTTTGGTTTTGTTGATGCCCCTTGTGTGGCGGCAAAGGCCCATCCGCGCTCTGATCTGCATCAAGTTTCGCTTGGTTCTGGTTGCCTGTGTACGGCGGAAAAATTAAATGAAAAAAGAGGTCTAGCAGATGCTTGACCCTACGCGCATACCTGGTTTGCGCCCAGAGGGCGGCTGGGACTTGCCTGACCGGTTGAACATGGCGCGCCAGTGTCTGGATCATCCCGATGATCGTGTGGCCGTGATCGATCTGACCGGTCCTTCCGAACAGCGTGTGACCTATGAACAGCTGCATCATATGACCGACGGGATCGCCCGTGCCTTACAGCAGCAGGTGCAGCCAGGTGACCGGGTCGGTGTCTTGCTCAGCCAATCGCCATGGTGTGCCGCCACACATCTGGCGATCTGGAAGATCGGTGCGATCTCAGTTCCGCTGTTCAAGCTGTTCAAACAGGAGGCGCTACGGTCGCGAATTGGCGATGCCGGGGTCAAGCTTGTGCTGACCGATGTCGAGGGTGCCGGGCTACTTGAAGGAATCGCAAAGCCTCTGATCGCGTCTGATGTAGGGGTGTCGGGCGATCCGGTTTCCTTTGCTGAGACTGGTCCGGATGATCCGGCGGTGCTGATCTATACGTCGGGCACAACCGGCAGCCCCAAGGGTGCGCTGCACGGGCATCGGGTGCTGACGGGCCATCTGCCAGGCGTTTCAATCAGCCACAATCATCTGCGCGACGGGGACTGCCTCTGGACGCCTGCGGATTGGGCCTGGATCGGAGGGTTGTTCGATGTGCTGATGCCGGGGCTAGCGCTGGGCATACCGGTGGTTGCAGCACGTCTGGATAAGTTCTCGGCTGAGGCTTGCGCGGATGTGATCGCGCGCGGTGGCGTAAAGAACGTGTTTTTTCCTCCCACGGCGCTGCGGATGCTGAAAGCGGCGGATCAGAGCATCCCCGGCTTGCGCTCAGTCGCGTCCGGGGGGGAGCCGTTGGGGGCCGAGATGCTCGCCTGGGGTAAGCAGGCCTTTGGCCTGACGATCAATGAATTCTACGGTCAGACCGAATGTAATATGGTTGTCTCCTCGTGCGCGCAGGACTTTCCGGTGAACCCCGGCTGTATCGGCAAGCCCGTGCCGGGGCATGAGGTGGCGGTGATTAACCAGGATGGCAATCCGACGAGCGAGGAAGGCGACGTCGCTATCCGCCGTGGATCGGCCTCGATGCTGCTGGAATACTGGAACAATCCGCAAGCGACGGCTGAGAAGTTCCGAGGCGACTGGCTCATCACCGGAGATCGCGGCGTGTGGCAGGGCGACTATCTGCGCTTCGTGGGCCGCGATGACGACGTGATTACCTCAGCCGGATATCGCATCGGCCCGGCGGAGATCGAGGATTGCCTGCTGACCCACCCAGCCGTGGCAACCGTGGGCGTGGTCGGCAAGCCCGACCCGCTGCGGACCGAGATCGTGAAGGCCTATGTGGTGTTGAAACCTGGGGCCGAGGCCACAAGCGCGGAGTTGCAGGAGTGGGTCAAGGACCGGCTGTCGCAGTATTCCTACCCGCGAGAGGTGGCGTTTTTGGAGGAGTTGCCGATGACGGTGACGGGCAAGGTGATCCGGAAGGAATTGAAGGCGCGGGCAGTGGGGGAGATTCATAAATGAAGAATACTCTATTGTTAACGGCAGCTTTGATCGGTTCTCAGCTAGGAGCACCTCTCCCTGCGTTAGCCGACGAGAACGACCCGTTCGAATGGACACAGCGTTGCTTCTTAAGTTCACGAGATCAATTGGATCGGGCTGGGAAGAGGCAAGAGTGTATGGCGATCATTCTTGGGTATTGCCGTTATGCTGTCGACAGTCCTTCGTGTTTTGGAACTCTGGCGACGACTTACGAAAACCTATCAAAGGATATCATGGATAGCCTTCCGGATAGTCTAGATGCTCCATCTCCGCAGAAACAGTTCTTTGAGAACCGAATGGATATGCTGAACTCGACGAACGCAGATACTCAGTGCGAGAATTCAGACTCTGGAACAGAATGTGCCGCGTTTGTTTCGATGGGGCGCTATCTTGGCGCAATATCTTTGGCGGATTGGTTGGAAAAGAGGAAAGAAAGTCAGTGAAGTTAGTAAGCAAAGCAGTTCCGACCTCTGAGGTATTTAAAGCAAACCTCGCAGCCCATCTCGACGCGCTGGCACAGATATCCGAAGCTGCTGAAGCGGCCCGTATCGGAGGGGGTGAGAAATCCCGCGCGCGGCATGAATCTCGGGGCAAGATGCTCCCCCGACGCAGGGTTGCGAACCTACTCGATCCGGGCTCTCCATTCCTTGAAATCGGCGCGACGGCGGCGCATGGGATGTATGGCGATGCCGCGCCCTGTGCCGGTGTGATCGCCGGAATTGGTCGGGTACAGGGGCGAGAGGTCATGGTGGTCTGCAACGACGCCACCGTGAAGGGCGGCACATATTATCCGATGACCGTCAAGAAGCACCTGCGCGCGCAGGAGATTGCCGAGGAAAACCATCTGCCCTGTATCTATCTGGTCGATAGCGGTGGCGCGAACCTGCCCAATCAGGACGAGGTCTTCCCCGACCGCGATCATTTCGGGCGCATCTTTTACAATCAGGCACGCATGAGCGCCAAGGGGATCGCTCAGATCGCTGTGGTGATGGGCTCGTGCACGGCTGGTGGTGCCTATGTGCCTGCGATGTCAGATGTGACGATCATCGTGAAGGAACAAGGGACAATCTTTCTGGCCGGTCCACCTCTGGTTAAGGCTGCAACAGGCGAGGTTGTCAGCGCCGAAGACCTCGGCGGTGGCGATGTACATACGCGCCTGTCTGGCGTTGCGGACTATCTGGCCGAGGATGATGCGCATGCTTTGGCCTTGGCTCGGCGAGCCGTGGGGTCTTTGGGCGGTGCCGGGCTGAAACCCGGCCTACAGTTTGAAGCATCCGAGGAGCCTGCTTATGACCCTGAGGAAATCCTCGGCGTTGTTCCGGCTGATCTGCGCACGCCTTATGACATTCGCGAGGTGATCGCGCGGCTGGTCGATGGGTCGCGGTTTGATGAGTTCAAACCTCGGTTCGGCGAAACGCTGGTCACCGGTTTCGCCCATGTCAAAGGCTGCCCGGTCGGGATCATCGCGAACAACGGCGTGCTATTCTCGGAGGCCGCGCAGAAAGGCGCGCATTTTGTCGAGCTATGCTCACAGCGCAAAACACCATTGGTTTTCCTGCAAAACATCACCGGCTTCATGGTGGGCCGTAAATACGAAAACGAAGGCATCGCACGGCACGGGGCCAAGATGGTGACGGCGGTGGCGACGACCTCGGTGCCCAAGATCACGATGCTTGTTGGCGGTTCTTTTGGCGCTGGGAATTACGGCATGGCGGGTCGCGCCTACCAGCCTCGGTTTTTGTGGACCTGGCCGAATTCACGGATTTCCGTGATGGGCGGCGAACAGGCTGCGGGCGTTCTGGCAACTGTCAAACGGGACGGGATCGAACGGCAGGGCGGTATATGGTCCGCCGAAGAAGAGGCCGAATTCAAACGTCCGACACTACAGATGTTCGAGGAACAGTCGCATCCGCTCTACGCCTCGGCCCGGCTCTGGGATGACGGCATCATTGATCCGCGCAAAAGCCGCGATGTGCTGGCCTTGTCGCTCAGCGCTGCGCTGAATGCCCCGATAGAAGAGACGCGCTTCGGCGTGTTCAGGATGTAAGATGACCGATCTGGAACAGCTAAAAAACCGCTACCCCGGCGCCCAGACCTTCAAGTTCGGGGACAACGCCATGTTGAGTACTGAGCTGCTGGCCCTTGTGCGTGCAGGAAAGAAAACGGCGACCTGCGATGCATTGCGAAACTACCCCGAAGGCTCTCCTGACATGCCCGTGGTCGGGCGGCGCGATATTGCTTTGAACTGGGATGATCGCCCGGCCCTGGTGATCGAAACGATCAAGGTTACGATCTGTCGTTATTGCGATGTGACTGAGGAGTTTGCACTAGCCGAGGGCGAGAATGAAACGCTTGCGGGGTGGCGCGATGATCACCGACGCTATTTCGAGCGTAATGGCGGCTTCAATCCTGAGATGGAGTTGGTCTGCGAGCGATTTCGTCTTGTCGAAGATCTGGCGGCTGAGGGGTAAGCCATGTTCAACAAAATCCTGATTGCCAACCGGGGCGAGATCGCCTGTCGGGTCATGGAAACGGCTCAGAAAATGGGTGTGTCCTGTGTTGCTGTGTATTCCGATGCGGATGCCTCGGCCAAGCATGTGCAGATGGCGGATGAGGCCGTTCATATTGGCGGTGCAGCCCCGGCGGAGAGTTACCTGAAAGGCGATGAGATCATTCGGGCCGCGCTTAACACTGGCGCTCAGGCGATCCATCCGGGGTATGGGTTTTTGTCCGAAAATCCCGATTTCGTGGATGCGGTTGAGGCGGCCGGTTTGACCTTTATTGGTCCATCAGCGGATGCGATCCGCAAGATGGGCCTCAAGGACGCTGCCAAGGCGTTGATGGAACAGGCGGGCGTGCCCGTAGTTCCCGGCTATCATGGCGACAATCAGGATCCCGAGCATTTGGCCGGGGCGGCCGACACAATAGGCTATCCGGTGCTGATCAAGGCCGTGGCGGGTGGCGGCGGCAAAGGGATGCGGCTAGTTGAACGACCCGAGGATTTCGCATCTGCCTTGGACAGCGCGCGAGGTGAGGCCAGAACAGCCTTCGGCAATGATGTTGTATTGGTTGAGAAATTTGTCGCCAAGCCCCGCCATATCGAGGTGCAGGTGTTTGGCGACGGCACACATGCAGTTCATCTGTTCGAACGGGATTGCTCGCTTCAGCGGCGACATCAGAAAGTGATCGAAGAGGCTCCGGCCCCCGGCATGACCGCTGAAATGCGCGAGGCCATGGGGCAGGCAGGTGTCCGTGCGGCTGAGGCGATTGGCTACAAAGGTGCCGGGACGATTGAGTTCATCGTCGACGCGTCCGACGGGCTGCGCCCGGATCGGTTCTGGTTCATGGAAATGAACACGCGCCTACAGGTTGAGCATCCGGTGACCGAGGCGATCACGGGTGTCGATCTGGTCGAATGGCAGCTTCGCGTTGCAGCGGGTGAAAGCCTGCCGAAGCAGCAGAATGACCTGTCGATCAACGGGCATGCGTTCGAGGCGCGGCTCTATGCCGAAGATGTGCCCAAGGGGTTCTTGCCAGCAACAGGTACCCTGACCCATCTGTGCTTTCCGCAAGGGTGTCGGGCAGATAGTGGCGTGAGGGCGGGGGATACGATCAGCCCGTGGTATGATCCGATGATCGCAAAGGTGATCGTGCATGGTCCGACCCGCGCAGTTGCGCTTGAGCAGTTACATCGTGCGTTGCAGGGAACCGAGGTCGCCGGAACCGTGACAAACCTGTCATTCCTGGGGGCACTGACCCGACATACTGGCTTTGCGTCGGGCGATGTTGATACAGGGCTGATCGGGCGCGACCTTGACGAATTGGTACAGGCGGTACCGCCACGGCCTGAAACCCTTGTGGCGGCAGCCATGCAAGCTTCGAACCTGGCGGACACGCAGGCAGACGCTGGTTTCTCGCTTTGGGCGCCTCTGCATCGTGCGGTTCAGCTGATATCCGGCGAGGATCGTATCGAGCTTGATGTTCAAGTTATCAGCGCCGAGCAGCAGGACTGGAAGGTGGGTGAGACGGTCGTCACGACACAACGCCAGGACGGGCGCTGGCGGATCAACGGAAAACCGATGCCTAACGTCGCGGTCACTGGTCTCTGGATCACAGTTTTCGAGGATTATGGTCAGAGTTTTGACCTGGTTGATCCGTTGGATCGCGAGGCAAGCGCGGCTGGGGATACCAACCTGATCGAGGCGCCAATGCCGGGGCTTGTCAAAGCGGTCTTTGCGGTGGTCGGTCAAACCGTCAAGGAGGGCGACCGTTTGGCGGTGCTGGAGGCGATGAAGATGGAACATTCCCTACTCGCTGCTCGGGATGGTGTTGTCGCTGAGGTTCTGGCCAAGGACGGCGCGCAGGTTGAAGCCGGAGCCGCGTTGGTTCGGTTGGAGGACAGCTAGGCTGTTCGAAGGTCTGGGCATGTGTCACGATCAGTTTGGACATCAAAGGGAGATGAGGCATGGGCGAACGCGTAGAAATTTTTGAAGTCGGGCCGCGGGACGGGTTGCAGAACGAAACGCGCGACATTCCGGTGTCCGAGAAGATTGCGCTTGTTGATTGCCTGTCGAATGCCGGGTTCAGCCGAATCGAAGTGGCAAGCTTTGTCTCACCCAAATGGGTTCCCCAGATGGCAGGCAGTGCCGAGGTTTTGGCTGGAATAACGCGCGCAAAGGGTGTGCGATATGCGGCCCTGACCCCCAATATGCGGGGGTATGAAGATGCTTTGGCAGCGCAGGCAGATGAGATCGCGGTTTTTGCTTCGGCTTCCGAGGGATTCTCGAAAGCCAATATCAATGCCTCCATTGCCGAGTCGATTGAACGGTTTACCCCGATCCTGGACGCCGCGCGGCACATCGACCTGCCAGTGCGCGGCTATGTCTCTTGCGTGACCGACTGCCCGTATGATGGGCCGACACCGCCCGAAAAAGTGGCCGAGGTCGCGGATCTTTTGTTCTCTCACGGCTGCTATGAGGTGTCTTTAGGCGATACAATCGGGCAGGGGACGCCAGACAAGATTGCACGGATGCTGATGGCGGTGCGCGAACGTGTCCCCGTAACCCGGCTGGCTGGGCATTTTCATGACACGAATGGCCGGGCATTGGACAATATCGATGCCTCGCTTTCACTGGGTATCCGTGTGTTCGATGCCGCCGTTGGTGGCCTTGGAGGTTGCCCCTACGCCCCTGGTGCGGCGGGCAATGTCGCGACAGAAGCCGTTGCGGCGCATCTGGAACGGTTGGGATATGCCACCGGCCTGGATGCCACAGTGTTGGATAAAGCCGCGCAGATGGCGCGTGCCATGAGGGGCTAAGATGTACGAAACGATCTCTGTCGCCACAGATGCACGCGGCGTTGCGACCCTGTGCCTAAACCGTCCGGAAAAACACAACGCGATGTCGGCCATGATGATCGCCGAACTTACGCGCGCAGCGCAGGATCTAGAACATGACCCCTCTGTTCGGGTTGTCGTGCTGACCGCGACGGGCAAATCCTTTTGCGCTGGAGGGGATTTGGGTTGGATGCAGGATCAGATGGCAGCCGATCCGGCCACGCGTTTCGTCGAAGCACGAAAGCTTGCGGAAATGCTGCAAGCGCTCAACACGATGCCGAAACCCTTGATCGGTGCGTTGCAGGGCAATGCGTTCGGCGGAGGTGTGGGTCTGGTCGCTGTCTGTGATGTGGCAATTGGTGTTGAAACCCTGAAAATGGGCCTGACCGAGACAAAGCTGGGCCTGATCCCGGCGACGATTGGGCCTTATGTGATCGCACGTATGGGGGCAGCCAAGGCCCGCCGGGTTTTCATGTCAGCGCGTCTGTTTGATGCGGCCGAGGCCGTGACGCTAGGGCTTTTGGCCAAAACCGTCACGGCAGACGGGTTGGATCAGGCCATTGAGGACGAAGTTCTTCCCTATCTGAATTGCGCACCGGGGGCGGTTGCCTCGGCCAAGGCGCTGGTTCAGGACCTTGGGCCTCAGATTGACGATCAGGTGATTGACCACACGATTAATGCGCTGGTTTCTCGCTGGGAAACAGAAGAAGCGCATGAGGGCATCAAAGCTTTCTTTGAGAAACGTAAGCCCAAGTGGAACAACAAAGTTTAACTCTGATTCCGAGCGCGGTTGGGTGCTGAACACGCGAGCGCCTTTGGGTGTTTGTCAAGTTCAAGGTTGATGACCTGCGCGCTTGTGATCGGTTGACCCTCTGACCCTGCAGAGATAGAGAATGTCCAGTCAACTCGCCAATTGACCGCGCGCTCGATATGGATCGCGCAGGAAAGGAGCTACTCTTGGAAGAGCTGTTGCGGGAATATCTCCCGATCCTGGTGTTTCTGGCCGTGGCCGTAGGCCTTGGAATAGTACTGATTCTGGCGGCTGTCGTTTTGGCCGTCCGCAATCCCGACCCGGAAAAAGTCAGCGCATATGAATGTGGCTTCAACGCATTTGATGATGCGCGGATGAAATTCGATGTCCGATTCTATCTGGTCGCGATTCTCTTCATCATCTTCGATCTGGAAATCGCCTTCCTGTTCCCCTGGGCCGTTGGCTTCAAGGACATCAGCGATGTGGGTTTCTGGTCCATGATGGTATTCCTGGGCGTTCTGACCATCGGCTTTGCCTATGAATGGAAGAAAGGGGCCCTGGAATGGGAGTGATGACGGGTGCAAACACCGCTGGTGTCGACAAGGAAGTCGCCACTCAGGCCCTGAATGCCGAGCTTCAGGACAAAGGCTTTCTGCTGACCTCGACCGAGGACATCATCAACTGGGCGCGCACTGGCAGCTTGCATTGGATGACCTTTGGTCTGGCCTGCTGCGCGGTCGAAATGATGCATACCTCAATGCCGCGCTATGATGCGGAACGGTTCGGCATCGCACCGCGCGCCTCTCCGCGTCAGTCCGATGTGATGATCGTGGCCGGGACGCTGACCAACAAGATGGCTCCGGCGCTGCGCAAGGTTTACGATCAAATGCCCGAGCCGCGCTATGTGATCTCAATGGGGTCCTGCGCCAACGGCGGCGGGTATTATCACTATTCCTATTCCGTCGTGCGCGGCTGTGACCGGATCGTCCCGGTGGACATCTACGTGCCCGGCTGCCCTCCGACCGCCGAGGCGCTGCTCTATGGTCTGATGCAGCTGCAACGTAAAATCCGCCGCACCGGCACGATTGTACGCTGAGGGAGAGAGCGGATGAGCGAAGCACTCAAAGAACTCGGCACACAGCTTGAACTAAAACGCTCGGATTGTGTCCTGTCCTGGGATGTGACCCATGGCGAATTGAACGTCGATGTTGCGCTGTCGAACCTTTTCGAATTCATTGAATTCCTAAAAAGCGACCGGTCCTGTCAATTCTCGACTCTCGTGGACATCACCGGCGTTGATTACCCCGAACGGGCCAAACGGTTCGACGTGGTCTATCACTTCCTGTCGATGTACCAGAACCAGCGCATTCGCCTGCGGGTGTCGATCCGCGAAGAAGACATGGTGCCCTCGATTGTCGATGTACACCCCTCGGCCAATTGGTTCGAGCGTGAGGTGTTTGACATGTTTGGCATCCTGTTCTCAGGCCATCCGGACTTGCGGCGCATCCTGACGGATTATGGCTTTCGCGGCTATCCGTTGCGCAAGGATTTCCCGACCACGGGCTATACCGAAGTGCGCTATGACGAAGCGCAAAAGCGTGTGGTCTATGAGCCCGTGTCTCTGGTGCAGGAATACCGTCAATTCGATTTCATGTCCCCGTGGGAAGGTGCAAACTACATCCTGCCGGGTGATGAGAAACAGGAGACCGAATGATGGGGGGTATCTGGTGGCTGATCTTATCGGCACTGACCATCATCCCGATGGTGAAGATCTTGCCGTTTTTTGGGATCAACAAGGTCTGGTGCCTTTTGTGTCTGATCCCGTTTGGTACGATTGCCCTTCTGTGGTGGGTCGGGATCAAGCTACAGGAAATGGAGCGCCGCTGAGATGATGCTGGGGGAACTGATCGCACTAGGGGCGCTGGGCGTTCTTCTGGCCGGGGCCGCTGCCAAAGCCGTTGAGGCGAAAAAGGTCCGGGTTCGGGCTGAGGCAAAGAAACGACGGGGGCGTTGATGGACGGCTCAAGATATGATGACGGCAGCTCGGATGCGCTGAGCGGAGAACAGAAGATCCGCAATTTCAACATCAACTTCGGCCCGCAACACCCTGCGGCGCACGGGGTTTTGCGTTTGGTGCTCGAACTTGACGGTGAAATCGTCGAGCGTTGTGACCCGCATATCGGCCTGCTGCACCGTGGTACGGAAAAGCTGATGGAAAGCCGGACCTATCTGCAGAACCTGCCGTATTTCGATCGTCTGGATTACGTGGCGCCGATGAATCAGGAACATGCCTGGTGTCTGGCGATTGAAAAGCTGACTGGTGTGGAAGTGCCGCGCCGTGGCTCTCTGATCCGGGTTTTGTACTCCGAGATCGGGCGCATCCTGAACCACCTGCTGAACGTGACCACGCAGGCGATGGACGTCGGCGCGCTGACCCCGCCTCTGTGGGGGTTTGAAGAACGCGAAAAGCTGATGGTGTTCTATGAGCGGGCCTGCGGGGCCCGCCTGCACGCCGCCTATTTCCGCCCCGGCGGTGTCCATCAGGACCTACCACCCGAACTGCTGGACGATATCGAGGCGTGGAGCCACGAATTCCCCGCCGTTCTGGACGATATCGACGGTCTACTGACCGAAAACCGCATCTTCAAACAGCGCAACGCCGATATTGGCGTTGTGACCGAGGATGACATTCAGAAATACGGTTTCTCGGGCGTTATGGTCCGTGGCTCGGGCCTAGCATGGGACCTTCGCCGCGCGCAACCTTATGAATGCTATGACGAGTTCGAGTTCCAGATCCCGGTCGGCAAGAATGGCGACTGCTACGACCGCTATCTCTGCCGCATGGAAGAGATGCGCCAGTCCCTGCTGATCATCCGTCAGGCCATCGCCAAGATTCGCGAGTGCCCGGGCGACGTTCTGGCACGCGGCAAGATCACCCCACCGAAACGGTCCGATATGAAGACCTCGATGGAGAGCCTGATCCATCACTTCAAGCTCTACACCGAAGGGTTCCACGTCCCCGCAGGCGAGGTCTACGCCGCTGTCGAGGCCCCCAAGGGTGAGTTCGGTGTTTATCTGGTCGCCGACGGCACCAACAAACCTTACAGGGCCAAACTTCGCGCACCGGGGTTCTTGCATTTGCAGGCGATGGACCACGTTGCCGGAGGACACCAACTGGCGGATGTCGCCGCGATTATCGGCACGATGGACGTCGTGTTTGGGGAGATTGATCGTTAATGTTCAATTTATTGCTCTTCGCGGCTGCTATGTGCATAGTTATTTGCCCCATCGCTGGGTTCGTAACTCTTTCGCGAGGAAATCTCGGGTGGGCATTTGTGAATCTAGTCGGTTTCGTGAGCGGAGTCGCTTTCATTGTATTTGCCTTCGTTGAACTGAGGCAATTGGGTGGATTGGGGCAATAAGCAGATGAAACATGTATTTTTGATAAATCGGTCTTGTGCCGCTCTACAAAAACCCTTTCGAATGAGGGCTATGTAATGCTCCGCCGTCTTCACCCCGAACAACCCGAAAGCTTTGCCTTCACCTCTGCCAACCAGCAATGGGCCGAAGCGCAGGTCACCAAGTACCCCGAGGGCCGTCAGGCCAGCGCGGTGATCCCGCTACTGTGGCGCGCGCAAGAGCAGGAGGGGTGGCTGACCCGTCCGGCGATTGAATCCGTCGCCGACATGCTGGGCATGGCCTATATCCGCGTGCTCGAAGTGGCCTCGTTCTACTTCATGTTCCAGCTGCAACCGGTTGGTTCTGTGGCGCATATTCAGGTCTGTGGCACGACCTCCTGCATGATCTGCGGGGCCGAAGACCTGATAGCGGTCTGCAAGGACAAGATCGCCGCCAAGCCGCATGAACTGTCTGCCGATGGCAAGCTAAGCTGGGAAGAGGTCGAATGCCTGGGGTCCTGCGCGAACGCTCCAATGGCGCAGATCGGAAAAGACTATTACGAAGACCTGACGGCCGAGAGCTTTGGCAAGATCATCGACGATCTGGCCGCAGGCAAAGTGCCAACACCGGGCCCTCAGAACGGGCGTTACGCAGCTGAACCGCTGGGCGGTCTGACCAGCCTGACGAACCATGACGCAGGCAAACCGCAATACAATGCCAGCGTGGCCTTGGCGACCGATCTGGGCGACACGGTCAAGCGCATCGACGGGACCGAGGTTCCGATCCTGACACCGTGGCTGGGCAAGGATGGCAAGGCAGCCGCGACCAAATCGGCCCCGAAACCGCCCAAAGCGCCGAAACCGGCCAAACCTGCTGTGAAACAGGCGGAGGAGGCGAAGGCTGCCAAGGAAGATCAGCCAGAAACGCTGACCGCAGCGCGGGATGGCAAGGCAGATGATCTGAAGATGCTGAAAGGCGTAGGCCCGAAGCTTGAGCAGACGCTGAATGAGCTGGGTTTTTTCCATTTCGATCAGATCGCAGCCTGGTCGCCCGAACATGTGGCTTGGGTTGATACACGGTTGAAGTTCAAAGGTCGGATCGAACGCGACGGTTGGATCGCACAGGCGGCCAAGCTGGCGGCGGGGGAAGAGACCGAGTTTGCCAAGCGCGCCAAGAAAGACGGTGTGTACGAAGACTGAGATGGACACGGATAAGGAACAGGCCATCGCCCGCAAGGGCCGACATATCGGCATCGTCATTGCCGTGACGATGGCGATCTGGCTTGCCATGAACCTGTTCATCGGTCCCGCTTTGGGGCTGACAACGCGCCACGCATTGTTTTTTGACCTCGCCGCATTGGCCGGGTTCATCTATGCGGGCGTCAACATATTTCAACTCTGGCGCATGCGTCAGGAAAGCCGAAGGTAACACGCGATGCTGAAGGATCAGGACCGGATCTTTACCAACATCTACGGGATGCATGAGCGTACGCTTAAGGGCGCGCAAGCTCGCGGGCATTGGGATGGTACGGCTGGATTGATCGAAAAGGGCCGTGACTGGATTATTCAGACGATGAAGGATTCCGGTTTGCGAGGGCGCGGTGGCGCGGGTTTCCCGACCGGTTTGAAGTGGTCCTTCATGCCCAAGGAAAGCGATGGTCGCCCGGCCTATCTGGTTGTGAACGCGGACGAATCCGAGCCAGGCACCTGCAAGGACCGTGAGATCATGCGCCACGATCCGCACACGCTGATCGAAGGCTGCCTGATCGCATCCTTCGCGATGAATGCACATACCTGCTACATCTACCTGCGCGGCGAATACATTCGCGAGCGTGAGGCTCTGCAGGCCGCGATTGACGAGGCTTACGACGCCGGGCTGTTGGGCAAGAACGCCGCTGGTTCGGGCTGGGATTTCGATCTGTTCCTGCATCACGGGGCCGGGGCCTATATCTGCGGCGAGGAAACGGCTCTGCTGGAAAGCCTTGAGGGCAAAAAGGGCATGCCGCGGATGAAACCTCCGTTCCCGGCGGGCGCTGGCCTTTACGGGTGTCCGACCACGGTGAACAATGTGGAATCCATCGCCGTGGTGCCCACCATCCTGCGCCGGGGCGCGGATTGGTTTGCGGGCTTTGGCCGTCAGAACAACGCAGGCACCAAGCTGTTTGCGATCTCGGGCCATGTAAACACCCCCTGCGTCGTCGAAGAGGCGATGTCGATTTCTTTTGAGGAACTGATCGAAACCCATTGCGGCGGCATTCGCGGCGGTTGGGACAATCTGTTGGCGGTAATCCCGGGTGGCTCATCGGTTCCTTGCGTGCGCGGTGAGAACATGCGCGATGCGATCATGGATTTCGACCACCTGCGCAACGATCTGGGCTCGGGCCTTGGAACGGCGGCGGTGATCGTGATGGACAAATCCACAGACATCATCAAGGCGATCTGGCGCCTTTCGAAATTCTACAAACACGAAAGCTGCGGGCAGTGTACGCCCTGTCGCGAAGGCACGGGCTGGATGATGCGCGTGATGGACCGTCTGGTGCGCGGCGAGGCCGAGCTGGAAGAGATCGACATGCTGTTTGACGTGACCAAACAGGTCGAAGGCCACACGATCTGCGCCCTTGGTGATGCAGCGGCCTGGCCGATCCAGGGCTTGATCCGCAACTTCCGCGACGAAATCGAAGATCGCATCAAGGCCCAGAAATCGGGCCGTTCAAGCGCGATAGCAGCGGAGTAAGAAATATGGACCTATTTGCAGATTACTCTCATGCTGTTGCTTCGGTTGTGATTTTCACACTGGTCGTGTTGTTGTTGTCGCCCCTCACGGCGATGGCGAAACAAAGCAAAGGGTTGGCACCAGGTGCGACGCCTGATCAGGACTATGCCGACCGGGCCTATCGCCTGAACCGGGCCTATCTGAACGGAACAGAAACGCTGCCTGCTTTCGTCGCGGTAACAATTGCCGCGATTTTGCTGGGGGTGAGCCCGTTTTGGGTGAACCTGTTGGCTTCGGTCGCTCTGGTTGCGCGGTTGGCGATGCTGGTTGTCCATATTCGCGGAACTGGTAAGCCAAATTCGGGCATCCGTTCGATCTTTTATGTGCTGAGCTGGGCCTGCATGTTTGTGATTGGGGTCATGGCTTTGGCGGCGGCGTTTTGATGAGGAGCAAGGATAAAGTGAACTGGTCGACGGTTGGGCGCATTCGTTCAGGTACCTGCGTTGTTATTGCAGCCTTAGCGCTTGTGTCGGCCTGTGGTACGATCACAAAGTCAAGTGATCGGGTTCAGTTCGAAGGCAATTTCTTTCGTGCCAAGGCCAAACCTGTAGACAAGAAGAAGGCCCCGACTGATTTTACCGTTGTCGTGAACGGCGTCTCCCAGTCCTTGAACGGCGCGCGTGAAGCCGGGCGCTATGAGGGCACGAAGTACTGTATCGAGCAATTCGGCTCCTCCCGTATCGAATGGAAGGTCGGGCCTGATACCGAACCGGATCAGCTTCAGATCAGCGACGACAAGCTTTCTTTTGCAGGAACATGCCAGCGACCATGATCTGTGTTTTTGCATATCAGCGCATGATTAGGGGTTTGCTATCGCATAGCAGACCGTCAGGCCTTTGTTTTGGGGAACCCAAAACAAAAGGAAAGAACATGTCTGTAGCAAAATCCTTAGGTCTGGCCGTTCTGTTGACATTACCAATCGCAGCCGAAGCCAAACCTCCCCTGCGCGATGTTCATGAGATCGACAACGAGCTGTACTATATCGCCATCGCAAATGAGATTTCTGAATATTGCCCTTCGATCAGCGGTCGACGTCTCAAGGCGATCAATGTGATGTGGGGGCTGCGGTCCAAAGCCCACAAATTAGGATATTCCGACAAGGAAATCCGCGCCTATGTGGAATCGGACTCGGAAAAAGACCGGATGCGTGCCAAGGGCGAGGCCTATCTGGCGCAAAACGGAGTGTCTTATGACACACCGAACTCATTTTGCGCACTGGGGCAGTCCGAAATTCAAAGAAACAGCGCCATCGGCGTCTATCTGAGGGCGAATTGACGATGCGTTTCAGGGCAGTGCAAAAAACTCTTCTCGGCGGATTGCTTCTGCTTGTTGTGGCGGGATGTCAGACCACCGCCAGCGAGTCGCCTGAGGTGGCGGCCGCACGTGCGCCGTTCCGCACCGAAATGCCGGAAAACCTGTACAATGTTGCCTTCGCCAATGCGATGGCCGAACAAATCTCAATCGGATGCCCTTCATTGTCGATGAACCGGCCACAGATCGCGAACAGCATGAAAGCGGTGGCTGACGATCTTGAAGCCGAAGGGTATCAGGAAAGCGACTTTAAATATCTTGAACAAAATCTGCCTCGGAAACGGATTCAGGACGATGCAATCCGGTACATCCAAAGCAACGGGATCGTCATCGGTGTGCCGGAAACCATGTGTTCGGCGGGCCGACGCGAGATCGCCAAAGGCTCTGCCATTGGCACATTCCTGAAAGGGTAACGTCACAATGTCTGACCTCCGCAAGATCAATATCGACGGCCAAGAAATCGAAGTCGATGGCGCGATGACCCTGATCCAGGCTTGTGAACAAGCCGGGGTCGAGGTGCCGCGCTTTTGCTATCACGAGCGTCTGTCAATTGCCGGGAACTGCCGCATGTGCCTGGTCGAGGTTGTCGGCGGACCGCCGAAACCTGCGGCCTCTTGTGCGATGCAGGTGCGCGATCTGCGCCCCGGTCCGGAAGGGCAGCCACCGATGGTCAAGACCAACTCGCCGATGGTCAAGAAGGCGCGCGAAGGGGTGATGGAGTTCCTGCTGATCAACCACCCTCTGGACTGTCCGATCTGTGACCAAGGCGGCGAGTGCGACCTGCAAGATCAGGCCATGGCCTATGGCGTATCGGGTTCGCGCTTCAAGGAAGCGAAGCGGGCGGTGGATGATTTGGATCTGGGGCCGCTGGTCGGCACCGCGATGACACGTTGCATCAGCTGCACCCGCTGTGTGCGCTTCACGACCGAGGTCGCCGGGATCACCCAGATGGGTCAGACCGGGCGCGGGGAAGATGCCGAAATCACCTCTTATCTGAACCAGACGCTGGAATCGAACCTTCAGGGCAATATCATCGATCTTTGCCCGGTTGGGGCACTGACCTCGAAGCCTTATGCCTTTACGGCCCGTCCTTGGGAGCTGACCAAGACCGAGAGTATCGACGTAATGGACGCTCTGGGCTCGAACATTCGCGTGGACACCAAGGGCCGAGAAGTAATGCGCTTTTTGCCGCGCAACCATGATGGCGTGAACGAGGAATGGATCAGTGACAAGACGCGGTTCGTCTGGGATGGTCTGCGCCGTCAGCGTCTGGATACGCCTTATATCCGTGAAAACGGCAAGCTGCGGCCTGCGTCCTGGCCCGAGGCGCTGACCAAGGCGGCTGAGGCGCTCAAGGGGGCTGACAAACCTGCCGGTATCATCGGAGACCTGGCCCCGGTTGAGGCCGTATTCGCCTTGAAACAGCTGATCGAAGGGCAGGGTGGCGTTGTCGAATGCCGCACCGATGGGACCAAACTGCCTGCGGGCAATCGCGGTGCCTATGCCGGAACGGCCAAGATTGAAGATATCGACACCGCTGAACGCATTCTGCTGATTGGCACGAACCCTCGCGATGAAGCCCCGGTTCTGAACGCCCGTATCCGCAAGGCCTGGGCGCATGGGGCCGATGTGGCGCTGGTCGGCTCGGCTGTTGATCTGACCTATGAATATCACCATGTGGGCGATGATCGCGCGGCGTTGCAAAAAGTTGCCGACATGGGCGGCGATGACCAGATTAGGGCCAAGCGCTCTTTGGTCATTGTCGGGCAGGGCGCGCTGCAAGAAGCGGATGGCGCCGCTGTTTTGGCCGCAGCGCAAGCCATTGCCGCGAATACGGAAAGCGGTTTGATCGTTCTACACACCGCAGCCGCGCGCGTTGGTGCGATGGATGTGGATGCCACCAATGAAGGCGGCATGGAGGCGATCAGCGCGGCGGATGTCATCTATAACCTCGGTGCGGATGAAGTTGAAATCGGCGACGGTGCTTTTGTGATCTACCAAGGCAGCCACGGCGACCGGGGCGCGCATCGTGCCGATGTGATCCTGCCGGGCGCGGCCTATACCGAAGAAAACGGTCTGTTCGTGAACACCGAAGGCCGCCCACAACTGGCGATGCGCGCCGGGTTCGCACCGGGCGACGCCAAGGAGAACTGGGCCATCCTGCGGGCCCTTTCCGCAGAATTGGGCGCAACGCTGCCCTACGACTCACTGGCGCAACTGCGC
Organism: Ruegeria sp. YTSA075; assembly: GCF_059610245.1. Lineage (NCBI taxonomy): Bacteria > Pseudomonadati > Pseudomonadota > Alphaproteobacteria > Rhodobacterales > Roseobacteraceae > Ruegeria > Ruegeria sp. YTSA075. Next base: position 32,501 of record NZ_JBXWNG010000005.1, on the reverse strand, counting down.
ACGGCCTTGATCGAAGCGGTCCCACATCTGGCCCGCATCGACGAGGTGATCGAAAACGAGGTGCAGCCGCTGGAAGCCGGTGCATTGGGCGACGCGACATTCCGCAATGCGGTCAAGGATTTCTACCTGACCAACCCGATTGCCCGCGCCTCGCAACTGATGGCCGAGCTTTCGGCGCAGGCCAAAGCCTTAAAAACCGACAGGATCGCCGCAGAATGATCCGAACCGCTGACATATCCCCGACGACCCACGGTGTGAGGACCAATGGCTGACTTCTTTAACACCCCAAGCGGCATCGCCCTGATCATCCTGGCCCAAGTGCTTGCGGTTGTGGCCTTTGTGATGATCTCGCTGTTGTTCCTTGTGTACGGCGACCGCAAGATTTGGGCCGCCGTCCAAATGCGCCGAGGCCCTAACGTAGTAGGGGCTTATGGCCTGCTGCAAACGGTGGCGGATGCGCTGAAATATGTGGTGAAAGAGGTCGTGATCCCGGCGGGGGCGGATCGAACGGTATTCATCCTTGCACCACTCACGTCCTTTGTGCTGGCCATGATCGCCTGGGCGGTGATCCCGTTCAACGATGGCTGGGTCCTGTCGGATATCAACGTCGCCATTCTGTATGTTTTCGCCGTCTCCTCGTTAGAGGTTTATGGCGTGATCATGGGTGGTTGGGCGTCGAACTCAAAGTATCCGTTCCTTGGCTCACTCCGCTCTGCCGCGCAGATGATTTCTTATGAAGTTTCAATTGGCCTGATCATTATCGGCATCATCATCTCAACCGGGTCAATGAACTTTGGCGATATCGTCCGTGCGCAAGATGGTTCCTTCGGCTTCTTCAGCTGGTATTGGCTGCCGCATTTCCCGATGGTCTTCCTGTTCTTCATCTCGGCGCTGGCCGAAACCAACCGCCCGCCGTTCGACTTGCCCGAGGCGGAGTCGGAACTGGTTGCAGGCTATCAGGTCGAATACTCGGCCACGCCCTTCCTGCTGTTCATGGCCGGAGAATACATCGCCATCTTCCTGATGTGCGCCCTGACCACGCTGCTGTTTTTTGGCGGCTGGCTGTCGCCGATCCCGGGCCTGCCCGATGGCGTGCTGTGGATGATCGCCAAGATGGCGTTCTTCTTCTTCCTTTTCGCGATGGTCAAAGCGATCACGCCGCGCTACCGCTATGACCAGCTGATGCGGCTGGGCTGGAAAGTTTTCCTGCCCTTCTCGTTGGTCTGGGTGGTGTTCGTGGCCTTTGCGGCGAAATTCGACTGGTTCTGGGGCGCGTTTGCCCGTTGGAGCGTAGGAGGCTGATATGACACAAATCGACTACACCCGCGCCGCCAAATACTTTCTGCTGCAAGACTTCTGGGTCGGCTTCAAGCTGGGCATGAAGTACTTCTTCGCCCCCAAGGCCACCGTGAACTACCCGCACGAAAAGGGCCCTCTGTCCCCGCGCTTCCGGGGGGAGCACGCGCTGCGCCGCTATCCAAATGGGGAAGAACGCTGCATCGCCTGCAAACTGTGCGAGGCGATTTGCCCGGCGCAGGCCATCACCATTGATGCCGAACCGCGCGAGGATGGCTCCCGCCGCACCACGCGCTATGACATCGACATGACCAAATGCATCTATTGCGGCTTCTGCCAAGAGGCCTGCCCGGTCGATGCCATCGTCGAAGGCCCGAATTTTGAATTCGCCACGGAAACCCGCGAAGAACTGTTCTACGACAAGGAAAAACTGCTGGACAACGGCGAACGCTGGGAAGCCGAGATTGCCCGCAATCTGGAAATGGACGCGCCATACCGATGACATTGACTGATCCACAGACCAGCACCTACGCTCGCGGAAAGGCGTTGTCCGAACAGGTCAATCCCGGCATGGAGGACGCTCTGCGCGCCCGCTATGATGCGCTGGTACCGGGCCTTTCGCGCACTGTTGTGGATGTGGCCTATGGCCAATTCTATGATCGCGGAGTGGTAGACGAAAAGACCCGATTGTTGGCTACTATCGCAGCGCTGACTACACTTGGCGGGCAGACCCGACCGCAGCTCAAGGTCAATATCGCTAGCGCGCGCGCCGTGGGCGCGTCGCGCGAGGAGATCAGCGAGATTATCTTTCAGATGACACTCTACGGTGGATTTCCGGCGATGATCAATGCAATGAACGCAGCGATTGAGGTGTTTGAGGCGGAAGAGGCGACAGATGACTGACGCTCCGACAAATCCGTTCGAGCTGATGATGAAGCAGGCTCAGGACATGGCCAAGGCGATGAACCCGGCGATGGAAAGCTTCTCGCCCAAAGGGTTCGAGGCGCTGTGGCCGACCATGCCGAAAGAGGTCATGGAGATGATGTTCGGCAACACCGTCAACAAAGACGGGCTGGATGCCAAGACCCGCCTGCTGCTGACGCTGGCCGGGCTGACCTGTCAGGGAGCGCAGGCGGATGCGGCGGTGCGCCAGACTGTGCGGCATGCGCTTGAGGCGGGTGCCAAGAAACAAGAGATCGTGGAAACGATCGGCCAGATGTCGGTCTTTGCCGGCATCCCGGCCATGACCCGCGCGCTGGATCTGGCGCAAGAGGTCATGGGCGATAACGAGGATGAGGATCAATGACCGTCTTTGCCTTCTATCTGTTTGCCATCAGCGCCATCACCGGCGGGCTGTTCACAGTGATCAGCCGCCAGCCAGTGCATTCTGTGCTGTGGCTGATCCTGTCGTTCCTGTCCTCGGCGGGGCTGTTCGTGCTGCTGGGGGCCGAATTTGTGGCGATGCTGCTGATCATCGTCTACGTGGGCGCGGTCGCGGTGCTGTTCCTGTTTGTGGTGATGATGTTGGACGTGGACTTTGCCGAGCTCAAGGCCGAGATGGCGCGCTATATGCCGCTGGCCTTGCTGATCGGTCTGGTCATCCTGATGCAGTTCGTCATGGCCTTTGGCGCATGGGACAGCGCGCAGGGCGCGGCGGCCAATCTGGCGCAGCCGGTGCCAGTGGACCGCCATAATACCGAGGCGCTGGGTGTCATCCTTTATGATCAATACTTCCTTCTGTTCCAACTGGCGGGCCTGATCCTGCTGGTGGCCATGATCGGCGCCATCGTTCTGACGCTGCGCCACCGCAAGGACATCAAGCGTCAAGACATCATTGGCCAGATGATGCGCGACCCGGCCAAGGCGATGGAGTTGAAGGACGTAAAACCGGGGCAGGGGTTGTGAACCGCGCTTTGCAAATAGTCGCAACGCTAGCGCCAATGCTGTGGTCGGTGGGTCCAGCTTTGGCGGAGGATTGCAACGTTATTGTCTGTGAAATGGCCCCCAAACCTTTTGGGCATGTCGATAAGAGGATTAGTGTTTCGACAGACTGTTCGTTCAAGAACGCTGGTGATGAATGGGGTCACTTCTTGGAGGCTAACTCTGCTGTCGACATAGGAGGCGGTCGGGTTGGTCAGCGTTGGATATCAAGCGGTTGTGGTACTTACGAAAGTGTAGTCATTACCGACTGTAATTCGAAAGTGGTCGTCGAAGTCAGTGGAGTATGTCCGGCAAACACAAACAATCACCCTGGGATCGATCTTAAGGGAAAATCGACGTCGGCAGATTTGTTGTTTCCTCCATACGGAAATCTAAAATTGACCTCCAAGTCTACGATTCCTGAAATCCAAGAATTGGCAAACAAAAACGGATACGGGATTTCGACCAACCGGCTGGAGCTAATAGGTAGCATGAAAAAGCGAAATCAGATGGACGCTTTTTGCGGCTGCGAACTCTACTACCCCGACTCGCCAGGAGCGAAGCTATGATCGGACTTGAACACTATCTTACGGTCGCGGCGACGCTGTTCGTCATCGGCATCTTCGGTCTCTTCCTGAACCGCAAGAACGTCATCATCCTGCTGATGAGCATCGAACTGATGCTGCTGGCGGTGAATATCAACCTCGTGGCGTTTTCCAGCTTCCTCGGCGATCTGGTCGGGCAGGTGTTCACGCTATTCGTGCTGACCGTTGCGGCGGCCGAGGCGGCGATTGGTCTGGCCATTCTGGTCTGTTTCTTCCGCAACCGCGGCACCATCGCGGTTGAAGACGTCAATATGATGAAGGGCTAAGAGAACTATGGAAACCACCATCCTCTTTGCCCCGCTGGTGGGTGCGCTGCTCTGCGGGTTCGGCTGGAAGTTCATTGGCGAGAAAGCCGCCATGTGGACCGCCACGGGCCTGCTGTTTCTGGCCTGTCTGCTCTCGTGGATTGTTTTCCTGACCTTCGACGGCCAGACCCAACAGATCGAAATCCTGCGCTGGATCGAGAGCGGCTCGCTGTCGACAAGCTGGGCGATCCGTCTGGACCGGCTGACCGCGATCATGCTGATCGTGGTGACGACCGTATCGGCGCTCGTGCATCTGTATTCCTTCGGTTACATGGATCACGATCCGCAATGGCGTGAGGGCGAGAGCTACAAGCCGCGTTTCTTTGCCTATCTCTCCTTCTTCACCTTCGCGATGCTGATGCTGGTGACAGCCGATAACCTCGTGCAGATGTTCTTTGGTTGGGAGGGCGTGGGCGTCGCCTCGTATCTGCTGATCGGTTTTTATTACCGCAAGTCCAGCGCCAATGCGGCGGCCATGAAGGCGTTTATCGTCAACCGGGTGGGAGATTTCGGCTTTGCGCTGGGGATCTTCGCGATCTTCTTCCTGACCGACAGTATCAATTTCTCGGACGTTTTCGCCTCGGCCCCGACACTGGCCGAAACGCAACTGACCTTCCTCTGGGGTGAATGGAACGCGATTGAGGTGATCTGCGTGCTGCTGTTCATCGGCGCGATGGGCAAGTCGGCGCAGTTGATCCTCCACACCTGGTTGCCGGACGCAATGGAAGGCCCGACCCCTGTATCGGCCCTGATCCACGCCGCAACCATGGTCACAGCTGGCGTCTTCCTGGTCTGCCGCATGTCGCCGCTGATGGAGTTCGCACCGGGTGCAACTGCGTTCATCACTTTCCTCGGGGCCTCGACCGCGTTTTTTGCGGCGACCGTGGGATTGGTTCAGACTGATATCAAACGCGTCATCGCCTATTCGACCTGTTCGCAGCTGGGTTACATGTTCGTGGCCGCAGGCGTCGGCATGTACTCGGCGGCGATGTTCCACCTGCTGACGCATGCGTTCTTCAAGGCGCTGTTGTTCCTTGGCGCGGGTTCTGTGATCCACGCAATGCATCATGAGCAAGAGATGACGGAATACGGTGGTCTGCGGAAGAAGATCCCCTATACATTCTGGGCGATGATGATCGGCACGCTGGCCATCACCGGTGTTGGTATTCCGCTAACGACCTTTGGTTTCGCCGGGTTCTTGTCAAAAGACGCCATCATCGAAAGCGCCTTTGCTGGCGGCACAGGATACGCATTCTGGATGCTGGTGATCGCGGCGGTCTTCACCTCGTTCTACAGCTGGCGTCTGATCTTCCTGACCTTCTACGGCGCACCGCGTGGGGACAAACATACGCATGATCATGCGCATGAAAGCCCGATGGTCATGCTGGTGCCTCTGGGCGTTCTGTCGCTGGGCGCGGTTTTTGCCGGGATGCTCTGGTATAACAACTTCTTCGGCCACACCGATAAGGTGGGCAAGTTCTACGGCATTCCGGTGGCTGAGGCCTCAGCGCATGGCGACGCCCACGCAGATGAGGGTCACGCCGACGATGCACATGCTGACGACTCACATGGCGACGATGCGGGTCATGGCAAGAAAGATGATCATGGTGACCATCACTATGTGTTTGCGGGTGAGCCGGGTGAGGGTGCGTTGTACATCGCGCCCGACAACACGGTGCTGGACGATGCCCATGCAGTTCCGAAATGGGTCAAGGTCTCGCCCTTCGTGGCGATGCTGCTGGGCTTTGTCGTGGCCTATTGGTTCTACATCGTGAACACCACGCTGCCAGCCCGACTGGCCGCAAACCAGCGCCCGCTGTACCTGTTCCTGTTGAACAAATGGTACTTTGACGAAATCTACAACGCGATCTTCGTCAAACCCACCATCGCCATTGGCCGCTTCCTGTGGAGGCGCGGCGACGGCAACACAATCGATGGCTTCCTGAACGGAGTAGCAATGGGTGTTGTTCCCTTCTTCACCCGCCTCGCAGGCAAAGCGCAGACCGGGTATATCTTTACCTATGCCTTCTGGATGGTGCTGGGCATCGCGGCCCTTGTGACCTGGATGTCGATCGGCGGAGGGCAGCAGTAATGGACAATATCCTTTCCATCGTTACCTTCATCCCGGCGATTGCAGCTGGCATTCTGGCGCTGTTTCTGCATGGCGATGATGCGGCGGCACAACGGAATGCCAAGTGGATCGCCCTACTCGCGACGACCGTAACCTTCCTTGTATCCATTGGCATCTACACCGGCTTTGATCCCTCGAATACCGGCTTCCAGATGGTGGAAGAGGGTGAATGGCTGATGGGCCTGAAATACAAGATGGGTGTCGACGGGATCAGCGTTCTGTTCGTTCTGCTGACCACCTTCATCATGCCGTTGACCATTCTGGCCAGTTGGAACGTGACCGACCGCGTCAAGGAATACATGGTCGCATTCCTGCTGCTGGAAACGCTGATGCTGGGCGTGTTCATGGCGCTGGATCTGGTGCTGTTCTACCTGTTCTTCGAGGCTGGCCTGATCCCGATGTTCCTGATCATTGGCATCTGGGGCGGTGCGAACCGGGTCTACGCCAGCTTCAAGTTCTTCCTTTACACCTTCCTCGGCTCGGTGCTGATGCTGGTGGCGATGGTTGCCATGTACGCAGACGCAGGCACCACGGATATCGAGGCGCTGATGACCCATCAGTTCTCGTCCGATGGGTTCAGTGTGCTGGGTGTCTATATCGTCGGCGGTATGCAGACGCTGATGTTCCTGGCGTTCTTCGCCTCCTTCGCGGTGAAGATGCCGATGTGGCCGGTGCACACATGGTTGCCGGATGCACACGTGCAGGCCCCGACAGCGGGCTCGGTCGTTCTGGCGGCGATCCTATTGAAGATGGGCGGCTATGGCTTCCTGCGGTTCAGCCTGCCGATGTTCCCGATTGGATCGGCTGTGATGACCGATCTGGTGCTCTGGATGTCAGCCATCGCGGTTGTTTACACCTCGCTTGTGGCGCTGGTGCAGGAGGATATGAAGAAGCTGATCGCCTATTCTTCGGTCGCGCATATGGGCTTTGTGACCATGGGCATCTTTGCGGCGAACCAGCAGGGTATCGATGGCGCGATCTTCCAGATGCTCAGCCACGGGTTCATCTCGGCCGCGCTCTTCCTGTGTGTTGGCGTGATCTATGACCGGATGCATACCCGTGACATCGAGGCTTACGGGGGCTTGGTCATCCGCATGCCCGCCTATGCGCTGGTGTTCATGCTGTTCACCATGGCGAATGTGGGCTTGCCGGGCACGTCCGGGTTCATCGGAGAATTCCTGACCCTAATGGGTGCCTTCCAGGTCAACACCTGGGTGACCGCAGTGGCGGCGACCGGCGTGATCTTCTCGGCCGGTTATGCGCTGTGGCTCTACCGTAGGGTCGTGTTTGGTGATCTTATCAAGGAAAGCCTGAAGGCGATGACCGACATGAGTTCGCGCGAGCGGTTGATCTTTGCTCCGCTGATCATCATGACCATCCTGTTGGGCGTCTACCCATCGCTGGTGACCGATGTGATCGGGCAATCCACCGCCGCGCTGATTTCGAACTATGACACGGCTCTGGCCGCGGCAGAGGCCGCGACCCAGTCGGCCGCCTCGCATTAAGGGAGCTTTGGAGACATGATCCAGGCTGATCTGACAATAATCCTGCCGGAAATTGTTCTGGCCGTGTATGCGATGGCTGCTTTGATCGGGGCCGTCTACACCACCAAAGACGGGCTGGCTCCGGTTCTGGTCTGGACAACAGCGGGCCTGATGGCGCTGCTGTCCTTCTGGATTGCCACCAATGGGGACGGTACGAATGTCGCCTTCAACGGCATGTTCATCGACGATGGGTTCTCGCGCTTTGCCAAGGTTGCGATCCTGCTCTCTGCCGCTGCTGTTCTGGTCATGAGCCAGGACTACATGGCCCGCCGCGACCTGCTGCGGTTCGAATACCCATTGCTGGTCGCATTGGCCGCTGTTGGCATGATGATGATGGTCAGCGCAGGCGATCTGATGTCGCTGTATATGGGTTTGGAGCTGCAGTCTCTGGCGCTCTACGTCGTAGCCGCACTGCGCCGCGACAGTGCGAAGTCAACCGAGGCAGGTTTGAAATACTTCGTTCTGGGCGCGCTCAGCTCAGGCCTTCTGCTGTATGGTGCGTCGCTGGTTTACGGTTTCACCGGAACAACCTTGTTCTCGGGCATCATCGGAACCGTACAGGCCGGAGAGGTCTCAATCGGTTTGCTGTTCGGTCTGATCTTCCTGATCTCGGGGCTGGCCTTCAAAGTCTCTGCCGTGCCGTTCCATATGTGGACCCCCGATGTGTACGAGGGCTCTCCGACCCCGATCACCGCCTTCTTCGCCACCGCGCCCAAAGTGGCCGCCATGGCACTGTTCGCGCGCCTGTTGCATGATGCCTTTGGCGGCATTGTGAAGGATTGGCAGCAGGTGATCGTGCTGCTGTCCGTTCTGTCGATGCTGTTGGGTGCAGTCGCGGCCATAGGTCAGCGCGACATCAAACGTCTGATGGCGTTTTCGTCGATCGCCCATATGGGCTATGCGCTGATCGGTCTGGCCGCAGGGACTGAGCTGGGCATCAAGGCTATGCTGATGTATCTGGCCATCTACGTGACCATGAATATCGGCACTTTTGCTTTCATCCTAATGATGGAGCGGGACGGAAAACCGGTCACAGATATTGATGCTCTGCGCCAGTATTCCAAACGCGAGCCCGGCAAGGCACTGGCGGTTTTGATCCTGATGTTCAGCCTTGCGGGCGTGCCGCCGATGCTGGGCTTCTTCGCCAAATTCGGTGTTTGGCAAGCGGGTGTCAGCGCGGGTCTGACCGGTTTGGTTATCGTTTCGGCGATCGCCTCGGTCATCGGGGCGTTTTATTATCTGAGGATCGTGTTCTACATGTATTTTGGCGAGGAAAACGAAGAACCGATTGAGACGCATTCGACGCCTGTTCTATGGGTGGCGCTGATGGGCTCGGCCGCTTTGATGCTGGTGGGCGTGTTCTACCAGTTCGGGGTTGAGGGTGCAGCGGCTGCCGCTGCGGCGACGCTTGTCAACTGATCCGCTCCGCTTAAGCGTGAAAGGGCTCGGTCGCATGATCGGGCCTTTTTGACATGAGCAGTTGGCCAGATGGATATGGCCTGCACATTGTGCAGGAGGTCGACAGTACCCTGAACGAGGCGGCCCGTCTGGCGCCGCAAGCTCAGGGGCCTGTTTGGATCATGGCGCATCACCAAACCGCCGCGCGCGGTAGGCGGGGTCGGGCTTGGACGCACCCAAAAGGTAATCTGGCGACGACGCTGCTGATGAGCCCTGGTGGTGAACCCGAACAGGCCGCATTGCGAAGCTTTGTGGCCGCGTTGGCGCTGTTTGATGCCTGTGTTGCGGTTACTGGTCGTGCGGCCGGCCTGGCATTGAAATGGCCCAATGACGTGTTGCTGAACGGGGGCAAACTGGCCGGTATCCTGCTGGAAAGCACAGGGCAGGGGCGCTGTGTCGAGCATCTGTCGATTGGGATTGGCGTAAACCTTGTGGATGCTCCGGGTGCGGATATGGTCGAGCCCGGCGCGGTGCGCCCCGTCTCGCTTTTGTCCGAGACCGGAGCGCAGGTTTCGCCCGAAGATTTCCTGACCGAACTTGCCGCCGCATTTGCGCGTTTTGAGGCGCAATTTATGTCCTATGGGTTCGAGCCCATCCGCACCGCATGGCTGTCCCGCGCGGCCCGCCTGGGTGAGGTCATCACGGCCCGTACCGCGACGTCCGAAACCGTGGGCACCTTTGAAACGGTAGACGCGGGGGGCAACCTTGTCCTAAACACCGCGAAAGGCCGCGTCAGCATTCCCGCGGCGGACGTGTTTTTCTGAAGGGGGCTCAGATGCTTCTGGCCATCGACTGCGGTAATACGAACACTGTGTTCTCAATCTGGGACGGCGAGAAATTCCTGTGCACGCTGCGTACCTCGACCCATCATTCGCGTACCGCTGACGCCTATTTTACCTGGTATTCGACGCTGGTGAAACATTATGGCATCGAGGCCGAGATCAGCGATGTGATCATCGCCTCGACTGTGCCGCGTGTTGTCTTCAACCTGCGTATCTTTGCGGATCGGTTCTTTGGCTGTCGTCCGCTGGTTGTTGGCAAACCCGATTGCTTGTTACCGGTGCCGCCGCGTATTGACGAAGGTACGGTCCCGGGGCCGGACCGCCTGGCCAATGCCGTTGGTGCGTTTGACCGCCATGGCGGCAATGTTGTTGTCGTGGATTTCGGCACGGCCACCAATTTCGATGTTGTGGCCGCTGACGGCGCCTATGTTGGGGGCATCATTGCACCGGGTGTGAACCTCAGCCTTGAGGCCCTGCACCAGGGCGCTGCAGCCCTGCCGCATATCGATATCACGCGCCCGGACAAGGTGATTGGTACGAATACGGTTGGCTGTATCCAATCGGGCGTGTATTGGGGATACTCCGGTCTGATCGAGGGGCTGATCGCCCGTATCAAGACCGAATACGGAATGCCGATGAAAGTCGTTGGAACCGGAGGGCTGGCGCCCTTGTTCGATCAGGCCGACGTGGGGTTCGACGCAATCGAAGATGATCTGACGATGCACGGCCTGACGGTGGTCCATCGCTATAATAAGGAAAATGGCTCGACATGAGCAGCGAAAGATTGATCTACCTGCCGTTGGGTGGGGCCGGCGAAATTGGCATGAACGCCTATGTGTATGGCTATGGCGAGCCGGGCAAGGAACACCTGATCCTGGTCGATCTGGGTGTGACCTTTCCGGATATGGACACCACACCGGGGGTGGACTTGATCCATGCCGATATCTCGTGGTTGCGGGACCGCGCCGACCGGCTTGAGGCCGTGTTCGTGACCCATGCGCATGAAGATCACGTAGGGGCCGTTGCGCATTGCTATAAGGCGCTGGGGGCGCCGATCTATGCGCGCGCTTTCACCGCCAATATCGCCCGTCGCAAGATGGAGGAGCACGGCCACCCCGAGGACGCCGTGCACACGGCTTCGGCCTGGCCTGAGCAAGTGTCGGTTGGCCCCTTCACGGTTGGGTTCCTGCCTGTCTCTCATTCGATCCCCGAAAGCGCTGCACTGGTGATCGATACACCTGCGGGTCGGATCGTGCATTCGGGCGATTTCAAACTGGATGCGAACCCGGTGGTCGGCGAGCCTTTTGATCCGGACCTGTGGGCCGAAGTCGCCAAATCGGGCGTGAAGGCGCTGGTTTGTGACAGCACCAATGTGTTTTCAACCCATGCCGGGCGCTCGGAATCCGAGGTCGGACCCGAGATCACCAAGCTGGTCGAAAGCGCCGAAAGCATGGTGGTCGCAACCACCTTTGCGTCGAACGTGGCGCGGGTGAAGACGCTGGCCGAGGCGGGGCAGAGGGCCGGGCGTTCGGTTGTTTTGCTGGGCCGCGCCATGCGTCGGATGATCGAAGCGGCGACAGAAACCGGCATTCTGTCGGACTTTCCCAAAGTGATCAGCGCCGAAGAAGCGGTGGACCTGCCGCGCCAGAATCTGATGCTGATCGTGACCGGCAGTCAGGGCGAACGCCGCGCCGCCAGTGCGCAGCTGGCACGTGGCAAGTATCGCGGGATCGAGTTGAAAAAGGGCGATTTGTTCCTGTTTTCGTCCAAGACCATCCCCGGCAATGAGCGTGGCGTGATTTTCATCATGAACCAGCTCAGCGAAAAGGGCGTTGATGTGATGGACGACAGCTCGGGGCTCTATCACGTCTCGGGCCACGCCAACCGGCCTGATCTTGAGAAGGTGCATGCGTTGGTTGATCCACAATTCGTAGTTCCAATGCATGGGGAACACCGCCATCTACGCGAACATGCGAAGTTGGCCGAAGCTGGCGGGCGGACAGGCGTTCTGGCGGTAAACGGAACCATGCTGGACCTGACGGGCAATGCACCAAAGGTCGTGGACTATATTGAGACTGGACGCACCTATCTGGATGGCACCGTCAAAATCGGGGCGCTGGATGGGATCGTGCGTGATCGTATCCGGATGGCGTTGAACGGCCATGTGACAGTGACCGTCATACTGGATGAAGAGGACGAACCGCTGGGTGAGCCCTGGTGCGACACGATGGGTCTGCCTGAGATTGGAACATCACGCGCGGCGCTAGTCGAGGTGCTGGAAGAAGACCTGAACCAGTTCCTGATGCGGGCCGAGGCCGGGACATTGCGAGATGACGATAAGCTAGAAGAGGCGATGCGTCGGATCGTGCGCCAGACAGCAAAAACCGAGATCGGCAAAAAGCCCGAAGTAACCGTTGTGATCAGCCGAATGAAGTAAGACGGGCGTCAGTCGACATCTGGCATTGGAACGCCTCTCAGACGGAAAAACAGGCTCGCCTCGTCATTGTTGCTGTAGAATGGCACAGATGCTGGCGGGCTGGGGTCCGCGACACGGGTTTCGATTTCGGCTAACACAACCTCGGTGATGAAGGGCAGGTCCAGATCGCGGGCGCGGTTCAGTTTGACCCATTGCAGATGCGACAGCTCATCGGAGGCACGGCTAAAATCGTCCAGATCTCCTTGGATCTGATCCGCATCCACCAGAAAGAACCGCGCATCGAACCTGCGGGGCCGACCCGGTGGGGTGACTGCGCGAAACACAAACTGCAATGCATTGGCCGATGGCAGGAAACCTGACCGGGCAAAGCCGGACCAGTCTGCTGGGATCTCTCCTTGCCATTTGCCGGGTCGACCAAGGATCAGCCCGGTTTCTTCCCACAACTCACGGATCGCTGCGGCGGCCAGTGCCGATTGCATGTCAGGTTCGGAATGCTCGGCCAGGCGATCATGGCAGAGGGCGGGTAGAGCATCTGAAAGCGGGATGTCGGCATCCGCCGGATCAACCGCACCACCTGGAAACACGAACTTGTTCGGCATGAACACCGCATTCTTGCCGCGCTGCCCCATCAGGATCGACGGATCAGACAGCCTGTCGCGCAACACGATGACCGTTGCGGCGTCTCGTATCGCGGTCTTGTCGATGCTCATGCGTGGGTGGTTCCGGCGGAGGGAGGCATCAGGCCTTTTCAAACCCGTTCATACGACGGGCCCATTGATAGGCCACAACAGCCCCTTTCAGCCGGGGCAACAGGTACAAGGACAGCGCCACACAAGCGATCGAGAGGCTGATCGCCATGGTCCAGGGATCCGGCCGCCAATGCACATACGAGACATGCAGAACAGGTGCCAGCAGGTGACCAACCAGAAGAATCGTCAGATAGGCCGGGCCGTCATCGGCGCGGTGATGAAACAGCTCTTGCCCGCAGTTTTCGCAGTGGTCATTCACTTTCAGATAGCTGTGCAGCAGCTTGCCTTCACCGCATTTGGGGCACTTGCAGCGAAACCCTTTGACCAGCGCGGGCCAAGTCTCGCGCTCATCTGCGGTTTCGGTCGATTTGTCGATTGTTTGGTCCATAGCAATACTCACGCGTTCGCCTTTTGCAGATATTGCGCCCGAATGGTGCGAGTTAAAAGGGGGGTGCGTCGCTTTGCGTCGATGCGCTTTTTTTCGGATCGGACACAAAAAAATCTGATCGAAGCGACGGAAATACCTGCGGGGGACGTTTGAATAGGTATGAGCAGCGGCAATGAGGCCGCGTCAACAAGGGGAAAGACCTATGAAAAACTCAAAATTCATCTCTGGGATTGTTCTCGCGGCGGTCGCGATCACCGGTACATCAACCCTGGCGGCAGGCCCCAAGGATCGTCAGCCGCCCTCGTTTCAGGAACTGGATGCAAACGGGGACGGTCAGATCACCAAGGATGAAATGACGGCCCATCGCAACGCACGGTTTGCAACCGCTGATACCGATGGCGATGGTCAACTGAGCGTCGATGAAATGCAGGCCGCAGCGCAGCAAAAAGCCAGCGACCGGGTTGCCAAGATGTTCGAAAAGCATGATGCGAACGGGGATGGTTTTCTGAGCGATGATGAGTTGCCGAAACCGCGCCGGGCTGACAAGATGTTTGACCGGATCGACGCCGATGACAGCGGCAGCATTTCGGAACAGGAATTTGCCGATGCAAAAGACAAAATGGGCCGACATCACAAGAAGCGCCAGAAAGCGGACGCCGACGATAGCTGATGCGGGATGGAGGACCTGACCTCCCACCCCCAGACCGGTTGCGGTGGCACCTCCGCCGCAACCGAACTTGGCGACGATGCGTTGCTAAGGCGCTTTGCTGATGGCGATGCGGGCGCGGCGCGGATTTTGACCAACCGGCTTGGCCCGCGCTCCTATTCGGTCGCGTTGCGCGTGTTGGGAAACCGGGCGGAGGCTGAGGATGTCACGCAGGATGCGATGATGCGACTGTGGCAGATGGCGCCCGATTGGGTGCCCGGCCAGGCCAAGGTTTCTACATGGCTCTATCGGGTGACGCTGAACCTTTGCACAGATCTTCGGCGCAAGAAACGGCCTGAGCCGTTGTCAGATGTGCCGGAGCCAGAGGATGACAAAGTCGATGTTGTCGATCAAATGCAAGACGCGGCGCGCAAGGATGCGTTGCAGGCAGCGTTGGATATGTTGTCAGATCGACAGCGGCAAGCAGTCGTGCTGCGCCATATCGAGGAATTATCCAACCCCGAGATTGCCGGGATCATGGAGATTTCGGTAGAAGCGGTTGAAAGTCTGACCGCGCGGGGGAAACGCAGTCTGGCCACGCTTCTGGCCGAACGACGAGATGAACTGGGGTACAAGAATGGCTGATAAGGATATGGAACTGGATCATCTGTTCGCCGAGGCCCGACAGCGCCGGGATGCGTTGCCGGATGATCTGGTTGTGCGGATACAGACTGACGCCGAAGCGGTTCGGCTTGAACGCCTTTCGAACCAGTCGAGGCCGACACAAGACCTCTGGTCTCGAATCACGGGCCAGCTTGGCGGATGGCAGGGCTTGGGCGGCCTGATTGCCGCAAGTGCCGCCGGGGTTTGGATCGGATTTTCAGCCCCTGCATTTCTGCCTGATCCGGCCAGCTTTCTTGGGGGGCAGGGTACGGCCTATCTGGTCTCGGATCTGGGATTTGACACAAGTTTTCTGGAGGCTTCGGAATGAACGCGAAAGCCAAACCAAAGTGGCGTTGGATGCCGATTGTTCTGGTCATCTCGCTGGCCTTGAATTTGTTGGTCATTGGAATGGCCGCAGGAACCGCCTGGCGCTTGAAAGGAAGCGATCACGCCAAGGCGCCGCCGGGCTTTGGGCCTGCTCTGTATCGCGCATTGCCGAAAGGCGAGCGCAATGCCATGTGGCGGGAACTGTCTGTGCTGCACAGGAAGGGTGCCAAGGATCGGGCCGAGGATTTCGCCACCATGTCGCAAGCCTTGCGGGCTGTTCCGTTTGACCCGGCTGCGGTTGAGGTTCTACTGCAGCAACAGACCCGCTCGATGGTTGAAATTCAGGACGAGCTGAAAACTCGCTGGCTGGCCCGTGTGGCTGCGATGACGGATGCCGAACGTCAGAAATACGCCGATCGCCTGCAAGAGGTGGTCGCGCGCGGCCAGAAGGATAAAAAGAGGGGAGGCTAGGCCGCGCTTTGCCTGATCCGGACCTGGTTCCGCCCAGCCTTCTTTGCAGCATACAGCGCTTTGTCCGCCGATTTCAGAAGCCTGTCCACAGGTTCGGGCTGTGTGCCCCCGGACAGGTCTGCCGGCAACGCATGTTTAAGGCCGATGCTGATCGTGACTGAGACCGGGTGCTTGTGGTCGGGCAGGTGAAAGGGCCGGTCGCAGATACTGTCGCACAGGGCTTCGGCAAGCTTAAGCGCGCGGGCGCGCGACATGTTTGATGCGCCGATCATGAATTCCTCGCCGCCGATACGGGCGACAAAGCCTGCGTCGCCCAGCACCTGCTGCATACGCTCGGCAGCCTGCGTCAGTACCAAATCACCGCTGGCATGGCCAAAACGGTCATTAATGGTTTTGAAATGATCAAGATCGGCCAGCATCACGACAAACCCGCGCCCGGATTTGGAACATTGGCGCGCCATTTGCGCCATCGCGTGCATCCCGTAGCGGCGGTTGTGCAAGCCGGTCAGAGGATCGATCCACGAATCCGCAATCCCGCGTTTCAAAGAGGCGCGCATTTGGTCAATGCGGGTTTTGCGAGCCAACTGATTGGCAAGTCGCAGCTGAATCTCCTGCGCGCAATACCCTCCGAGGCAAACGGCATCTGCCCCGCGATCCAGCGCATCGGATGCCATGGCCGCGTTCTTGTCGGTCAGAACGCCGATCAGAACCGTATGACGCGTCGCACTGCGTGATCTGAGATCAGCCAGGATGTTCAGCCCCGATGGGTTGGTATCCAGTTCAATGATAATTGCGTCAGAGGGTGGTCCGGACAAGAGCGTCTGCAAACTTGATTGCGTGTGCCAGGCAACGGAATGCGGTGACTTATCAGAAAGGTCTTTGCACCACGAAGCGCCGGTTTGAGCGGTCAGGGACAGGATATCAACCCGCGCTTGTTTGAAAGGTGTAATGAAGGCGCTCGCTTCTTCCGCAAATCCGATGCTCTGCGTCCCGTGATTAACGCGCAGATCCTGCGTATCCGCGCGCGCGCGTAACAGGCTGCGAACGCGGGCCAGTAGCAGGGTGTCCTTGAACGGATGGGTCATAACATCATCCAGGCCGTCCTCTAGCGCGCGCAGGCGGGCGGCTTTGTCATTCTGTGGGGCAAGGGCAATCACCGGCACATCGCCCAGGTCAGGTTCGCTTAGAATCCGTTTCTTAACATCTGCCGCCGTCCCGTCCGGCAAGGATTGTGCAGTGAGCACCAGATCAGGCCGGGTCCGCCGCAAGAGCGCCCCTAGACCCTTAAGCCGTTCCCCCTGTACCACATGGTACCAGGCCGCCGTCAGCTGAACCTTCAGCATGATGCGGTTGGTTGATACCCCGTCGAGGACAAGGATGGTTCCCTGCACGGACATTGTTGCTCACCCATTGATTGCATGCGTCAACAAAGTGTTTATGAGTCTGGTTAACAAACCCTTTCCAAGATCGTTTTCAGGGCCTGTTCATGTCACTTTCCGCCGATTCCGCCGAAACTCTGGCCCTGACCGCCCTGGGGTGGCTGGTCGGAAATGAGGAGCTTTTGCCCATCTTTCTGGGCTCAACCGGCGCTGCATCCGAGGATTTGCGTGCCAGTGCGGGCGATCCGGCCTTTCTGACGTCGGTGCTGGATTTCCTGCTCATGGATGATTCGTGGATCGTGGCGTTTTGTGACGCGCATTCAATTCCCTATGACCATCCCGCCCAGGCGCGCGCTGCGCTTGCGGGTGGTGAAATCCACTGGACCTGATCCCATCTCTGCAGGAGCATCTGATGCCAATTGACGCCATTGTCTTCGACAAAGACGGTACTTTGTTCGATTTCGCCAATACCTGGGGGGCGTTTGGGCGATCTCTGGTGATGCGTCTGACCGACAATGATGAAACGCGGGCGGCTGCGCTGGGGGATGTGATCGGCTATGATCTGGCAGAAGGTCGATATGTTGAAGACAGCATCGTGATTGCCTCAACCGTCGAAGAGATTGCGGAATTCATGCTGCCTCATGTCAATGGCTTCAGCCTGGGCGGGCTCATCGACGTCATGAATGTCGAAGCCGCCGCTGCCACACAATCCCCTGCGGTGCCGCTTAAGCCGTTTCTTGACGGCCTGCGGCAATCGGGCCTGAAACTTGGGGTGGCCACAAATGACAGCGAGCATCCGGCCATGCAGCATCTGGCGTCTGTCGGAATACAGGATCATTTTGATTTTGTCGCTGGCTATGACAGCGGCCACGGCTACAAGCCAGGGCCGGGCCAATTGCTGGCCTTTGCGGCGCATGTGGGGATCGATCCATCGCGAATCGCCATGGTGGGCGACAGTTTGCATGATCTGCAGGCCGGGCGGGCTGCTGGTATGGTGACAATCGGCGTTCTGACCGGGGTTGCCACAACCGAGTCGCTGGCCCCCATGGCAGATGTGGTCTTGCCGGATATCGGGCATATCCCGGCCTGGCTGGCACAAAGCTGACGGTTCCGACGAGAGTTTCGGCGCATCGGGATTAAAAACCGACAAATTCTGTCGCAGACAGAGCGGCTGACGTCCGATCTTCGGGGCTTGCTTATGAGCAAGCAACGCAGGAGTGGATGATGGACGACACCAATAGCCGCAGACGTCGGGGCGGAGGTCGCGCAGGTGCAGCGGCTCGTCGTGGCAGTGCCGTGATTGATCAGATGCCATGGAACCCGCCGGTCAATATCGATCGCCCGACCGAACCTTTGGGTCCCGAGGGCGTCGAAGCGATCCATGATGGGGCGATGCGTATCCTCGAAGAAATCGGGATCGAGTTCTACAATGAAGAAGCCATCGGCATCCTGCGTGAAGCCGGGTGCACAATTGATGGTGACAACGTGCGCATGGGCCGTGACTTCGTCATGGAGATGATCGCCAAGGCCCCCAGCCAGTTCTCGATCACGCCCAGAAACCCTGACCATACAATTCAAATTGGTGGCAAGAACCTTCTGTTTGGCAATGTATCGTCTCCTCCGAATTACTGGGACATGGAGATTGGCAAGAAGGTTCCAGGCAATCGGGAAATGTGCCGAAACCTGCTGAAACTGACCCAGTATTTCAACTGTATCCACTTTGCTGGCGGGTATCCGGTGGAACCGGTCGATCTGCATGCCAGTGTTCGGCACCTGGATGTGCTCTATGACAAGCTGACACTGACGGATAAGGCGATGCATGCCTATTCGCTGGGTAAAGAGCGGGTCGAAGATGTGATGGAGATGGTGCGGATCGCAGGTGGGCTGAGCCACGAAGAATTCGAGGCGACCCCCCGGATGTACACCAACATCAACTCGACCTCGCCATTGAAACACGACCATCCGATGATCGACGGGTGCCTGCGTCTGGCACGTCGCGGTCAGGCGATTGTCGTAACGCCCTTTACCTTGGCCGGAGCGATGGCCCCGGTCACGATGGCGGGTGCGGTGGCGCAGTCACTGGCCGAGGCTTTGTGCGCGATCGCGTTGTTCCAATATGTTCGCCCCGGTACGCCCTGTGCCATTGGAACTTTCACATCCAATGTCGACATGAAAACCGGTGCACCTGCTTTTGGGACACCGGAATACATCCGTTCAACCCAGATGACGGGGCAGATGGCCCGGTATTACAATCTACCGATGCGCTCATCGGGTGTTTGCGCCGCCAACGTCCCGGATGGGCAATCGGTTTGGGAGACGTCGAATTCCCTTTGGGCGGCTGTGCAGTCGGGCACAAACATGGTCTATCACGCGGCAGGTTGGCTGGAAGGGGGGCTGATCGCCAGCCCCGAAAAATTCATCATGGATTGTGAGGTTCTACAGCAGATTCAACGCTATATGGATCCGCAACTTGTGGCGACCGGCCCGGATGAGATTGCGCTGGACGCCATTCGCTCGGTTGGGAATGACGGACATTTCTTTGGCATCCAGCATACCCAGGATCGCTATACTACGGCGTTTTATCAACCCTTCCTCAGCGATTGGAAAAACTACGAAGGCTGGGAGGTTGCCGGAGGCATCTGGACGGCTGAACGCGCGCATCACATGTTCAAAGAGATCATTACCAGCTTCGAACCCCCGGCTTTGGACGATGGCATCCGGGACGAACTCGCCGATTTTGTTGCCCGTCGTAAGGCAGAAGGCGGGGCGCCGACTGATTTCTAACCTTAGAACTATCGCTTTGATACTCAGTTGCATTCTCCGCAACCGGCGGTGGATTTTGGGTAATTGTTAAGATTTATCCGACCAAAGTGAGATGGAACCAAATGGGGCATCTTATGCATGGTCTGATAAATCGGGCGATCCAGTCTTTTGTTTGCGCGACCTATGGTCAATCGTGCTGGCTGCGGGTGACCGAGGTCGCGCGGCTGGGCTTTGTCGAGTTCGAGGCCATGCTGACCTATGAAGACGATGTCCTGTTCCGGGTGCTGGAGGCGCTAAGCGCTGAACTTGGCCGTCCGCAACCTGAAATACTCGAAGATGTCGGAACCTACCTAGTCTCGCATCCCAATATGGAAGGGCTGCGACGTTTGCTGCGATTTGGCGGTGTCAGTTACGTCGAATTCCTACACTCTCTGGATGATTTACCCGACCGCGTTCGCCTGGCCGTCTCGGACCTGACGCTGCCTGCGCTGGAGTTGCGAGAGATTTCGGTGACCGAATATCAACTGCTCTGCCATCCCGGTCTACCGGGCTATGCCAGCGTCATGGTCGGAGTGCTGCGCGCTATGGCGGATGACTATGGCGCATTGGTGATGCTGTCGGAAGACGGGCAACACGATAGCGCTGAGGTCATTTCGATTATGTTGGTGGAGACTGCTTTTGCAGAAGGGCGCCACTTTGATCTGGGGGCGCGAAACGGATGACAAAAACTCAGGATCTTGCACAGCTTCTGGAAACCCTTTGTCCGATGTTCATGCTGCTGGATGATCAGGGTGTTATCGAACAGGCGGGGCCTACATTGCAAAAGCTGCGGCCGGATACGCCTATGATCGGCAAAAGTTTTCTGGACGTGTTCCAACTGATCCGGCCTCGGGCCGTTACGACCCTTCCGGCGCTGATGTCCATGGCGGGTGCAAAGCTGCACCTGAAGTTCCATGATGAACCGCGCACCGCCCTGAAGGGACTGGTTGCCCCTCTGCCGGATGGTGGCGGTGCTGTGATCAACCTGTCCTTTGGGATTTCGATCCTGGATGCGGTGCGCGACTATGCCCTGACCAGCGCCGATTTCTCTGGCACCGATCTGGCCATCGAATTGCTGTATCTGGTCGAGGCAAAATCCGCCGCGATGGAGGCGTCGCGCTCGCTGAACCTGCGGTTGCAGGGGGCTATGTTGGCCGCCGAGGAACAGGCCTATACGGATACGTTGACGGGCCTGAAAAACCGCCGCGCGATGGATCATATGCTTGCGCAGCTCAGTTCGGCCAATTCGACATTCGCGTTGATGCATCTGGATTTGGATTTCTTCAAATCCGTCAATGATCGTTTGGGCCACGCGGCCGGGGATTATGTTCTACAACAGGCTGCTCGTATCATGGTCGAGGAAACCCGGTCGAACGACACGGTCGCGCGGGTTGGAGGTGATGAGTTTGTCATTATCTTCAAGGGGCTGACACAGGAAGAAATCCTGTCATCCATAGCAGACCGTCTTATCAAGCGGCTGAATGAACCGATGATGTTCGAGCAGCAAGCTTGTCGCATATCGGTCAGTATTGGAACCGCGCTGTCGACGCAGTTTGAAACGGTAAAGGCGGCGGATATTCTGCACGCCGCCGATCTGGCCCTGTATCAGGCCAAGCGAGAAGGGCGGTCACGCCATCGGTTGTATTCCAGCCTGTCACAGGCCCGCACCTGATCTGCGTTAAGCCGCTGCAAAGGCCGCGTCGAGCTTGCGGGCGATCTGGCGTTGAATGGGCGGAAGCTCTCCGACTACCGGAAGGGTTGCGCCTTTAAATCCTGCGCGTTCCAGCTCCTGTGGGACATCTTCCAGCACATGACCTCCGGTGCAGGCGAAGAAGGGCAGGCAAAGGGACTGCGCATCCGCGTCGCTTGCCGCATCTGCGATAGATGGGGGTTCTTCGACAAACCCGACTTTCAGGGATTTGAACGGCAACAGGCCACCCAGCGTTTCGGCGAACGCCAATGTCACGGCGGATGGGTTACGGCTGCGCCCCGATCCATGCGCTGCAATCACCAGATCGGTTTCTTCGGTGACCCAGCCCTTTGATGTCAAAGCCTCGCGCAGCGCGGTGCACACCAAAGTTGGAAGATCAGGATCGACGCCAAGCGGGTCCAAAATCCGAAGTCCACGGTCTCCGACGCGTTTGGGCAAGGCGCTGGTTACAAACCATCCTTTGGCCATGAACAATGGGTAGATCACCGCATCAGATGGCAGGTCGTCCATCACCGCCTCGATCCTGTCAGGGGCTGCCAATGTTGCCGAACGCACCGAGACATTCTGGGTCAGAGCGTCAACCTGAGCCGCAAACCGAGCAAGCGAGGCCTCTGCCGGATCCGGGTCTGAGGGCTGACCATGGGCAACGATAATGGCGTGCGGCATGTGTGGTTCCTTCTGTTTGCCCGATAGGTGTCGCGCCGGGCGCGTAAGTCAAGGCGGGGATTATCCCAAAAGGGTCAACCAAAGCCAGACGGTCAAGATGGATGCAGCGGTTCCGATCAGCACAGATGACGCTGCGACTCGCTTGGCCCGGCCATACATATTGGCAAAGATATAGGCATTGAAACCGGGCGCCATGGCTGCATTCAACACGCCCGAGCGAAACAGGTCCTGTGGCAAGCCCGTGGATGCACCAAAGATCCAGACCAGACTAGGATGCAGCATAAGGGAAATGCCGCAAACGTAAGCAATCGTCCTTAAATCGCCTTCGGGTTTATACTTGACCAGCACGCCCCCCAGCGCAAACAAGGCGCCGGGCAGGGCCGCACGGGTCACAAGACCAAGCGCCTCATCGACCACCCGAGGTATGACAAGACCCGACAGGTTCACGACAAACCCCAACGCAATACCCAGGATGAGGGCGTTCTTGAACATTGCAGATAAAACCGACCGCGCCATGCGTATGCCGCCATGACCGCGATTTCGAACAATCTCCATCACCGTGATGCCGACGCCGTAGCAAAAGGGCGAATGGAAGGCGATGATGGCGTAGTTGCCGGTCAGGTTCTCAGGCCCATAGGCGCGTTCCGTGATGGGCAGGCCCAAAAGGACAGAATTTGAGAACAAACAGCAGAAGCCGATGGCAACGCAGTCCTCCCAATCGCGCCCAAAGATCAGCCGCGCGCCGAACAGCCCTGCGATAAAGCACAGGGCAGCGGCAGAATAGAAGCTGATCAGCAGGCGGGGGTTGAAACTGGCACTCAGGTCCAGATGCGCAATGGCCAGAAACAACAGGCAGGGGATGGCAAATCCTTGCGTGAACTTCATCAAGCCGTCGACATGGATTTCTTTGAAATAACCAGACCGTGTCGCGGCATAGCCGGCGCCGATGACCAGAAACACCGGGAGGATGACGTCGATCAGGCTTTGGAGCATATCGCCCCCAGGCTTGGCGATATCTGGTTGGCGCGGGTCAGGGGTTTACAGTGCCTGTTCGATCACCATCCCGTCATAAGCGGGGGTGATATGGTCGGGTGTTTCGGCCTCTACCGTCGCATAATCCAGATCGATATGCATGTTGGTCAGAACCGCGTGTTTTGGGCTCAGTCGGTCGATCCAACCCAGTGTCTTTTCCAGATGCGCATGGGTCGGGTGCGGTGTTCTACGCAGGGCGTCGATGACAAGGCAATCCAGCCCTTCCATCGCCCGCCATGCATCGTCGTAGATTTCCGCAACATCCGGCAGGTAGGCGAGATTTCCCATCCGAAATCCGAGAGAGTCAATCGAGCCGTGATTGACCTTGAACGGTACAAACGGGATCGGGCCGCCAGGACCGTCGACTTCGAAAGCGCCGTCAATGGATTTCAGATCCAGGATCGGTGGATAGGGTGAGCTTTCGGGCTGGATGAATGCATACCCAAATCGACCCAGCAGGGCGTTTTGCGTATCACCATCAGCCCAGACCGGGACGCGGGTTCGCATGTTGAAAACGATCATCCTTAGATCGTCGATCCCGTGCATATGATCCGCGTGGGAATGGGTGTAAACCACACCGTCCAACCGCCCGGTACCAGTATCCAGCAACTGGCTGCGCATATCCGGCGTGGTGTCGATCAGAACCGATGTAGTGCCGTCTGGTCCATCACGCTCCACCAGCAGAGAGCAGCGGCGGCGGGTGTTGCGTGGGTTCGCTGGGTCGCAATCGCCCCATTGCCCGCCAAGACGCGGCACGCCGCCCGAGGAGCCGCAGCCCAGAATGGTGCAGCGCAACAGGCTCATGCAGCGGCCTTATACTGGTCGGCCTTGGAAAACAGGCGGTTGAAGTTCAACTGAGTTTGTGCGGCGAATGCGACGTAGTCCATGCCCAACACCTCGGCCCCTTTGCGGGCTGTATGCGCGGTATAGGCGGGTTCGTTGCGCTTGCCGCGATAGGGTGGCGGGGCCAGATAGGGCGCGTCGGTTTCCACCAGAATGCGATCCACCGGAGCTGCGGCGAAGATGTCGCGCAGCTCCTGACTTTTGGGGAAGGCAGCGATGCCGGACATGGACAGGTAGAACCCCAAATCCAGTGCGGCGCGGGCCAGTTCAGCCGAAGACGAAAAGCAATGCATGACGCAGGAATAGGGCGCGTTTCGGTATTCCTCGGTCAGTATGCGGGCCATGTCATCATCGGCGGCACGGGCGTGGATGATCAGCGGCAGGCCCGTGCGCTGTGCGGCCTCGATATGGATGCGCAGTGATTGCTTCTGCACCTCGGCGCTGTCGGCGGTGTAGTGGTAATCCAGCCCGGTCTCGCCAATACCAACGAATTTGGGGTGCTGGGCGAGCGCGACCAGTTCATCAACTGTCGCCATCGGCTCATCCGCCACGCTCATCGGGTGGGTGCCCGCGGCGTAGAAAACCGGGGCGTGAGCCTCGGCAATGGCGCGAACCGAAGGTTCATTACGCAAACGGGTGCAGATCGTAACCATCCGGGTCACGCCTGCAGCAGCGGCATTGGCGATGATCTGGTCCAACTGCCCTTCGAAATCGGGGAAGTCCAGATGGCAATGGCTGTCGGTGATTTCGGGCGTATTGCTCATCTGCTCTGACCGGCGGTTTCCTGTATCTTGAACACCGTATCTAGAACCAAAGCGGCAGGGTCAAGGTTCACCGCCTGACCATGACGTGCGCGAGCCGTGATTGTCGCGGCAACCTCAGCCCAGCGGCGGGCCTGATGAGGCGAGGCGGACAGGCGGGCAAGTGTTTCGGCTTCGTTTGGGGCGGCTTCGGGCACGGGTGGCGCACCGGTTGCGCCCGTCAGGGCAAGGCGAGACAGGGCGACGTCGATCAGCGTTAACAACAGTTCGAACCGCTCGGCCGCGCCGCGCTGGGCGGCGGTTTCGGCCAGCTTCAAAGCGCGTTGGCGATCCATACGGGGCAAGGTGCCCAGAATGGCGATCAGTTCTGCATACAAATCCAATCCGCCTAGATTAATCAGACGCACCGCATCGCCGACCGATCCAGCGGCCAGTGCGGCCAGATGATCCGCCTGCGATGGCGGTTCTGCCCCGGTTTGGGTCAAAGCGTCCTGCATGTCCTCAGGCCCCAGAGGTGATAGGCGCAAGGTTCGGCAGCGCGACCGGATCGTAGGCAACAGGCGCGAAGGCTGGTGCGAGATCAGCAGCAGCGTGGTTCGCGCCGGCGGCTCCTCCAGCATCTTCAGCAGCGCATTTGCGGCGCTGACATTCATCTCATCAGCAGAATCGACGATGACCACGCGCCGACCGCCATCTGCCGAGGACAGGCCGAAAAACTTGCCCAGTTTGCGGATGTCGTCCACGACAATCTCGCCGCGCAATCGCCCCTGATCATTCAACGAGCGTGTGATGGCCGCCAGACCGGGTTCAGCGCCTGCTGTGATGCGATGCGAGACAGGGTGGTCAGGGTCAATCTCCAGCGTTTCGGGGGCCGCAGGCGCACCAAAAAGCCCGCCGTCATCAGCAGGAGGTGCTGCCAGCAGAAACCGTGCAATCCGCCACGCCAGTGTCGCCTTGCCAACCCCGCGCGGGCCAGTCAGAAGCCAGCCATGATGCAACCGGTCCGAGGTATAGGCGGTCAGAAATGCCTGCTCGGCGGCGTCCTGTCCGAATATTCGGGTGGTTTCGCGTGGATGCGGTGCGCCGGGGGCCTGATCTGGGGGCGGGGTGTCGTCACTCATCGTCTATCGCAAAGCTGCCATGACGATGTCTCTCACATCTTGCGCAACGCTGTCCATGTCGCGATTGCCATCGACGACGCGGAACCTGCCGGAAAACTCATCTGCCAGCGCCAGAAACCCGGCGCGCATCTGTTTTTGCAGGGCGGGGCCGAAATCTTCAAACCGCTCCTCGGTGCCTTGGCGGCCTTTGGCGCGGGACAGGCCGGTTTCCGGGTCCATATCGATCAGCAGGGTCATGTCCGGCTCGCGCCCGATCATGAGGCTGTGCAACTGATCGACAATGCCCCGCAGATCACCGCGCGAGAGGCCCTGATACATGCGGGTGCTGTCGGCAAAGCGGTCGCAGATCACCACCTTGCCATCGGCCAGCGCTGGTTCAATGGTGCGTTCTAGGTGGTCGCGGCGGGCGGCGGTGAACAGCAGAATTTCGGTTTCAGCCGACCAACGATCCGGGTCGCCTTCCAGCACCAGTCTGCGGATTTCCTCAGCCCCGGGTGATCCCCCGGGTTCGCGTGTCAGGATAACTTGATGGCCCGTCTCGCGGAGATACTCGGCCAACATTCGGGCCTGAGTAGACTTGCCTGATCCGTCTATGCCTTCAAAGGTCAGGAACATCCCGCGTTGCGTCACATCGACTCCAGCGGGTTATTGATCACGTCTTTCAGAACAATGCCGCCCACGGTCATCATGCGCACCAGGAACCCGCCCAGGGGCACATCCTCGGCTGCAACCAGCGGGCGGCGAATTTCGGGCAGGCCTTCGGGTTTGATGACCAGCTCAGCCAGTTGATCGCCCTTGGCAACAGGGGCGTTGACAGGACCGTCGTAAACGACCTCTGCCTGAACATTCTGAGTGCCCAGAACCGGGAAAAGCACGTTCAGGTCGCCCTGGGGCACCAACCCCACGGTCTTCTTCTCGCCCATCCACAGCTTGGCTTCGGCTATCGGCGTTTCTTCGGTGGCAACTGTCCTCTCGATAAAATTTCGAAACGACCAGTTAACAACGGACTCAGCCTCCTCTGCCCGCTGTGCGGTGCTATCGAGACCGGTGAGGATAAAGATCACCCGGCGGTCGCCCTGTTTGGCCGACCCGACGAGGCCATAACCCGCCTCTTGCGTGTGGCCGGTTTTCAGCCCGTCGGCCCCGATGTCAAGCCGCAGCAAAGGGTTCCGGTTGCGTTTGTTCGACGGTGCGCGCCCGTCAAATTCGAACTCTTCTTCTGCAAATAACGGGTAGTATTCCGGGAAGTCGCCGATCAGGCGATCCGCAAGAACCGCCAGATCATGCACTGACATCATATGCCCTGCGGCGGGCCAGCCATTCGAATTGGCAAAGTTGGAATTGTCCATGCCCATCTGTTTGGCGCGCTGGGTCATGTAACGGGCAAATCCGGCCTCGGTGCCATCGGGGCTAAGCGCTTCGGCGATCACCACGCAGGCATCATTGCCCGACAACACGATAATCCCGCGCAACAGGTCCTCGACCGTTACGCGATCTTGCGTGTTCAGGAACATGGTCGAGCCGCCATAGCTCATCGCGTGTTCAGATACGGGCAGAGTTTCCTGCAAAGTCAAACGCCCATCGCGCAGCGCTTCGAACGCGACATAGAGCGTCATCAGCTTCGACATCGACGCAGGCGGCAGCGGTTGATCAGCGTCTTTCGACAGCAGTACGGTTCCGGTTGTCTGATCGATCACATAGGCGGCCCGCGCCGTGGTATCAAACGCTTGTGCGGGCAGGGCCAGGACAGCCATCCCGAGGGTAAGTACGGATGTGCGAATTGCGGATAGCACGGGGCGCCTCCTGTTATCAGTTGGACACGGTGAATGCGTCGGTAAAGCCCAGATCTTTGACATCGGTTTGAATTGCCTTGCGGTCGGCGCGTGTCGCGGCAGGGCCGACCAGAACGCGCCATACGGTTTTGTCTTCGGTCTTGAGCGCGCGGACCTCGGCAGTCATACCGTTTTTGCGGATCTTTTCTGCGGCGGTATTGGCATTGGCTTCAACACTGAACGTGCCGATCTGGACATACGGTTTCGTCAGGTTCGATGCGGCAGGGGCGGCGGCTGCGGCCGCTGCCGGCGTGGCCTCGGCCGCGTCAATCGCGGCGGCTGCCCCTTCGATCGGGTCCAGCGGTGTGGCCGTTATCTCTTCGGGTTGCTTTTTCTGCCACCACTTGCGCTTGGCTGGTTTTTCAGTTGGGGCTGCAACGGGGGCGTCAGACAGTCCCGGTGCGGCGGCCCCAGCGGCTGAGGCACTGTCTACCGCAGCTTCTTCACTGGCCGAGCCAGCCGCCGCAGCAGCAGCGCCCGCTGCGCCCGCAGCAGCAGCCGGTTCTTTCTTTTGCCACCACTTACGCTTGGCCGGCTTTTCCGGTGCAGCAGCCTCGGTCTCTGCTTCAGGTCCAGCGGCTGCTACTTCGGTTTCTTCTTTCGGAGCCTCCGCTTCGGGTTTCTGTTCTTCGGCGGGCGGCGCCTCTTTGGGTTCTTCCCGGCGCAAGGCCACAACACTCACGCGCGTTGGCGCACCGGCCAGCATTCCAAGCTTTTCTGCCGCAGCAGAGGAGACCTGCAAGGCAGGCCCAGGCAAGTTCGCCGGTCGCCGGAACAACGCGCCCGTGACGCTTTTGTTGTTCGCGGTGTTCTTGATCAAAACGCGTTCAGGCTGGTTGACATCGGGATGCGCCACCCAGATGCCGCCTAGCGAAGGCCGCCCATCCCAAAGTCCGGCTTCAGTCAAAGAAAACACATCGGGCGCTTCAACGTCACGCTGCGAGCTGTTGGTTACCTGAGGTACAAGTTCGATTGTCGAATTGTCAGCGCTGTCGCTCTTGGGTTTTGCGGAACCGTCCTGAGATTGAAGAACCTCGTCACACCCGGACAAAACTGTGAAAGTCACGGCCAAAACAGCCAGTCCTCGCGGTTTTGCGCGTGTCTGTGTCGCTCGCTTCATCATTTATTCCCTTGCCTGAAAGGGCTTCATTATTTCTAGCCCCACCGAACGACCGGTTCTGAGCGCCAGTCTGCTACGATCTTAAGGCCAGATCATAACGTGGCTGAAGGGCCAAGGAAAGGCTGCTGCGCAGGCTTGAGCAAGATTTCCCGATTTCGGCTTGCCTCTGATCTCAGTTGGGCTTAGACCGGGCCCCCGACGGGGAGGTGGCAGAGTGGTCGAATGCGGCGGTCTTGAAAACCGTTGAACGTGAGAGCGTTCCCAGGGTTCGAATCCCTGTCTCCCCGCCACTCATACCTGTCTCACTTCAGTTGTGTTTTCTGACCCGAAATTTTGCCGCAATTCCCGCGCGTTGGCGCATGCGCTTTCAATCAGAGACGAAGCAAACCGTACATTCAGAGGACAATTCAGGCGCAAGTCTCAGTGTCGCATTTTGGTGGGGTCGCTTTGGGCTGGATTTCCCTGATAAGCGGCAATTTACAGGGAATTTTCGCAAACCGGGACTGATTTCCGTCATTTCTCCTATCAGAACTGTATGTTTTTCAGAGGTTTATGCTGCAAATTCCCTAAAAGGTGGAACAGGGAATTTTATCGCGGGAACAGGGAGTTGTTCCGCCGGATCAGGGAGGGTGAGCCCTTTATCAGGGACGCAGGATCTGGAGATGTTAGAAGCCGAACAGGCGTTCCTGTTCGATCCAGTCAAGTGGGTGGGTCACGCTGACCAGACGCTTGAGTGTGAGTTCGGGCGGCTGAGTGCCGTCGAGAATCGCGGCTTGAATCTTCGGAGAGAGAAATGCGAGCTGAGCACGGGTGCGGATGAAGGCGCCGGGGACGCTTTCGCAGCGTGCGATCTCCATAAGTTGAACTCCGGCTTTTAGATCGCGTGCCCAGCCATGGGCGCGGATCAGCATGGACCGGAGGTGGGGATCAGGTTGGGGTGCCATATCTCCGGCGATGACCTTGGCCTCGACGCCGCGGCGGCGCAGATCGAAAGATGTGGTGATGTGTGTGAGATCTGGGTGCAGATGATCGACCGCGATGCCAAGTGCGCTTGCCAGGGTTTTGGGGTTCAATTCGAGGTCAATGTGTCCTCGTGCGATTCCGCCACTGGCCAGAATATCAGCGCCGACCTGACAGCCTTGGCCTAGAAGCCGGGTTACTAAATCCGCAACTGAAGTCTGAACCGCTTCCGCTGACCCGGCCTCCGGCTGCGCCAGAACTCGATGCGTGATTGCGGCGTCTTGCAGATGTCTGACGATGACATCAATGACCGCGTTTTCCAGCGCAGGGCCGGGCAGTCGCCAGCCAGAGATATCCTTACCACCCGAGATCAGTCTGTTGGAGATATAGTAGCGCAACCGTCGGCCTTTGCGGGTGGTGTGGGTCGGCGTCAACCGATCACCAGTTTCGTCATGCAGCAGACCGGTGAGCCAGGCCCCGGGGTCAGTGGAGTGTTGGCGCGCATCGGAGTCGCCGCGTGCCCGCGAGCGGTTGGAGGCCTGTCGCATTTTTTCCTGCACCCGGTCCCAGATGTCCTGATCGATGATCGCCGGATGTTGTCCGTCCCAGATCTTATCCTTGTGGCGGATTTTTCCGAGATAGACCGGATTGCGCAGCAGGTAATAGATTTGACCCCGTGACAGCGGACAATCCCCCTTCACACTGCCATCTGTCCGAACAAACCGTTTTGACCGCAGCCCTTCTGCCGTTGCCCGTTCTTCTACTTTGCGCAGGCAACCCAGCTCGTCATAAAGCCCAAAGAGATGCCGGACCGTTCTGGCCTCCTGTTCATTTATCACCAGCGTTCTTGCTTTTGGATCGGGGTGGCGGTCATAGCCGAGAGGCAGGTTGCCACCCATCCAAAGCCCCTTTTTCTTGGAAGCTGCAATCTTGTCACGAATACGTTCAGCGGTGACTTCCCGTTCGAACTGAGCAAAGGACAACAGTACATTCAGGGTTAACCGACCCATGGACGAAGAAGTATTGAAGGCCTGCGTGACGGACACAAAGGAACACTCGACCTGTTCGAGCCGTTCGACGAGCTTGGAGAAGTCGGGAAGCGATCGGGTCAGCCGGTCGATCTTGTAGACAACAACCATGTCGATACGTCCGGCATCGATCTCTTCAAGCAGGCGCTGAGGGCAAGGTTTATCTGCCTGCAGATGCACCCTGGCTGCCGGTGTTCAAACGAGAGCTTCAATCCTTTCCACGCGGACGCAACGACGATCAGGTCGACAGCTTTGCCCACTTTGTGAACTGGTCCAAGGGAGTGGGGTTCTATCGGGCGCTAGGCCATGATCATCAGATAAACATCGAACGTCGCGAGCGCCGTCGCGAGCGGATCAGACGGCGGTAGAACCTCAGCGTCAAGCTTGAAAACTCGTTGAATAGTACTGGGAGGGCCGATGTCGGACCAATCCTGAGAGCGGCCCCAATGACCGCTCGCAACCACAAACCGGTCTAATCGCTAATGCCGTCGGATGACGGCTTTGAGCCCAACCCCGTCATTGTGAATTTGTGCTGCGCGCGCTCGCAGCACGAAAATTGCTGCAGGCGCACAGTTTTTGCCTCTGCGCGTCGGTAGAGTTAGCCGCCATTCGATCATGGCGCAGAGAAGGGTCTTGTCAGAAGAACACTGCTTGAGCGGGGCAGGGTTGTTGCGTAGCTTTTGCCCATGACCAGACCCGCCTCTTTCAAATACTTCAAAACCAGCCCCGAGATCATCCGCCTTGCGGTGATGCTGTATATTCGGTTTCCACTCTCGCTTCGGAATGTCGAAGATCTGCTGCACGAACGCGGGATCGACGTTTCCCACGAAACCGTCCGATATTGGTGGAACAGGTTCGGTCCGATGTTTGCTTCTGAGATCAGACGAAAGCGAGTTCAGCAACTGCGCGCATTCTCGAAATGGAAGTGG
The DNA here is from genome assembly GCF_059610245.1 of Ruegeria sp. YTSA075. Classification (NCBI taxonomy): domain Bacteria; kingdom Pseudomonadati; phylum Pseudomonadota; class Alphaproteobacteria; order Rhodobacterales; family Roseobacteraceae; genus Ruegeria; species Ruegeria sp. YTSA075. The sequence goes on along the minus strand of NZ_JBXWNG010000005.1, from coordinate 595 downwards.
CACGTGGACGAGGTTTTTGTGAAGGTGAATGGCAAGAGGCACTACCTCTGGCGGGCTGTAGATCATGATGGCGAAGTGCTGGAAGCAGTCGTCACCAAACGCCGAAACAAGCAGGCCGCATTGAAATTCCTCCGGAAATTGATGAAGCGCCATGGCTGTGCGGAAGAGATTGTGACGGACCGCTTCGCATCGTATCGGGCCGCTCTCAGAGAGCTTGGGGCTACCGAAAAACAGCAGACGGGCAGGTGGCTCAATAACCGCGTTGAGAATTCACACCTCCCGTTTCGAAGACGCGAACGCGCCATGCAACGTTTCAGGCGCATGCGAAGTTTGCAGAAGTTCGCCTCCGTCCACTCCTCTGTCTACAACCACTTCAACCAGGAAAGATCGCTTACTAGCCGAGAAACCTTCAAGCTGACACGCACCGTCGCTCTTGCCGAGTGGCGCGGTCTTTGTGCCGAATAAAGGACAGCTCTACTGGCCTAGCTGAGACTGGTTCGAATTTGTCTGACAGCACCATCTAGGATACCGATACCAGGTCAGCCCGTCCTTGGTTCAAAAAGCGGCGCGCCCACTATGGCTCTGCTCGGAAGGC